>CAYHPY010000014.1:0-55547 GCA_964358485.1 uncultured Elusimicrobia bacterium
CCTGTTCTTCGGGATTTCGGCCGGGAACATGGACTCGATGATCAACCACTACACCGCCAACCGGAAAGTCCGCAACGACGACGCCTATTCCCCGGGCGGGAAAATCCGCCTGCGTCCGGACCGGGCCACCATACCGTATTGCCAACGGGCGCGGGAGGCTTTTCCCGGGGTTCCCGTAATCGCGGGCGGCGTGGAGGCCAGCCTGCGCCGGTTGGCCCACTACGATTACTGGAGCGATCTGGTGCGGCCGTCGATCCTCATGGACTCCAAGGCGGATCTGGTTTGCTTCGGGATGGGCGAGGAAAACATCCTGGCCGCCGCCCGCAAGCTCGCGGAAGGGGGCGCGGTCAAGGATTTGCGGGGGCTTCCCGGCCTGGCCTACGCCTTGGGCGCCAGCGAAGCGCCCCCCAAGGAGGACGTGGTCCTTCTTCCCTCGTTCGAAGAGGTCAAAGCCGACAAGGACAAATTTCTTCTGGCCACGCGCCTCATCCACCGGGAAACCAGCCCCTTCAACGCCAAGACCCTGGTGCAATACCATGGAGCGCGGGCGGTTGTGCAGACCCCGCCCCAATTGCCCGTCAGCAGGGACCGGATGGATTACTATTACGGCCTGCCCTACACCCGGCGGGCCCATCCGTCCTACCGGGAGCCGATCCCCGCTTACGAGATGATCAAGGATTCGGTCACGATCATGCGCGGGTGTTTCGGCGGCTGCACCTTTTGTTCGATCACGGCCCATCAAGGGCGCACCATCCAGTCCCGATCCCCGGAAAGCGTGCTGGCCGAGCTCAAGGCCCTGGGGCAGGACCCGCAATTCAAGGGCACGGTCTCCGACATCGGGGGGCCGACGGCCAATATGTACCAGATGCGCTGCGCCAAGCCGGAGATCGAGAAAATTTGCAAGCGGCTTTCCTGCGTAAGCCCCACCATCTGCAAATGCCTGGGGACCGACCACGGGCCGCTGACCGCGCTGATGAAGGAAGCCCGGAAGGTTCCGGGGGTCAAAAAGGTGCTGGTGGCCAGCGGCATCCGGATGGACTTAGCCCGGCTCTCGCCGGAATACATGAACGAGCTGACCGCCCATCATGTGGGGGGAAGGCTCAAGGTGGCGCCCGAACACACCGACCCCAAGGTTTTGGCCGCGATGAAAAAGCCCACCCACGACACCTTTGAGGATTTCGCCGCGAAGTTCGCGGCGGCCAACCGTAAGGCCGGCAAAAACCAGTTCCTGGTCCCGTATTTCATCGCCAGCCACCCCGGCTCGGACCTCAACGCCATGATCGACTTGGCGGTTTTTTTGAAGCGCAACGGCTACAAGCCCGACCAGGTCCAAGATTTCATTCCGGCCCCCTTCGATGTGGCGACGGCCATGTATTACACGGGCCGGGACCCGGAGACCGGGGCGTCCATGCCGGTGGCCAAGAATTTGCGCGACCGGAAGGTGCAGAGGGCCCTGCTCCAGTTTTTCAAGCCCGAGAACTATTTCGAGGTGCGGGAGGCCCTGCTCAAGGCCCGCCGCCGGGACCTGATCGGTTCCGGCTGCGACTGCCTGATTCCCGAAAATCCACCCCCGGAGGCCCTGGCGGCCCGGCGCGCCAAGGCGGATCGGGAGGTCGGAGAGCACGTCCACCACGTCAAGCCGCCGGTTCCGGGGAAGGGCTACCGCCCGGACCGTTCCTCCGCCCGCCGACGGTCCTAGACCCCGGGGACCGTCGGACCCAGGCGAAAAATCCTTCCAGAGGCTACACTTTGATGGTGCCAGGTATTGAAATTCTTAACATTCTTCTCTTAGCCTCCAGCCTCTCGGCAGGGGAGGCGCCCGTCGCCGCCCGGGCGCAATTGGCGGGCTTGGCGGCCCAAATCGGGGCCGCCGAAGTTCCGGTGGCCGCCGCCTCCTGCGAGGGGGAACTGGAATGCCTGGAGGCGGCCTGGCGGGCGAAAAGCTCCATCGGAGAGGCGCAAACCTCCGTCTCCCCGTCGGACGCCGACCGCCGCGTGGTCGGCCATTACGTGGACTATTGGGCCTACCTGATCAATAAAGCTTTGCGGACCTCGGACAAAGCGTATCTGGACCGAAACCGCTCCCCTTTAAGACGCCTGGATGAGGCCCTGGAGCGCTTTCCGGCCTTCCGGGGAGTGGTGTTCAGAGGCTCGCTATTTCCTCCCGGGCCGTCCTTGGAGGCGGGAGCGGTTTTTGTCGACCCCGCGTTCGTCTCGACAAGCCGGGATTTTGAGATCGCGGAGCATTACGCCGGAGCGGTCGGCTTCGTTTCGGTGATCTTCACCCGCACGGGACGGCTTCTCTCCTACGACAAGGGCACGGAATCCCTTTCCGTGGAGAAGGAGGTCCTCCTCCCCCGCGGCCGTACCTTCCGAGTCCTTCGGTCGGACGAAAAATACCGGGGCCACTCCGTCGTCTTCCTGGTCGAACTTTAAATCAACCCAGATGGCTGCGCAGCATCCAGGCCGTCTTCTCGTGCGATTCCATGAGGCCCGTCAGCATGTCGGAGGTGCCGGCGTCGCGATGGCGGGCGGCGCAGGCCTCCAGGTCCTGCCGGAGGTTGCGGATGACCGATTCATGGTCCTCGAGCAAGGCGGCGAGCATTTTCTCCGGGGCCAGGAGCTTTCCGGGGGTTTCCCGCAGGCGGGCCGCCTCCAGGAACTCCCGGAGGCTTCCCAGGGGAACATGGCCCAGGGCGCGCACCCGCTCGGCCAATTCGTCCACGGTCCCTTCCAGCTCCTCGTATTGCTTTTGAAAAAGGGCGTGCAGGGGCGCGAAATTAATCCCCGTGACGTTCCAGTGGAAATTCCGGGTTTTGGTCAGAAGCACGAATTCGTCGGCCAGGAGACGGTTGAGGAGGCCGGCCACCGCTTCCCGGTCCTTGGTGAGAACTCCGATCTCGGGTTTTCCTTCGGTTTCGGTTTTCATGCCCTACGGATGTGCAACGCATCGGCCCGTGATCGGTTCCGGGACATGGTCGCGGGCCGGGAAAAAAGTATTTAAAAATTAAATACTTTTTAAAATTCGACTTTCGCCGCGACCAGAACCTGCTTTATTAGGGAAGGAGTCGGCCGCTCAGGAGCTTGACCTCGTTTTCGAGGGCGGCGATCCGGCGTTCCAATTCCCCCATCCGGTCCGGCGCGCCGGGGGCCGGGGGCTTGGGAGCGTTCGGGACGGCGCTTGCGGCGGGGTTCGCCGCGGGGGCGGGTGCCGCGGAGGGGGCCGGTGTTCCGCAGAATAGATGCTGGTAGCGGGCCTCTTTCTGCCCCGGTTGCTTGGGCAGACGGGTCACGATGGCCCCTTCGGGCCGGTTGGCCAGGTCCTGGAGCAGGCTCTCGACTTCGGCCGTCCCTTGGAATTGGCAAAGGCGGTCGGCCCGGGAATTGATCTCACCCGCCGTCTGCGGGCCCCGCAGAAGGAGGATGCACATCGTGCCCACCACCTTCGGATCGCCGCTGCTGAGGAGGATGTCCACGCGGTGGCTGAATTTGGGCACGCGGCTGCCGGGTTCGTGAATCCGGGCCGCCAGCGCCTTGGTCAACAAGGAATGCAGGCCTTGTCCCACCGCCGCCTCGTCCAGGCTCATGACCGGATCCCGGCTGGTCTTCTGGTTGCAGGCGTTGATCACGGCGTTCATCGAGAGGGGATAATTCTCCGGGGTGGTCAGGGATTTCTCCACCAAGGCCCCCAAAATCCGCGCTTCCACGGCGTCCAATTGTGTAATCATGCCCCAATTCTACAGAACATTTCGGGTGCCGGTCATTGACTTGCTTGACTTACTTGACTTGGCGGGGGCCGCAGCGGCGGACGCCTTCGGGGCTCAGGATGTGGGTTTCCCGAAACCAGGTTTGGAAGGAGACGGCCTCCATCTCCACGGTGTCGTCATCGGGGTCAAGGGTGTTGCCCCGGTAGCGGACCTGAAGATAATGGACGAATTCGTGGGCCAGGGAGTCGTCGATGGCGCGGCGCAGGCGCACGTAGTAGCCGGGCTCATCGATGAGGAAAATTTCATTGGTTGCCATGGCGTAGGCGTTCATGACTTGATCCGGACGCAATTTCCACTGCGCCTCGATGGCGTCCTGAAAGCGTTTGAGAGGGGTCTCCGATTCCATGAAGATGGCGGGCGCGGGGATCTCGGGCTTGATAACGATGTCCATTTGGCCCGCCACCGCGGCCAGAATCTCTCCCGGCGCGTAGCATAGCCTGGCCGGGGCTCGTGCGGCGCGGGCCTGTCGGGCGGCGGCGGCCTCTCCGATGGATTCCAGGGCGGCGGACCAAGGGGTTTCGGCCCGTACCGGCGTTCCGGCCGCAAGCAGGGCCAAGGCCGAAAGCATGCCCAGAATGGAGCGGGAAGCCATGGTAAAAGTATAGGCGGCGGACGGCTTCTCCGCCTGGGCCTTCGGACCTAGAAGAAGATGCTAAAATACCCCCGAGGACCCGATGGGACTTTTTCATAATCTTCTGTTGATCGGCACCAAGCCAAAGAACAACCTCGAAGCGGCGTTGATGGCGTTTTTAAAGGAAAGGATCGCCCCGGAGGAATTCGAGGCTGTTTTGAAAAAGGAGCGAGTGACGATTCTGGTCCAGGAGCCCCCGGGGGACGGCAAAAACATGGCCGGCCTGAGGCCGCTTTCCATCGAAGGCGCCCACGGGGGACCCGGACTCTGCGTTTTCACCCACCCGGACCGCGCTCTGGGCATCCAAAAAAAAACCCCGCAATACGCTCACGCCTTGGAGACGGATTTCACGGCCATCCTGGCCATCGCGCCGCCGGGGATCTCCTTGGTGTTCAACGCCGGAGCCGTGTTCTCGACCGAATTGCCCCCGGAGGGCGTGGAAGCCCTGCGCCGATGACCGCCGCGCGTCTGATCAAGCTGCTTGGCTTGAAGCCCCACCCCGAGGGGGGATATTTTCGGGAGACCTACCGAAGCGCCGGCCGCGTCCCGCCCGAATCGTCGTCCAGGCGCTTCCCGGATGGCCGTAACTTTTCAACCGCGATTTTTTACCTGTTGCCGTCCGGTTCCGTTTCCACCCTCCACCGCCTTCATTCCGACGAGGTTTTCCATTTTTATTCGGGCGGCCCCATGACCTTGGTCCGTTTGGCGCACGGGGGAAGGGCGCGCCAGATCGTTCTGGGGCCGGACCCCGGGGCGGGCCACTCATTCCAGCATGTGGTTCCGGCGGGGGAGTGGTTCGGGGCTTATCCCAGTCCCGGGACGGCCTACTCCCTGCTCGGCTGTACGGTAGCCCCGGGTTTCGACTTCGGGGATTTCGAGATCGCCGGCCGGGCGAAGCTCACCCGGGCCTTTCCTTCCGACGCCCGCTTGATAGCGCGGTTGACCCGCTAAAGCTGGAAATTTTCGCAGGCCGGCCGGTTCAGGACCGTGCCGTCGAGCGAATCCCCGGTTTTTTTGCAATGGTAGCAGGTCGCGATGTTGAGGTTCACGCGGATTTCGCAATGCCGGCATTCGATGCAGTAGTGTTGTTCCATAAATCCTCCGCCGTCACGCGGCCATTCGTTTTCCCAGCACCGCCCAGCGCGCGTCGACTTCTTGTTGAGCGGCGAGCCCGGCCTCGGGGGAGAGGGACTTGAACCTCCCCTGGAGTGTAAGGAATTCCGAAATCGGTTTTCGGTTGGCGACCGGCACGCTGAGCCGGAATTTTCCCTCCTCGATCTCGTAGAGGGGGAAGAGCCCGGTTTGGACCGCCAGCCGGGAAAGGCGGACCGTGTCCTGGGGGTCGTATTTCCAGCCCGGGGGGCAAGGGGCCAGCACATGGATGAACCGGAAGCCCTTGACGCCCCGCGCCTTTTGGAACTTGCGCACCATGTCTTCGGCGAAAGCCGGGGTGGCCGTGGCCTGGTAAGGGAGATGGTGGGCCTCCAGAATGGCGTCCAAATCTTTTTTGGGGCGGGGGCTGCCGCCCGCGCCCGGGGTTGTCATCGTCCAGGCCCCCGCCGGCGTCCCGCCGGAACGCTGGATGCCGGTGTTCATGTAGGCTTCGTTGTCGTAGCAGACGTAGATGATGTCCTCGTCGCGCTCGGCGGCCCCGGACAGGGCCTGAATGCCGATGTCGAAGGTCCCGCCGTCGCCGGCCCAAGCCACCACCGTGGTGTGGTCGTTGCCGCGGGCGGACAAGCCCGCGCGCACGCCGCTGGCGGTCGCCGCGGCCCCGGCGAACGGGCTGTGGAGCAAAGGCACGCCGACCGAACTCCGGGGGGCCGCGCCCGAAAGCACGGTCCAACAGCAGGCCGGAACGACGAGAATGGTGTCGGCCCCAAGCGCCTTGAGGGCCAGCCGCATCGCCAGGCCCGCCCCGCAGCCCTGGCAGGCGGTGTGTCCCGGGCTGAGCAGTTCCTGGGTCGGAAGGGAGGGTTTCATCGGGCGTCCTCCATCCACGCGAAGGCTTTGGCGTCGGCGCGGCCCTCATTGGCCTCGCGCCAGATTTCCTGGAGGAGCTCCGAGGTGATGTCCCCGCCGCCCAAGCCCGCGACGAAGCCGTAAACGGCCGGCGGGTCGGCCCGCCCGTACAACGCCGCCTTGATTTCCGAGCACCAGATCCCTTCCGCCCCGGGGCTGTAGCTGCGGTCGACGACCGCGAGGTTGGTCCCCGGCCGGACCGCGCGAAGCAGGGCCTCGGTCGGAAAAGGGCGGAAAGCGCGCAGGCGGAGATTGCCCGCGGCCAGACCTTGAGCGCGCAGGGTGTCCACCGCGCTCTTGGCGGTCTCTCCGACCGCCCCGGAGGTGACCAGAAGAGTGTTGGCATCCGCGCAGCGGTAGGCCTCCACCAGCCCGTAGCTGCGGCCGAAGATCTGCCCGAAGTCCCGGCCGACCTGCTCCGTGGTTTTGGCGGCCAAATCCATGTCCGCGGCCATGCGGCGCCGAAGGCGGAAATAGTCCTTCGGACCCGCCAACGCCCCGAAGGAGAGAGGCCGGTCGGGGGTCAGGACGTGTTCCGGATTCCAAGAGGGGAGAAAGGCGTCGACCTCTTCCTGGCTCGGGACATCCACGGGCTCGTAGGTGTGGGAAAGGGTGAAGCCGTCCAGGATCACCATGGCGGGAAGCTCCACCGCCTCGGCGATCTTGTAGGCCATCAAGGTGGTATCCAGGACCTCCTGATTGTTGGCGCAATAAAATTGCAGCCAGCCGGTGTCGCGTTGGGACAGGGAATCGGTTTGGTCGGTCCAAAGATTCCAGGGAGCCGCCAGGGCCCGGTTGACTTCGGCCATGACGACGGGAAGTCGGGCCCCCGCGATCCAGTGGAGCATTTCGTGCATGTAGGCCAGCCCCTGGGAGGAAGTGGAGGTGAAGGTCCGGGCGCCGGCGGTGGCCGCGCCCAAGAGGGCCGACATCGCGGAATGCTCCGATTCGACCCGCATGAACTTGCCTTTGAAGGCGCCGCTGGCCTCCATCTCCGCCAACAGCTCGACGGATTGGGTTTGGGGCGTGATCGGATAGGCCGCCACGACCTGGGCCCGGGCCAAGCAGGCTCCCAGCGCGGCGGCGTGATTGCCCATTAGGACCTTCTTCATGAGCTTTTCTCCGCGCTGAAATGGATGCACTTCGGGGGGCATTCCGCCACGCAGATACCGCAACCCTTGCAGTAGGACATGTCGATGGCCGGGACTTTCTCGGTCAGGGAGACGCACGCCTCCGGGCAGAATTTCCAGCAGAGCAGGCAACCCGTGCACCGGGCATGGTCGATGGTGGGCCGGAGCGTCCGCCAATTCCCGGTTTTGTTCTCGGCCATGGAACGGTCGGAGAAGATGATTCGTGGAAAAAGGGCGGGATCGCCTTCAAGCTTCGGCATGGACCTTTCCTGAAAAAAGTTCGAAAGCCTGCCGGGCCGCGGCCGCGTTTTCATCCCGCTTGACGGGAACGGCGTCGCGCACCGCCGCTTCCAGGGACGGCAGATCGGCCAGGGAAAACACCGCCGACAAGGCGCCGCACATCGCGGTATTGACTACGGGGCTCGAGGGGGAGCCGAGGCGGTGCGCCAGGGCTATTTTCGTCGCGGGCACGCCGATGACCCGGGGCCCCGGCCAGCGGTCCGAGAGTTCGCTTTGGGGGAGGTCCGAGTTGAGCATCAAGGTCCCTCCGGGTTTGAGTCCCTTGAGGACCTCGCGATCGCCGCCCAACATGGGATCCAGCACGACGACCACGTCCGGTTCGTAGATCCGGCTCCGTAGAAAAATGTGGCTTTCGGCGATCCGGGCGTAGGCCATGACCGGGGCGCCTCGGCGTTCCACGCCGAACTCCGGGATGGCCAGGCATTCTCCCCGGCCGGAGCGCAGGACCGCGTCGGCCAGGATTTTGGCCGCCATCACGGTTCCTTGTCCGCCGCGGCCATGAAAACGGATTTCAAGCATTGGGTGCCTTCTTTTACCGCCCATGCAACACTTTGGCTAAGGCGGGGGGCGAAGGGCGGCATTGTTGCGAAACAGGGGACGGCGGCGTGGGAGGAAACGGCCATGTTTATGTTCCGAGCTGGGTTCTGGAAGGGCGTCTACCATCTGGCCGATCCCAAGATCACCTTGGCCTCCATGGCCGCGATCTTCCTGGGGGCCTGCGCCGCCAAGGCCCGGGGCGCGGTGGACCCATGGATCCTGGCCCTGATCGTCGTGGGGATCTGGTGCCTGGAGACGGCCAAGAACGCCTCCGGGGAGATCTTTGATTTTGATTCCGGGGCGGACACCGGCGTTAAGCCGGAGGACCGCAGCCCGTTTTCCGGGGGCAAGCGGGTGATCGTGGATTCGCTTCTGACCCGAAAGGAAACCATGGGGATCGCGGCCGCTTTTTACGCGGCCTGCGCCGCGATCGGCCTGTGGATCGCCCTGGCCCGCCAGCCCGGCGTTCTTTGCGTCGGCTTGACCGGGGCCGCGCTGGCCTATTTCTACAACGCCCCGCCCTTCCAATTGTCCTACCACGGGTGGGGGGAGGCCGCGGTGGGGTTGGCCTACGGGCCGCTGATCGGGGGCGGGACCTACCTTGCCTTGGCGGGGGGCCTGCCCTGGCAAATTCTTGTTTTGATGGTCCCCTTGGGCTTGGCGGTCGCCGACTTTCTTTGGATCAACGAGTTTCCCGACTACGAGTCGGACAAAGCGGCCGGAAAGCGCAATTGGGTCGTCCGCCTGGGGCGGGAAAAGGCGGTTGGGGTGTTCGCGGGGGTGGCGGGGGCGGCCGCGGCTGTTTTGGCCTTGCTTCCTCTGACCGGCATGCCCAAGACGGTTTGGCTGGGCGAATTGTTTTTGGTTCCCGCCGCGCTGGCCGCCTTGATGGTAATTCGCGCTCCCACCGCCATCTCGCGGATCATCCCGGCCCAGGTCCTGGCGCTGGCGGCATTTATTACGCTTTCCTTGGGAAGCGGAATCGGAATCCTTCTGCGTTGACGCGCCGCGCCGCCCGTGATAGACTGGGGCGGTGACGCAAGACGCCGACCCCCGACGCCGCTTCTCCTCCACCGCGGATCGTTACCGGCGTTGGCGGCCGTCCTATCCGCCGGCCCTGCTTGATTGGATCGCGGCGACCGCGGGGCTCTGCGCGGGAGCCTCCGTCGCCGACATCGGCTGCGGAACCGGGATTTCGGCCCGGCTATTCGCCGGGCGGGGATTCGTGGTGACGGGGGTGGAGCCCAATGCCGAGATGCGGGCCCGGGCGGAACCCGCTCCGGGGGTCCGGTATCTGCCCGGAGAGGCTTCGGCGACGGGGCTTCCGGCCGGGTCCTTCGATTTGGCGGCCGCAGGGCAGGCCTTTCACTGGTTTCCGATCCCCGAGACTCTCCGGGAATTTTCGCGCATCCTCAAGCCCGGCGGCTGGTGCGCCGCGTTTTGGAACATTCGCGCCGGGGCGGGGATGATGCGGGAATACGAGGACCTGCTCCAGAAGTTCAATCCGGGTTATTCGGCGCTGCCCAAGCCGGAAGAGACGATCGCGGCCCTGCGCGCGACCGATGGAGTCATCGACGCGGTGGAGGGGGAATTCCCCAATTCCCAGACTTTGGACCTGGAGGGCTTCATAGGAAGGGTTTATTCCAGCTCCTATGTTGCCCTGGGAATCCTGGACGGGGGAAGCTTCGAACGGGAACTCTTGCGGCTTTTCGCCGCCCACCAAAAAGATGGCGCCATCCAGTTTCAATATTCCGCCCGCGCCCTCTGTTGGCGCCTGAGAAAGTGAAGAAAGTGGATGCCTGGCACCGAGATGTCTTGGAATTGCTAAAATAGCGGGCGTTCATGGCATTGGTCCCCAAGCTGTTCAGCACCCTCCGCGATTACGACCGAAAGCAGTTGACGGCCGACCTTTTCGCCGGGACCGTCGTCGGAATCCTAGCCATCCCCTTGGCGCTGGCCTTCGCCATCGCCTCCGGGGTCAGCCCCGAAAAGGGGCTCTACACCGCCATCGTGGCGGGCTTTCTGGTCTCCCTATTGGGCGGCAGCCGCGTGCAAATCGGCGGGCCGACGGGGGCCTTTGTCGTCATCGTCTATGGAATCGTGCAAACCCACGGCCTGCCCGGGCTTTCGGCCTGCACCTTCCTGGCCGGAATCATCCTGGTGGTGATGGGCCTGGCCAAGATGGGCGCCTTGATCAAGTTCATCCCTTATCCCGTGACGACGGGCTTCACCAGCGGCATCGCGGTGGTGATCTTCTCCTCCCAGATCAAGGACCTCCTGGGCCTCAAGATGGGAGCGGTTCCGGCGGAATTCATCCATAAATGGCTCGCCTACTCCCACGTGCTCGGGACTTCGGCGCCCGCCACCCTGGGCCTCGCGGTTTTCTCGCTCGTCATTCTCATCTTCTGGCCCCGGGTCAGCCGGAAAGTCCCGGCCCCCATCGTGGCCTTGCTGGCGGGGACGGTCGCGGCGCAGGCTTTGGGTCTTCCCGTGGAGACCATCGGCTCGCGCTTCGGCGAACTCCCCAAGGGCCTCCCCGCCCCCGGCCTTCCCATCATCCACCTGGACATGCTTCCCGCTCTGATCCGCCCGGCCTTCGTCGTCGCCCTGCTGGCGGCCATCGAATCGCTCCTGTCGGCGGTCGTGTCCGACGGCCTGATCGGAAGCCGCCACCGCTCGAACATGGAACTCGTCGCCCAGGGGGCGGCCAACATCGGGTCCTCGATCTTCGGGGGAATTCCCGCGACCGGCGCCATCGCCCGGACCGCGACCAACGTCAAATGCGGCGGGCGCACCCCGGTGGCGGGCATCACGCATGCGATCGTGCTGGCCTTGTCCTTGCTGGCTTTCGGCCACTGGGTGGCCATGGTCCCGCTCTGCGTGCTGGCGTCGATTCTGGTGATGGTTTCTTACCACATGAGTGAGTGGCGCTCTTTTCTGGCCCTCCTCAAGGGGCCGCGCGGGGACGTTTTGGTCCTGGTGGCCACGTTCCTGCTGACCGTCCTCGTCGATCTCACCGTGGCCGTGGAAGTCGGCATGGTGCTCGCGGCGTTCCTTTTCATGCGGCGCATGGCCGAGACGACACAGGTCGACGCCATCACCAAGGAGCTTCTCCTGGAGGAGTTGCCGGAGGGCGTCTCCCACCTCCACAAGGACATCCCTCCCGGGGTGGAGGTCTACGACATCAACGGGCCCTTCTTCTTCGGGGCCGCGGGCAAGCTCCGCGGGGTCCTTTCGGAGATTCAGAATCCGCCGAAAGTCCTCATTTTAAGGATGACCGAGGTGCCCTTCATCGACGCCACCGGCCTTCAGGCCCTTCATGAACTGCAACAACGCTGTCGCAGGCAGAAAACCCGCCTGATCCTCTCGGGGGTGAGGCAGAGGGTCCTCGACACCTTCAAGAGAACCGGGGCTCAGGACGATTTCGACCACATCGTTCACGGGCCTGGACTCCGGGACGCCCTCGAGGCGGCCTGGAAGATCCTTATCCCCGAACCGGAAGAGCACAAACCGAAGCCCGGCACCAGCGGGCGATGACGACGCTGGCCGCGGTCCAGGCGACGGCCGCGTCCAGGACGTAGAGCAGGGTGAAATCCAGGGGGAATTTCCACCACACCCAGTTGGGCATCGCCCCCAGAAAGCCCACAGCCAGGCCGAAGAAACAGCCGTAGAGCGCCGAATCCCTCATCGTCAGCCCGGGGATTTTTCCGAGGATCCAGGTCCAGAAGAATCCGCCGACCATTTGAATCAGGAGCCCGAGCGCCATGCTCGCCCCCATGGAGCCCCAGCCCTTCTTGTGATAGGAAAGGAATAGGAACGGGTCCGTGGGCGCCGCCTGCCCCGCGGGGTCGTTGGCCAGCACGAAGACTCCGCCTCCCGGCGCGACCGCCTCCGCGGCGCGCACGATGGGGGCGGGGTCGGAGAAGCGGTTGACGGTCCCGTTGTGAAAGGGGAGGACCATCCAGGAGAACGCGGACCAGGCGAAGGCGATCAGGCCCCCGGCCACGGCGCCTTTCCAAGGGGAGAGGCAGGGATGTTCGACATCGGGCATGCCCAATTATCATATATTAGAATGAGGAATGCTTCCTCGGGAACATGGCGCGTGGGCGGTGCTCGCGGCCCCGATCTTGGTGGGATTTGCGGCGGCGGGGGGCGGGTCTTGGGGGATCGTCCTTGCCTTCGTATGCGCGGCGCTCGGCGGTTTCTGCCTGAGGACGCCCCTCCAAGCCCTTCTGTCGCCCGCTCCCCCGGCCGGGGCCGGAGCCTGGCTGGCGGTGTACGCCCTCTTGGCCGCGGCGGGGGCGGGCGTCCTATTCTTGCGTTACGAGCGCTGGAGCTTGTTGGCCTTCGCCCTTCCCGCCGGCGCGGCCCTGGCCTTCAATCTGAGGCAGAATCTCTCCCGAAAGGCCTTGAGCCTGCCCAACGAGATCGTCGGCATCGCCGCGCTGTGCCTGGGGGCGCCGGCGGCGCATTACGCCGGCGGGGGAGAACTGAGTCTCACCTCGGCCGTCGTTTGGACGATTTCCTTCCTTTATTTCGTCGGCCCCGTTTTTCACGTGAAAATGGCCGCCCTTCAGCACCGCGCGGCCTCCGACCCCGCCTGCGGCCCCGCCCTGGAGGGGATGCGGCGCCGCGGGCTGGCCTATCACGGAGCCTCCTTGGGCGCGGTCGGAGCGGGAGCCCTGGCGGGGTTGGTTCCCTGGTTTGCGGTCCTTCCGTTTCTGGCGGCGCTGGAAAAAAACCGGCGCCGGGGAACCGCGCGCCCCGGCAAGGTCAATTTCAAGAGCCTGGGCTACCAGGAGGCCGGGTACAGCGTGGTTTTCGTGCTCGCCGTGGCCGCCGGGTATCGCTGAATGGCCGGGGGCGGGTCGTTTTGTTGCGATAGGTCGGCCGCCATATGAGTTCCAGCCATGCCATGAGCGCCGTCCCCCCTTCGACTCCCCCCATCGACGGAGAGTGGGTCGAAAAAGACGCGGGGAGAGTCGGAGTCTGGCTCTTCATCGCCTCCGAAATCCTCCTTTTTGGAACTTTTTTCGCCTCCTACATCGGAACGCGCTTGGGCAACGAGCAATGCGCCCTGGGAGTTTCGGTCTGGCCGGAAGCGGGCCACCTTCCGGGCCTGACCCTGGCCACGATCAACACCCTGATCCTGCTGACCAGCTCCTTCACCATGGTTCGGGCCATTTCCCGGGCGGAACGCGGCGACGCGCAGGGCCTTAAGTCCTATCTAAAAGCGACCATCGCCCTGGGCGGGTGCTTTCTGATCGTCAAGGCGGCCGAATACGGCCTCAAGATCTCTCACCACCTCTATCCGGGCTCGGAGGCCGTGAAGGCCAACGCGGGGCTGGCCATCTTCCTTTCCTATTATTACGCGATGACCATTCTTCACGGCCTGCATGTCATCGTGGGAATGATTTGGAACTTCACCGTTCTGGCCGGAGCGGGGGGGCCTTCCCCGCGGGTCGCGCATCGGGCCGAGTTGGCGGGCCTGTATTGGCATTTCGTGGACGTGGTTTGGGTTTTCCTCTTTCCGATGCTTTACCTCATATGAGCGTCGATTCCATGGAGAAGCGGTCCGGCTCCGAGCCCGACGAGGGCTTGGATTTGATCGTCTATCTGTTTCTCCTGGCCTTGACGGGCCTGACCCTGGCCGCCGCCCACTTCGGCGAAGGGCGGCTGATGGCGACCTCGATCGCGCTGATCATCGCCGGGGCCAAAGCCTCTTTGATCGGTTTTTATTACATGGGCCTGAGAAAGGAACGGGCGCTGATGTGGTTCGTGCTGGCCGTGGCCGCGGGCGCGGTGCTGATTCTGCTCCTGGGAATCCTTCCGGACATGACGCGGTACCGCCTATGAAGGCCGGGGTTTTCGCCGGAACGCTCCTGATGGCGGCTTGCGCGCCCGACCGTCCGCTTCAGACCTTGGGAAAACTTCCGGAATTCCGGATGACGGCGGTCGGTCCGGCGGGCGAGGCCCCTTTCACGGAAAAGGACATGCTGGGCAAGGTTTGGGCCGCGGAATTCGTCTTCACCCGTTGCGGCGGGCCGTGCCCGCTGATGACCGGCCGCCTGGCCGCCATGTCGGAGCGGGTGCCGGGTCTGCGGGTGCTGGCGGTGACCGTCGACCCCGCCGGCGACACCGCGCCCCGGCTTCGAGAGTACGCCCTCCGCCACCGCGTTGATCCCACCCGGTGGGTTTTTCTCCGGGGTTCGAGCAAGGACACCTACCGCCTCCTTTATGAGGGATTCAAGCTTCCGATGTCCACCCAGCCCGACGCTCCCGCGGAGTCCCGGGTGATGCACAGCACGCGCTTTGTCCTGATCGATGCGCAGGGCTCGATCCGGGGCTATTACGACGCCTTGGCGCAATCCGGGGAGGCCGCCCTGGAGGCCGACGCCCGCAAGCTGTTGGCCGCGGAGGGGGGCGTTTGAAGAACAAGGGCGTGCTTCCGTTTCTGCTGATCGTCGGCGGGATCATCGCCGGCGGCCTATTCCTGATTTTCTCGCGCTTTCCGATGATGCCCGAATCGGCGTCCATCGAGGCGGTCTACGTGGACGGGGCGTGGAGCGGCCTGCTCTGGGTCGAATCGGTGATCTACGCCCTGGTGATGGCCTTCATCTTCTACTGCCTGCTGGCCTTCCGGGCGAAAAACCGGAGCGAGCAAGGCGACCGTTTCGACCGGAGCCGGGGACGCCTGGCCGAAGCCCTTTGGATCGGGCTGAGCACCATGCTCACCTTGGGCATGGCCGCGCTCGGGTCTCACGAGCTTCGTGCGGTGATCGGCAAGCCCGAGGCCGACATCGACGTCGAGGTCCGCGGCGAGCAATTCAGCTGGGAATTCTACTACCCGAAGGTCGGCAATTACGCCTCCAAGCTCTACATGGAAAAGGGAAAGCGGCACCGGATCATCCTGACCTCCAAGGACGTGGTCCATTCCTTCTGGGTTCCGGAGTTCCGGCTCAAGCAGGACGCGGTTCCCGGCAAGGTCATCCACCTCCTGCTGACGCCGACCCGCGTGGGGGAGTATGCCCTTCTCTGCGCCGAGCTTTGCGGCCAGGATCATACCGACATGACCTCCAAGGTTTCGGTGCTCGAACACGAAGCGTTCGAAGCCGCGTTGAACACGGAGCTTTGAGATGACCCGATTGATTTCCGCGGTGGCGGCGTGGGCGGCGGTGTTCGGCCTCGGCACGGCCGTTCTGGGGCGCGCGCTGGGCCCCCAGCCCGCGGCCGTCCTTTCCTATCTGGGCGCGCTCGTCTGTTTTCTGGGGATCATCGGCGGCTGGCGGGCCCTGTGGTCCTACACGGACGGCGGCGAGCCCGCGGAGCGCCACGGCGCCTTGCGCTACTTCGGCTTCGACTGCGACCACAAGGCGGTCGGCATCCAATATACCGCGGCGGCCCTGGGGGTCTTCGTGTTCTCGGGAGTCATGGCGCTGTTGATGCGCGCCGAATTGTCCCGGCACGGACTGCAATTTCTTTCCAACGAACAGTACGCGACCATCATGACCCTGCACGGGATCGGGATGGTGGTGGTGGCCCTGATCTCGACGGCCGGCGGCATCGGGAATTTCGTGGTGCCCCTTCAGTTGGGCGCGCGCGACATGGCGTTTCCTCGGCTCAACGCCCTGAGCTTCTGGCTTTTGCCCCCGGCCGTTCTGGCCCTGCTCTGCACCCCGTTTTTGGGCGGCTTGGATTTCGGCTGGACGGCCTACGCGCCCCTCTCGACCAAGGGCGCCTCCTTGGGCAAGCTGGTTTTTCTGTTGGCTTTCGTGACCGTCGGTTTTTCCTCCATTTTCAGCGGCGTCAATTTCCTGGCGACCGCCCTGACCATGCGGGCCCCCGGAATGGGCGTGACCCGCATCCCGATCTTCACCTGGTCGATCATCTCCTCCTCCATCATCCAGATCCTGGGGACCTCGGTCGTGGCGGGCTCCTTGATCATGGTCGTCTTCGATCGGATTCTCCAAACCAGTTTTTTCGACGCGGCCCTGGGAGGCAACGTGCTTCTCTACCAGCATCTGTTCTGGTTCTATTCCCACCCGGCCGTCTACATCATGATTCTCCCGGCCTTCGGCGCGATCCTGGAGATCCTGCCGGTGTTTTCCCGCAAGCCCCTCTTCGGCTATACCTTGGCCGCCGCCAGCTTCATCGCCATCGTCATCCTGAGCTTCATCGTTTGGGCCCACCACATGTTCACCTCCGGGATGTGGATGCTGCTCAAGCTGCCGTTCATGGTCAACACCGAGCTGATTTCCATCCCGACGGGCGTGGTGTTTTTGGCCGCTTTGGGAACCCTGTGGCGGGGGCGCCTGAGGTTGGACTCCCCGATGCTCTGGGCCTTGGCGATGGTCGCCAATTTCCTCATCGGGGGGCTCACCGGCATCCCCCTGGCCGACGCGCCCACCGACCTCCACTTCCAGGACACCTGGTTCGTGGTGGCGCATTTCCACTTCACGATCATGGGCGGGGCCGTCTTCGGGTTTTTCGCGGCTTTCCATTATTGGTTCCCCAAGATCACCGGCAAGAAGCTTTCCGAGGCGGTCGCGAAAACTCAGCTGGCGCTGATGTTCTTCGGCTTCAACGCCGTTTTCATCCCCCTGTTCTGGCTTGGCGCCCACGGCATGCGCCGCCGCGTGGCCGATTTCCCGGCATGGATGGACCCGGTCCAGACTTTCGCGAGCCTGGCCTCGGTGGTGGTGGGGGCGTCCATCCTCCTGTTCTTCTACAACGTCTGGCGCTCGGTCCGCGCGGGGGAGCCCGCCGGGGAAAACCCGTGGGAGGCCAAAACCCTGGAATGGACGGCCCCTTCCCCGCCCCCGCACGGCAATTTCCGGACTCCGCCGCGCGGCGACGGCGACCCCTACGATTTGGGGGCCGCCGTTTAGTCTTTCGGGGATTCGGCCGTTTTCCCGGGCCCGAAGGGTTTGGTCAGGATGATGAGGGCGGGGAGCAAGGTCTGCGAAGAGACGCAGGCCACGACCATGGCCACGCCGGTCAGGACCCCGAAGAGGACCGTCGGAACGAAATTGGAGAAGGCCAGGATCGAAAAGCCCGCGGTCACGGCCAAAGAGGTGTAATACATCGCGTTTCCGATGGTGGCGTGGCAGCGGTACATGGTGGCCACGTAATCCCGGTCTTTCTGAATCTCGTACTGAAAACGGTAGACGTAGTGGATGGCGTCCTCCACGCCGATGCCCACCGCGATGGAGACGATCGTGATGGTCATGACGTCCAGGGGAATCCCTCCCAGGCCCATGATTCCCAGGACCGAGATCGAAGCGATGAATTGCGGCAGGAGCGCGACCGTCGCCACCTTGAGGGAGCGGAAGAGCACCAGAAACATGACCAGGAGGGCCCCCACCGAGGAGCCGATGGTCTTGATCTGGGAGGTGTAGAGGCTTTGGAGCATGTTGTTGTAAAGAACCATGATCCCGCTCACTCGGAATTGATCCTGCCTTAGACCGACTTTCTCGACGAGGTCCTTGCGGATGCGGCGGATGAGGGCGTCCCGGCGGATGCCGGGCAAGGAATCCTTGATCCGGGTGGTGATCCGGGCCTCGTTGGTCGCCAGCGAGACGTAGGGCGTAATCAGGATGTTTTTGAATTGGTCGGAAACCGAGTTGAAGAGGAGGGCCAGGCTGAAATCGTCGAAGGCCCGGCCGGAATTTAGGTCCAAGGCCGTCTTGTTCATGGTCGCCAGGGAAAGGACCTTTCCGGTTTCCGGGAGGGAGTCCAGGTAGTCGTGGATTTTTTCGATGGTGGCCAGGCGTTGGGCGGTGAACCAGTATTTTGAGGCGTCGCCGGCGGCTTCCTCGAACTCGCCGAATTCGGAGAATTCCTTGTCGGCCGAGGCCGATTCGGCGGGGGCGGGGGCCGTTTTTCCGGAATCCAGATTGACGATGACGTCAAGGGGGGTGGTGCCGCCCAGCTCTTCATCGATGAATTTCATTCCCTGGTAGATGTCGGTGGACTCCCGGAAATAATCGATGAAGCTGTTCTCAACCTCAAGGCGGGAAATCCCCGCGATGGTGGCGGCGGTGACGGCCAGGCTGACCGCGTATATGGCGGGACGGCGCCGATCGGAGAGGCCGGCGAAGAAATGGGTGACCCCGCCGCCGGCCTCGGTCTCTTCCTTGGGCGGAAGCTTCGGCAGGAGAATCATTCCGATGGGGATCACCCAGTAGACCAGGATGGTGGAGACGATCAGGCCCATGGTCATGATCCACCCGAATTGGACGACGGGAAGAATGTCGCAGTAGACCAGGGAGGCAAATCCCGCGATCGTGGTGAGGCTGGTGTAGAGGCAGGGAATGAAGGTGTGCCGGGCGGTTTTAAAGACGAGGTCGTGGTTGGTGAGATCGGGTTCCTCCCGAAGCAGTTCCCGGTAGTGGGAGACCAGGTGGATGGACAAGGACATCGTCAGGATGAGCTGGAGGGAGACGAAATTGGAGGAGACGACCGTGACGTCCCAATTGAACAGGCCCATTCCGCCCACCATCACCATGACGGCGATCACGCAGGTGACGGTCGGCAGCAGGACCCAGCGCACCCGGCCGTAGATGAGGTAAAGGGTCAGCATCACGAAAGCGAGCATCCCGAAACCGAAGGTGACGATGTCGTGGCTGATGTAGCTCATGATGTCGTCGACGATCATGGGGATGCCGCCGAGGAAGAGAATCGCCTTGGAGCCGTGTTTCTGCATGATGTTGCGGACGGCGGCCATGTCGTCGTGGCGGCGCTCCTGGACCGCGTCCTTGTACTTGCGGTATTTGACCTCGACCTCGCCCAGTTCCCTTTCGTCGGCCGCGGTGATCTTCCCGAGATAGGCCTTTTCCCGGAGCGCCGTCCGGCGGGCCACGAGCTCCTGGTCCTCGGCCTCGGTCTTGAAATTGACCTGGATGGCCGAGGACCGCAGACCCTTGCCCACGATCAGATTCTGGTAGATGGGGCTGGTCTCGAATTCCTTGATGGCATGGTTGAGATCGGCCTTGGGGGATTCCAGGGTTTTGATGTTGTCCTTGAGGTCTTTCAAGGTTCCGGGGGGATTGCGCAGGAGAGGGACGTCCAGGATGGTGACCACGGAGGAGACCCGCTCCATTTTTTGAAGGTCGGCGCGGATGAGCTTGAGGCGGTCCAGGGAGGCGGGGGAGAAGAGGCCTTCGGGGGGGGAGTAGGTCACGACCACGAAGTCCCCGGATTCGTAGCGGCCGCTCATGCCGCGGTAGTAGCGGACGTCCTCGTCGTGCTCCAGGACGAGGGAATCTCCGGAGGCGTCCAGGCGGAAGTCCGGAATGCCGCGGAAGGAATAGGCGCAAAGAACCGCCAGCGCCAGGAGGGCGGCCGCGGGGCGCCGCAGGACGGCGGCGTCGTACGCCAGCCATAACCTTCCCCCTATTCCGTGGAAGCGGGCGGAGGAGTTGTTCGGGGGGGCCCCGTCCGACATCAACGCCCTTTGGCCTTCGGCTTCTTGGCCTTGAGGTCCTGGGGCGTCTCCAGGGTCTTTTCCTTCATTTTTGCCAGAAGCCCGGGGATCGAGGATTTTTGGAGGAATTGGTCGTATTGGGACCCGTAGGCGCGGATGAGGCTGATCCCCTCGATCTCGACGTCGTAAACCTTCCACGCGGTGGGGCTTTTGTACAGCTTGTAGAGAAGTTGGTACTTTTGGCCCTTGGAGAGGATGGAGGTGGGGACGATGAACTTTCCTTTCTCCCCGGGGGCCGCCTCCCCGATGTCGACGGTCTCATCGGTGAAGAGATCGATTTTCTCGTAGTAGGAGTCTTTGATGGTTCGGACGAATAAGGCGGTGTATTCCTTGCGCTGGGCCTCGTCCATCTTGGGCCAATAGGTCCGGCCCAGGACGAGCTTGCCCATCAATGGGATGTCGAAGGCGGGTTCCACCACGGCCTCGACCCGGAGCTTGCGTTCTTCCTTGCTCAGGTCCTTGGACTTGAGGACGCTCAGGACGGAATTGACGGCGCTCTCCACCACCGCGCGGGCTTCCTTGGCTTCGGGGGCGGCGCCGGCGCGGGCGGGGGAGACGAGAGACAACGGCAAGAGGACGGTCCAGGCGAGCTTCATCCGGATATTCTCCTATTTTCTGATCTTTTTGTCCCGGTTCTGTTTGTAAATGTCCCGGAAATGGGTGTAGGGATCCAGGGCGTCTTTTTTGGCCTTGTCGTAGACGTCGATGTTGAGGGAGAGGTTGTTGATCCGCCCCCCGGCCGTCACCCCGGTGTAGACCGGGAAATCGGTGAAGTAATAGACGGGATTGAGGAAAGGGTTGGCGATCTGCCCGACCCCGTCGCGCAGGTTCATCTGGCCCAGGACCGGCAGGACCAGGGGGAAGCCGTCTCCGATTCCCCAATAGCCGAAGGTCTGGCCCAAGTCCTCGTCGGTCGCCTTCCACTTGAACCATTCCTGGGCCGGGTCGAAGAGGCCCCCGATGCCCGCGACCGAATTGACGGTGAACCGGCCCAGCTCCCGGCCCGCCCCGTCGAACTTCCCCTGCAGGGCGGAGGCGGTCATGCGCATCGGAGCGCCGAGGTTGTTGAAGGCCCGGTCGACGGCCACCCGGGCGGGTTCCGGAACGACGTAGCCCCAGCCCTTGGCCACGGGCTTGAAGAACCAGTAATAGAGCTTGTCGTTGAAGTGGTACCAGGTCTTGTTCCAGTAGTAGAGGGGATCCGAGACCTTCTTGCCCGACTTCTTTTGCGGCTCCTCGTACTCCGACTCGAATTCGTCGAAAGGCTCTTCGGGGTCTTCGGCTTTGCGGCGGGTCGATTGGACCTTGGCGGGCTTGGTGGTTCGTGGCGAGACCACCCTTTGAGGATCGTAGGACTGAGCCTCCGCTCGCTCCATCAGTCCCAACGCCAGCGTGAGGATCAAAGCCCCGGCGAGCTTGATTTGCATGGTACGACCCCCTTGGAACCCGCGCCCGTAGGCCCGGGTCCATAGTCTATGTAGCCCCTAAACCGGAAAAAATCAAGGGGAGGGGGTTTCTCGTTTGGTAGAATATCCCTTCCCCGTGTCATGATCACCCTCAGCGGCGTCCATAAATCCTTCGGTCAGCAGGTTCTCCTGGATGGGGCCTCCCTTCAGATCAACCAAGGCGACCGCTACATCCTGGTCGGACCCAACGGGGCGGGTAAATCCACGCTGTTCAAGATGCTCCTGGGCCTGGAGGAGCCGGATTCGGGCACGCTGTCCATCAAGCGGGGCACCGTGGTGGGCTACCTTCCCCAGGAGAACGCGCCGGTCTCCGAGCGCACCGTTTTGGACGAGGCCTTGTCCGAGCACGAGGATCCCGACGGGCGCGTCTGCGCCCGCGCCAAGGCCCTGCTGATGGGTTTGGGCTTCAAGGTGGCCGACTTCGAAAAACGGGTGGACACCTTGAGCGGAGGCTGGTCCATGCGCGTGGCCATGGCGCGCCTGCTCCTGCAGGAGCCGGACCTGCTCCTTTTGGACGAGCCGACCAACCATCTCGACATCGACTCGCTGTTCTGGCTCCAGCAATACCTCCAGTCCTACCCGGGCGCGATTTTTCTGATCTCCCACGACCGGGCCTTCATCAACTCCGTCGGCAAGGCCATGGTGAGCCTCCAGGAGCGGACGCTTCGGGTCTATCATGGGGATTTCGAGTTCTACCTCCGGGAGCGGGAGGCGGAGAAGGAGCGGATCATCCAGGCTTGGAAGCGCCAGCAGGAAGAGATGGCCAAGATGCAGGACTTCATCGACCGCAACCGGGCGCGCGTCTCCACGGCCGCCCGCGCCCAAAGCATGATCAAGCGGCTGGAGAAGGTGGAGCGCATCGTGCTTCCCTCGGAAGCCAAGACGATCAAGATCCGCTTCCCCCAGCCCCGCCGCCTGGGGGTTCGGGTGCTGAGCCTTAAGAACCTGTGCAAATCCTACGGCAGCGTCGAGGTCTACAAGGACCTGAATTTCGAGCTGGAGCGGGGCTGGAAGGTGGCCTTCGTCGGCCACAACGGAGCCGGCAAATCCACCTTGCTCAAGGTCCTGGCCGGCGTCCTTCCTTATGAATCGGGGGAGCGGACCGTGGCCCAGGACGCCAAGGTGGGGTATTTCTCCCAGCACCGCGCCGGGCACCTGGACCCGGAAAAGACGGTTTTGCAGGAGGCCCTCTCCGCCGACCGCATGAACGCGGAACTGATGGTGCGCACCGTGCTCGGCACCTTCCTGTTCCCGGGGGACTCCGTCTACAAAAAGACCGACGTTTTGAGCGGAGGAGAAAAGAGCCGGCTGCAACTGGTCAAGCTCCTGCTCAATCCTCCCCATGTCCTGCTCCTGGACGAGCCCACCACCCACTTGGACATGCCCAGCGTGGAAGCCCTGATCGAGGCGCTTAAGGCCTATGAGGGCACGGTGTGCTGCATCAGCCACGACCTTTACTTCCTCAACGCCTTGGCCGACCATGTCCTGCACGTCGACGGGGGCAAAATCACCCTTTATCCCGGCGACTACGAATATTTCAAGCACCGGCAGGCCCAATGGCACGAGGAGAATCCTCAGGCCGTGGAAGTTCCGAAGGTCGAGGCCAAGGCCGCCGCCGCGCCCGACCCCCGCAAGCAGGCCAAGCGCAAGATTAAGTTGGAGGAAGAACTCCTGGCCCTGCACATCCGCTTGGAGGAGCTGGCCGCCGCCCTGGCCGATCCCGCCCTCTACGAGGACTACGACCGGGTCAAAAAAGTCGGCGACGAGATGGAAAAGGTCCAGGCGCAGATTCAGGAAAAAGAAGAAGAGGCCGCCGGAATCTGAAGAAGGAGGGCTGCCCCAATCATATGGCGGCCAAAACGTTTTTGGTGCGTTTTAAGCTGCTCTTGCAACGGCCCGTTGCAGAATTGTGCCGCAGGTTGCGGCACAATGACGATCAGCCGGGCTTTCCTTGCGCAAACCAGACCATGGGATCAGCGCGGAGAAAATCGTCCAAACCGATGCCGGCGGGACCCACGAGCACCGCTTTGGAGACGCCGCACTTGCGGGCCAACCTATCCAGGCTCTCGACCTCACCTTTCCTGTCGGAAATGCAAACCTCGAACGCGATCGTCCTAGAGCCCTTTTTGGCGATGAAATCCAACTCGAGGTCTCGATCCCGCCAATAATAGACCTCGAGGCCGGCGCGGAGGAGATGCGCGCCCACGGCGTTCTCAGCCCAACGGCCGTAGACCTCGGGCTCCGAAATCGCCTCAGCCGGAGTCTTGTCTTGAAGCGCCGCGACCAGGGCGGGAGCCAGCACGATCAATTTCGGGCTGGAAGCGCGAATGCGTAGGATCTCCGGGCTGTACTTCTGCAGCGGCGCGATGAGGAACGCCTTGGCCAGAAGGTCGAGATAGTGAGAGAGCGTGGTCACATTGCCCGTATCGGTCAATTGCCCGAGCATCTTCTGCAGAGAGACGATTTCCGCGGGATGCCGGCATGAGAATTCAAACAACCGCCTAAGCAGGACCGGCTTCTCGACGGGATGGAGAAGAAGCAGGTCCTTGTTCAGGACGCTTTCGACGATGGAGTCTCTGACATAGGCCAGGAAGCGGCGTGCATCCGGGAGGAACTCATGCAGTCGCGGATAGCCGCCGAGGGCCACATGCTCCTTCCACGTCACGCCGAAAGCCGCGGATTCCTCGTCCAGGCACCAGTGCGGGAAGCGGATCAGTTCGAAGCGGCCCGCGAGGCTCTCGGTCAGCCCCTTTTCGACCAGAAGCGCGGATGAGCCCGAGATGACGATGCGCGGCCTTTTCACCGGCGCGAGTCGCTGGCTGGAGTCGAACTCCCGTTTTACGACCTCGCTCCACCCCGGGATCTTCTGGAGCTCGTCGAATGCCAGGATGGTCGGCTTCCCTGTCTTGGAAAGGGCGTCGGCCTTTCGCCAATGAGCCGTGATCCACTCATGATTCGGCGAGGCCGGCGCATCGGCCGTAGCGGAGACGGCCGCATAGCCCTTCCGGCGCAGCGCGGCGATCGCCTGGGAGATCGCGGTCGTCTTGCCGACCTGTCGGGGCCCGAGGAGGATCTGCGGCAGGCGCGGAGGCTCCTGCAGCCGCTTGATCAGTTCCCGGGTGCCCTGTCGCAAGAAGAGCTTCATCCTGGATAGTGTAGCAGGGGGAATGGGCGCAGTCAACAGATTAGAAGGATAGCCTCCCAATCTGTATTGCGCGGTGCGGAGGTGGGTCCGAAAACAAAAGGCCCTCCTTTCGGAGGGCCCGGTTGTGTCTGCCGCTTAGAAACTAAAAAATGGCTGCCCGACTAAGTTTCGAACTTTTAAGTGAAGCCCCGGCACCATCAACTGGCACCGTCAGGGGTAGTCGCGGGCGAAGGCGGCGGCGTCGAAGGGTTTGCCCAGCCAGGCCGCGACGCGCTTGGCATCGTCCTCGGCGTTTTCCAGGCAGACCGAGGCCCCCGGGGAGGGGGTGATGTCGAAGATGATCCGGTCCCCGACGATTTCCGCCTCTCCCATGCAGAGCGAGCGCGTCCTCTTGTCCAGCAGTTGCGGGCGGATGCCGCCCAGGCCGGGGGACGGTTTGAGGACTCCGGGCTCCAGGGCCGGGATGATCTTGCGGACTTCCCGAGCGAACAGCCGCCGTCCGGCCCAGGGCAGGCCGTAGACCAGGTTCTTCAGGGCAAATCCCCGCATCACCGGATCGGCCGCCAGCCCCGCCAGGGTCGCGATCATCGCGGGGTCCCAATCGGTGCTTTTGAGAAAGCCCCAAAAGCTCGACCAGTCCTCCCGTTCGATGAGGGGCAGGACCTGGGCGGTGGGCCCGAAGCGCGTGACCGAGGCGTCGTTGTTGTCGGGGTCCCCGTGGACCGCGGCGAAAGGAAGCCGGTCGTCCTGGACCGTGTAGACCTTGCCGTTGAGGACCCGGGGTGAGACGAAGAAATTCCCGGCCACGGGGAGGATGGCGTATTCAAACCCGTAGCCCAGGCTTCGGGCGAAGACCAGGCTGAAGCCCCCGGCCGCGAAGACCACGGTCTTGGCCTCGATTTCGACGCGGTCGGCGGTGATGATGAAATTGTCCCGCTTGACGATTTTCCGGACGGCGGTCCCGAAATGCTCCCGGATGTCCTTGCCGCAGGCCCGGGCGTCCTGGACGAAGGATTCCGAGAGCAGGCCGAAATCCACGGCGTAGCCGTCCGAAGTGGCCAAGGCGGCGACCTCTTCCGCCGCGGGTCGGCCCCTGAGCACCTCGGGCTCCAGGCGTCCAACTTCCTCGCGCCGGATTAGGCGCAGGGCGGGGAATAATTCTTTGAGGCTTTGGGCGCGAAGCTCCAAGGCCCGAACCTCCGCGGCCCCGACGCCCAGGACCATCTTGGAGTAGCGCTGGTGGATGTCGCTCCGCCCGCAGCGGTCCAGATAGCGCGCGACCCGGGCCGAGGCCCGCTTGACCTTGGCGGCCTTGGCGGCCGAATAATTGGTCTCGATGTCTCCGAAATGCAAAGTCTGGGAATTGGCGGTGCTCTTGGAATTGACCTGGGCGACCGCCGGGTATTTCTCCAGGATGTCGATGGACTCGATCCCGGTGTAGCGGGCCAGAACATGAAGGACCGCCGCTCCGGTCACTCCGGCGCCGATGACGGCCACGTCGCGGACGGGCATGCCCGAAGGTTAGCCGGTTAAAGCGTTCGCGTCAAGGTTAGGGGATGACGAAGAGGTAGAGGGCGTCGGCGCCCACGGTGCCGAGCTTGTGGAAATATTCCTTGTCGAAGCCGCCTTGAGCCGTCAGCTCGACCAGGCGCCCGGCGTTGTCGGTGGCGGTGAACAGCCACGGTCCCCACCAGGCGACCGTCGCCACGGCGTGGGCGGCCTGCATCGCGGCCAGCCCGGCCCGGGCGCCCTGGACGCCCTTGAGGGCGGTCACGGCATGTCCGGTTCCCAAAGTCGCCCATAGAATCGGATTCATGACGCCCTCGCCCAAGGCTTCCCCGACGCCGGTCACGACTCCCGCGGCGGTGTAGGCCACGGTTTTCCAGCCGGAGGTCTGGCCGCCCGCCTGGATGAGGCGCTTGCCGTAGGAGCCGGCCCCGAAATTTCCCTTCAAAGCGGCCACGGCCTCGGCGTCGCCGACCGGCGCCTCGAGAATGTTCCGCTTCATTTCGGGGGCCAAGGGAAAAAGCTGGGACTCCACGGCTTGGCGCCGATTTTCCAGGGCCGCCTTCTCCAGCTTGAGGCGGGCCCCCGGGGTCAACCGGTCCAGGTGCCCCTTTTCTCCGATCAGGCCGTTCATCGCCGGATTCTTGGCGTAGGAGCCGGCGGCTTCCAGCAAGGCGGAATCGGAGCCCGAAATCTCGGAGGCCGCGAGGGTTGCCGCTCCGACCAGGCCGGTGTAGAGGCTGGCGGCGATGTTGTCGCAGAGCTTCAAGGCCGAGCCGACTCCCGGGGTGTCCATGATCTTAGCCCCGGTCCGTCCCAGCCAGGATTTTCCTTCCTTGACGTCGACCGTCTTGATCTTTTTGCGCTCCTTGAGCTTCCAGGCCCCGTCCTTCCATTCCCGTTCGACGTTCCAAATGTCCTGGGTTTCATCTTTCCGGCTCCAGGGCCCCCAGCCTTTTTCCTGGGTCCCCGAGGAGGCGGTCCAATCCAGGCGCGTTGCCTCCCCCGAATATTCCCGCCAGTAGCCGGGGTGATCCTGCCGGGCCTGGCCCCGCGCGTCGACCTCCACGGCGCCCATGACGATGAAGGAGAGGGGGTGCGCGCTCGCGGGGTGGGATGAGGGGAGAAATTGCCCCACGAAAATTTTGCGCCCTTTTTCGCCGAGCTCGAAGATGAGGCGGTAATGATTGTCCTCGTCGACGCTCAGGCGGGCGGAGGTGGCGCCGGCGGGGCGCAGTTCCGGGAGGTCCCGCAGGAAATCCCCCAGGGCCCGGGTTTTCTCTCCCGAGGGGTCCGCCTGCTTGAGGGCGGCCAGCGCCTGGGCCGCGACGTCCCGGCTGAGGGCTTCCCGCGCCGCGGCCGGGCCGGCCAGCAGGTCGGCGACTCCGACCTCGTGGGAGGCCGCGCGCCCGTTGCTTCCGGGGAGCCGGGCGACGCGCTTGGAAATGAACACCACCCCGTCCCCGCCGTCTTTCCCCGCTCCGGGGACCGGGATGCGGAGGTCGGAGGCGGGCGGGGGAAGGCGGACGGCCGGGGCCGGGAGGGGGGCGGAGCCCCCGTCGAAATAACGGGAGGCCAGGCCCGGATCGGCGGCCGCGGCTTCCAGAGAAAATCGGTTTCGTCCCGTCTTGATTCCGGTCAGGACCCCGGCGGGGGCTTCACCCTCCGGCGCCAGGAGGCGGCGGAGGCCTTCCATTTCCGGAAGAAGCCGGGCGGCTTCTTCCGGAGGGACGGTTCCGTCAGAAAGCTTCCGTTCGAGTGATTGAAATCGGCCCCGGAGTTCGTCCTTGGAGGCCCCGGGAAGCGCCGCGTCCCGCTTGAGGGCCTGCAGGGCGCTCCAAACGAAGGTCGCGGCGGGAGCCAGGGCCGGGGCGGAAGCGGAGGGGGCGGCGGTCGGGGAGGAGAGGGGGATGATCGAGCAAAAAAGGGCCAGCAGTCCGCTTCGCCAAGCCCGCAGCCCAATCCGGCCGCTCATGCAAATAGTGTGGGCCCTAGGGCCCTGAAAAAACAGGGGCCTAGGGCCCGGAATCAGGTGGGCCTAAAGTCCTACTTCCTAAATCGAGAGCTTGGCGATGAGGACTTGAAGCAGGGCGGCCTCGGCCTTCAACTCTTCCCGGAAGGTCGAGGTGTCCGAGTGGTGGACCTGCTCGCGCATCGTCCCCAACCGGTCCCGGAGAACCCCCAACAAGGCGTCCCGCTCCGCCTCGCTCAATTCGATTTTTGTGATGACCATAACCGCCTCCCCCGCGTCCGACGGAAAAGAACGCAACGAAGGGACCAGTCCGGGGAGGGGCGCCGAGTTTAGGCGAGGCGGGCGGCGGCGCGGCTCAAGCTCCCCTCGGCGTCCAGGGGGCCGCCGGCCTCCCGCAGGAGCAAAGCCGTCCCGAGGGTCCGGTAGGCCAGCAGGCACAGGGCCACCGCGTCCTCCGGCTCCTCGGTGGGGGCCGCCCGGAGCGCGGCCACCCGCGCGTCGAGCTTTTTGCGCAAATCCGCCAACACGGCCCGCGCCGGAGCGGGCCCGCGGTTTCCGGCCTGATCCAAAAGGCGGGAGAAGGCCTGGCCGCTGGCGGGCCGGCGCAGGGCTTTGAGCGCATGCCCGGCCAGGATCGGATGGGTGCCTTCCCAGATTTCCTGGATGATCGCGTCCTCGCTCAGGCGCGGCAGGATTGAAAAGTCCCGCAAGGTCGCGTTACCCGCCAGCACCAAGCGGGCCTCGCGGACGGCCATGGTCGCGGCTTGGGAGACCCCGATCTTAAGGAGGGGGACCAGGACGTCGGCGGCTGAATTTTCCTTTTCCAAAAGGTCCAGCTCCTCGAAAAAGGCCAAGGTCGCGGGCAAAAGGAGGTCTTCGAGGACGGTCAGGGAGGCTCTCACCGCGGGAATCTCCGCGGCGGTCCGCCCGGTGACGACGCGGGAGCGGGCGTAAAGGCCGGCCTCGACCCAGGACCGCCGGATCATGCCCAAGGCGGCCCCGGCCACATGGAGGCGGGAAACCTTGAGGACGGTCGATAATAAGATCGCCAAGCCCCGGGAGGGGCGGCCGATGAGCTCGGCGTAGGCGCCGCGGTATTCCACCTCGGCGGTGGCCTTTCCCCGCGTGCCGGTGAGATCCTTGAGGCGAAGGATGTGGCACTCGTTGAGCCCGCCGCCGGGAAGGCGGCGCGGGACCAGAAAAAGCGCCACGGCCGTGGATCCCACGGGCTTGGCCGTGGTCACCCATAGCTCCCCGGGGTTGGAGCAGAACCATTTCAGGCCGGTCAGGCGCCATGTGCCGTCCCCGGAGGGGACGGCGCTCGCCTCGTTTTCCGAGACATTGCTGCCGCCCTGTTTCTCCGTGACGAACTGTCCTCCGGTCAGCGGGGTGGAGGTGTTGGGGTCATGGAGAAGTCCCAGCCAGCGTTTTCGCTGTTCCGGCGTCCCGTGGCTCTCCAAGAGTTGGACGAGGCCGTCGGTCATGGCCAAGGGGCAGGTCACGCCTCCCTCTCCATTCTGATTGAGGAGATAGGCCTTGGTCATCCGTTCCAACAGGGGGGTCGGGGGCAGGGGGCCGGCCAAAAGCGAAAGCCTCCGAGCCTCCTTTTGCTCGGCGCAATAGACGACTTCATCGATCCTGTTGCCCCAACGGTCGTAGCGTTTGAGCTCGGGCCAGCGCCCGTCCTTATGGGCGGCCTCCACCAGGCGGTTGAGTTCCCCGCCGCACAGGGCGCCCAACTCGGAGAGGCGCTTGAGGGCGGCGTCCCGGTCCGCGGCCGGAAGCCGCGCCGCCACGATGCCTCGAACCAGGCGGTCTTCCTCGAAAAAATTCAAGCCGGCCGCGCCGGAGTATTCGGTCATCGCACCCCTTTATACAAATTGAGCCTTCGAGCGCGCTACGCCTCGCGCAGGAAGATCCGGCCGGGGTCCACCTTGTCCCTCAGGGTGGAGAGCTCCAGCGGGGTGGGGGGCGGCGTAAGGCCGAGGGGTCGGCGGATTTTCAAGGGGAAGCCCGTCTCGGCTTTCACCTTCTCCAACGCCACCCCGGGGTGAAGCGAGATCAGGCGCATGCGCTTGCCGGTCGGATCGAAATCATAGACCGCCATGTCGGTGACCACCCTATAGGGTCCGGTCCCGGCCGGAAGGCCCGCTCTTTCCCGCGCCCCGGGCCCGGTCAGAAAGCCCGGGGTGGTGAGAAAATCCAGTTTTTTGACGAACTTGCGGCGGTCCTGTTTCATGATAATGACCGTGCGCTGGCAAAAGGAGCCGACCTCGTTGGCCCCGCCGGAGCCCGGAAGGCGGACTTTCGGGGATTGGTGGGAGCCGATGACCGTGGTGTTGAGGTTGCCGTGCGGGTCGATTTGGGCCCCTCCCAGGAATCCGTCGTGGATCAGGCCGCGTTGGGCCGTCTCCATGACGTCGCAAATGCCCAGCGCGGCGAAGGCGCGGTCGAAGGTGCGAGATTCTCCGACGCCCAAGGGAAGCTCATCGAGCGTCGAGCCGATGCCGCCGAACTCAAAGACGGGAAGAAGCTCGGGGGCGTAGAGCCGTTTGGCCAAGGCGGCCGCCAGCATGGGCAGTCCGGTGCCGATGAACACCGTGGTCCTTCGTCGCATCAGGCGCGCGGCGGCGCAGACCAGGATTTCCGTGGAGGAGTACCCCGCCTCTGTCATAAGCGTTTTTTCGCGAGGAGCGAGTTCAGGTGGTCATTGCCCAGCCTGGCGAGGTAATCCTGGTGGGATTTCACCGAATAGACGTATTTGTCGAGGTAGGCGCTGGTTCCTTCCTCGGTTTTTATGGAGTCCAGATAGGCGCGGATGTGGGGTTCGTCGCGGCGGTAAAGGTAGCAGGTCTCCCCGGGGTGGGCTCCGTAGGGGGCATGGACCACCGCGTCGACCAGGTAGAACGGGATGGCCGTTTTTTCGGGGCGGTTGAGAATCTCCTCGGTCTCGATGATCTCCTCGGCGGAAATGATGACCCGGCGGCTGGCCCGGGCCATTTCCAGGGCGAAGCCGGTGATCCCGTCGAGCTGGCAGTTTCCGTAGACATCCGCGCGGTGGACGTGGATGACGCCGCAATCCAGGATGAGGGCTGGCAGCAGCGCCAATTTTATGCCGGTGAACGGGTCTTTAATCATTTTGGCCCGGCTGTATTTCATCGTGTCGGTCCCCAGCATCGAGCGGGCGGGGAGAAACGGAATGCCCATGGCGGCCGCCTTCATCCTCCAGGCGAGCGCCCCGTTGGACCATTCCTCCAAGCGCAGGCCCCCTTTTTCCACCGCCCGCCGCAGGATCGGGGAAATTCCGTAGGCCTCGTAGCCGACATAGGTGATGTCCATGGCGTCCACCAGGCCCGCGGCCAGGAGCAGATCCACGTCCATGAGGCCTTGTCCGGCCAGGCGCAGGTGCGAGGGGCCTTGGCGGATGATCTCCCGGACGATTGAAAGCGGGCATCGGACGGTGCCGTAAAGCTCGAAACCAAGGTATTTCCCGGACTTGACGAATTGGCGGACCGCTTCCTCTTCGGTCATGAGCTTGCGCCGCAAGCGCATGTCCTTGTGGTGGGAGAGCCAGGAGCGGAACTCCTCCATGTCCGGGGGGCGATAGAGGGTTTCCGCCATCATCATCTTGAGACGAAAAAGACGCAACGTTAGTTCCAATTATGGCAACGGCGTTGCATTGAAGGTTCTGGAGGAGCTTGAGGATCGAAATGCCCAAAAAAAAGACCGCGGACCTTAAAACCCATCTGACGGAACTCTTTCCGCCCTTCGGGCGGATTCCCTCCCACGCCAACGGTTTCGTGTGCTCGATGGGGCGGGCGCCGAAGTCCCGGCGTCCCCGCTCGAAGGGGCCTCAACCGCCTTTTTGCTGGTAGCGGCGGCGGCGAAGGGCGTTCTCGGCGATCCACTCCTGGGTACCGCAGGAGCAGTAATAGACCGATAGGCGAAAACCCCGGCCTTGGGCGTAGGCCATCAAGCGGTAGGCGGTTTCCTCGCTGCCCGCCACGGGGGCCCAGGTGAGGTTTTTGGGATCATCCTGGTCGTCCTTTCCCTTGAGTCCTTTTTCCTTCAACGAATCCAGATTTTGGGCGGACGCGAAGAGTTCGTGGAGGATGAGGTGCGGAGCGCCCATCTCGTCGAGTTCTTCCATCAGAAGTTTGACGCGGGCCTCGTGCTCGGGCACGGCCGGAATTTCCACCTCGGCGGGGAGGCCCGCTCCCAAAGCCAGGCGCACCGGCGCGGGATCGTAGTCCCGGGCGGCCAGATTGATCCGGAGCCCGTTGATGCCGGCCTCCTTGATCGCTTGGGCGAGGGCGGGCGTCAATAAGTCGCCGTTGGTGTAGAGATCCAGGCGCATTTTGGCGCCCATCTTGGCCTTGATCGCGCGCGCCGTTTCCAGGGTCGCGGCCGGGTCCAAGAGGGGCTCCCCGCCGCTGAGTCCCACGCTGACCACGTCCGCTTCCTTTAAGATTTCGACGGCCTGCTCCGCGGTCTCGGCCGGGCGGCCATGCACGCTCATGCCTTTCTTGCGGGGTTTGGGATTGAAACAAAAGAAGCAGTTTTTGTTGCAGAGGGTCGTCAGGCAGAGATTGCTTCCGCGGCCCCGCAGGCATGACCGGCAGCCGGGGGGGATTTTCCCGCTGGTGGTGAAAGTTCTTCGGGAGACTCGTCCTCGGACGCCCTGCTCAAGGAGCCCCTGGATTAATTGGGCCCTAAGTCCGCCGCCGTCCTTGGCGGCATCGGGGGAAAGGCGCTCCTTGCGGGCGAGGCCGGCGGCGTAGCGGGTGAAGGTTTCGGAGGGGTCGCCGCAGACGTTTTTGGGCACAAAGACGACGAATGCAACGGAAATACCAACGGAACTAGCAACGGAACAAACAGCAGGGAGGACGCCCGGCAGGCCGGGCGTGAATGGCCGGGCTTAAGGAGCCCGTCCCCAGATCACCTTCAAATATTCCCCTTCGGGATGATCGGCCGCCACCGGATGGTCCGCCCCGGCGCCGCTTTTGCGGAGGATCTGGAAGCGTCGGCCGGAGGCCCCGGCCGCCGTGCGGACGATGGCCTGGAACTCGTCCCAGGCAAGCATGCCGGAGCAGGAGCAGGTGATCAGCAGGCCGCCCGGTTCCAGCAGGGCCAGGGCCAGCTTGTTGAAGTCGATGTACTTCTGGCGGCCCAGCGCCCAGCCTTCCCGGTTGGCGATGAGCTTATAGGGGTCCACGATGATCAGGCCGTAGGTCTGCTTGTTGGCCACGGCCTGGCGCATGTAGGGGAAGGCGTCCGCGCAGACCGTCTTGATCCGGGCGTTGTTGATGTTGGAGTTCTTGCGGGCCAGCTCGGAGGACTCTGGGTCGAGCTCCACGGTGGTGACTTCCTCCGCCCCGCCCACGATCTTGGCGTAGAGGGCAAATCCCCCGGTGAACCCGCAGATGTCCAGGACCTTTTTGCCCTTGGCCCAGGCGGCGGCGGCCAGGCGGTTGTCGCGCTGGTCGCAGAAAAATCCGGTCTTGTGCCCTCCCGCCAGGTCCGCCTCGAAGAGCACCCCGTTTTCCCGGATGCGGGCGCGGGCGGGAGCCTGGGCGCCCAGGCGGAAGCCTTCCATACTCTGGGTGTGCTCGCTGGCCCGGCGCACGAAGCGGGCGTTCGGGAAGAAGCCTTTGAGAACGGACTCGATGCGGTCGGCCTGGCGGAACATCCCGAGGGAATAGAATTCCAGGACGATGAAGTCCCCGTAGCGGTCCACCACCAACCCGCCCAGGCCGTCGCCGTTGTCGTGGACCAGGCGGTAGGCGTCGGTGGTCTTGTCCAAGCCCAGCACGTCCCGCCGCAGGGCGACGGCGGCGCCTAGGCGGTCGGCGAAGAAGCTGTCGGCGTCGAAATCGGCTTTGCCCCGGGAGAGAAGCCGGAGGCTGATCAGGCTCTTGGGATTGTAGATGGCGACGCCGTAGGGGGCGTCGGTCTTGTCGTAGACCGCGACCAAATCCCCCGGACGCGCCTTGGGGTCCACGGCGCCGAGCATGCGCTTGTAGAGATGCGGCCCGGAGGAAGCCGAGCGGATGCGGACCCATGGCAGCCCGCCGGCGTGCCCGGCGGGCGCAGTCACCTGTTCTTTCATCGGTACCGTATTCTATAATTTCCGTCATGAACTTTATTTCCGTTGCCTTGATTCCGTTGTTTCTATTTTCTTCGTTCGCCGCCCCCTGGCCCGACCTCTCCGTCTCCGCCCCCTCCCAGGGCGCCCATCCCGGCGACGCGGCGGTGGTCGTCGGCGTGGAGCGTTACGCCTTCGTTCCCCCCGTGCCCGGCGCCTCCCGGAGCGCCGAGGACTGGCAGTTGTATCTGACCAAGACCCGGGGACTCCCCGCCGAAAAGGTTCGCCTGATCCGCGACAACGAGGCGACCTTGGAAGAACTGCGCGACGCGGCCTCCTGGGCGGCGGCCGCGGTCGAACCGGGGGGAACTTTGTGGTTCGTCTTCATCGGCCACGGCGCTCCCGGAAAGGACGGCAAGGAAGGAATCCTCGTCGGAGTCGACGCCCAACAGCGGGCCTCCAGCCTCTTCGCCCGGAGCCTCGGCCAGACTGAACTCCTCGCCCTTCTCGGCAAGGGAAAACAGGGGAAAACGGTCGCGGTGCTCGACGCCTGCTTCAGCGGACGCACCGCCGAGGGCGCGGCTTTGGTTCCGGGCCTTCAACCGCTCATCGCCGTGCAGACCGCGGGGACCCTGCCCGCCAACGCCGTGGTCCTGACGGCCGGCAAGACGGACCAATTCGCCGGCCCTCTGCCGGGCTCCGAGCGTCCGGCCTTCAGCTACCTGCTGTTGGGCGCTCTGCGGGGCTGGGGCGACTCTAATGGGGACGGCTCCGTCACCGCCGCCGAGGCCGTGGACTACGCGCGCCGGGCTCTCCAAGCTTTATTGCGGGACCGCCAGCAGACTCCCGAGTCCAACGGGAGCGTGGCGGGGGCCTTGGCCAGCGGGGCCAAGGAGACCGGGCCCGACCTGGCGGCCATGGCGCGGGCCGCGCGGCCCCCCACCGACATAGCATTCGGAAAGGTCGAGCGCCTAGCCCGTACCAACCTCCCCGACCTAGGCGGCGCCACGGGGAGCTATCGGGAGGTCGATGTTGAGTTGGAGCGGCTTTTGGAGGAAGCCGTGACCTTGGAGCGTTCCAAGTCCGCTGCGGCCTTCGACAAAATGTCGGCTTGGTGCCGCCTAGCCCAGGCCAAGAAGGACAATCCTTACGCCGGAAAGGCCAAGGAGGCCTGCGCCGCTTGGGAGGGCTACGCGGACCGCGAGCTGGAACAGGACCTGCGGCTGCTGGACGATTATTTCTCCTTGCAGGGCTATCTCGGCTTGAAGCTCAAGAGCCCTGAGCAAAAGGCCGCCGCCGTTGACGCATTCCTGGCCGCTTACAAGGCTCTGGCGGGAAAGTTTCCTGTGGCCGAGGTAAAAAAGGCCAAGGAGGAACTCGCCCAGGGCCGGGCCCCGGCATTGAACTCGATCCTCGCTCTGGATAAGGAGGGCGGGGTCCTGCCGGTCTCTGATGAGTTGAAGGAAATGGCGGCCGTGCCAAACACCGGTGGGTATGTATCGTATGATTCGGATCGAGTGAAATGCGGGGAAGGGAATGCCAAAGGTTGCGCTGGCTTGGCTTACGCGATTAAGGATTCCGACCGGCGGCGCTCGGTGTTCAATTACGAAATCGCCTGCCGGCTCGGCTCCGACGGCCAAGATTGTTACAAGGCCGGGGAGGCCCTCGGCCTCCAATCGGATTACGGGGGCGCGATGGAACTGGCGCGGCTGGCGTGCGCCGCTCGGGCGGACGCGAACGCCTGCCTGTCCGTGGCTCGTTGGATTCGGACCGACTACAGCTACGGCTCCGTTTCCATTCCGGCGGAACATTGGCCCAGGATCGGTCAATTCCTTCAGGTCGCCTGCCTGAAGGGGGCCGCCGCGGCGTGCAAGAGCGCCGGCGAATTCTTTGAACGGGGGGGGCAGTTGCCCCGGGATTGGCCGCGCGCCAGGCTTTTGTACGGTTTGGCTTGCCGGGGACGGGATTTAAGCTCCTGCGATTCCTTTAAGTCGTTGGATTCCAAGGAGCGGGAGGCCTCCCGGATGGAGCGGTGGTTGGGCGGCGACGCGGAGGCCCTGCCGGAGTTGGAGAAACTCTTCTCCGGCCCCAAGGCGGATTCGCTCAAGAAATGCCGTGCCGATCCCCAGATGTGCTTTACCGTCGGGGACGAACTGCTCAGCAGCAAACCCTTCGCCGCCGTTGAAGCGCTGCGCCGCTCATGCGAAGCGGGGCATTGGGCGGGATGCGAAAAACTGGCAAAGGAATATGAGAGGGGAGCGTATGTCCCGGTCAAAAGCCCTTCCCTGGCGCTCCACTTCAATTTAAAGGGGTGCGACCTGCGCAACGGCGGCGCCTGCGCCGAGGCGGCGAGGGCGTACAGAGCCGGAAACGGCGCGGAGAAATCTCTCGAGAAAGCCTTCGAGCTGATGCGCAGAGCCTGCGACTCTCACACGAACCAATGCGTGCCGTTGGGGCAATTGTACTTCGTCGGAGAAGGGGTGGAGAAATCCGAGGAGAAGGCCCGGGAGGCATGGACACGGGTCTGCGCCCTCGATTACGGGTGGCCGGGGTGTTACCCCTTGGTGATTAACTTCAAAGACCCCGAGGCGACCAAGAGGCTCAAGGCGATGTGCCGGAAGAACTATATTGAGGTCTACTGCTCCGTCCTTAAATAGGTCCGGCGGGCCTCCTCGAGGCGCGCCGGGGTGCCGATGTCGTTCCACGCCGCGCCGCCGGCGTTGAAGGCGCGGATGGTTTCCCCTTCCCCGGCCAGGCGCAGGTAGGCCTCCATGATCGGGAAAATCCCGCTCTCGGTCATCTTGGGAAACAATTCCGGGGACACGACATGAATTCCGGAGAAGGCCAGGGGCTTGGCCCCGGCTTTCGGGCGGCCCGCCCACTCCGGCGCGGATTTTCCCTGCCGGCCGCAGAGGCGCCCCTGGGAATCGAAAAGCAGGGCCCGGGAGGAGGGCCGTTTCTGGACGGCCAAAGTCGCCAGGGCGGGATGGGCCAGGTGGTGGCGGTACATCGCGTCCAGGTCGATGTCGGAAAGCACGTCCACGTTGTGCACGAAGAAGGGTTGGCCGTCGTCAAAAAACGGGGCGGCTTTTTTCAGGCCGCCGCCCGTATCAAGAAGCTCCCGTTCTTTTGAGATCGTGATCGGAACGGGGAAGGGGGCCTTCTTGTTTAAAAATTCTTGAACTTGGTCGGCCAAATGAAAAAGGTTGATCACAACGGAACTGACGCCGGCCCGGACAAGCCGGGCCAGGACAAGTTCCAGCATGGTTTTTTCCCCGATCTTGATGAGAGCCTTGGGGGTCTTGTCGGTCAGCGGCTTCAAGCGCAAGCCGATCCCAGCCGCCAGAATCATGGCTTTCATGCCGCGTTGTCCAGCGCCTGGTGGCGCAACTCGACTCCGACTTCGTTCTTCTCGCGAAGATGCGCCGCCAGGCGCTCGGCGCAATAGACCGAGCGGTGGCGCCCCCCGGTGCAGCCGAAGGAAACCAGCAGATCGGTGAAGTTCCGCTTGCGGTAGCTTTCCACGCTTTGGTCGACCAGGGCGAGGGCGTTTTTCAGGAAAGCCCCCACCAAGGGGTCGGTTTCGAGGAAGGAAGACACCTCGGGGTCTTTGCCGGTGAATTCCGCCAGGCTCGCGTCCCGCCCGGGGTTGCTCAAGGCGCGGCAGTCGAAGACGAACCCCCCGCCGTGGCCGGTGGGGTCCTGAGGCAGGTCCCCTTTGTAGGAGAAGCTGTTGACGCGGACGGTGAGCTTGAGGGAGGCGTTGCCGAACTGTCGGAGATAAGAGGAGCCGACCAGCCGACGGAACACTTCCATGAGCGCGGGGACCTTGATGGGAAGTTCGGTGGTCAGAAGGAGATATTCCAGGTTGCGGACCGCGTAGGGGATGCTTTGCAGGAACAGGCTTTTGCGTTCGTAAAACCCGCGAAGGCCGTAGGCGCCCATGGCCTGCATGATGCGGATGTAGACGAACCCCGGATAGTGGCGGAGGAAGGCTTTGCGGTCCACCTTGGCGTGCTCGCCCAGGGCCGCCAGGTAGGCGTCGAGCAGGTCCTCCCGGAGACCGAAGGAGAGATCGGCTTTGGCGTCGAACAGCAGGGAGGCGATGTCGTAAGGGAGGGCGCCTTTGCGGCCTCCTTGGTAGTCCAAAAACCAAGGCTCGCCGTCTTTGACCATGATGTTGCGGGATTGAAAGTCGCGGTACAGGAAGTAGTCTCGGGGGGATTCCAGGAGGAAATCGGCGAATTTTTTGAAGTCGTTCTCCAGGGCCTGCTCATCGAAGGGTATTTTCGCCAGTCGCAGGAAGTAATACTTGAAATAATTCAGGTCCCAGGCCATGGATTGCTTGTCGAAGGCGGGGCGGGGATAGCAGAGGGAGTAGTCCAGGCCCTGGCCGGCCTTTACCTGAAATTTGGGTAAAAGCGCCACCGCCTTGCGGTAGACCTTCACCACCGCCTCTGCGGGCCCGCCGGGGCTGCGGTTCTCGTTGAGAAACCGGAACAAGGTCATGTCTCCGAGGTCCTCTTCCAGGTAGATTCCCTTTTCGGCGTCCTCGGCGTAGATTTCCGGCACGGGCAGGCCCGCCTTTCGGAAATGCCTAGAGAAGCCCAGGAAGGCTCGATTCTCCTTGAGATCGGCGTTTTCCGCCCCGACCGCGGTCCTGCCCCCGCCCGTCAGTCGAAATAGCTTCCGCGCCGACCCGTCGGCCCTCATTGGAACCGCCGATTTGACCTCCACCCCGAAATGCTTTCTAAAAAGTTCTTTCATCTTTGGTGCCAGGTATCCACTTTCTAAACATTCCTTGGAGAAAGTTAAGAAAGTGGATACCTGGCACCGTATTGTACAATCTCGCTGATGGATTTCGAGTCGATTAAATTTCGGATGAAGCTGGCGGCGGGGATCGGGCTTCTGGGGATGGCCTTTTTCTATTGGCAGAATCGGGCGATGCGGATGAGCCTTCAGGCGGAGATGGAGGGGGCCATGGAGTCGGGGATGCCGCATGAAGCCGATCCTTATCCGCGGGTCACCCAGGTCCGAAAGGCCGAGCAGGCGGGCAAGCTCTTCGAGGCGTTGGCGCTTTGCCGCAAGATCGCGGCGGAGCCGAAGGACGAGGGGGAGTTGAAGGAAGCCCGCAAGACGCTGGGCTGGCTTCTTCAATCAGCCTTGCGCGCAGCGGCCGCGGCGGGGGATATGGAATCGGGCGATTCGACTTGGAGGGAAATCCTTGCGCTGGAGGACGATTCGCTTCGGAGGTCCGCCGGACATTCCCTTCATTCCTGGGCCCAAAAGGAGATTCAGGGCGGCCGTCTGGATTCCTCCCGGCGGCTGGTGGGCATGGTGCTGGCCGAGCCCTTGCGGCGGGACGACATCTCCTCGATCCAGTTGGTCCGCGATTGGTCGGCCGTGCTGTTGAAGCGGCAAAAGGAGCTCATCGAGGCCGGCAAGGAGCTCGAGGGCGCCGAATTGTTCATCGAGGCGGCCACCCTCAGCCCTTGGGAACGGGAGCTGTCCTCGGCGCTGGCCCGGGAACCGGCCGAGAAGTTGATGGCCGCGGGCCGTCGGCTGGCGGCGGCGGGAGCCCATGGGGCGGCCCTGGCTCATTTTGAGGCGGCTTGGGAAACTCCCAAGATTTCGCACGCCGACCGGGAGGCGATTCCGGGTTTGAGGGACGATTGCTGGCTGGGCTTGGCCAAGGAGGCCGAGGGCGCGGGCCGCGTGAATCGAAACCTGATGAACTCCGCGCTGTCCTTCTACGAACGGGTGCAGGGTCCGCGGGCCGAAGAGGCCCTCAGCCGCTTGGCGGCCCTACTGGAAAGCGAGGCGGGCAAAGCCGCCGCGGAAAAGAAATACCCGGCCGCCGACGGTTATTTGGACCAGGCCCAGCAAAAAGCGCTCGACGCTTGGCGCCGGAGAGCGTTCCGCCAACCTCCGGATTTGTGGACCGGGGTGGATTCCGCAGCGGCGGAGCGAATCCGCAAGGAGCACAAGGATCCGATCCTGCAATCCAACGCCCTCGTACAAGCCCTCAACGGGGAAAAGGGTCCCGATTATCCCCTTCTGGAAGTCCGGCGGCTGGCGGCCGTGAGGGACGCTCTGGCTTTGGATTGGGCGGTCTCCGATTTGAACCTGGACGTCGAATCCGCTGTGCGGCGGATCCGCCCGCTCCTGCGCGGCTCCGTCGATCCGGCCGCCAAGACCCGAGTGGACGCGGGGGTCCGAGGGGCGTTGAGAAACGCCGTGGCTAAGAAAAATTTTCCGGCCCTCGTAGAGTTGGGGGCTTTCCAGATCGCGGAACTGGGGCCCCCGCCCCCCGGAGATTCTTTTCGAAACGAGATGATTTCCGGATTGGATGAGGCGGCCAAGCAATACGCGGGAGAGTCCCCCAACAAAAGCCTTTTCATCCTGACTTTGGTGGCCGACGGTTTCCCGGAGGAGCCCGCCGGGGTCGAGGCCCGGGAGCAGGCCATGGTCAAGAGCGCCGAGGCGTTCAAGGCCGCGGAGGAGTCTCCTCCCGGCGGCTTGGACGCGGGTCCCTCCGGCCTTCCGGGATTGTCCCTCATCAGCGTGGAAAATTCGACGGAGCACCACATTCTCATTTTCTACGGCGGGCCGGAGCGGTTCTTCCTGCGGGTCAACCCCTACCGGAGGGCGGGCGCCGTCATCCGGGACGGATCCTACGAAGTCGGGGTCATGACCTCCGGCGACAACGTGGTCCCTTACCGTTCCAAACTGAAGTATGCCGCCCGGCGGTTGCTCCACCGATACGTCATCGAACGGCGGGTCAACGGCCAGATTGAGGGGGGGAGCCGGGCTCCGACCACTTCCGGGGATTGGCGCCTTCTGCGGGTTCCGCCCGGGGCCGCGCCCCTGAAAATCGATCCGGTCTCCGGCGCGGTCTCGGCGGCCTCGTGAGCAAGAACTCCTGCCTCAAGTGCGGATCGCCGGTCGATTGCGGGCTGGCTCAAGGGCGCAAAACTTGTTGGTGCGCCGAGCTTCCGGCGGTGATGTCTTTGACCGGCAATCCCAAGGATTGCCTGTGCCGGGACTGCCTGGAAGCCGAGGTCTCCGCCCGGATCACCGTCGAGAAAAAGCGGGCCGGCCTTTGCGCCGATTGCCGCTCGGCCCGGCGGGTCCGGACCAAGGGGGGAGTTCTCCTGTATCTTTGCGAGCGTTCCACCGCGGATCCCTATTTCCCGAAATACCCAAGGCTTCCGATGGAGGAATGCCCCAGCCATGAAAAGTGGTCTCGTTGACTCCTAAGGAACTTGCCGCCGCGGCCCGGGAGCTGGTGCAAGCCGGCCGTCTGGGGACTCTCTCCACCGTTTCTTCGCGCAAACCCGGCTGGCCCTACGGGTCTTTGGCCCCCTACGCTCCGGACGAGCGGGGCCGCCCCGTCTTCTTTTTCAGCGCTTTGTCGGCCCACGCCCAAAACCTCCGCAAGGAGCCGAAGTCATCCCTGTTGGTCGCCTCCGAAGGGGAGGCGAGCCAAGCCTTGAGCCGCCCGCGGGTCACGCTTCTGGGGCCGGTGGCCGCCGTCGGAGAAGAGGAACTCTCCGAAGTCCGCGCATCATACCTGAAGGCCCACCTGGAAGCCCGGGCTTGGAGCCAATTGGGGGATTTCGCCCTCTACCGTTTGGAGCCGGTCGAAATCCACTATGTCGGAGGCTTCGGGGCGGCCGTTTGGCTCACGGCCGCCGATTTCGCGGGTTAGCGCCCCACCTTAGCGGCGGCGGTCCTGGAGTTTGGCCAGAAGCCGCAGGATTTCGATGTAGAGCCAGACTAAGGTCACGACCAGGCCGAAGGCGCCGTACCACTCCATGTATTTGGGCGCCCCGGCGCCGGCTCCCTGCTCGATGAAGTCGAAGTCCAGCACCAGGTTGAAGGCCGCCAGCCCCACGACGAAGAGGCTGAAGGCGATTCCGATGGGCCCGCTCTCGTGGATGAAGCCGATGCGCGAGCCGAAGAAGCCCATCACCATGTTCACCAGGTAGAGGATCATGATGCCCCCGGTGGCCGCGGCCATGCCCAGCTTGAAGTTCTCCGTCACCGGGATGAGGCGCGATTTGTAGGCCGCCAGGAGCGCGAACAGGCAGGCGAGGGTCAAGCCGACCGCGTTGAGGACGATCCCCGGATAGCGGACCTCCATATGGGCGGACAAGCCCCCCAGGAACAGGCCCTCGAGCAGGCCGTAAATCGGGGTCGTGATCGGGGCGGCGGTTTTCTTGAAGATGGTGACCATGGCGACGATAAAGCCCCCGATGGCGCCGCCCAGCATCAGGCCCTGCACGGACTGCCCCGTGAAGGCGCGGTTCCAGACGAACATCGCCGCCGCCGTCAGGATGAACAAGGTCAGGGCGGTCTTGTTGACCGTGCCCTGGATCGTCATCGCGTCGCCCCTGTCGAAGGAACGCTCCGAAAGGAATATGTCCTGATTCAACGCCGGGTTGCCTGATCTCATCATCATGGTGGATAAGATATATCATATTGCGCGATGAATCGCTCGGAGGCGTTTACGTGAAGCCCGTCCGCCGCGCGCTGAAAACCCGCCGCCTGATCCTGCGGCCGATCCGGCCCTCGGACCTGGCCGCCTACTATGATTACGCCCGGCGGCCGGAGGTCTGGGTCACCGCCGGTTTCCCGAAGCCGGAAAGCGTGGCCGACACCCGCGTTTTCGTCCGGAGGGCCGTCTCCCGGTGGGGCAAGCCGCCCGCGCATCGGACGGATTTCGCGATCCTGCGCCGCAAGGACGGGCGGTGGATCGGCGGCATCGACCTACGCTGGCCCCATGGCGGGGTCGGGGAATTGGGCTACGGCCTACACCCGGATTTTTGGGGCCGAGGCTACGCGGCCGAGGCGGCCCGCGCGCTCCGGGACTGGGCCTTCGAGCGCGGCGCGCATCGCGTCCAGGCCACCTGCTGGGTCAAAAACGCCCGGTCGGCCCGGCTCCTGCGCCGTCTTGGGATGCGCCGGGAGGGGGTCCTGCGGGGCTTCCTGCGCCGGGGCATGGAAATCCGGGACGAGTTTCAATACGGAATGACCCGGAAGGATTGGGAGGGCGCGAAGGGCTGAGGGCTATTTCGGGTCGGCGCCGGCCTTGATGAGGTCGTCGTCGGTGATGGGAGAGAGTTCTGAGCGCTTGCCGCCGGTGAGGCTGGCCCGCAGTTCTCCGCAGGAGCCCGAGTACTCGGCGAAGGCCCACTTGGAATTATTGCCTCCGAGCGGCAACAGGCTGGGACCGAAGACCACGATCTTGCCCTTGGTCGCGGGATAATTGACGATGCCCTTCAAGGCCGACTTGCAGGGGTCCTGGCACAGCTTGCCGAAGTAGTTGAAGGTGTTGGCGATTCCGCAGGAAATGTCGTAGTTGGCGCTGACCGAGTAGAAGACCATCGTTCCCGTGTTGCAATAGGGCTTGATGAGGTCCACGACCTTATCGCGAGAGTTGAAATAGCAGACGCTTTGGGCGCGGACCGGGGCCGCCGACAGGAGGAGAAGCAGGAGAAGGGGTGTTCTCATACCCCCAGTATGACCCCGGAGCCGGGAAATTTCAAGGGGGGGCAGCAACGTGTTGCGGAAATGGGGCTGGGGGGGTATACTCTGGACGCTAGGCCGGTGAATAGATTTGAATTCCAATGAATAATAATTGCCTCATTTCCCGGTCCCTTTTGTTCATCCTCTTCCTTGTCTGCTCATGCAGGCGGGTTGAGACTCCCCAGCCGGAGCAGGGAAAGACCGGCGCCTTCAAGAACCTTAGTGAAAAACAATGGCGGGATGAGTTTTTGAACGATCCCAAGCTCTCCGGCGAGCAAAAGGCCATGATGCTTTCTCAAATCCCCACTTTGGTGGCGGAGGACAAGCAGGAAATTTTGGACCGGAAGGAATTGGTTTTGCCTCCTCCGGTGAAATGGAAGCCCGTGGCGGTCGGGCGGAGGCTGAAGTTGACGTTGATTCCGGAGAAGACGATTATTCGGAAAGGCGAAAAATTCCGCTATCGGCTTGAAGTGCAGAATGTCGGCAGGGAGGCCATTGTCCTAATTGAAATGCCTTATTCCTTCATTAAAACGGGAATTGAGAACGGCCCTTACGAATTCTATCTACTAACTTCTGAAGGGAAAGAGACGCGGCTACCGGCCCCTTTCTCATTCGGGGGAAGCCTTAGTTTTACCGAGTACCATTTTCCTAAAAATTGGACCGAAGGCCAAAAGCGCGATGAATTTGAAAGGATTAAAGCTGCCGGGCAGGCGAACGCCCATCTTTCGCTAACGCTGAACCCGGGAGAGACCATCGTCAGTCGGCCGGGAAATCCGGGTTCCAACCTGTTTCGGGACCTTCGGACGGATCTTGATTTCAACCGTCGTGGAACCTATCGGCTCAGGCTTGTTTACGAAGACCGGCCCTCCTCTCCCCCAACTGAAAATGAAATTCAATCAGGGATTAAATTCGGCTTGTCCCGCGAGAGACAGATTCAAAGTTACCAAAAGTCCCTTCCTTTGCATCTCGGCCGCTTGGAGTCCAACACGGTGAAGTTCGAGGTCGTTCCGTGAAATTTCTTGCCGCAGCCTTGATTTTCCCTGCCGTCGTTTGGTCTGCCCCCTGCGGGGAATCGCGTTTTGGCGCTTGCACGGCCGATGCAGTGCAGAAAACGGAAATTATGGATGCCATCCAAGCGGGGTTCGCGGCGGAAAAGAAGATGCTGGAAGCCTCGGGTAGACGCGAGATGGCCAAGGCAAAGTTTCAGAAGGAAGAGACCCTCGCGGAAACGGAAGAGGTGCTTAAACGCGAACGGGAAATGCGCGATCAGTTTTCCCTGGCTATTGAGCTGACTGAGAAATATTACCGCTTAAATCCTGGAAAACCCATGAATCCCACGATCAGACCCAAGGACCCGAAGGGCCTTGGAGAGTGGGCCGGAGGTTTGACTGTCCGCTGGAAGCCTGAATTCCAATATGGAACCGAGGATTACCGGGAAATCCAGGGGTCCGATGGGCTCACTCATTATTTGGGGGGCAAATGGGACTTGCAGGAGACGGCCTCGGGAACTTATCCCGACGGCACTGTTGTCATCTTGAGAAAGGTCTTCGCGGCGGCGCGGGAAGATAGGAGCCCCGGAATCCTCGCCGCCAGCATCCATCACGAGGCCCAGCACTTCGAAGAGTTGATCACCCGGGGTTGGGACAACTACGAGGAAGGGGAACTGCGGACCTACCAAAAGTCGTTGGCGGCCGGGGATGTTTTTGAGTTGAGCCGGGCCCAAATAGGAAAAATCGAGGAAAAGATTTCCAAACGCTCCGGCGAGTTGGCCGCGGGTAAACGCTCGTCGTTGTTTCCGAGCGCCCAGGGAGAGAAGGAGAATAGGGAGAAGTTCTTGGAGCGCAAGGAAAATGACCGGGAATTCTTCGAGAGGCTTTCGCGGCTTAAACAAGAAGTTGCCGAGGATCATCGGCGCCGGCAGCAGGATAGAGAAGCCCAAGAGCGGGCCGAGGCCGAACGTGCCAAGGAAGAGACTGCGGCAATCGTCGCGTTCCGGTTGTTGGTCGCGGAATTCGGCTTCGTCGTGTATGAATTTGGTCCGGGGTGGGTCGACCTGCGGGACACCCATTTCCCTTGGCCGAACTTGAAATTCCACCGGTTTCACTTCAAAACGTTCGGAGAGGCAAGGGCTGCCCTTTTCTTGGCCCGGTCCTGCATCGACCGGGCGATGGCCGAGCCCGATGGAGGGGCTCTGGATATTCTCGGACGGAGATCCGGGGAGGAAGCGTTCCGTGCTGCGATCAAGCCGAATTCCGGGGAATTGGAAAACTGCTTTGATTACCTCCTTTTCTATAATGAACTTTTGGGGAAGGCCGCAGGGTTTCGGGAGGTCCTGGGCGGTCATTTGGCGCGAGAGAGGGCGGTGAAAGCGGAAATCGAGAGACTGGAACGAATTTTGCGCGTGAGCCAGGAGCGGGAGCGCAAGGAACGGGCACGCAGGCCGCGGGAGCGGGAAGACGGGGAGGGCGGGGGGCGCGGGAATCTCGATCTCTCGCCGGCGGATCGGGCCTTGGAACGCGCCCGGGACCGGATCGGCCGGGGTCCGCGCTAAACCGGAAGCGGCCATGGACGCAGGTCTTGATTCAATTCGGTTTTCGACCTATAAATGAAGAGATGAGTTTCCTGGGGGCGGCCCCGGCCTTTTTTTTGGCGGCGGCGCTCCACGCGAACACGGGGACCTCCCCGAAACAGGCCGAATCTTCCGTTGCGCCCGAGATCGCCGAAACCATCAAGAAAATCGACGAGGCGAGCTTGCCCTTCGCGGGCGATAAATTCACCGCGGCCGACGGCCAAAAGCTCATGGGGCACCTGGAGACTCTCATGGCCCAACTCCGGGCGAAGGCCCCGCCGGGAGATTCGAAAACCGAGGAGGCGGCGGCCAAGCTTCAAAAAACCATCGACAAGATCGGCAAGGCCATGGACAAGGTCGAGGCCATGCACCTCCCAATGGTCAAGATGTCCCTGGCCGGCGCGCTCAGCCAGATCAAGAAGGACGCCCGAGGGATGGCGAGGGCGTTCCCCCCTCCCCCGGCATCCCCTGGAGGGGGGCAAAATCCGCCCACCGTTGGCCCCCGACCGACGCCTCCCGCCCAACCGAAGCCGGACTCGCCCCCGGAAAAAACGGGAGAGGACCAGTCCGCGCTGGAGCGCAACCTCGAATCCGATCCGACTTTCGCCAAGGCATTGGCCGAGCAGAAAGAGTCCCCCCGGAATTTCGAGGCCTCCTTCAGCGGGGGAAAGCTCGACTCGGCGCTGGGGCGCTACAAGGGCGGGGTCTTCGAGCAGAGGGAGCTTGAAGCCACCCCGGATTCCGGGAAGGGTCCGGGAGGCGCGCGGTGGTCCGGGGGCCCGCAAGGCGGCCCGGGACAAACCCTTTCAGCGGCGACGATGCTCAACCCCGGCAATCCCGCGGAAGTCGTATCTTTTCTGGCATTGCGCCAGACGGTTGGAAATCTCGCCCTGGAAAAGGGGGGGTTTGATTTCGACGGGCGCATCCTGACCAAGGACGGCCGTTCGCCGACCGATGAGGAGGTCCGGCGGCTGGCGGAGATCATCAATTCCCTCCCCTTGGCCGCCAACGATCCCGGCTTCGACCCCGATGTCCACCAAGCCCTGGCCGAAGTCTTCGCCGCCCAAAAGGATTCCTACGAAAAGGAATTCACCGACGTGGCCCTGGCCCGTGATTTCACCTGGACCAAGGACTGCCGGGCCGTGACTCGCGAGCTCTGCAACGCCCTGGCGCATTCCCTTTACAAGAAAGGACAGCGCCTCAAGCCCGAGCAGGAAAAATGGATACTGGAAGCGGTCCGGGCCAAGGGCGGCTCGGCGCCGGCCTCCGGCCACGCGGGGCGCATGCGGGGGCTCCAGGAGCTTCCGGGCCTGGGCCCCCAGGGGAAGGAACCCCCGTTCTCCGCCGAGGACCTCAAAAAGGTCCGGGCCGCCCTCGCCGAGTTGCGGGCCTGGGCCAAGACGCCGCCAAGGTGGGTCGCCAGCAACCAGTATTCCTCGGGGGAATATTGGGTGTCCATGAAGCGGGAGAACCTCCAGGCGACGCTGGACGCCGCCAAGGCGGGAGCTCGCAACGAGCGCCAAGCCGCTTGGTTCTCCCAGGCGGCGGCCGAAGAGGCCGACAATTGGCGGCGGGCCTACGAGGGAAGCCTCGGCCCATTCGGCCAATACGGGGTCGACCTCGCCGCCAAGGAGGCGGCCGAGGGCAAGCGCGGCCAGGCCGAACGGGAAGCGGCGGAGTTCTTTTCGGCGGCGGCCGACGTCCTCGAGGGCTTTCTCAAAGACCGGGCCGCGGCCGACTTGGCCGCCGACCCCGCCCGCCTGGCCGAAGCCAAGAAGGCGGCCGCGGCGGCGTTCATGAAAATGCCCAAGGAGCGGCAGGACCTCTTCGCCGCGCGCTTGGACGCATTGACCAAGCAGTTGTTGGCGGGAAATACCCCGGACGCCGCGGCCCGGCTCAACGCGTTCTTCGACAACGTGGCCGAGGAAATCGCCCTCCAAGATCCGGCCGGGGCGAGCTCCGACGCGGCCCTCTTCGCGCGGGTGATGCGCCGGGATTTCAATCGGAGCTTCGGGGCCGGAAGCGCGCGCAACGCCGTCTTGGACCTTTCTTCCTTCGTTCCCGGCATTCGCCCGAGGAACTCCGATTACGCCTCCGCCGACCTGTGGCTCTCGGTCGCCTTCGCGGTGGACGCCCTCCCGTTCCAGGAATGGGTGCGCGCGACCGCCCTGGGAGACTGGGCGCGGGACAAGGTGGGCGCCTGGAAGCAGGCGCGCTTTTCCGAGGCCGACGCCGCCCAACTTTCGGCCCAGAAGGAGGCGCTGGAAAAGCTCCTCGACCGGATCGAGGCCTCCCCGGAAGGCTCCCGGTTGGTTTTGGGAGGCGCGGCCAATCTGGGATTGGTTCGAAAGGGGCTTGAGGGGGCCAAGACCGCCGCGGAGCTCTCCCGCGCGCTCCGGAATTTCGACGAGCGCGGCCTGTTGGGGCCGACTTTGATCGGCCAGGCCAAGCTTGAGGAAAACCTCCGCCGGATTCAGGGCGAGCCCAAGATTCGGGAAGCCATCGCGGCCCTGGCCAAGCTCGAGGGAAAGGAATTGGAGGACGCCAGGCGAGCCCTGCTCAAGCTGACCGAGGACCATCCGAAATACCAAGAGTGGATCGCCGGTCCCAGGGCGGAGCTGGCCAAGCTCAGGGGGGAGCTTGAGGAACTGCAAAAAAAGGACCCCGCGCTGGCCGCGGCGCTGGCGGAGTTCCAGGGCCTGAGGGCCGAGAGGCAGCGCTTCCTGGCCTCGGCGCTCCGGGCCGGGGCCCTGCCCGAGGGGTCGGTCGTCGACTCCGAGGAACTGGGCCAGGCGCCGGGAACCCGCTTCGTGCGGGCGCGGGAAGGGGCGCTGGACGGTTATTGGGTCAAGCCGGCGGACGGCGGACCGGAGGACTTTTTAGACGCCGACGGCCGGCTCCGGATTTCCCGGGAGACTCGAGCCATCCCGGAGTTGTCCGACAAGCCCCTGACCTTCACCAGCCTCTTTGACGCCGATGGAAGGATGAGGCGCCTTGAGGTCCCCGAACTCGGCTGGGTCAAGGAAGGCCGTTTCGACGCCCTCGGCGAGCTGGTGGAGGGGATCTGGAAAAAGGGCGATTCCACCTTGGTCTACGAGGCCGAGAAGGAGCCCGACGGGCGCTTGGCCCGGCAGGCCGTCGTCGAGACCGACCGGGGCGGAGCCGTCCTGTCCTCGGTGGTCAATGAATTCGATCCCGACTCGAAGCCCCCGTCCTGGAAATTGGTCCAAAGGACCGAATACAAGGACGGCAAGGTTTCCGCTTATCACCTGGGCGTCGATTACAAGCGCCTCTCCGATCCGTGGATGGATTACAAGAAACTGGGCCTGGTAAATTCCGCCGACTATGTTCGCTGGATGGCGGCCCACCGGAGGGAAATGGAGGGAGGGCTCATCCGCGGGATTTCGATCGACCCGAATTCCCGGCCGCCGCGCATGACGGTCATGATGGACCACACCCCGGACGCCGACCGCAAGGCGGGGAAGGAAGCCCAGCCCAACTCGGTCGAATTCCGGGTCCTGAAAATGGACGACTACAACTCCATGACCCGGTTGATCGAGGAATACTGGGTCCAATACCCGGTCCGCGACGAAAAAGGGAATCTGGTCCTGGAAGGGGGGCGGCCCAAGGTCAAAAGCGAGGTCAACTCCTACGCGATCTACAAGCCCGTGCACCACCCGGACAATCCCGGGGACACGATCCTCGGGCGGGTCTACAAGCTCAGGGTTTACGACGCGCGGGCCAAGGATTGGAAGTTCATGGAACGCGAGGAGATTTCCAGGAACGGGGTCTGGGAGCGCAGTTCATCAAAGACCGATCCCTCGGCCCTCCAGGCGCGCGGGATCTCGGGCTGGGGGGAGTGGCGCAACCGGCCCGAGGACGCGAAATTCTGGGAAGGGTTCAAAGAAGAGGCGCAGAACACTCGGATGTGGAAAGTCGTGTCCAAAGGCGGGGAAATTCTCTACACGGTCGGGGACGCCATCGTCTCCGGCGCCGGCTCGGCCGGGGCCTCCGGCATGGCCGGCCTATACGGCGCCTTCGGAAACAAGACCGCCAAAAACCTCACCGCCATCAACGCGGCCATCGAGGCCAACCGGATGGCCTTGGACGCCTACAAGACCTTCACCACGGGCAGCGGAGAGCCCGTCAAGAAGTCCGACGGAGACCTCCGGCAGGGCTGGGAGCGCTGGGCCTTCGCCACCGGGAGCGACGGCAGCCAGGAGCCTCACAAGAATTTCCGGACCTACGCCGAGGCCCTGGCCGTGGCCCTCTCCAAATCGAGCGATCCGGAGGACACGAAGTGGTTCGTGGGGGACCAGAGAAGGAAATACATCCTCGATCTCGTGGAAAAGGAGATCGCCTCCAAATACAAGACGGGAGATCCTTTCTGGAACAAGAGCGCCGAGGCGCAGGCGGAGGAAAAAAATCTGCTTCGGGCCGACTACGAGCGCAAGACCGCGTCCTCCTGGCGGGAGCTGGCCGCCGATGAGGAGTTCGCGAAGTTCGTCATCCGGGAAGGCGGCGGGGCCAAGGGAGGCTACCGGGAGATCGCCGAGCGGGGCGGGGCGGCCGCCGACGCGGCCTGGCTCCTGGAGACCTCGGCCGAGTTCGGCAAGGGCATGGCCGGCGGCGCCGCCCTGGGTTATTCCCTGCGCTTCGGGTCCCAGGCCCTCAGCCGGGTCCTTTCGGGGGCCAGGACCGACGGCCTGGTCAAAACTCTGAACTCCGCCCAAAAATTAGAGGCCGCGGCGGCCCAGGAGAGCTACGGCGCCGCCCTGACGCGCAACATCGCGGGACTCAACTCGAGCAAGGACACCGCCCGCATGCTGAAAACGATCAACGACCTGACCGCCAAGGCCGCTCGAGGCGCCGCCCTGGAGGGCGAGGAATTGGCCCTGCTCAAGGCCGCTCGGACCCAGCTCTTGTCGGACGTCCTCAACGCCCCCATCAACGCCTTCCAGCTTTCCGAGACCGTCATGACGGCCTCTTTCCAACTCGGAGATGGGGATCTGCAATCGGTCCTCAAGACCGGGCTCACCCAGGCCGCCTTCGGCCTTTACATGAGGCATGGCGGTCAGGTCCGCGGGGCGGTGGGCGACGTTTTCAAGGATTTCCTGGCCCCCAAGGCCCCGGCCGAAACGGTCAAACCCACGGCGAAAAACATCGAGGAGGGCGTAGCCCGGCTCACCGATGAGGGGAAGGTCCGCGTCGACGCCGAGCCCGAGTATTTCGAGGGCGAATTCCGCGACAAGAACCGCCGCATCGCCCCCACCGCGGACAAGGCCAATCCCAACCGGCCCAAGGCCTTGGAGGCCGCCAAGGCGGCCGATGAGCTCGTGGCCCGCGCCAACGAGGAGAACTTCAAGCGCCGCCTCGGGAACAAGGACCTCCGGGCCGATACCCCGGAATCCAAGGCCGCGGCCCGGGAGAAATACGAGGAAGCCCTGGCCGGGGCTCTGGGCCAGCGGGAAAGCCCCGTCCAGAGCGCCCACCTGGACCGGGCCGTCGCCGACGGAACCCTGGCCCCGGGCGTCAAGGAGGTGGGCATCCAGGAGGGGGATTCCTGCGTGCCCAACGCCTGGGCCAACCAGTTGAAATCGGCGGGGGTGGAAATTTCCGTCCCCGACATCGTCAAGATCGTCCGGGAGACCCCGGAGATCGCGCATCTGGCCGACAAGGTGACCCGGGGCATGAGTTCGACGGAAGCCCTCCAGATTCAGCGCGCGGTCGTGATGAAGCTGGCGGGGGAGGGCCGGGCGTTGGGGCTCAAGACCGTCCCTCCCGAGGAGCTCTTCGGGACCATCGCCCGGGAAGGGCGGGGGGCCTCCGCCGCCATCCAGGCCGGCTCGGGCCTGCACGAGGTTTTCGTGGAGGGCCTGGTCCAGGCCGGCGGTAAAACCTACGTTTCCTTCCTGGACTCGTCGACGGGTGCCCGGACCTTCATGGAAACGGCGGATTTCGCGGCGGTCCTCCGGTCGGGGGGCACCATGCTCGACGCGGGGCCCGGCGCCAAGCCCGGCTCCGGTTGGAAAGAGCAGTTGGCCGCCTTCGGAGCCGAGCAGAAAATCCGCGACCGGGCCCAGGACGAGTTGGCGCTCAAACGAATTCTGGAGGACCCGAAGTACCGGGCCGAGACCCTGGAGCGTCTGCAAGGCCGCATGCCCGAACTCACGGAGCAAGGCCTTCTCGACTACGCCCAACGGCGGATGGACCGCCTCGCCGACGACGGCGGGACCAAGGCGGGCCTGGGCCTGCCCGCGGACAAGGCTTTGCCCCCCATGGACCCCGCGGTCTACAAGAACCTCAAGCTCAAGGCCCCCCAAGAGTCCGGCATCGACCCGGCCAAGGAGCTTCCGCGCCTGAGGACCATGCTGCGCCTGATGGAGGTCTACCTCAAGGAACGCGGCCTATGGGATCCCGCGAAGGTGGCCAAGATCGAATGGGAAATCGCCAAGGTGGATCCGAAATCCGACGCCAACCATGTCCCCGGACGGATCCGAATCTCGGCGGAGAACTGGTCCAAGGTCCACTCCACCGAGCTGGCGTCCTCCCTCATTCATGAGGTGGTGCACGAGCTCATGGGACCCGCGGAACTGCCCACCCATGTCATTCAGTCGGATTTCTACCTGACGATGAAGGGCAAGCTCGCCGAGAAGGGCCTCAATCCCGACTTGTCTCCCCGGGGAGGCGTTCTGGACCAAGGCCTGCGCGCCCTCAAGAACTTTTTCGGGGGCGGGGCGGAGGGCGCCCACCGGGCCGGCCTTGAAGCCACCGCGAAGTTTTACAAGGAGGGGGGGCTCCAAGACTACATCCGCCGGACCTATCCCGACCGCGAGCACCCCGCCGGGCTCGACAACGCCGCCGCCGCCGAGAGGCTTCTGGCTTACCAACGGAAGGGGGTCGCCGCGGCGGCCAAGCGCTTGGAGGGGCTGCCGGAGGGCTCCCCGGAGCGGGCGGCGGCCGCCGCCGCGCTGGCCCGCGCCCGTCAAGCCGTCGCCGAGTGCGAAATGCTGGCCTCCGTCATCCGGATGTACGAGGAGGCCTCCGGCGGGAGCCCGATCCGCTCCGAGGACAAGGTCAAAAGCGGCCTCGGCCTCTCCGAGAAAGGCTCCGCCCAGGCCAAGGTCCCGGACCGCCTCCCCGAGGGTTGGCAAAAGCTGCGCGACGACGGCAATATCCCCGAGCTGGCCAAGAAGGTGGAGGTGGACAAGGACGCCTATTACCGGGGTCTTGGCTTCAACAACCGCGCGGACCTGGAGGCCTTCTTGAGGCAGGCCGCCTCGAGAGGCTTGGAACCCAAGGACGGCATGGCGGCCGACCCGACGGCCAGGATGGCGGAGGCCGTCTTCGAGCGGGCCATCGCCAAGCTCCGGTTCGACAAGCTCTTCCCCGGAGCCGACGCCCGCCTGGACGCGTTGATCGATCAGGCCAAGGCGCTGGAGGACTCTCCGCAAAAGGCGGCCGCCCGCAAGGAGCTCAAGGAGCGGTTCCTGGCGAGGGTCAAGGAGAGCGCCGCTTCCGGGGATCCCAAGGTCCTCGAGGCCCTTTTCCGGCAGTTCGGAGATTGGACCGTCATGGGCAGTCCGGTGCCGAGGGACCTCATCCAATTCGTCTTCAAGGGAGGGGATCGGGGGCAGGGGGCCGGTTCCTCCCTGAGCTTCGCGGTGGAAAAGAGCGCCGGCGGCCTAGAACGCTACGCGGTCCTCTTGGAGATCGATCCATCGGGACTGTCCGGCTACGACATCTCCAAGGTGAGAACTTATGAGTATGATCCCAGGGAATTTTTCATCCTAGGGAAGATCCCTCCCCAAAACATCAAGGCGGTCATCATCAACGGCAAACGCTTCACTTTGGCGGAGTTGGCCGGCCCCTGATCACGGGGGGCGGCCCGGCTTTGCCTCCGGACAGAGGGAAACGCCGTTTCACATTTAGCCTTCCTTGGACCCCGTGGCGTTTCTGGTCCCTTTGCCCCGAACGCGGGGCCCACGCGCCCCAGGCTTTCCCCACCGGCTACGGTTACACTTAGGGCATGGACGGGATGCAAATAACAGTATCACGAGGTGAAAAATGAAACCGACTCTCCAGCTTGCGCTTCTGACTTCTTTCCTTGCCGGCGCCCCGGCCTGGGCCGCCGCCGGACCGGTCGACGCGGAAATGCTCGTCCGCGTCTTCGGGGTGACCCCGGAGCCCGGCGTCAATATCCACGATAAGTTGGGGACTCAACGGTCCGTCGGGGATTTCGAATTGGATCCGGGACAATGCATCGCCGCGGTCCATGAGGAAAGCCCGGTCGAGAGCGTCGAGGTCCTCCATAAACAAGCGGTTTTCGACGTCAAAGCCTACTCGGTGGAACGGCACACCTTGGTTCTGATTCGAGACTCCGCGCGGCGGACCTACTTCGTGCAGGACGCGGTGATCCGCGAAGTCTGGACCACCCGGGATCCGGTGTTCGGGGCGATGGGCCAGGCCCGTCAGATGGCCGAGGCTTACCGGCAGCGGCTGGCGCAGTCGCTGAACAAAAATCCGCGGTGCGCCGCGCCGCAAGCCCCCACGGCCGAAATGGCCAAGCCCCACGCGGCCAAGGCCGGAGAGGACCGGGAGCGCGTCAAGGCGCTGGCGGAGAACTTGGCCAAGGCGCTGGCGGGTCAATAATTGGGGGCTTGATTCATCCCGGTTTTTGGACTATAAAAGGGATGGATGATTTTTTCAGGCGCTCGGGGTCACCGCGGCCAGGCCGCCCCCTGTGATCAAGGGAGGCGGCACGGCCTCGCCATTTACGCAAGGCGAGGCCCGGCCGCCCCCTGTGAACAGAGGAGGCGGCACGGCCTCGCCATTTACGCAAGGCGAGGCCAGAACACCGTCGAGTATCTTTTGATGCTTTCGGTCGTGGTCGGGGTGGTCCTCATCGCGGGGGTGGCGCTCAAGAAGTTCATGCCACAGCTTTTCGCCCAGGTCACGGCCCCGATCCAAAAAATATTCGGGGGCGGGGATTCGGGAGGAGGTTCGGAGTCGTCCTCCTCCGGCGGCGGGGGCTCGCCGGGGCGCTCGCTTTCTTCTTATCTCCCGGGCGGGTCTCTGGGCGGAGGTTCCTCCGGCTCCTCCGGCGGCTCTAGCTTCGGCGGCGGGAGCGGCTCGGCGGGCGGGGGCGGATCAATCGGCGGAGGTGGGTCCGCGGGCGGAGGCGGCTCCATCGGAAGCGGCGGTTCCTTGGGTGGAAGCGGTTCCGCCGGAGGCGGCGGTTCCAGCGGGGGCGGCTCCTCCGGCGGGGGGTCTTCCGGAAGTTCCGGTTTTTCGGGCGGGGGCTCTTTTGCCGGAGGCTCGTCGGGGTCTTCCGGGGAGGCCGGCGGTTCGGGTTATTCCGGGTCCGCTGGAGCGGAGGGCGGTTCCACTCCCGGTTCTGG
>CAYHPY010000015.1:0-54886 GCA_964358485.1 uncultured Elusimicrobia bacterium
GGCTGGGTAGCGGCCTGGGGCGTGGCTGGCGGGGGAGGATTGGAATGAGGGCTCCCCAACAGGGAGGAGAGGGCCGACATCACGTCCTTTTCGCCGGGGGATGGCTTGGGGGCTTCCGGGCCTAGGTCCGAGAGGATCCCATCCAAGTCGGACAGGATCTCACTGATTTCCTTGTCTCCCTCGTTTGGCTTCTCATCAGCCATCGGCGGAAGGCGGCGCCCCGGCTCCGGCCGCGATGCTCCGGAGCTTCAAGGCCACGTCCTCCGGGTTGGAGGAGTTTTCGATGACCTCGGGCTCGTCGATCTTGCCCTCGCTGAAAAGCCGGAGCAGATCCTGGTCGAAGGAATGCATCCCGTAGTAGGCGCCCCCCTCGATCACTTTGTAAAGCTCGCTGATCTTTCCGTCCAGCAAGTGCCGGCGCACGATGCTGTTGACGATCATGATCTCGGTGGCGGGGTAACGCCTTTGGCCGTCCTTGGAGGCCACCAGGCGCTGGCCCACGACGCCCTTGACGGCGTTGGAAAGCTGTTGGCGGACCTGGTTGTGCTGATGGGCGGGGTGGGCGTCGACGATCCGCTCCACGGTCTGGGCGGCGTTGAGGGTATGGATGGTCGAAAGCACCAGATGGCCGGTCTCGGCGGCGCTGATGGCGGCCTGCATGGTCTCCAGGTCGCGCATCTCGCCGATGACGACCACGTCGGGGTCCTGCCGGAGGACGTGCTTGAGGGCCGCGATGAAGGATTTCGTGTCGTGGCCGACCTCGCGCTGGACGACGGAGGATTTCAGGTCGGGGTGGTAGAACTCGATGGGGTCCTCGATGGAGATGATGCGGTACTGGTACGTCAAGTTGAGGTAGTTCAGGAAGCTGTTCATCGTGGTCGTCTTACCCGCCCCGGTGATGCCGGAGAACAGGATCAAGCCGCGGCTCTCGGCCCCCAGCTTGGTCAGGGGCTCGATCGGGAGGTTGAGATCCTCGAAGGTCCTCAGGCGGACCGGAACCACGCGCAGGGTCAGGCCGATGGTGCCCCGCTGGCGGAAGATGTTGACCCGGAAGCGAGAGACGCCTTCCAGGCTGTAGGCCATGTCCAGCTCCATTTCCTTCTCGAATTCCGCGGCCTGCTCCGGCTTCATCAAGGTGTAGGCGATGCCCTTGATGTCTTCCGCCGAAAGCTTCTGGAGGTTTGTCGCGGTGACCATGCGCCCGTGATAGCGGAGGGCGGGACAGGCGTCGGCTTTGAAGTGGATGTCCGAGATGTCCTTGGCCACCATCAACTTGAGCAATGCGCCGATATCGATCGCCATTTCCTAGGTCATTCTCCCTTTTTCCCCTAACGACGGATGATCCGGATGCCCCTCAGCGTCAACCAGTCCTGCGCCAAGGGGCTGATGATCGCGTCGCCCGGTATTATAAGTTCTTGCGAGTGGGCGTTCAATGCCTTCTTGATCTCGAATTCGGAGAGGAAAACCCGGCCCTTGGGTCCTGAGGGGGAAAGCCCGGCCGGCTCCCCCCCCGGGGGGGCGGGACGGGGGGAAAGATGGGCCAAAAATACGTCGATCAGGTCGTCGCGGGTGAACAACTCGGGGTGTTATTTTTCCAGCTTGATGGCGATGGCCCCGAGATACTTCTCAACGTCGTCATGGGGCCTCGGGATCACGTGCACGGCGACCAATTCGCCCACCTTCTGGGCGGCGGCGGCGCCGGCGTCCACGGCGGCGCGGACGGCCCCGACCTCGCCCCGGCAAATCGTCGTCACCAGCCCGGAACCGACCTTTTCGTAGCCCAGCAGGCGGACCTTGGCCGACTTGGCCATGGCGTCGGACGCCTCGATCATGCCCACGAAACCCTTCGTCTCCACCAGACCCAAAGCCTCTCTTGCCTCTGCCATGATTTCCCCCTAGTTTTGATACTCCCGTTTGTCCGAGGCCCTGTCGTCATCGGACATCTCCAGGACCGCGTTGCAGCGGCTGCACCGCTTGGCCGGGGAATAGGTCCTCAGGCACTCGTCGTCCTGGGGCCACCATTCCTCGAAAAACATTTCGGCTTTCTTTTGGCAATGCAGGCAAAAGCGCTCCATGGCCGCCCCGCAACAAGGGCAAAATTTAGGAAATCCCCCTTCGGCCATGTGAGACAGAGAACCGCAGGCCCCGCACTGGATGTCCACCCGAAGCGAGAATTTAACCGGCTGTTTCTTGGCCATCTCAGTAAGTCCCTCCCCCCGCGGCTTTGTCGGTGACGATCGCCACGCTGGCCGAGGTCCCCAGACGCGTGGCTCCGGCCTTGATCATGGCCTCGGCGGCCTTGGCGTCCCGGATGCCGCCGGAGGCCTTGACCCCCATGAGCGGACCGACCGCCTGCCGCATCAAGGCGATGTCCTCAACCGTCGCCCCGCCCCCCCCGAATCCGGTGGAGGTCTTCACGAAATCGGCCCCGGCCTTCTTGGACATGGCGCAGGCGCGGACTTTCTCCTCTTGGGACAAGAGCGAGGTCTCCAGGATCACCTTGAGCAGCTTGCCGCGGGTGGCCTCCCGCACGGCGCGGATGTCGTCGAAGACCACGGCGTCGTTGCCGGACTTGAGCGCGCCCACATTGATGACCATGTCGATCTCGTCAGCCCCGTTGGCGATGGCGTCGCGCGCCTCGATGGCTTTGACGGTGGGCGTGGTCGAGCCCAACGGAAAGCCCACAACCGTGCAGACCTTGACCCCGGAGCCCGCCAGGAGCTTGGCCGAGAGCGCCACGTAGCTCGGATTGACGCAGACCGAGGCGAAACAATAGGCCTTGGCCTCCTCGCAGAGCTTGCCGACCTCTTCCTGGGTGGCGTTGGGCTTGAGCAAAGTGTGGTCCACGAAGCGCCCCATGCCCGAGCCCTGCTTGGTCGGATGGCAGACCGCCAGGCGGCCGACGCCCAGATCCTGGAGCTGACGCTCGTTGCAGGCGGCCACGGGGGCGCATTGAGGACAGGCATGTGTGTGGGTGTGGTCCAATTCCTCGGCCGGAATGGCCGAGGCGGCGATCGTTTCCCTTTTCTTAGGCGTCCAGTCTTCCGTAAAAACTTTTCCCGCCGTCCCGATCGTCGTCGTCTTCGGCGCCGCGGTTGCCTTTCCTTTCGTCTGTTCACAGTCGCAAGACGATTTTAAAAATCCCTTCCGAACTAAGACAGCCACGACTTCCTCCACCACGCGTCTTAGTTCGTTTTCAGTCATATTTTTTGATCTTTCCCCCGGCCACGATCTGATCCACCAGCCCGCAGATCACGGTCCGCACCGGGGCCAACTCGTCGCCCAGGATGCCCCGCGCCGAACCGCCCTCGTCCAAAACCAGAACCACGCTTCCCGGCCCCGAACCCACGCCCCCGTCCAGGGCCATGACCGCGTCGCCTTTGGCCGCGCCGGTCATCGGGTCGATGGGCCGCACCAGCATCAGGCGCTTGCCCTCCAGAGAAGGGTGCTTGCGGGTCCCCCAGGCGTTGCCGATCACCTCGCCGATGAACATCAGCGCCGGTACTCCCGGGCCGCGTGACCCTCCACGATCCCCACGATCGCGGCGTCCACGGGAGGCGCGTCCTTGAAGGCCACCGCCGCGTCGCGCGCCGCCACCCAGTAAATTTTTTCGGATGAGCCGGCCCCCACGGTGTCGGCGGCCACGATTGGGTCGCCCACCGGGGCCTCGTCCTCCCAGCGCAGGGGCTGGATCAGGAGTAAAGTCTTGCCCTCGATCTTGGGGTCCTGCCGGGAGCAGAACACGCGGCCCACGACGCGGGCGAGCTTCAGAGGCGCCTCCGGCCGGCGCGGCGGAGCATTTCGGCCAGTTCCGTCTTGTAAAACGCGAGGAACTTGCGGTCCTTGTCGCGGCCGGCGTTCTCTTTGGCGCGGATCAGAACCGGGAGCGCTCCGACCGGAACCCGGACTCCCTCGATTTTAAAGTGCCGCCTGGACCCGGACCACTCCGTGTAAGGAATGCCGCCGGCCTCCAGAACCAAGTCCACCTTCAAACCATCCTCCCGAAACCCGCGGACGACGGCCCGATGCTCAACCAGCCTTCGGGCCAGCAAAGCGTCCACCGGACCGATTGGCTCTCCTCCGGCTTCGAGGCGGAAGCCCGCCCGTGAGAGACAACGAAGCGCCCGCAAGAGATTCGAGGAAACGGGTCTAAGAAGCGCATCCGCGTCTCCGGTCGAAAACATGCCTTCCGGATCATCGGCGTAGCAATTGACGGCGGAAAGGCCGATGAGAACGTACTCGACGCCCCCCTTCTTAAGAATTCGAAAAAGGTCACCATAGGGATTAGCGCCCACGCCCTTCCCTCATCAGGCGGATGAACTCCCGATGCGCCCATTGATTGCGCAGGGAGAAGCTTTTGTCCGCGCCTTCCCGGTTGAATGGAGCGTCCATCAAAAGCATCGCCATACGCCGCAGTTCCGGGTCGTACTTGACCCGGCGAACGGCCTTCCGCCCGGTTCGGCGCTTGGCCGCGGAACGGCTGGACGGGCGCCTCACCGGGAATATTTCCTCTCGATATCCGTGACCTTGGCCAGCCGGCGCTCATGGCGCCCGCCCTCGAAGGGGGTGGAGAAGAACACCGAGACGATCTCGGCCAGGGCCGCCTCGCCGTGGGTCTTGCCGCCCAGGCAGAGGACGTTGCAGTCGTCGTGCGCGGCCGCGAACCGCGCCGCCACGGAATTGTAGGCCCCCACCGCGCGCACGCCGGGGACCTTATTGGCCGCCAGGGCCACCGCGCCCCCGAAGCCGTCCAGGAGCACGCCTTTTTCGAAATCCTTGCGGGCCACGGCCTCGCCGACCAGTTGGGCCACGTCAGGGAAATCCACCGCCTCCAGGGAATGGCAGCCGAAGTCCGCCACCTCGTGGCCGGCCTTCTGGAGCAGGCCCTTGACGAACTCCTTGGCCTGATAACCGCCGTGGTCGGAGCCGATGACGAGCTTCATTTCCCGACCGTCGCCAAAAGCTGGGCGTCCGCCTGCGGGATGATCACCTGGGACACCAGAACTTCCTTGGACACGGCGCTCACGCCCGCGGCCATGGCCGCGCGCACCGCTCCGATCTCGCCGGTCATGGAGACGTAGCCCTTCCCGCCCCCCACGACCGTCTTGACCTCCAAGAGATGCACGGCCCCGGCCTTGGCGGCCGCGTCGGCGGCCCGCACCGTGGCGATGGCCTCCTTGGTCTCGATGATCCCGAAGGCGTCCAGGGCCTCCACGGGCACCCGCTTGTCCAAGGCCTCCAAAACCTGGGAGTGGACGTTGCGGATGATGACCTCGTCGATCAGGGACTTGCCCGCGATTTCGCGGCCGGCGCGCAGGGAGGATTCCACCTCCCCGACGGGGCCGGAGATGAGGATCACGTACTTGCCCCGGGCCAGGATCACGGCTTTCCGGAGGGTCACCGAGGCCATCTTGCACATGGCGTCGGAGGCCTCGATGCCCTTGGCGATGGAGGAGGTTTCGATCAGTCCGATGGCGATATTCGCATTCATTTAGGTTATCCTGAAGTACCCCACCAGACTGCAGTGCAGCGGGCGGGCGAAGTGGGCGGCCTTGGTCAGGCCGTCCCCGGTCGGGGTCCCGATGGACATGGAGGCGTAACCCTCCCCCAGGCCGAGGCCGTAGAGCGTCGCGGCGTTCTTGACGAAAATCGAGCACTGCATCCGGCGGCCCATGCGCGTCAAATGATCCACGTTGAGCGAATGCATGGCGGCGGTGTGATGGTTCTCCCCCTCGGCCTCGTAGGCCAGTTCGATGCCGGCGTCCACGGTCTCCACGGTCGTGACCGGCAGGACCGGCATGAGCTGTTCGGTCCAAACCAGGGGATGGTCGTTGGGCACCTCGGCCCAAAGCAGGCGCGCGGGCTCGGGGATGGAGAGGCCGATGCCGCGGGCGATGAAGGAGGCGTCCTTGCCCACGAACTCCCGGTTGAGCACGGGATCCTTGCACCCGCGCCCCCCTTCCTTGATCACGAGCTTGGTGATCGCGTCGGCCTGGGCGGCGGAAAGCTCGAAAGCGCGGGGGTCCTGGCGCATGGAGTTGAGGAACCGCTCCCGGGCCGCGCGCGTGACCAGGACTTCTTTTTCCGCGGTGCAGAGCACATTGTTGTCGAAGCTGGCCCCAAAAATCACATCCTGGGCGCACTTGGGGAAGTTCGCCGTTTCGTCGACGAGGACCGGGGGATTTCCCGGGCCGGCGGCGATCGTCTTGCAGGTCTTGCCCGCGGTCATGGCGATCTTGACGATGGCCGGACCGCCCGTGACGAGGTTGACCCGGGTCCCCGGATGGGAGAGCAGGGCCTTGGTGTTATCCTGGGAGGCCTTGGCGAAGGTCGTGATCAGGCCCGCCGGGCCGCCTTCGGCCCGGATCGCCGCGCACAGAATCCGCATGGCCTCAGCGCAGGTCTTGGCGGCCGCCGGATGCGGGGCGAAGACCACCCCGTTTCCGGCCGAAAGAATCGAGATGGAGTTGTTGATGATGGTGGCGCCCGGGTTGGTGGACGGCGTCACCGCCGCGACCACCCCGAAGGGGGCGTATTCGACCAAGGTCAGGCCCTGGTCCCCGGTGTAGGCCCGCGAGGTCAGGTCCTCGACGCCCGGGGTGCGAGTGGCGCAGACCAGGTTCTTGCGGATCTTGTCCTCGACCCGGCCCATCCCCGTTTCCTCGACGGCCATCTTGGCCAGGCGCTCGGCCGCCCCGACGGCGGCCTTGCGCATCGCCCGGATGATCAGGCGCCTCTGCTCCAGGCCCAGGTGCTGAAAAACGGCTTGGGCCCGGGCGGCTCGGCTCACGGCTTCGTCAACGGTCGCGCAAACGACATCTTCGGACGAAACCAACGGAGAAGACGGCCTAGGAGGAACGGCCGAAGAAGCAGTTCCAGCGGCCGAGGCCCCTTGGGCCTCGAGGCCGCTTCCTATCCTCGAAGGGGGCGGCACGTCGGCGCCAGAAACGCCGGCCGCCTCCAGCCGCTTTAAGACCTCCCCGACGATCCGGCTGATTTCCTCGGCTTGCATGCGCGTCAGGCCGCCGTTTGTTCGGCGGATTTACTGAAGACCCGCTTGCCGCCCTGCTCCACGGTGTCGACGATCGCGAAGATCGTGGCGTCCACCGGGTTGTTGGCGGTGCGGGAGGTCTGGCGGGCGCTCGATCCCTGAACCAATAGGACCAGCTCCCCCTCTCCCGCCCCCACCGCGTCCACGGCGACCAAGGGATTTCCCTTGGCCGCCCCGGCCAGGTCCACCGGCTGGACCAACAGCAGCTTCACCCCGACGAGCTTCTCGTCTTTCTGGGTGCAGACGACCGTTCCGGCGACTCGGGCGAAGATCACCGCTTGCGGTTCATCGTCTCCGGCAGGGAGATGGGCATCTTGCCCTCCAGATCCGGATGGGGCTGGGGGATGACGTGCACGGAGATCAGCTCCCCGACCTTCTGCGCGGCGGCGGCGCCGGCGTCGCAGGACGCCTTGCAGGCCGCGACCTCGCCCCGGAATAGGACCGTGACCAGCCCGGTTCCGACCTTCTCGTAGCCCACCAGCCTGACGTCCGCGGCCTTCACGGCGGCGTCGGCGGCCTCGATGCAGGCCACCAGCCCGCGCGTCTCGATCATTCCCAATGCGTTCATCGGTTTCTCCTGTTCAGACTATGTTGACGTTGTCCCCGGATCTAATCCAGGCGGCGTTCGCTTCGTCGGTATCGACATGCAGCTCCAAACTGAATTTGTCCGAGACCCGGACTAGGACCTGCTCGTAGACCAGCTCCCGGAGCCCTCCGATCCCGGCGCGGACCCGGACGATCTCCCCGTCCTTGAGGCCCATGGCCTGGGCCTCCAAGGGATGGGCGTGGATGTGGCGGCGCGCGATGATGAGCCCCTGCTTGATCTCCAGGGTCCCCTTGGGGCCGACGACGCGGACCCCCGGAGAGCCGTCCAGCTTCCCGGAATCGCGGATCGGAGGCTTGAGCCCCAGGATCTGCGCGTCGGTCTGGGAAATCTCCACCTGGGTGCCGGGCCGGTGCGGGGCGATGAGCCGGATGTTGTCCACGCGCCCCTTGGGCCCCTCGATGTGGACGGCCTCGTGGCAGGCGTAAAAGCCGGGCTGTTTGACCTGGCGGAATTTGCGCGGCTCGGTCCCCTTGCCGAACAGGGTGTCCCAGTCCTCCTGGCAGAGATGGACGTGGCGGTTGGAGACCCCGACGGGGATGGCGGTCTTGGACCGCTCCAGACGGGAAACGATGTCGGCGGTGATTTTTTCGGCGAGCTTGGGGTCTTGGTCCATTTCTCCCGGGCCCTACGGGCCCGGCCTCTCTTGTTATTTCTTTCCCGAAATTTCCGTTGTTTTAAAATTCATGATCCTTTTAAATCCGTCCGCCTTCAGGCTTTCGCCCCCGACCAGCGCCCCGTCCAAATCCGGCTGGGACATGAGCTCATCGATGTTGTCCGGCTTGACCGAGCCGCCGTAGAGTATGCGCAAGCCCGCCGCCAAACCCTCCCCGAACAGGCCCGCCATGGTTTTGCGAATGAAGAGGTGCGCGTCCTGCGCCTGGGTCGGGGTGGCGGTTTTTCCGGTGCCGATGGCCCATACGGGTTCGTATGCGATGACAATTCGGGCCAGCTCAGCTGGCCCGAACCCCTTAGTTCCGTTCTCGAGTTGCCGTTTCAAAACCTGGAATGTTTTTTGCGTTTCCCTCTCATCCAGCGTCTCCCCCACGCACACGACCGGCGTCAAACCCCCTTCCAAAGCAGCCTTCAGTTTCTTGGCAATTCCCTCATCCGTATCCCCAAAAAGCCTTCTTCGCTCGGAGTGCCCCAACAAAACCATCCCGCAGCCCGCGTCCTTGAGCTGGGCGGCCGAGATTTCCCCGGTGAAGGCCCCTTGCTTCTCCCAATGCATGTTCTGGCCGCCCAGGCGGACCGAAGAGCCTTTGAGGACCTCGGCGACGACGGTGACGGCGGTGAAAGGAACGAAAAGGGCGGTTTCGCAGGGGCTGGAGGGGGCGGCGTCGCGGATGGCCTTGGCCAGGGCCACGGATTCGGCCAGGGTCAGGTGCATCTTCCAGTTGCCCGCGATCAACGGTCGTCTTAGAGTCGATGCCATGTTTCGCTCAATGTGGCCATTTTGGCCACACCCTCCCCCCCGCCGACGAAGCCATATTGTAGCCCAACCTCGCCCCCCTCGTCAATACTGGGACAGGGGGAGCACGAACTCCCCCTGGGTCCCGGGGCTGTAATCGTCCTTGAAAGTGGATTTCGGACTGCGCAGAACCCGGACCGGATAGACCTTGGCCTTGCGCGCGTCGGAGATGTCCGAGTCCCCGTCCCCGAAGAAAAGGAGGAAGTTCCCGTTCTCGAAGAATCGGCTCTTGGAACCCCGGTCCCCGGCGAACAGAAAACGGCTCTTGGGAACCAGCCGCCGCCACTCCTTGCGCAGGCCCTCGGACCCCGCCTCCGGGCGGGAGGCGATGATGGAGACCTGGAACCCGAAAATCCGGAACAGATAGGCCGCCGCGCAGCCGGCCAGCTTCGGCTTTTCCAGGTCATAGGATTGATTGACCACGGTCCAGAACTGGGCGGTGAAGGGCTGGGCGGTTTCCGCGTAGGCCTTTTCGTAGGCCGGGGTCGAGAAGACCAAGGTGTCGTCGTAATCGAACGCGACGGCCAGGCGGGAGATGGTGGCGAAGCTGAAGATGACGCCCCAAATCGCCATCAGGACCCCGAGGCGCTTGAGGGCGGCCCAGCCCGCTCCGATTTTCGCCTTAGTTTTCTCCAGCATCAACCCTCCTTGATCCGGTCCCGGGGCGGCGGGGAAATTTCCCCTTGGCGCTCGGCGCACCATTCCAGGACCTCCCGCATCAGCGTGTCCGTCGGCTCGGCCGCGCTCGCCTTGGAAAACGGGGAATAGCCGTCCCCGCCCGAGACCATGAAATCCACGGCCGCCGCGGAATAGACCGCGTCCGCCTTGAGCGGACCGCCCCCCACCGAGGCCGAGACCACCCGCTTTCCCCGGGGGAGTTTTTTGTCATAGGTCACGACGGCGCCCGAAAGCTGGAGCATTCCGAAGCCGCCGGCCACCCCGTGATCCAAAATTTCCTCCAAAACGGCCCCCGTGACTTTAAGCTTCACGACCCGGTTCTCGAAAGGCATGATATTAAAAATCGTCCGCCGTGAAACCGGCCCGGCCGGCATCGGCGCTCGGATGCCCCCGGAATTCTGGAAGGCCACGTCCGTCTTGGCCCACTCGCGCAGGCAGTCCGTCATCCAGTCGCCCAGCGCGGACTCGACCGTGGCTTTCCGGTCATGGCTCAAGGACGCCGTGGCCGTGGCGATCGCCAGATCCAAGGTCTTGCCCGCCTCCTCGGCGGCCCTGGCCGTGAGCTCCTTGATCTTGCCGTCCTCCCCGTAGGTTTCCAGCCAAAGATCGACCAAAGAGGCGGTGGAGGCGACCACGGCGCGGGTGGCCGGATCGAGTTCAAGGACCACCCGCCCCGCCGTGGACAACTGGTGCCCGGCTTGGACGATCAAGGTCCCATGGGTGGCGTCCCGGATGGCCTTGCGCAGGGGGACATGGGTGTGTCCCCCGACGATCAAGTCGATGCCCGCCACCTCCGCGGCCAAGGTCTGGTCCCCCTCGAAGGGCGCGCGGGCCGGGTTTTCCAGTCCGACATGGGTCAAGGCGATGATCACCGTGGCGCCTTCCTTGCGCAGGGCGGCCACCGCGTCGCGGGCCTCGTCGACTTCCCGGCGGAACTCCAGGCCCGCCACGTTTTTCTCGAAGGACACCCGGCGCATGTGGGAGGTCAGCAGGCCGAAGATTCCGACCTTGATCCCCGCCACCTCCTTGACGATCCAGGGCTTGGCGTACTCCACCCGCCCCTCCCCGCGCTTGTAAATGTTGGCGGCCAAGACCGGGGCTTTGATTTCTTTGATCAAAGCCTTGAGGGTTTCTTCCCCCAGATCGTACTCGTGGTTGCCGAGGGCCACCGCGTCGTAGGACAGGGTATTGAAGACCTCGGCCATGACCCGCCCCTGGCTCAAGGTCCCTTCCGGGGTCCCCTGGAACCAATCCCCCGCGTCGAGCAAGAGCTTCGGCCCGCCCTCGGCGGCGACGAATTTTGCCAAGACCGCCGCGCCGCCGACCAAGGGGCTCGTGGAGTAATCCACGCTGGAGGGGCGCGGCATGATCCAGCCGTGGATGTCGTTGGTGTGGAAAATCGTCAGCCGGAGGGGCTCGGCCGCGCGGGCGGGAAGCGCGGCCAGGGCCAGGAAAAGGAGAAGCCTAATCATCGGCCAAGGCCAGCAATTCCGCGAGCCGGTCGGCGGCCTGGGAAAGGCCCTCCGCGGCGTCGGACAGGCGTTGGAGCACCGCGCCGGTTTTCAGGGAAGCCACGACCCGGGGCTCGGCCGCCCCCCGGCTTCGGGCCCGGCGCCAGTCGTGCAGGGTCCCATCGGCTAAGCGCTTGGCCTGGGCCAATTCCCGTTGGCATGTCTCCGGGCGCCCCCATTGGTCCAAGGCCCGCCCCAGCGAGGCCGCCGACTGCGCCACGCCCGCGGCCAAAGGCCCCAGGGCGGGATCGGAGGCGCCCAAAATCAGGGCGTCCTCGACGGCCCGGAAAGCGTGGTCGGCCGCCTCGCCGATCCACCGGGAAACCGCCAGCCAATCCTCCCGGGAGCGCCCGCTTAAATCCGTCTTGGCCCCCGCGCGCAATTCCTCCGCGCGGCGGCGCCCGTCGCGGACCGGCTGGGCCCGGGCCTCCGAAGGCTCGGCGAAAAAAAGGGCGGCCGCGCCGCTCAAAACGGCCAAGGCTTCCCCTTGGCCCAGGATCACGCCCGGAACCCGGTTTGACTCCACCGGGACTATTCTAGCAAACCTGCTACCGGGGAGCCTCAAGCAGGCTGAGCAGACACCGCACCCCCCCGGATTGGGAGGGATCCCCCGCGGTTTTTTCCTCGACCAGGCGCAGGCCCAGGCGCTCGAAGCGCTCTCGGAAGCTTCGCCGGTGGCTCAATTCCTTTTCCCCCGCGAAGCCGTGCGCCAGCAGGATGCGCCCGCCCGGGGCCAGCCAGGATTTCAAACGGGCGAAAGTCTTCTCGAACTCGGCCCGCGCCATGGGCTTGTCCAGGTAATACAGCACGTCCCCCAAAACGATCAGGTCAAAAACTTCGCGGGGGGCGGGCGACCAGGTCCGGATGTCGGTTTCGGCGAAGGCCACGCGCCCCCGGCCCGCCAGATTTTTGCGCGCGCGCGACAGCGCCACGCTCGAAATGTCCAGCGCGGTCACGGACGCCGCGCGCTCGGCCAGCACCAAGGTAAAGGCGCCTTCGGCGCACCCGACCTCCAGGACCCGTTCGAAAGGCCCCGGCCCCGCGCATTCTCCCATGGCCTTCAGGCGGCCGGTCTCGTAGGGCCCGGTCTTGTAGCCGTACGGATCCTCTTTTCGGGAAAAAACCCGGTCCATTTTCCGCCGGGTTTTGCGGCCGTGCCACCAGACGACGAGCCGGTCCAGGAGGCTCACAGCGCGCGCTCCCGGTGGACGCTTTCCAGCCATAGCCCCAGGATCACCACCCGGAAAAAGAGCCCCGAGTCGGCCTCCGGGCTGCCGCGGACCAGTTCCGAGCGCAGAAGGCGCAGGCGGTCCATGAGAAAGGGCCCGCGCGTCTCAAGTCCGGAATCCGACAGAAGCTCGGAGACGACGGGGTTTTTTTCGGCGCGGATCCAGGACTCCCAGGGCACGATGAAGCCGTGCTTGCGCCGCCAGGCGATGCGCTTGGGCAGATGGCGGGCGGCCACCAAACGAAGAAGGAATTTCCCCCGGAACCGCCGGATCTTCATGGAGGAGGGCAGGCTCGCCGCGTATTCCACCACCGAGCGGTCCAGAAACGGGACCCGCGCTTCCAAGGAGGCCCGCATCGTGGATTTGTCCACCTTCATGAGCAGGGAGTCGGTCAGCACCGTGGCCAGGTCGAAGGCCAGCGCGTCATGGAGGCCGTCGAAGGCCCCGAAATCCTTGAGCCATTCCAGGGCGTCGCCGTGCGGGGTCTCGGCGAAGTCCGGCCGAAGCAGCGCCGCGGCCTCATCGAAGGTCGAAGAGGCCGTGGCCCGGGCCCAGTCCTTGGCGTCCTCCATGGGCAGGGCCGCGAAGACTTGGCCTTTTCCCAGCCGCCGGGCCAGGGGCGCGGCCAGCTTGCGCCCCCACCGCGGCAGTTTGCGCAGGCCTTCGTTGACCCAGGCGGCCTTGTGCCGGTCGTAGCCCGCGAACAACTCGTCGGCGCCTTCGCCGGTCAAGGCGACCTTCACGTCCTCCCGGGCGAATTTGGCCAGCAGGAAGGTCGGCAGGATGGCGGAATCGGCGATGGGCTCGTCCAGAAGGCCCGCCGAATCCTGCAGGCGGGAGAGCACGTCGGCGGGCAGGATCAGTTCGCGGTGCTGGGTGCCCAAATGACGGGCCACCGCCCGGGCGTAGGCCGACTCGTCCACCCCCCGCGCCGCTCCGGAGAAGCCCACCGAAAAGGTGCGGACCTTGGAGGCCCCGGCGTGGCGAACCATGAGCGCGGCGATCAGGCTCGAGTCCACCCCGCCGCTCAGAAACGCCCCCAAGGGGACGTCGCTGAGCATGTGGGAGCGCACCGAGTCCGAGAGCAAACTCTCCAGCCGGTCGGCGGCCTCGGCCAGCGAAGGGGCCGGGCCGCGGGCGGGCGCGGGACGGGGCATGCTCCAGTAGCGCTCGAGCTTGAGCCCGGACTCATTGAGCTTGAGATAAGTGGCCGGCGGTAGTTTCAGGGCGTCCCGGAAAATCGTGCGCGGGGCATGGACCTTGCCGTAGGCCAGGTAATCCATGACCGCCGCCGGGTCCAGGGCGTCGTCGAGCCCCGCGGCCATAAGGGAACGGAGCTCCGAGGAGAAACTCAAAGTGTTTCCATCGAAGCGGTAATAAACCGGCTTGATCCCCAGGGGATCTCGCACCAGGAGAAATTCCCGGCGCTGCCGGTCCCAAAGCGCGGCGGCGAACATGCCCCGGAGCTTGGAGAAGGCCTTGGCGCCGTCCCGCGCGTAAAGCCGGAGCAAAGTCTCGGTGTCGGAGCGGGTCTTGAAGCGCGCGCCCCCGGCCTCCAGCTCCGCCCTCAGCTCGGGATGGTTGTAGATCTCGCCGTTGTAGACGACGCTGAGGCCCCCGTCCTCGGTGGACATCGGTTGATGCCCGCCTTCCAGATCCAGGATGGAGAGCCGGCGAAAGCCCAACGCCGCCGGCCCGTCCAGAAGTTCCCCCTCGTCGTCGGGACCGCGGTGAACGAGGCGCTCCCGCATGCGGCGGACGATTCCCAGATCCGCCGGGCGCCCGTCCGCGTTATAGATTCCGCAAATGCCGCAGATGGCCGTTTCCTATTCGAACAGGCGGAGTTCCGGGGGCCGCCGGGGGCGGACGACGGTTTCGGGCAGAAAGCGCGCGGCGCGCAGAAGCCCCAAGCCCAGGCCCGCGCAGGCCAGGCCGTAGACCAGCTCGAAGGACGCGTAGCGGCGCCACTGCTCCTCGGTGACGAAGGCCCAGGGACGGGGGGCGTACAGGTTGGCCTCGGGCTCCCCGCCCGAAAGGTCGTGGACGCCTTTGGCGGCGGCGGCGGCGCCCCAAATCAAAAAAAGAAGGGCTGATAAACGGCAAAGGCCACGGATCTTGACGCGCTCGGTCAACGGAACTACCCCCCCTCGAACGCCTGCGCGCCTCCCCCCTGGGGGGAGGCTTGCAGCCTCAACGCTTAGAGTACTGGAACCGCTTGCGCGCTTTGGGCTGGCCCGACTTCTTGCGCTCGACCATGCGCGGGTCGCGGGTCAGGAAACCCTCGGCGCGCATCGGCTTGCGGTTTTTCTCATCGAGCTTGACCAGCGCCCGGGCGATGGCGTGCCGGGCGGCGCCGGCCTGGCCGGAGATGCCTCCGCCCAGGACCTTGAGGACGAAGTCGAACTTCTTGGCATCCTCGACCGCCTGGATGGGGCGCAGGACGTCGTTGATGCGGCGTTCCTGGCCGCGGAAGAACTCGGAGAGGGGCTTGGAGTTGACCGTCACCTTGCCCTCGCCGGAGGGAATCAAGCGCACCTGCGCGACGGAACACTTGCGGCGGCCGGTGGCCAAAATCAGATTCTGCGTCATTTCGAGTCTCCGTTGACGACGCCCTGGGCGGCGTGGGGGTGTTTATCCCCGTTGTAGATTTTCAAGCGGGCCAACTGTCTGCCCCGAAGGCGGTTGGCGCGGATCATCCGCTTGACCGCCAGGAAGACGACCTTGCGCGGATCGCGCTCCATCATCCGGGAAAGAGGAGTGGTCTTGGCGCCCTTGGCCCAACCGGAATGGCTGAAATACTGCTTCTGCGTCAGCTTGTTTCCGGTGAGCTTGATCAGGGCGGCGTTGGTGACGACCACGAAATCTCCGCAGTCGGTCCAATCGGTATAGGCGGGCTTGTGCTTGCCCCGCAGGAGCGTGGCGATCTTGGTCGCCATGCGGCCCAATACGATGCCATCGGCGTTGATCAAATGCCACTTCCGGGACTTAACGGCCTCGGGCGTGTTGAGAAGAGTGGTTTTCTGGGACATCCTCGCCATGATACATATTTGGGAGCCCGACGGCAATATTGAACTGTGTTCAAACACACTCATTATCAGTCGGCGGCCGCCCCCCCTTGCGCCTACTCTTCCGGGGAAAACCCGGGCTCGAAGCCCGGTGGCGGCGCGTCGGACTCCAGCGGCCTGCGCCGGGTCCCCATGACCGTGCCGCTGGGGGTCGTCCAGGAGACGGCCATGCCCAATTTCCCGCGGGTGTAAATCAATTCCCCGATCTCGGTCAAAATCCCCCCCTCCGCGAAGAGGGGACGGCCCTCGAGATCCTTGAGCTTGAAGACGAATTTGGCGTCCACGCCCTTGCGGCCGAAAAACTCCACGGCGTCCTGGGAGAGCCGGAAAAGATAGCGGTTGTAGCCTTCCTTGGTCAGGCGGCTACGGGTCTCGCGCTTGCCCGGGGCCTTCTGCTCGACGATGAGGCCCGCCCGGGAGCGTTCCTTGGAGCGCAGGTAGCGCAGGGCCTCGGGCTCGACCTCCCGGATGCGGGTGAGCAGGCGCAGGTCCTCGGGGCTCCAGTCGTTGGCGTCGGGGGCCAGGATTCGCCTCTGCCACATTTCCCCCAGGATGCTCCGGCGCTCGTCGGGAGAGGCCCGCTCGGAGGCCAGGCTGGGAGCCGGGGCGGCGTGCGAGCCCGGGCGCTCGGCGGCGCGGCCAAGGAGGGCGGACCAACCCAGGACGGCCCAGAGGAGGGCGGCCGGCACGGGTCTTACTTTTTGCCGGCTTTGGCGGCCTTGCCGGCCCCGGCCGAGGCCAGGATCCGGGGAAGGACGACCCCCACCTGGTCCTGGTATTTCCCGCGGCGGTCGGAGTAGCTGACCTCGCAGACCTCGTCGGACTCCAGGAACAGGAGCTGGGCGATGCCCTCGTTGGAGTAGATCTTGGCCGGCAACGGCGTGGTGTTGGAGATTTCGATGGTCAAAAAGCCCTCCCAGGTCGGCTCCAGGGGCGTGACGTTGACGATGATCCCGCAGCGCGCGTAGGTGGACTTGCCCAGGCAGATGGCCAAAACCTTGCGCGGGATCTTGAAGCGCTCCACCGAGCGCGCGAGCGCGAAGGAGTTCGGAGGCACGATGCACTCGGGACCTTTGTGATCCACGAAGGAATTGGCCGCGAAGGCCTTGGGATCGACCAGGGCGCCGTAGACGTTGGTGAAAATCTTGTACTCGTCGGCCACGCGGATGTCGTATCCGTAGGAGGAGAGCCCGAACGAAATCCGGCCGGTCCCGTCCTGGCGGTCGACGAACGGGTCGATCATCTTCTCTTCCAGGCAGGTCTTGCGGATCCAACGGTCTGATTTCAACATGGTCTCAATCCTCCGACGCGATTTTAGCATTTCCGCGGGCGGCCAGGACCGCCGCCGCCGCGGCCTGGCCGCTGGCCACCGCGCTCTCGATGGTGGCCGGCAGGCCGGTGCGGGTCCAATCCCCGGCCACGAACAAGCCGGGGGAGAGTTCGCCGGGCGTGGGTCGCAGGGCCTCCGAGCCGGGGCAGGGGGACAAGGTGGCGAAGGGCTCCTTGATCACCTTCCAGGCCGTAATCTTGGCGTCCTTGAAGCGCGGCAGGCAGGCCGCCAGGTCCCGGCGCGCGATCTCCAGGATTTCCGCCGGAGACAACGCGACATGACGGCGCGCGCCGCTGATGACCAGGGAAAGATATTGACCGTCCCCCCGCCGGCCGAAAATCCGGCTTTTGTTGAACACCCAATGAATGTCGGTGCCGAGCAGGCCGATCAAAGGCTCCCGGTCCAGGACCGGACGGTCCAGCCAGAGGCAGACGCTCACGATCGGAGCGGCCCCCAGTTTTTCCCAGGGGCCGCGCGCGGCCGCGGGCAGATCCAGGCGGCGTAAATCCCACGGGGGCAAGGTGGACACCACGGCCTGGGCCCGGACCTGAGTCCCGTCCTCCAAGACGATCCCGTCGACACGGCCGTTTTCCTTGATGAACCCGGCCGCCCGGCGCGACTCGATGACCTGCCCGCCCCGTTCCTCGATGAATTTCCGGGCCCCGCCGGTGTAGAGCTCGGAGAGCCCCACGGTGGACAGGCCCAGGCGGCTGCCTTGCGCCCCGCGGTAGAACATGTCGGCCATGGCCTGCGCCAGGCCCGTGGCCGCGGCGATGCCCGGATCATCGTTGAGCACGCCCAGGGCGATCGGGTCCAGCAGGCGCCGCTGAAGGCGCGCGCCGGCCCCCAGGGAGTCGAGCCACTGCCGGACGGTCACGCGGTCGAGCTCCGGGGGCGCCGCGCCCTCGCGGGCCACGCGGCGCAGGGCGCGGTCCAGACGGACCAAGCCCCATTTATCCCCCCAGGAGAGGCCCCGCAGGCGCGCCACGCCCCAGGCCAGGTTCAGCGGCGCTCCCAGGAAGGGAGGGCAATTCAAAAGGTCGCGCGCGCCGCCGGGCTCGGCGTAATCCACCCGGGCGCCGGGCTCAAAGCGAAGAAGAGGCGAACACCCGATGCGGGCCAGGAAGGCGCGGGTCTTGCGGTAACAGCCCATGAAGAGGTGCTGGCCGTTGTCCACGGCGTCGCCGGTGGCGGGGTCCTTGTAGGAATAGGCCCGGCCCCCCAGGTGGGGCTTTTTCTCCAGGACCCGGACCTTCAGGCCCGCCGCGGCCAAATCCACGGCGCACGAAAGGCCGGCGAAGCCCCCGCCCAGGATCAGCGCGTCAGAACCCATGACAGTAGAGCCAGGCCTTGCCCATGTGCTGGAGCTTGCGCAAAATCCCCTGGCTGGTCTTTTCGAAGAAGACGCGGTAGCCCGTCTCGTGAAGCTCGTCCAGGAGACCCTCGTAGACGTGGGCCATGATCTCCGCGGGCAGAAGGCCGGGACGGTCGCGAAAATCCACCAGGCTCCGTCCCCTCCGGTAGAAAGTCTTGGCGCGCTGGTATTGAATGTTCATCAGGCGGGTGAACGCCGGGGTGTGGTCCCGGCTCCTAAGCGCCTCCAAGGAATAGCCCGCCTCGCGCATGTCGGCCAGGGGCAGGTAGACCCGCCCGATCTCCAGGTCGGCGCCGACGTCCCGGATGATATTGGTGAGCTGAAAGGCGTAGCCGAAATTCAGCGCGAATTGGCGGATGTGCTCGGGGGAGGTGAAGGAGTAGCCGAAGATCTCCACTGAGAGGTCTCCGACCGCGCAGGCCACGCCCTTGAGGTAGCTCTCCAGCTCCTCGAAGGTCTCGTAGCGGGAGACCGTCAGGTCCATCTCGCAGCCGCGGATAACTTCAAGGAACGGCTGCTTTGGAAGGTGGAATTTTTTGATGTGCGCAAGCAGCCGTTCCGAAAGACTGTTCGTCGGCGTTCCGTTGTATATTCTTTCTACTTCTTCCTTCCAGAAATCCAACATCCGTTGCGCTTCTTTTTTATTCAAAGACCCCGAATCCACGATGTCGTCGATCAGGCGGCAGTATTCGTAGACCGCGGAGAGGGCCGCGCGCTTGTCCTTGGGCAAAAGGAGGAAACCCCAGTAAAAGCTCGACCGGCGTTCGGCCGGAGCGGCGGGGCTCATTTGGCCAGGATGGCCCGGGCCGCCAAAGGAATCCAGTCCCGGCGCCTGAGAGCCGGGCGGGCCGTGAGCGTGTCGAAGCCCGCGCGCCGGATCATGCGGAGAATTTCGGTCCCCCCCGCCCAGGTCAGGCGGATTTCCCAGGACAGGGGCCACTTCAGGCAGCCGACCAGCGGCCGGCCTTCATCGAAGAGGGCGCGGGTGCGCTTCCACTCCATGCGCATCAGGGATCGGAATTTCTCATTGACCACCCCCATCCGCAGGTCCGCCTCGGAGTAGCCGAATTGCTTGAAGTCCTCCTCGGGGATGTAGATGCGCCCTTTCTTGAGGTCCACCGACAGGTCCTGCCAGAAATTGGTGAGCTGGAGGGCCGTGCAGATCGCGTCGGAATACCGGAAGAGCTGAGGGTCCCGGTGCCCGTGGATCATGAGCACGATCCGGCCGACGGGGTTGGCCGAGCGCCGGCAGTAATCCAGAACCTCGTCGAAAGTCGCGTAGCGGCTCTTGCGAACATCCTGGAGGAAGGCGTCCAGGAGATCCGCGAAAGGTTCTTTCGGAAGCTCCAACTCCTTGAGGCTCTCGGCCAGGGCCAGGAACACGGGATGGCGCGCGGGAGCCCTCCCGGCGTCCTCGAGCTGGCGTTTCCAATCCAACAGGCGCTCGATCCGCCGTCCCTCGTACTCGGGCTCGTCGGCGAAGTCGTCGGCGATGCGCGCGAAGGCGTAAAGGACCGAGACGTGGCGGCGGGCCTTGGAGGGCAGAAGGCGCGAGGCCACCGGAAAATTCTCGTAATGCCGACGGGCCAAATCCGCGCAGAAGGCGAAGGCGGCCGAGACTCCCCCGACCTCCTCCACCCGGGCGTCGGCGGCGGCCGCGGTGTTCAAGGCTTGCCCACCCCGATCCGGGTCCGGCCGTCCTTCTTGGTCGGAAGGCGCCGAAACGGCTCGTCGCTCCACTCGAATTCGACCTTTCCGCAGCGGACCTGGTCTCCGGGCTGGATTCCGGCGCGGCGCAGGGCGCGGTCCACGCCGACCCGCTTGAGAGCCTGCTGGAAGCGCTGGACGGCCTCGGGCAAGGTGGTTTCCAGCATGGCTGAGGCACGCTCCACGTAGGTCCCCGTGACCTCGAAACGCTTCCCGCCCAGGGAGCGGACCTTGAAGCCCGCCTCCATGCGAATGCGCCGGACCGTCGGCGCGGGAAGCCGGGACTCGGGGGGCCGATGGGAAAGTTCCTTGAGGATGCGGTCCAAAAGGGGAATGAGCCCTTCGCCCGTGGCCGCCGACAGGCCCAGAACCTTGCGGCCCGGGAAGGACTTGCGGAATTCCTTGAGCACGATCCCCGCCTCCGCGAGATCGGTCTTGTTGACCACCAGAATCCGCGGCTTGGCGCCCAGGAGGGGACTGTAGGATTTAAGCTCCCGCTCGATGACGGCCACGCCCTTCTTGGGAGCATGCCCGCCGAAACCGTTGGGATCCACCAGATGGACCAGGAGCCGGGTGCGCTCGATGTGCCGCAAGAATTCGTCGCCGAGCCCCTTGCCGGAGTGCGCGCCCTCGATGAGTCCGGGGATGTCGGCCGCCACGAAATCGGCGCCTTTGTGGGACACGACCCCCAAATGGGGGGAGAGCGTGGTGAAAGGGTAATCGGCCACCTTGGGCCGGGCCGCGGAGATCCGCGACAGAAGGGTGGATTTTCCCGCGTTGGGAAAACCGACCAGCCCGACGTCGGCCAGGAGCTTGAGCTCCAAATCCAGGGAAACTTTTTCGCCGGGCGCGCCCTTTTCGCGGATCCGGGGGGCCGTGCAAAAACGGGTTTTAAAGGATAGGTTTCCGCGCCCGCCCCGGCCGCCCTTGGCCGCGCAATAGCGTTCCCCCTCTTTGGAGAGGTCCGCGACCACCGCGCCGTCTTTTTTAATGATGGTGCCCAGCGGAACCCGAAGAATGACGTCCTCTCCGTTGTAGCCGTCCTTGTTGGCGCCCTTGCCCGGGGTGCCGTCTCCGCCGCCGACATGGGGGCGCCGGGCCTGCTCCAGAAGGGTCGAAAGGTTACCGGAAGCCTCAAGGATCACGTCGCCGCCGCGCCCCCCGTCGGCGCCGTCGGGACCCCCGAACTCCTTGAACTTGTCGCGGTGAAAGGAGAGGCAGCCGTCGCCTCCCTTGCCGCCGGTGGTGTGGATGCGGACTTTATCTATAAACGACATGAATTTTTCCGGGACGGAAAAACTGGAAACGGGGAAAGAACGGCTACGGGAAAGGAACCACGGACAACGGGTGAGGAGATAAGAAGCGGGTTAATTGGGCGACGGGGGAAGAACCGATACCCGCTTCTTATCTTTTTTGGCCCACTGGAACGTCACCACGCCCGGGACCATGGCGAACAAGGTGTCGTCCTTGCCCCGGCCCACGTTGAGCCCGGGAAGGATTTTGGTGCCGCGCTGGCGGACGATGATTTCGCCCGACAAAACGAGCTGGCCGCCGTAGCGTTTGATGCCGAGGCGCTGGCCGTTGGAGTCCCGGCCGTTGGAAGAGGAGCCCTGCGCTTTTGTGTGTGCCATGGTTGTATCCTTAAGAGAGGTTGATTCCCTTGATCCGAATGGAGGTCAGGTTCTGCCGGTGGCCGGCCGTCTTTTTGTAGGCCTTCTTGCTCCGGCGCTTGAAAACGATGATTTTCGGGCCGCGTTCCGCGGCGAGGACCTCGGCGACGACCTTGGCCTTCCGGGTGGCAGCCGCGGGACCGCCGTCTTTGGCGTCTCCGACCGCCCAAAGCGCGTCGAAAGTGATCTCGCCCCCGATTTGAGCCGGGAGCTTTTCCACTCGGAGCGTTTCTCCGGGTTGGACCCAATACTGCTTTCCGCCTGTTTCGATGATTGCGTACATATTACCCCGCCGGAGCCCCTTCCGGCGGGCCCCTATCGTTTTATCCTAGCAAAATTTTCCCTTTATTTTCAATATTCCGTCGCCCCTATTCCGCTGTCCCCTTCCGTTCCCGTTCCCGATATACCCGTTCATACCCTTCAGCCGCCGCCCCCCAACTCCATTTCCGCGCCTTTTCCCGTGCGGCCCTTCCCAGCCTTTCCCGAAGCTTGCCTTCCTTAAGAAGCCGTCCCATGGCCCGCGCCAGCTCCCCGGGATTTCCGGGTCGGACCAGGAGCCCGGTTTTCCCGTTTTCGATCAACTCCGGGACACCCCCCACCCCGCTCGCCACGCAGGCCTTGCCCGCCGCCATGGCCTCCAGCAAGGCCATGGGGCAGTTCTCCTTCCGGGACGCAAGGATGAATATCGTACAACCGTTCATGAGCCGGGCAACTTCCCCGCGAGATCGGGCGCCCAAGAAACGAACCCGCTTTTCAAGCCCGAGCCGCCGGGCGAAGCGCCGGATGCGCCCGCCGGTTTGATCGGGACCTATGATGTACAGCTTTTGGCCCCGGTCCCTAAGCGCGGCATAGGCCAAAAGCTGGACATCAGTTCCCTTGTAGGAAGCAAGCCTTCCCACCGAAAGAATATAGGGCCGCCTTACGACGGCCTCATATTCTTTCGGTAAATCTGTTCCGTTGTATACCGCCGTTGCCCTTTTTTTAATCCCCGGAAATTCCTCAACCAGCTCCCTCAACCCATACCGGGAAACAGCAGTCACCCAATCCGCCCGTTTCAAAAGCCGTTCGAAACCGGCTCGATCTTCCAGAAGCTCCAGGCTCGCCCCCTGATGGGTCAAAACAACCCTCATTCCCGGCGGGAACGCCGCCGGGAGCCGTCCCCGGCTGAAATACTGGACATGGCAGACGTCGAATTTCTCCCGCCGGAGCAGGCGCCGCAGGGCGGCGGCCCCGCCCGCCAGCCGGACCCGGTGGCCCCGGCGCGCGAGTTCCCTTTTCAAGGACAGCCCCACCCGGCGGTGCGCCGGATCGAGCAAGGTCGGCAAGGCGAGGACGACTTTCACGAGAGGCTTCGGTCCAAATAATCCCGGAGCGCGTCCGCCGCCCGGGCGGGGTCCCCCCCCAAGGCGAAAACCGCGCGGCGGGCGCCGGCGGCGGCCGCGGCGGCGCAACGGGCCCGCGACCGGACGATGCCCGCCAAATCAAGCGCTCCCCGGAGCGGGCGCCGCGGGAGCATGAGTTCCAAGACTTGGGCCGTTCCCAGGCCCAAGGTCAGATTTACCGCCAAGGCCGCCGAGGCCCGCGCCCGTGAGCACTCCCGCAAGCCGGGCCGTTCCCCGAACCGGGCCGAGCGGCCCACCAGAATCCAGCGCAACGGAGCGGGGCCGGCCACCTTGGCGGAGAAGTATTCCAAATCCACGAGCCGTTTCGGGCCGAACCGCCGTCGATGAAACCAGCTCAAGCGGTTTTCGGGAATTCCCCGCCAATCCTCGCCCCGCAGGCTCAGCCTCAGCGGAAACGGGGAGACCTCCAGCCCCCGCTCCCGGATGAGCGGAGCGTCGTCCGACAAAAAACCGAAGCCGGGAACACGGAGAAGTTCCAGGCCCAGACGAGACTTCCCTCCCCCGGATGGAAGCAGGAGCAGTCCCGCTCCCCCCCGATAGGTGAACCCGAGAGCGTGCACCCGATGGAGTCCCCGAAGGTCCAAGGCCCAACCCGTCCGGGAAAGCACCGCCAGATAGGACAGCTCGTGGGACAGATCGGGATCTTCCGCCCAAAGCGTCCCGCGCTCCGCGTCCAAATCGTATTCCAGACGGGCGCCGCCGGAATAGTCCACCCGCCTCCGGGATCCCGCTCCGGAGATTTTCATGGACCGCCACGGCCAGAAGACCCTTGGCGCCGGAATCCGCGGAGGAGCGGCGCGAACGATCTCCAATCGGATAGCCGGGCTCGCAACCGCCGCGAGAAAATGCCCGAAATCCCTCTCCAGGGGCTCCAAGGCCGCGCCGTTCTCGGACGAAACCTCGACCGACGCGCCGAAGATGGAAAAAGTCAACCGCTTCATGCCCGCACCGCCGCGCCCTCGGGCTCGAGGGGCGAGGGCGCCCGCTTGAGCGCTTGAAGCACGAAACCCTCGAGCAGGCCCGCCCCGTAGCAGGCATGCCCCGCCGCCACCAGGAACACGTGCCAGGCGGCGGCCGTCCAGCGCTCCCCCTGCCCAAGGGCCAGCCGCACCCCGTCGGCCGCCACGGCCGCGAGATAAACCGCGGCCGCGGCGGCCGCGAGGCGGGGATGCAACGGAGCCAGCAGGCCCATGAGAACCCCGGCCCCGGGCAGGACATGGATCGCCCGCAAAGTCGACGGAAGGCGGAAAGTCATCGCGGCCCGCCCCCGGCCGGACAGGCGGCATTGCCGAAAAAAACCCGCCGGGGTAGGCCGGCGTTGGTGGAAAACCCGAAGCTCCGGACAATGCACCGCCCGCCGTCCCGACCGGGCAAGCCGCTCCAAAAGAAGATTTTCCTCGTTGCGCTCCAACTCGGGATCGAAACTCAACCCCTCGGCCCGCAGGGCCTGCGCCCGCAGGACCAGGTTGCAAAGGATGAGCCCCCGTTCATCGGTCCAGGAGTCCCTGGGAAAACCCGCCGCCCGCCGCCGCATGGGACCCGCGAAGACCCATGACTCCAACGCCCGCCCCACGCAGCGCTCGAAACTCCCGCTTTCGGGCGGGGTCGACTCCGGTCCTCCCAAGGCCGCGGCGTCCGGATAGGCCGAGGCCTTCTCCCGGAGAACCCGGAAATACCGGGGATCGATCGCGGCGTCGTCGTCCAGAAAGAACAGCAATTCCCCCCGGGCCGAGGAAAGCGCGAGGTTGCGCGCCGCGCCGGGAGAGAGTCCCGGGGAGTCCATGGTCCGCAGCCCGGGAAGACGGACCCGGAACCGCTCCGCCGTCCGGGAGCAATCTTCCTTGGACCCATTGAGGATCACCAGGATTTCCTCGGGCCGGGGTCCGTCGGCGGCCGCCAGGCTTTCCAGGCATCGCCCGAGCAGGACGGGGCGGGAGGCCACGATGACGACGGCAACCGATGAAACCCCGCTCAACGCCGCCTCTTGGGAGCGGAAGGTTTTTCCAACTCTTTCAGGCGGGCCGACGCCAAAGAATGTCCCGGCTCCCGAACCAGCGCCGCGCGGTAGAGTTCCGCCAGGCGCGCGCGCGAGCCCCTGGAATTTTCGAGGAACGCAGCCAAAATGAGAAAAGGCAGGGCGTCCCGGGGCTCGAGAAGTACGGCCCGTTCATAACAGTCGACGGCTTCCTTGAATCGGCCTTGTCCCTTGAGCAGGCTCCCCAGGTTCACCCACGCCTCCAAGTAACGAGGCTCCAGCTCCAAGGCTTTTCGGTACTCCCCCTCGGCGGCCCCATGAAGCCCCGCGGAGGTCAGAAGCAAGGCATGTCCGAACCGGAAAACCGGATTGGCCGGGGCCAGCGCCACCGCGCGTTCGGCCGCTCCCGGGGCGCGCGCGTCCTTGGCGGCCCCATAGGCCAGGCCCAGGGAAAGCCACCCTTCCGCGAACGACGGGCTTTGTTCCACCGCGGCCTCGAATTCGGAGGCGGCCAGGGAATGCTTGCCTTCGCGCTTGAGAATCAAGCCGCGTTGATAATACACGCGGGGGCTTTGGGCCGTTTCTCCGGCCTCGCTGAAGAAGAGGCTGGCGTCGTCGCGCCATTGAAGGGTCCGCGCCGCCGACAGGCTCCCGTAGAGAGCCAGGATCAGGACCCCGCCCGCCGACGCCGCCCTCGCGGCCCCCGGTCCGAGAGCCGCCTTGAAATTTTCCCACAACCCCGCGGCCGCGAAGGACGCCCCCGCGGTGACTAGATAGAGGTAGCGTTCCGCGACTGGATTATAGAGCGGCACGAGGCCGGACACGGGAGTCAAAGACAGCAAAAACCAAGCCGCCCCGAACCCGGCCAAGGCAATCGTCCGCCTCCAAAGAAAAGCCGCCGCCGCGACCGCCGCGAGCATCAACCAACGGCTCCAGGCCCAGGCGTCTGCCCAGCTCGAGACGATCCGAGGCGCCCGGTCGATGGCCAAGGGATATGGCCACAATTGAAGCCGGAGATAATCCCCCAAGGCCGCCGTCATGGTCATGGCGCGCACCCGCCCATTTTCATCGAGCTCGGCCCAGGCAGGGGCCGATGGGGCGAAGATCTCCCCCGGACGGGGACCCTGGGTCGTCAAAGGCCCCCCCGCGGAGGCTTCCACCGCCGCGCCGGCGGGGCCGGCCAGGCCTTGATAGCGAAAACGCGCCGACCAGAATCCGGCGTACAGGACGGCCGCCAGGCCGAAGGCGGCGAACGCGGCCGCCAACCGGCGGGGACGCCCTGCGGGCTCCGGAAAGAAGCCTTCCGCCGCCAGGGCCAACAGGGGAAGACCGGCGGCCATTTCCTTGGAGAGAAGCCCCAACGCGAAAAAAATTCCGGAAACCGCCGTCCACGCCCCCGGCCGCCCGGAGGCGCGCGCCCGAAGAAAGGACCAGAGCCCCGCGAAAACAAAAAAAGCGGCTAAAAGGTCGGATCGGAAACTGATCGCGTTGACCGCTTCGGATTGAACGGGATGGAGGACGAAGAGCAGGGCCGCGCCCAAGGCCGCCCCCGGCGCCAAGAGCGTCCCAAGAAGCAAAACCCAAAGGCCGTTGGCCGCGTGCAGGGCCACATTGGTCAGGTGATAGCCCGAGGGATCGTCTCCCCAGACCAAGCGGTCGATCATCAAGCTCGCCAAGAAAACCGGGCGGGTGCCGCCCAGAACCGCCTGGGGCCGCAGGTAATAGCGGGGGTCGAGCAAAACCGCGAGGTTGGAGGGGTTGGAAACGAAGGCGTTGTCCTGAACGTAGACCGCGTCGTCCCAAACGAAGCCGTTGCGCAGGGACGCGCCATAGGCCAGGGCCGCGGCTAGCAGGACGATGACCCCGTTCCGTCGATGGCGGTCCACGGGACAATTATATTAAAATCGCCCCAAGCGAAAGGAGAATCCATGCCCGCCAACAGCCCCGCCAAGAACCGCGCCTGCAAGCACGCCAAGCGCGTGGCTTGGAGGAAAGTGGCCGACGAGGCCGTGATCCTGGACACCGATACGGCCGAGTATTACTCCCTGGCCGGGGCGGGGCTCAGGATGTGGGAGCTCCTGGGGAAGGGAAAAAGCCCCGAGCAGATCGCCCATGCCCTGGCTCGGGAGTACGATTGCCCGCCGGAGCGCATCCGCCGCGATTGCCTGGACCTCATCGGCGCCCTTCTCAAACGAAAAATTCTCGAGCGGGCATGAGCTTCCTGTTCGTCGACCCTCCCAGCCCGCCGGGATTTGTCGCCTTTCGCCACGCGCACGGCGGTTTCGGAGAAATGTGCCGAGCCAGCCGGCTCAAAACCCCCACGCTGGATCTCTTCCACGCCGCCTCTCTCATCCTGGAACGCGGCGGAAAAGCCGGCGTCCTGGACAGCGTCCTCAACGGCGACGGCCCCCGGGAATGCGTTTCCAAAATCCTCGCCCGCCGCCCTTCCACGGCCGTGTTTCGGACCGCTTCCGGCTCCCTGCCGAGCGATCTCTCCGTGGCGGAGCTCCTCAAGAGCTCGGGGTTCGCGGGCCGCATCGTCTTTTACGGGCCGCAGGCCGCAATCGAGGCGGAACGCCTGCTGGCCTCCCCGGCGGTGGACGCCGCGCTCGCCGGCGCGGAGGCCGCCCCCTTCCTTCGGGCTTTCCGGGAGGGAAATTTCGACCGAGTCCCCGGAGCCGCCGTCAAGCGCGGCGGCCGGATTTTCCGCAACGCTCCCGCGCCCCGGCCGGAGGACCTCGACGCCCTGCCCGTCCCCCGGTGGGACTTGGTGGATTACCGCCGCTATTCCTTCGTGACCAGCCAGACCTCCTGGGGCTGTCCCTACCGCTGCGGCTACTGCTCCTATCCGGTGACCCAAGGCGCGCGCTGGCGGACCCGTTCCGTCGAGGGGGTGGTCGCGGAATTCCAGGCCCTGGCCGTCCGCTACGGCCTGAAGTTCGTCCTCCTGCGGGACCCGGAGTTCACCCTGGAGCGGGAACGGACCGAGAAGCTCTGCCGCGCCCTGATCGCGTCCGGAGTCCCGATCACCTGGGGCTGCGAAACCCGCCTGGACACCCTCGACGCCGAGCTCCTGGCCTTGATGGCGGAGGCGGGGTGCCTGCGCGTGGCCTTCGGAGTGGAATCGGTCGAGCCCCGGGCCCTGCGCGCCATGGGCCGCCGCCCCTTGGACCGCGCCGACGCCCGCCGCAAGGTGGCCGCCATGAAGCGGCTGGGGATGCTGACCTACGCCATGTACATCATCGGCCTTCCGGGCGAGACCGAGGCTTCGACCCGGGACATGATCGATTTCGCGCTCGAGCTCGACACCAACGCGGCGTCTTTCTCGATGGCCACCCCCTTTCCCGGAACCCGGCTGGCGGAGCGTTCCCGCCGGCTGGGCTTGGTTTCGGCCCCCGATCCCGAGCACCTCACCGGCTCGATGCCTTCCCTAAGCCTCCCGGGCCTGAGCGCGGCGGCGGCCGAACGCCATTACCTGAGCGCCAAGGACCGGTGGGAAAAAAGAGGTTCCAAGGAGACGACGAATGTCCGTTAAGAAGAAAAAAAGGAAATCCCCCAAGGCCCCGGCCCGAAAAGACGGCCTCAAACCCTACCGCAAGCCGGAACTGGTCAAGCACGGCGTGCTCTCCATCGTCGAGGGAGATTGATCGTCGGGCTGGGCTGGATCGACCCGGCCGATCCGACCGATTGGTCCGTGGCCCGAGGCCTGTCCGGGGCACTCCGGCGCCTCGGCCACGATGCGATTGTTTTTGGACCCTTTAAAAAAAGAACGGATCCGTCAACGGAAAGAAGAGACGGAATACGAGTTTATCGATGTAAAAACGCAAGAGAGCAATTCCGCTTCGCTTCGCTCAGCGGAATTGCGGTTTGGCATATGCACGTCTTCGGCCGAGACCCCTCCGTTTTTTTGAATGGAATCCGGAAGGATCACCGCCCCTTGGTTTCCACCTTCCACCTGATCCTTCCGGATTATCTGCCCCATGTGGGAGGCAAAAAGCGGCTGGCCCAAATCATTCGCCGCTCCTCGGCGGTCACCGCCGTGAGCCGGTTTTCGGCCCGCCAACTGCGGGAAATGTTTCCCCCGGGATTTGTCCGGCCCCGCGTGGTCTTCAACGGCTGTCCCGAATCCCGGCCCGCCGGGCTCCGCCCGTCGGGGAATCGCCCCTTCGCCCTCTGTGTGGCGCGCCTGGCGCCCTACAAGGGAATCGACGTGCTGGCCATGGCGTTCGCCTTGGCCGCCGGAAAAGTCCCGGATTTAGACCTGGTCGTCTGCGGGGAGGACAAAACCAAGGGAGGGCTCGCCCGCTTCTCCGAGCGCCTCGGGCTGGGAAGGAGGATCCGGTTCACCGGGAACCTATCACCCGCGCGGGTGGCCGCTCTCCTCAGGGCTTCTCGTTTCTTCGTCCTTCCGTCCAGAAGGGAAAATTTTTCCCTGGCGCTCATGGAGGCGATGCGGGCCGGAAAGGCCTGCCTGAGCACCCGCGCGGGAGGCATCCCGGAGATGATCGTTCACGGAAAAAGCGGCCTCTTGGCCGAGCCCGGGGGCGTGGAAGAATTGTCCCGGAGTTTGATCCGCCTGGCCGCCGATCCCGGCCTGCGCCGCCGCCTGGGCGCGGCCGCCCGCGCGCGCGCCGCCCGCTGGACTTGGCGCCGGGCCGCGGCCGAATATGCCGCCCTTTACTCGAGGGTTCGATGAACGGCGGCCCGGCCCCTAAGGTGAGCGTCTTGGTTCCGTTCCTGGATTCGGACCGTTTTCTCAGGGAAGCCGTGGAAAGCGTATTCGCGCAAACCTTCCGGGAGTGGGAACTGCTCCTGGTGGACGGCGGCTCCACGGACCGCAGCCGGACGCTGGCCCTGCAATGGGCGGCGCGCCGCCCCGGGCAAATCCGGGTGCTGGGCGAACGGACCAGGCCCTTGGGAATTTTCGCCTCCCGCGCGCTGGGAGCCCGTCACGCGCGCGCCCCGCTGGCGGCCTTGTTGGATTCCGACGACGCCTGGGACCCGGGCCTCTTGAAGGAACGCCTCTCCGGCTACCGCCGGGCGTTCGGTGCGCGGCCGGGGGTGGCGTTCGGGCCCGCGCTCCATTGGCGGCCGAAATCGCGCTCCCGCCGACTTCAATTGCAGCCGGTTCCCAAGCCCGGCCTTTACCGGCCGCCCACCCTGCTGGCCGAGTTTTTGGAAAACGGGTACATCAAAACCCCCACGACTTCGGGTACTTTGCTGGCCCGGACGATTCTTTTAGAGTCCTCGCATCTCTCCCGCCGGGCCGGGCGCCACATGCTCGAGGACCAATACCTCTGGTCCTTCGCCGCCCTGCGCCATCCGATCCTGGTCCAATCCCGCCCATTGGTATGGTATCGGAGGCGGCCGGATTCGACCTGCGCCCTGGGCATGTCCCGGGGAAAACTGGACGGCCTGCGCCGCCGCCATCTGACCTGGCTGGCCTCCTTTTCCGGAGGCAAGGCGTGAAGATCGGAATTTATTGCCGGGATTTCCGGGGCGCCAACGGCATGACCAAAGCCACCGTCCTGACCGCCCGCGCGTTTCTCAAACAGGGACACCGGGCGGAAATTCTGGCCGAAAGGGCCGAATCCTCCCGCCGCCTGGTCTCACTTTTCGGAACAGCCGCGGGGGGCCTCGCGGTCCGGAAAGCGGGAAAGAACGTGTCCGGCCTGACGGCCGGGTATGATCTATTCATCAACCAGCTTCCCGGCGCCTATTTTCCTTCCTTCGCCAAACGCAACTGGCTTTGGTTCCACGCGGCGCCCTTGGACCGTCCCCGGCATCTGGGCTTTTACCGGATTCTGGCAAACTCCCGCTATACGCGGGAACGCTTGCGCGCGCGTTGGGGCGTCCCGGCGGAGGTTCTTTATCCGCCGGCCGCGACGGCCGACTTCCCCCCCCTGAAAAAAGAGCGGGTGATTCTTTCCGTGGGAACATTCGGCGGCAAGGCCCGCCCCAAAAACGAACTGGCGATGATCCGTCTCTTCCGGGATCTTCACGCCCGGGGGGACCTGAAAGATTGGACCTACCATTTGGCCGGGGAATTGGAAGGGGGCCCCGCCTGGTTGGGAAAATTGAAGGCGGCGGCGGGGAAGGCTCCGGTCTCCATCCATGTCGGCGCCGGGCTGGCTTTGATGCGCCGCCTATACGGCCGGGCCGCGATCCTCTGGCACGCCTGCGGCGCCGAGCCCGACGGGCCCTGTCCCCCGGAAGGCCGGGAGCATTTCGGCCTCGCCCTGGTGGAGGGGATGGCGGCCGGGTGCGTGGTCCTGGCCCCGAACGCGGGGGGGCCGCGGGAGATCATCTCCCAAGGGAGGGGTGGCCGGCTTTACAGCTCCTGGGAGAAGCTTGGCCGATGGACCATCGACCTTTCCAAGGACGGATCGTCTTTGCGCCGCCAGTCCCGGCTCGCAAGAAAGCGTTCCCGAAACTGGAACTTGGTACGCTTCGATGGGAGGTTGAGGGAGTTGGTCGCGGCTAAAGTAAAAAAATGAATGAAAATAAAGATAATTCAAAATTTCACTTTCCCCACGGCCATGATCCCCGCCAAGGCGGGGAGGGATCAGCGAATATCCTTCAAAATCTCGCGCACTTCGGCGTCAAACTCGCCTCCCGCCGCCCACTTGCGGCGGAACAGCTCCCGGTTTCGATCCGCCAGGACCTTTCGGCGCCCTCGGCCCCAGGCATTGCGGGTCGCGCCGCCTTCGTGAAGAACGAAGACGTCGCGCGCCAATAAAAGCCGGTAGCCCGCCCGGCGCAAGCGAAGGGAGTAGTCCTCATCCTCCTCGCCCCAAACAAAGCGCTCATCCAACGGCCCCACCTTGTCGAAGGCCGCTCTCCGGAGCGCCAGGCAGAAGCCGCTCAGCCGCCCGACGGTTTCGGCCTGCCCGTGGAATTTCAGCGCCCACGCCGCCGCGAAGCGGTCGAGGCGCTCCGCCGCGGGGGCGTGGACGCGGCCCCGGCCCGAGCCCGAGAGCGGATCGTTGGTGCAGGGGCCCGCGGCCCCCGCGCGATGATCGCGCCGCAGGCACGCCGAAAGGCGGTCCAGCCATTCCGGTCCGACCGCCGCGTCGTTGTTGAGCCAAACCAGGAGCTCGCCGCGGCTCAGGCGCATCCCCTGATTGATCGCGGCCGCGAAGTTGCGGTTTCGGGCGTTGCGAATCAGCCGGAGACCTCCGTTGCGCGCCCGCCGACGAAGGAAATCCCGGACCGAGGGGCGCGATGCGTTGTCAACGACCAGGACCTCGTGCCCCGCCGCGGTGTTGCGCCTCACGCTTTCCAGACAGCGCCGGGTCGTCGCGAGCAGGTCCCGGACCGGGATGATGATGGAGGCCTTCATGGCTTTTGGAAAAAATCGAAGGTGTGGTTCCAGCGCCGGGCCCGCAAGGGCGGTCCGGAGCGGCTCTTGCGCCAGAACAAATAATTCAAGGAGCGCCGCGCGCCCCCGGCGGCCTTGAAGTCGAACCGGCGGAACCGGCCCAAGATTCCCCGCCTGGACGGGAAAACGGAGCGGAACTCCGGGACCCGGTTCCAGCCCAGCAGAAGGATTCCTCCGCGCCGCAACCCGGCCCAGCACGCCTCGTATGCCGCCTCCGCCTCGCGGGGATCGTCCAAGCCGAACCCGAGCAGGCCGTTGAGGACGATCAGGTCCAAGCCGCCCTTGGGCAGGAATTTCCCCAGTTCCCGAAGCTCGCCGACAAAATGCCGGGGGCCCCCGAACGCGGCCCGCGGTCCGAGGCGGTCCAGGGTCCAACAGGCCTTGCCCGAAAATATCCGGTGATAGCCCGCCGACCGGCGGTCGCAGCCGGCCAAAAGCACCCTCGGAAGCCGGGGGTCCGCGGCGAGGGCCGGGAGGATGCTCTTTTCCAAGAGAATCCGGTCGGGAAGTTTCATGGCCCGAATATGATCCATAATATCATTGCGGCCCCCGCCCGTCCAATGAACCGCCCCGTCAGGCTCGCCGTCCTATCGGCCCTGCTGGTCCTCCGGCCGATCCTCCTTTGGGCGGGACCGGCAATCTTCCTGGACGGCGCGAAAACGAGCGAGCCCATCTCCCCTTACCTCTATGGGCAGTTTCTGGAGCATGTCGGCCGCTCCATCCAAGGCGGCCTCTGGGCGGAGATGCTCGAAGACCGCAAGTTCCTGCACCCGGTGACACCGGCTTACGATCCCTGGGGCACGCGCGACGATCGGGAATGGGGCTCGGGGCCCTACCGGGTCTTGAAGGCCTCCCCATGGAAAATCCTCGGCCCCGCCGGGTCCCTCTCCATGCTTGCGGACGGGCCCGCGGGCTCCAGGCCTTCGCCGCGCATCGGCCTCCCCGGCGACGGAACCCCCGCGGGGCTCACCCAGGACGGCTTGGCTCTGGAGAAGGCGCGGAGCTATTCGGGGCGGGCGGTCATTTTCGGCGACCGGACGGCCGGCCCGATCGAGGTCCGCCTGACGCTCGACGACGGAACCGTGCTGAGGCGAAGCCTCCCCGACCCCGGGTCCGCGCCCGAGACCCATGAGTTCGCCTTCACGGCTCCGGCGCAAGCCGACAACGCGTCCTTCTCCATCGTGGGCCTGGGCCGTGGCTCGTTTTCGGTCCGGAGCCTCTCCTTGATGCCCGCCGACAATCTCAACGGCTGGCGACGGGACGCGGTCGGCCTGCTTCGGGATTTGGGCGCGACGGTTTACCGCTGGCCGGGAGGGAATTTCGTCAGCGGCTACGATTGGCGAGACGGGATCGGACCCCGCGACGAGCGCCCCCCGCGCCCCAATCCGGCCTGGGCGGGCGTGGAATCCAACGACGTGGGAATCCACGAGTTTTTGGACCTGACCCGATTGCTTGGAGCCGAGCCGTATGTCGCGGTCAATATGGGGCTCGGGACCCCGGAGGAGGCGGCGGCCCTCGTGGAATACGCCAACGCTTCCACCCGGACCGCCCTGGGGCGGCTCCGCGCCCAAAACGGCCGGCCGCCGCCCTTCGGGGTTTCCTGGTGGGGAGTGGGCAACGAAATGTTTGGAAACTGGCAGCTGGGATTCATGCCGGTCGCGCGCTACGTAAAAAAGCACAACCAAGCCGCCCTGGCCATGAAGGCGGCCGACCCCTCCATCCGGCTGGTCGCCGTCGGGGACTCCGGCTCCTGGGACCGGGCCATGCTCGAAAATTGCGCCGCCCGGATGGATCTGCTCAGCGAGCACATCTACGCCCGGGAGGATCCCGATCCCGTCCGGCATACCCGGGGACTGGCGGCGGCCATCCGGAAGGTGGCCGAGTACGCGCGGCGGGACCGGCGCGCCATCCCCGGCCTGGCGGCCAGGGACATCCGCATCGCCATGGATGAATGGAACTATTGGTACGGCCCTTATCTTCACGGGGAACTCGGAGTGCGCTATCATCTCAAGGACGCCCTGGGAGTGGCCCGGGGCCTGCATGAGTTTTTTCGGAACAGCGACATTTTCTTCATGGCCAACTACGCGCAGACCGTCAATGCCCTGGGCGCCGTCAAGGTCAGCCGGAGCTCGGCGGCCTTGGATGCCACGGCCCTGCCTCTGTTGCTTTACCGCCGGGAGTTCGGGACCATCCCAATCCGGATCTCCTCCCAGCCCCCGGGCCTGGACGTGGCCGCGGCCTGGAGCGGGGACCGGACCGCCCTGACCGTGGCGATCGTCAACCCGGGGGCCGGCGCCGCCGGTTTCTCCTTGGACTGGCGGGGACCTCCCCTCGAGAACACGGCGCGGCGCTGGATCATCTCGGGCGGAGGAAACCCCGAAAGCTTCAACGAACCCGGGCGCCCCCCGTCCGTGACGATCACCCGGCAGGACGTGGCCCTCTCGGACGGGGCCCTGGAGACCCCTGCCTTCTCCATCTCCCTCTATCGCGTGAGGACCCGGCCCTCCGGGGCGGGAGAGTCCCCGCGTTGAGGCCCGTCCGGAGCCCGCGTCCCGTCGCCGCCTTCAAGCCCGGCCTCTCCAAGGCCGAGGGAGAAGCCGCCCGGATGGTCCTCGCCGGAGGCTGGGCCGGCTCCGGCATCTACGTCCGGCTCTTTGAAAGACGGCTGGCGGATGCGGCGGGGGTCCCCTACGCCCACGCCGTGACCTCCGCAACCGCGGCCCTTCATCTGGCCCTGAAGGTGCTCGAGGTCGAGGGCGGCGAGGTCATTACCACTCCGCTGACCTCCCCCGCGACCAACCACGCCATTCTCCATAACCGGGCGGTTCCCGTGTTCTGCGACGTCGAGGAAAAGACCGGGAACCTGGATCCGCTGCGGGTGGAGCAAGCCCTGGGCCCGCGCACCCGGGCCATCATCGCCGTTCATTTCAACGGCCTTCCCGCCGAGATGAACGCGCTCCGCGCCCTGGCCCGGCGCCGGGGCGTGCCCTTGGTCGAGGACGCGGGAGCGGCTCTGCCTCTCGGGGGGCTTTACCGCGGCCGTCCCTTGGGCTCGCTTGGGGACATCGCGGCCTTCTCCTTCAGCCGAAAAATCTTCAGCACCTTGGACGGAGGCGCCGTGCTTCATCGGCGGCGGGCCTGGAGCGGACGGTTGTCCCGCCTGCGGAACCTGGGGCAGAAGGAGGCCGGCGGGGCCGAGGAAAGATCCCGGGGCCTGACCGAGGCGGGCTTCCCCTACCGCCTCAACGACGTCGCCGCGGCCATGGGGCTGTCGCAGTTCGAGCGATGGGAGAAGACATCGGCGCGCCTGGCAAAGCTCGACCGCATGTTCCGCGCCGGCCTTGCGGGTCCGGCCGTCCTGGAATTCCCCGCGGCACCGGCGCACTCCGTCCGCTCCCTATCCTGCTTTCCCGTCCGGGTCCGTTCCGGAAAACGCGCCTTGCGCGAATTCCTGCGGTCGCGGGAAATCATGACCGATGACTGGATTTATCCCAACCATCTCTTTCCTCTGTACAAACCGTGGCGCCGCCGCCTTCCGGCGGCGGAGAAATTGGCCCGTGAACTGGTCTACCTCCCCTTCTATCCCGGCCTGACCGATGCCGAAGCCGGGCGGGTCCTGGACGCGGTCCGGGAATTCGCCCGCGGAGGACGGACTCGAAAACCCTCCGCGTAGAGCGTCCCCGCCGCCAAGCCCCGCGCGGCCGCGCGGCGGCGGACCCGCCCGAGCCAATCGGTCGAGGCAAGCTGGCTTCGGTAGGCCCGCAAGGCGCGAATTTTTTCCGGAAAGAAAGGCGTGATGTCCAGGAACCAGCCGGGCTTGGACCCGCCGTAAATCTCGTAGGCAAGATCCCGGACCCCCGGGACGGCCGCGGAGGCCTTCCGGAAAGCCCGGGCCAACGCCCGGTGGTCGGGATGAGGATCGCTCAGGGCGGGGCGATAGACCAGGTCGGGACGCTCTCGTTTGAGCAGGAGGGCCAATCTCGGGCCGAGTTCATTCTCCCGGGCCAGCCCGAGATCGGGGAAATGCCAAAACTCCAACCGCGATACCCCGAGAACCTTGGCGGCCGCGCGGGCCTCGCGGCGGCGGACGGCCGCCAGACCGCGCCCCCGATAACGCCCCTTGGGATCGCCGCGCTCTCCATCCGTGGCGAAAACGACCACGACAGGATCCCCCCGGCGCCGATGGAAAACGATGGCCCCGCCGCAGCCGATGGTCTCATCGTCGGGATGCGGGGCCAGGACCAAAACCTTGCCCCGCGGGGGCGCCCAGGCCTTCATTGCGCCGCGCGCCCCGCGGAGGCAAGGCTCTCCCAAGCGGCCTCTTGAAGGAATGCCAAATCCTCCATTGAAATCCGGAGGTCTCCGCGTCCCCAAAATTTTTCATAACCGGCGGAGATCTCGGCCAAGCCCTCCAAATCCTCCGCCGGGCCTCGGTCCGCCCGAGACGCCGGATTTTCCCGGAGGAGCGCCCCGTAAAAAACGCACGCCGTCAGGTAAGCTCCCAGGGGGGCGGCGTGCAGGCCGTCGGGAGAATAGAGCTCCAGGCCCGGCCGGCCCGCCTCGGCCCGCCGCCACGCCGTTCCCACGGGAACGACGCGGGCCGGCAGCAGCCCGCCCAACTCGGCGTATGCCGCCGCGACGCGTTCGGGGGCGGGCTCGCCCCGGGGAGCCCAAGTTTCAAAAAGGAGCGTTTCAGCTCCCGCCTCGAGCGCCTCCCGCCCCAATAGCAGGCCCTGCTCCCTCATCCCGGAAGGGTCGGCCAGGGGGCCGCGGCTGGAATCCTGAAGCACCACCGCGTTCCAGGGACCCCGGGCCAAACCCTCCCGCAGGCGTCCTTCCTCGCGGTGCTCCTTGAAACCGGCGCCGCTGCGCGCCGCGCCCTCGGCTTCCAGGCCGCCGCCGGACATCCTCCGCAGCAGGCCTGGAAGATCCTGGAGAAGGCAGTCCGCCCCGGAGCCTTGCTCCCGGAAAAAAGTCAGGCTGTTTCCGACGAAAAGAACCTTCATGGGCGCGCCTTTCAATCCTAGATAATATCGCCCGGACTTGGCTACAATGAGGGCGCCATGGCCCCCCGCGTCACCGTCTGCGTTCCGGCCTTCAACGGCGCCCGCTGGCTGGCCGAATGCCTGCGGAGCGCCCAGGCCCAGACTTTCCTCGATTTCGAACTGCTCGTGGTCGACGACGCCTCCACCGACGCGACCCTCTCCATCGCGCGGGAATTCGCCCGCCACGACCGCCGCTTCCGGGTCGAGTCCAACAAGGCCCGCCTCGGCTTGGTGGGAAACTGGAACCGTTGCTCGAGGCTGGCCCGGGGCCGTTGGCTCAAGTTTCTTTTCCAGGACGATCTGCTGGCTCCCGACTGCCTCTCTCGGATGCTCACGGCGGCCGGCCCCCGGGACTCCGTGGTGGCCTGCCGCCGCCGCATCCGCTTCGAGCCGGGAGTCTCCGCTTCCCTAAAAAATCTATATCGAAAACACCTCTCGGAGCACAGCCTCTCCAAACGCTTTCCGGGGAAGACCCGGATCTCCCCCGAAAGCTTCGCCGCCCTCCTGCTCCGCTTTCCAGGCTTCAACTGCGTAGGAGAGCCGAGCGCCGTCATGATCCGCGCCGGGGCCCTGCTCCGGCACGGCCTCTTCAATCCCGACCTGGCCATGCTCTGCGATTGGGAACTGGTCGCGCGCCTGGCCGTCCACTCCGGCCTCCGCTACCTCGACGCCCCTCTGGCCGTCTTTCGGGTCCACCCGGGGGCCGAGAGCGCCGAGAACCGGAGGCGGCCCTACCGGGCGGAAGTCATCGACGAATTGCTGATCCGCCACGACCTGGCCTACGCCCCGGTCTACGCCCCCGTGCGGCGGCTGGCGGCCCGCCTGCGCCCTCCCGCCGACCTTGAGAACTCCCTGGCCGCCGCGGTCCGCGTCGCGCGCGGCGAGGCCCGGAGGTTCGCCTCCGATTCCCGACGGCCGGACCCCGGGGCCCCGGCGGCCTTCCGTTGGGCTTTGGACTCCCGCCCCAAGCTGGGAGAATTGCTTCGCCGCCCTCCGGGGCCACGAGTCCCCGCCGCCGATCCCCGGCGGATCGCCGCCCTCAAGCTCCTGGCCGAACTCAACGCCGACCGCCTGCCGGCGGGCGCGGGGATTTGGACATGAGCCGGCACTGGTCCCTGTTTTGGGCCCTCACCCGGACGGAGTTCCGGCTCCGGGACCAAGGCACCGTCTTGGGATTTCTCTGGACCTTGCTTTCGCCGGTATTCCACTTCCTGATTCTTTATTCGCTTTTCACCCGCTGGATGGGCCCCCTGCTGGCCAATTACCCGTCCTACCTCCTGGTCGGACTGATCCAATGGAATTTCTTCGCCACGGCGACGGCCGGCGGGCTGACCAGCCTGCGCCGCAAGGCCGCGCTGGTCTCCAATTTCTCCTTCCCCAGGATCATCGTGGCCCTGTCCTCGGTGGCGGCGATCTTTCTTTCCCATCTCCTGGAATGGGCGCTGGTCTTGGCGGCGTTGATTTTCATGGGAGAAACGCCGAGCCTCTCCTGGCTTTCCCTCCCGGTCCTGTTGGCCGCGGAACTCACCCTGGCGGCCGGAGTCTCCTGCGTCCTTTCCCTGATGTTTCTGCCCTTGCGCGACCTGGAACGGGTCTGGAGCATTTTCCTTTACGGGGCCTTCTTCGCCACGCCGGTGTTCTACAGCCCCGAAATTCTATCCCCCGGCGGGCGCCTGCTGGTCGCGGCCAATCCGGTCGCCTCCATCATCGAGTCGACCCGGGGCGCCTTGTTCACGGGCCTGGCTCCCGGAGGAGCGCCGTTCTGGGGCGCCGTGACCTTGGCCTTGGTCCTGGGAGCCGCCGCGACGGCCGGTTTCCGGCGCTGGGACGGCGCGGTGGCGGAGCGGTTATGACTTTGGTCCGCGCCGAAAATCTGGGCAAGCGCTTCGCGCGGACCTTTCCCCGGGGGGAAACCCTGATCGGCCGGCTCAAGGGCTTGGGGCGCGCCTCCGCGGAAAAGAGCGTTTGGGCGCTCCGGGGAGCGGCCTTTGAACTGCGGCGCGGAGAAAACCTGGGCGTGCAGGGGCCCAACGGCTCGGGAAAAAGCACCTTGCTGCGTCTGGTCGCGGGCATCATGGCCCCGACCGAGGGACGGGTCGTCGTTGAAGGGCGGACCGCCGCGGTCTTGGCCGCGGGGGCCGGCCTCCAAGGGGAACTGAGCCTCGGCGACAACCTGGAGCTCTCCGGCATCCTTCACGGACTGACCCGCCGCGAGACCCTCCGACGCCGGGACCAAATCCTCGATTTCGCGGGCCTGCGCCCCCTGGCCGGGGTGCGGACCGCGGAACTTTCCTCCGGGCAGGCGGCGCGGGCCTCCTTTTCGGCCGCCCTTCACTGCGATTTCGACCTGCTCCTGCTCGACGAGGCCCTGGCCGTGGGGGACGCCGAATTCTCCGGCCGCTGTGAAACCGCCCTGCGCGCGCTTTCCTCGGAGGGGAAAGCCCTGATCGCGGTGTCCCACGACGCGCAGGCGCTGGGCCGGCTCTGCGGGTCCATCCTGGAACTCCGGGACGGACGCCCGGCCGAGGCCGCCGGGGCGTGACGACCTCCATCATTCTGCTCTGCCGCAACCGCTGGGACCAAACCCGGCGAGCCCTGGCGTCCGTCAAGCGCTTCACCCCGGCGGGGTCCTACGAACTGCTGGTTTTCGACAACGCCTCCTCCGACGCCACCGCGGCCCGCCTGGCCGCCCTGGCCAAGGCCTGGCCCGCCCTCAAAGTCCGCCGCAACCGGGAAAACCTCCCGTTCGCCCGCGCGGTCAACGAAGGGATGCGTCTGGCCAAGGGACAATTCCTGGTCTGGCTCAACAACGACGCCGAAGTCGGGCGCGGTTGGCTGGAAGGCCTGCGGGGCGCGGCCGCCGCGGACCCGTCTTTGGGGGCCGTCGGGCCCCGCACCGACCGGCAGGCTCCCCCGGAACAACTCCAACCCTCCCGGGGAAACCGCGAAGTTCAAAACGCGTCATTCCTGGGCGGATTCTGCCTCCTGCTCCGCCGCGAGGCCGTGGCGCGGACCGGCCTCCTGGACGAACGCTTCGTTTGGGGCTGGGAGGACGTGGACTATTGCCTGCGCCTGCGCCAGGGCGGCTGGAAGTTGGGCTTGGCCCATGAGGTTTTCGTCCGCCATGCCGGCGGCCGGACCATGCGCCGCCTGCCGACGACCGACCGGTCCCGGACCGACGCGGCCAACCGGCGCCTCCTGCTGGAAAAATGGGTGGCCGCCGAGCCCTTTTTCTCCGAAATCACCGGCCTGCTCCGCTCCCTCCCCGAAGCCCCCGCGCCCTTGCGGGACGTTCCCCTTAAAAACCCCCCCCTCTTGTCGGTGGCGGTGTATCGCCGCCGGGGAGACGGCGCCCCGGACGCGGCCTGCCTGAATGCCCTGCGCGGCTCTCTAAACGGCCTCAGGCACGAAGTATTGGCCTTCGCCCCCCTGGGACATGTCGAACGCCATCTCCGGGCGTGGCGGCCCGGAAAAAGCGCCCGGGACTGGCCCCAATTGAAATTGTTCCCCCATCCCGGCGCGGGCCCCCTGCCCTGGTTGGTCAACCTGCTTTGGGCCAAGGCCCGCGGAACGCATTTGATCGCCCTCTCCGACGATGTCCGGCCCGGGCCCGGCCTGTTCGAGGAGCTCGCGGCCGGGGCCCGCCTCGCCGAAAACGTGGGCGCGGTGGGCCCCCTGACCAACGGAACCATGCTCCCCTGGCAAAAAGGGCCTCCCGGAGCCTCCGGGGATTTCCGGCGCACCCATTACCTCCGGGAATTCTGCCTTTTGGTTCCCAAGGCGGTCTTCGTCCGCCACGGCGGATTCGACGAGCGCTTCCGACTCGGGGTCTGGGGAACCGATTATTGCCTGCGCCTGCGCCAAGCGGGCTACCAAGTCCTGGTGGCGGGCGGAACCCTGGCCCGGAGGCTCCCGGGGCCGGATTGGGGGCTCCAGATGCCCACCGGGGTCCCGGACGGCGAGGCCTCCGACGCGAAGCTTCTCTTTGAAAAATGGGGAGGCCATCCCTTGTTTGAAAAGGCCCGGTGACGAGCCTCCTGCACCGGACGGTCCTTCGGACCAACTCCGTTCCCGTTGTTTCTTCCCTATATCGCGCGCTTTACCGCGCGGCCGCCGCGGCCGCCGCCCATGGGTTGGCGGAGGTCGAGGGAACGGAAACGGTCTACCTCCACCGGGGCATGACCGCCGAAGGCTGGCGGCCGGGAGTCAGCGACATCGATTTGATCGTCGTCCACCGGGAATTCGAGGAAGCGCCGGAGGAGGAGCGGTTTCTCAACCGCCTCGCGGCGCGGCGGCGGGTCTTGAAGGCCGTTTTTCCGATGCTGGGAGATCTTTGGATCGGAACCGGCCCGGAATTGGACGATTATCTGCGCTGGGGAGGGCTCCGCGCCTGGGACGACTCGCCGCGTTGGCGCGTGCTGGCTGGAAAAACACGCGTCCTTCCCGAAAATGCCGAATCTCAGGAGAAACGCCGCCGCTTGGACCCCTGGGTTTGGGCGCTGGTGTCCCACATGGAGGTGTCCCGCCGCCTCTTCTGCCCTACGGGCCTGCCCCAAAAGGAGGACGCCGATCTTCGGAAGCTCTATTTGGAGGTGGTTCGCTTCTCGGAATGCGCCCTTCGAGGGGACGGTCCCCCCATCCCGCGAAGCACGGCCGCGCGCCTCCATCCCGAGGCCTTCCACCAGGCGCCTCGCGCACTTTGGGAAAAATCCGCGGTCATCCTGGACGAATCCTCGCGAGCCGTTCTGGCGGCGGTGAAGGGGACCGGAGGCGAAACCGGGTGCTGGGCCGGAACTCCAGGGGAGGCCTCCCTGGAGGACTTGAGGCGGTCCGCCGGCGCGCGGGGGGCCGTTTTGGACCTTCCCTACCATCTCTTCCTTATAATGGGGCAAGGGGGGGGCCCGAAGGGCTTGGGGAAGGCGGCCGAAGCCTTGCTTTCCCGGAGGCCGGCGGCGGTTCCCCTGGTCATCGGCCCCGAAACCTGGAGCCTCGCCCTCCAATCTTCCTACCTGGGGGCGCCCCAAGGGCCCGGCGCACCGGCCGCGGGGGAATTGCCCGAGCCGATCCCGCGGCTGCCCGCGGCCCTGCGCCGGGAAGCCGCGGCGGAAGCCGCCAGTTGGATGGCGCTGTGGTGGCGGCCGCTTTGGATCTCGCGCGAGCATCCCGCGGAGTGGAAAAATTTTCACCTGCGCACGCGTGCCGAAACCCTCACGGCGGAACTGGAGGGAAAAAATCCGCTTTCTCCGTCGAAGAAGACCGAAATGGATTTTTCAGCGATGTGGAAACTTCAGAAACGGCTCCGCGCGGCCATTCGGTAAAAACGGCTAAAAATTCCGGGGACGGAAGAAAATTCTCAGACGAAGAATAAAAAAACAAATTCCATTGGGTGTTATATATTAACAAATACGACCTTTTATTTCACTGCCTCTCGCGGAAACGGCATCCGCGAGAGGCTTGTCGACGAGAAATTTGACAAAATTTTTTTTGACTGTTACACTTATGAAAGGAGAGGGATTTCCCCTCTCCAATTATTTTTTTTAGAGCGAGGACATGAACTTGAAACAGAAGACCGCCGAGACTGGTTCCGCCGCAAACAAGAGAAGCAAAGCCGCCGTCACCGAGAACCAGTTCAAGGTCATCAAGGATAAATATCTTCGCGACGCCGCCAGCGTGGAAACCTGGCTCGACGGAGTGTCCCGCAACATCGCGCTGGCCGAGCTCCTCAACCACCCCGACGCCGAGAAATGGGGAATCTTCGCCGGCGTCCACTACGTGGTCCAGAACGGCGGGGCCGCCCCCGGGACCAAGCCCGCGCGGATGATCCTGTTCCATGAGGGGCTCTCCGAGTCCAACGCCCGCGAGACCAATTTCATCAAGGTGATGCGCAATCTGGAAAACGCCGCGGCGCACTATCCCGAGGCCCGCAAGCTGGTGGAAGCCTGGTCCGCCAAGTACTACGACATGCTCTCCTCCTGGGACTTTCTGCCCAACTCCCCCACCCTCATGAACGCGGGGCGCGAGCTCCAGCAGCTCTCGGCCTGCTACGTCCTCCCCGTGCCGGACTCCATGGAAGGCATCACCAAGTCCCTCTCGGCCCAGTCCCTGATCCAGAAATCGGGCGGCGGCACCGGCTTCTCCTTCAGCCAGCTCCGGCCCAAGGGCGACCTCGTCAAGAAGACCCAGGGCGTGGCCTCGGGATCGATCTCCTTCATGCAGCTCTTCGACAAGCTCACCGACGTGGTCAAGCAGGGCGGGACCCGGCGCGGGGCCAACATGGGCATCCTCCACTACACCCACCCCGAGATCAAGGATTTCATCGTCATGAAATCCCAGTCCGCGGTGATGGAGAATTTCAACGTCTCCGTGGCCGTCGACGAGAAGTTCATGAAGGCGGTGGCGGCCGACGCCGAGTACGACCTGATCAACCCCCGGACCAAGGAAGTCACCGGCAAGGTCCGCGCCAAGGAAGTCTTCGACATGATGGTCGAATACGCCTGGAAGTCCGGCGACCCGGGGCTGATCGTTCTGGACCGGATCAACGACTCCGGCTCCAACCCGACCCCGGCGCTCGGGCCCATCGAGTCCACCAACCCCTGCGGCGAGCAGCCCCTCCTGCCCTGGGAGCCGTGCAACCTGGGCTCCATCAACCTGGCAAACTTCGTCGAGGGGCCGCTCACCGAGGGAACCTTCGACTTCAAGCGCCTGGCCGAGACCGTCAAGCTCGCCATTCGCTTTCTGGACGACGTCATCGACGTCAACAACTACCCCCTGACCGAGATCGAGAAAATGGCCAAGGGCAACCGCCGGATCGGCCTGGGCGTCATGGGCTACGGCGAAGCCCTGGTCAAGCTCGGCATCCCGTACGACTCTCCCGCGTCCCTGGACTTCGCGGCCAAGCTCATGCGCTTCATCAACGACAACGCCCTGGCCGCCTCCGAGGCTTTGGGCAAGGAGCGCGGGGTGTTTCCGAACTGGAAGAATTCGGTCTACGACCCCTCCGGCGAGCACTACCGGGGAGAGACCCGCGCCCCGCGCCATTGCGCCCGCACCACCATCGCCCCGACCGGCACCATCGCCATCGCGGCGGGCCTGCAGGGAAGCGGCATCGAGCCCTTCTTCGCCATCGCCTACACGCGCTACAACGCCAAGGCCTTGGACGCCATGAAAAAAGGGGAGACCCCGAAGTCCACCGCCGTCTTCTTCGAGGTCAACCCGCTCTTCAAGGAAGTCGCCCAGAAGCACAACTACTTCGGCCTGCCCGAAAGCGTCCTGTGGAGCAAGATCAACGACAACCATAAGGCCGTGCGCGGCATCACGGAGATCCCGGAGGCCGTCCAGCGGCTATTTGCGACCGCCCATGACGTCTCCGTGGATTTCCACGTGCAGATCCAGGCCGCCTTCCAGCGCTACGTCGACAACGGCGTCTCCAAGACCATCAACCTGCCCAACACCGCCACCGTCGAGGACGTGCGCAACGCATACACTCTGGCCTACGAGCTGGGCTGCAAGGGAATCACGATCTACCGGGACGGCTCCAAGGCCCAGCAGGTCTTGAATCTGGCCCCGACCCCGACCAAATCCAAGCGCCGGGACCCCTCGACCGCTTTCGGGGTCTCCTCCGAGTACTACCAGATCAAGACCGGCTACGGCCCGCTCCACATCCACATCAACTACGACGAGCGCGGGCCTTACCAGGTCTTCACCAACATCCCGCCGCTGGGCACCGAGATCTCGGCGCTGACCTCTTTGGTCGGCATCCTGCTCTCCAAGTACCTGGCCGAGGGAGGAGACCCCATCAAGATTCTGCGCCACCTCAATTCGGTCAAGGGCGACAAGCCCATGGGCCTGGGGGACAGCCGGATCAACTCCATCGCCCACGGCATTTCGGTGGCGATGCGACAGCATCTCAAGAAGACCGGCTGGATCACCGACGGCGACGCCGAGGCCGCCCAGGCCAAGATGGACCTGGGGAGCCTGCCCAAGGCGGAGTACTGTCCCAAGTGCTACTCCTCCAACGTGGCCTACGAGTCCGGCTGTTCCGGACCCACCTGCCACGACTGCGGGTTTAGTGAGTGTAGTTAAAGCAAGCCTCCCGCAGGGGGGCTTGCCCGCTCTTGTGGCCGTTTCTCAGTAGCCGTTCGCCGTTTTCGTTCCGTCGAAGCCGGACATCCTGGGATGCCCGGCTTCCTCGTTTTTATATATATTAAGCGTTCATTGAACTTCCGTCGAAATTTCAGCTTTTTCCTGGTCGCGATCCTGGCGGCGGCCCTTGAGCTGGGGATCCTTTCCATGTATTTTTCCGGAACCGACCCCGAAAGCTCCCCCTTTCACTCACGTGCCTTCCTCCTTCAAGCCAACGCCTTTCTTCTGGCGGCCTGCGCCTTGCTTTACGCCGCCGCCCGCTTCGTCCTTAGGCCCGTGGAAGCCATACTGGAAGGAATCGCCCAATACTCCCAAGGCCGCTTCGGGCACCGGATCGAGAAAACGGCGATCCGGGAGCTGGACATGGTGGCCGGCCAGCTCAACAGCATGGCCTCCCGCCTCGGCGAGCTCGATGAGATGAAATCCCAGCTGGCCGCCAACGTCAGCCACGAACTCCGCTCCCCCTTGGCCGCCATGGAGCAATACGCCGACCTCCTCCTGGACGGGGCCCGGCTCTCGGGCCAGGACAAGGAAAACCTCAATCGCATTCGGGCCAATCTCGCCCGCCTTCGGACTTTGGTGGAGAACATGCTCAGCCTCTCCCAGTTGGAGGCCGGCTCGCTCCAGGCCCGAGCCGAGCCTTTTTCCCTGACCGAGGCCGTCCGGGAGGCGGCCGCCCTGTTGGGCCCAAAAATCGCGGCCCGCAAGCTTTCCCTGGAGATTTCGCCGGCGCCCTCCCTGCCCCCCGCACTCGCCGACCGGGACCGGACCCTGCAGATTTTTATCAATCTGATCGACAACGCGGTCAAATACAACCGGGAAGGCGGGGCCATCACGATTTCATTGCGTGCCGAGGCCGGCGTTTTGAGCGCGACCGTCTCCGACACCGGCTTCGGGATCGCCCCGGAACGGCTGGACGCCCTTTTCGAGCGCTTCCGCCGGCTCTCCCCCGCCGACCCGTCCGCCCCGAAAACCTCCGGGGTGGGGCTGGGCCTGGCCATCAGCCGGGGCCTGGCGAGGGCCATGGGCGGGGAACTGCGGGCCGAAAGCCGCGTCGGCCAGGGAAGCTCATTGGTCTGCACCTTGCCCGCGGCCAAGGAGCCCTCCTGATGGAAAAACCAAAAATCCTGGTCATCGACGACGAGCCCGATTTCCAGGATATCATCCGGCAGGCGCTCGAGCCGGAGGGCTACGAACTCCTCCAGGCCCTCGAGGGGACCTCGGGGCTTGAAATGCTCAGGCGGGAGCGGCCGGATTTGGTGGTCCTGGACCTCAACCTCCCCGGAATGGACGGCTACGCCGTCTGCCGGGAGATCCGGGCCGACGACGAATTCGCGGATCTGCCGATCGTGATGATCACCATCCGCGGCCGCGACGCCGAGATCATCCAGGGCCTGGAATGCGGAGCCGACGACTACCTTCCCAAGCCTTTCAAGGCCCGGGAACTGGCCAACCGGATCCGAAACCTGCTCCGGAGAGCCTGAGCGCCCGCATGGCCCGCAAAAAGTTCCTTATCGTCTCGGCGGACCCTGAGCGGTCCCGCGTCCTGGGAAACATCCTAACCGAGGGAGAGTCCCTGGCCTCGGTCCTTGCCTCGGAGACCGAGGCCGTGGCCGAACTCGGGCGGCGGCAGCATCAGGCGGTCTTTATCGACGCCGACAATCCTTCGGTCCCCGGCCTGGCTTTGTGCCGGCGCCTGCGCGGGCTTTTGCCCGCCGGGTCCTGCGCCATCGTCCTCTTCGGCAGTCCCCGGGGCGGGGCCAAGCTGGTGGAAGGACTCGACGAAGGGGCCGACGACTTTTGGCCCTATCCGTTCAACGCCCCGGTCTGCCTGGCCTACCTCCGGGCGATCCTGCGCCGCGTCAGCCGCCTGGGCGGCTCCGTCGCCGTCCTTAAAAGCGGGGAGCTTCAGGTGGACCCGGTCCGGCGCAAGGCCTTCCTCGGGGACAAGGAAGTTTCGTTGCGCTCCAAGGAGTTCGACCTGCTCTATCTTCTGCTCAATCGGCGCGGGGAAGTCCTCAGCCGGGAGTATTTGATGGAGGAGGCCTGGGGACGGGAGTATTTCGGAGCCACCCGGACCATCGATTTTCATATCAGCCGCCTGCGGCGCAAGCTGGGGCGGCGGGGCAAGGACATCGAAACGATCGCCAAGAGCGGATACCGATTCACGGCGGGGTGACTCCGGTCACAACTCCGGGCTTACCGATCGCTTACAAAAAGGCCTTGAACCGCCCCTCCGGGGGGTCTATACTTTAGCACCGATGAGAATTAAGACCGCTTCCCGCGCAAACCGCGGGGTGACCCTGGTGGAACTCATGGTGGCCATGGTGATCCTGAGCACCGTGGTCCTGGGCGGAATGTCAAGCTTCCGCTTCTTTACCATGGCCATCCGCCAATCCCGGAGCAAAACCATCGCCCAGAACATCATCCAGGAGAAGATGGAGGTTCTCAAGAATTACTCCTATTTCCAGCTCCTCGTCACCACCCAGACCACCGTGGACAACAACTATAACCCCGGCGTGACCTACGACAGCACGGCCTACCCCCCGGAAACCATCACCCTTTGGGGTTATCCGCCGTTCACCCGGGCCGTCCGGGTGGACTACGCCGACATGAGCGGCACCGACATCAGCACCGTTTCCTTCAATTCCAGCGACACGGGCATCAAGCTTTTGACCGTCTATGTGCTCTGGAAGGACGGCTCCACCTTCAAGAAAATCGAGATCAAGAACCTTTTCGCCAACCCGGCCGCCTCGGCCCTGGACTCGGGTTTTTCCGGGACGGTGAGCGTCAACGGGGGCGGCGCCCTGGCGGGCGCGCGGGTCGAGGTCATCGGCAGTCCCAACTGGTACGACGACACCGACTCCAGCGGAAATTATTCCTTCCAGGTGGCCCGGGGAACCTACTCCCTGAGCGTTTCCTCCGCGGGCTATTTCAGCGCCAGCGTCAGCAACAAGATCGCCTACCGCGGGGCCTATACCGACGTTGATTTCAGCCTGGTCAAAATGGCCAGCGGAACGATCTCGGGGGAGGTCTGGCTGTCCACCTCCCTGGTGATTTCCCAAGTGGTTTGCTCCTCCAACACCCAGGGCACCATGGAAGTGGAATGGGTCAGTCTCTACAACCCCACCACCTACACCTGGACCATGGACGACGGGCACCTGGACCTCGTTTACGCCCAAAACGCCGGTGACGCGCCGTCGGGAATCACCCTGCTCTTCAATACCGCGACCCTCCCCCCCTACACCTATTACCTGATCGCCAGCACCTCCCCGATCTCCTTCCTTGGGGTCAACCGGACCGCCGACGCCCAATACGACCCAGCCGGATGCGTGGCCCCGTGCAACATCATGACGGACCTCTCCAGCGGCGGCGTCGGCATCCGCGACCCCAGCCGGGATATCTACCTGGACCGCCTGGCTTGGTCCAACTCCGGGGCCAACGCTCCCGTCGCCCTCACCGAAGGCACCGCCCTCTCCATGCCGGCCGGCTGCTGGAACGGAGACACCATGATCCGAATGACGAGCACGGCCACCATCAACCAAACCTACGGAAACGCCTACGACAGCGAAATTAATTCGACCAACTTCTTCGGCCTGACCAACCCCGTGGCGGCCGGAAACCAAGGCCCGAATAATTCGGGCGACGTCAAGGTCCGCGTTTCCGGAAAACCGGCGCATGGCGCCGTGGTGGCCGTCAACGACACCTATTCCTCCCCGGCCCAGGCCGTGGCGACCAACTCCGGAACCTCCAGCGAGGTCGCGCGCTTCACCGTCAACAACGTGGCCACGGGCACCTGGCAGGTCACGGTGGCCTCGGGCTCCTATAAACTCGACGTCACCAACGCCGTGATCACCTCCGGGATCAAGCTCAACATCCCGGGCCCGGCCACCGTCCCCGCCTACCCGGCGGCCACCTATAACGCCTCCGTTTTGACCTCCACCAACTCCGGAGGCTTCGTCCAGGGCTATGTCTATAGCGCGGGCGCAAATTATTGGACCCCCTTGAGCGGCATCCTCATGGAAGCCGGCGGCGTCCAGGCCCGAACCGCGGCCAGCGGCTTTTATTCCCTCAATGTGGACACCGGGGCCGTAACCTTGACGGCCAATTACAACTCGGACAACCCCAACTACGACTCGGCCTCGGGCGCCGGAACCGTGGGGGCGGGAGAAGTCTTGAATCTCCTCGAATATCCCTATTTCCACCTCAACCAAGGCGGCATCATCAAGGGCTACGTCACCTCCGGCACCGGGGCCCTGCCCAACGTGGTGGTCAAGGCCTACGTCGGGGTGGTGGAGTACTCGGCCCCCAGCGACAATACCGGCTATTTCTACATAAAGGCGTCCACAAACGGGAGCCAATACACGATCGAGGCGCTCTTGGACCCCGCCCAGTCCCAGTCCAGCGCGTTGAGCGACGCGGTCAATTGCAGCCAGGCCGATCCCCTCAAATGCTCCATGACCGTCCCGGGAAGCACGGTCTTCTCGGGGACCATCACCATCGCCGGCGGCCTGGGCCGGATCACCGGGTCGGTCGTCGACGCCGCCGGCTCCATCACCACCGGGGTGCTCGTCTTGGCCTCCCGGGGGGCCATCGCCGATCCCCCCAACAGCATTTACGGCTCCTCGGCCCCGGCCCTTTCCAACCCCCTTTACGCGGGGGCCAGCTCGGCCGACGGAACCTATACGCTGGAAGTGCGCGGAACTTCCTACAACATGAGCGCCTATTATCCCGTGGTCAACACCACGGACGGCTCGGTGGTTTACACGCTCAAGACCAAAACCAACGTCATGGTGACCGCGGGCGCCACCACCTCCGGGCAGAATTTCACATGGCCATGAAAATGAACAAGAAGGGCTACACGCTGACCGAGGCCATGATGACGGTGGCCATCCTGGGCATTCTGGGGGGCAGCGCGGCCCCGATCATGGTGCGCGTCAACAACTTTTGGCGGCAGACCACCGCGCGCAACGAGATCGAGCGGGACGTCCGCGCCAGCCTGGACCAAATCAACCGGACCCTCCGGCAGGCCGACCGAAAGACGGTCAACATCGACCAGGTTTCCGGCCAGCCGCCCTTTTCCCGGATCACCTTCAACGTCGAGGACGGCTCCCGCCTGCAATTCTACCAATCCGGCAATAAGCTTATCATGGTCCGCAGTTCGACCACGGTGACCACTTCGGAGCTTTCCCGGAGGGTGGGATTTATCGCCTTCACCTACCCCCGGACCGACGACCCGTCCATCGTCTCGGTGGCCGTGACCATGCAGGCGCCGACCTACCTGGGCGGCAAGAAAGCCCTCCAGCTCTCGATCTCAAAAGTGAGGATCATGAATTGAAATTTATCCGGGGCCTCTTCCAATTCGCAAAGGAATCGGCACGCCCGCGCCAAAAACGCAGGGCGCGGGCAGGCCGTTCCGAAGAAGGACAAATACTCGTCGGCGTGATCGTGATCATGCTGATGCTGGCCATCATCGTCCCGGTCATGGTCACCTATGTGCAAAACGAGGCCCGTTGGGGGCTCAAGCAATCCCGGAGCATGACGGCCTACCAGATCGCCGAGGCCGGGGTGGACCGGGGAATGCGCAGGATCTCGGAATCCACCGTGACTTGGTACAACGGCCAGGACGGGATTTTCCCGTCCGGCTACGAGTTCAACCAGACCTACACCGACCTTATCGGCGGCTGCTACGCCGTTTCCATCTCCAGCGGCCCGGACATGGAGCAGGTGACCATCATCGCCGTCTCCAGCGAAACCTCCAAGAGGGAAGGGCGCGCCATCAAGGCCATTTACGCCAACAGCCCCCTGGGCGACACGGCCGTGCGGGGCAACACCGGGGTCACCGTGGCCGGGTCCAACACCATGGTCGAGTGGGGCGCGATCATCACCCCCAAGAACGTGGTCATGAACGGCCGGACCTCCCCCCAGGTCTTGTCCTCCGGCGCGATCGACCTGGACACCAACGGCTCCACCCCCCCCAACTGCGACGACACCTGCGTCCAATGGCATTCCTACGAGCCCAACATCCCCCCGGACCCCGGGATCGACCCCAGCTATTTCTACAACGCCGCGATCGATTCCGGAACCTATTTCGGGGCGACGCAATGCTGGGGCGTGAACTCCGGGACCGCCTGCGGCGTGGCCTGCAACACGACCTGCTCCAACGGCACCGACTGCAACACCGGAAAGCCCTATTACATCGCCGGCAACCTCTGCGTGGAAGGCGCCGTCTACGTCAACGGAACCCTTTTCGTCACCGGGGACGTGTCCTTGCCCAACGGTTTGGCCGGCGCCGGAGACACCATCGAGACCCTTCTGCCGCGCAAGGCCTGGATGCAGTACGGCCTCAACGCCGCAAGCTGGGCCCATTACGCGACTCTTTCCGACAACGGCTACCCCGGAAACGCCCCCTGGGACCCGACGGCCCCCGCATCCTTCCCGGGCCTGACCTCAAATTACAAATCTCCCGCCGGGACCTTGGTCCGCATGTCCCAGGTCTTCGTCCAGGGCTTCCTGTACGTGGGCGGCAATTTGTCCCAAATCGGCGGCTCGGGACAAACCAAGGTGATCGGGGCGGCCTATGTCGGAGGGAGCGTCAACGTGACCCCCAACAACTTCTTCATCTACTACTCCGAGTCGGCAGGTTCCTACATCCGAACCTCCCACATCTACCTCAGCCGCCTCTCCTGGATGGAGCTTCCCCAACAGAAGTGGCCGCCCGGCCTGGCCTGCCCCTAACCGCTCGGGACTTGGTAGAATGTGTCCGTGAAACGCCGAAAGGGGGCCTTTATCGTCCTGGAGGGCCCGGACAAATCCGGAAAATCCACCCAGGCCGCCCTGCTGGCCCGGGCCTTGCGCGCCCAGGGCCGGGAGGTCATCCACACCCGGGAGCCCGGCGGCACCTCCTTCGCCGAGAAAATACGGGCCATTCTGCTGGATAAAAGGCATAAGGTTGAGCCCATGGCCGAGCTCCTGCTCTATGAGGCCGCCAGGGCCCAGCACACGGCGGAAGTGGTTTTGCCGGCCCTCCGGGCCGGCAAAATAGTTATCTCCGAGCGCTACACCTTGGCGACCCTCGCCTACCAGGGATTTGCCCGGGGCTTGGCCCTGCCGGTGATCCGCCGCCTCAACGCCATCGCCAGCTTTGATACGAAGGCCGACTTGACGGTCGTGTTGGACATTCCGGAGCCTTCCTTCAAAACCAGGGACCGCAAACGGAGGCTGGACCGGCTGGAGTCAGAGCCGGTCACCTTCCGAAGAAAGGTTCGGGAAGGCTACAAACGGCTCGCTCGCCGCGAGCCGGCATGCGTTCTTTTGGATGGCACGCTTCCGGTGGAGGTTCTCCACCGGAAGCTATTGCTTCTTTCGAGAAGGTTTTCTTCATGAAATTTTCCGACGTCAAAGGACAAGAAAAGGCGGCCAAGAAGCTGGCCGCCTTTTTGGCCGCGGAAAGAATTCCAACGGCCCTCCTCTTTTCCGGTCCCGAAGGGACCGGGAAAGCGCTGATGGCCACCGCCCTCGCTCAATCATTGATCTGCCCCGACTCGGCCGCCGGCGATGCTTGCGGGCTATGCTCCGCATGCGGCTCCATCGCCCGCAGGATCCATCCGGACGTGCCCTTCGTCAACGCCCTCTACCAGGCGACCTTGGAAGACGAGGAAGTTTCCAAGCAAAGGACCCTCAAAGTCGATACCATCCGCCGCCTGCGCCGGGACATGGAGATGGAATCGCTCCTGGGCTCCTGGAAGGTGGCGGTGATCGAGGACGCCCACACCTTGGAGGTGGAGGCGTCCAATGCCCTGCTGAAAATCCTGGAGGAGCCCCCGAGGCGGACCCTTTGGATATTGCTCACCTCCCAGAAGGAGCGACTCCCTTCCACGGTGCTCTCCCGCTGTTTCACGGTCCGTTTTTCCCCCCTGCCCGCCTCCGTGCTCACCCCGATTCTGACGGAGCGGGGCATTCCGCGGGACCGGGCCGAACTTCTGGGACACCTGGCGGAAGGCTCGGCTTCCCGGGCCCTTCAGCTGGCCGAGGGCTTGGCCTGGGATCCGCGAGGCGGCCCCCCGGAATTGGCGCCCCTGGCCGCGGCGGACTCCCTGCCCAAGGAATTGGCGTCGGCCCGGAAAATCGTGGAAATGACCCTTTACGGATTGGCACAGCGGCTTCGGATGAAGGCCATGGACGGAGGAGTTGAATTCGGGGAAATTCAAAAACCTTTGAGGCAATTGATCGAACTCAGGAAAAGCCTTGGGTCAAACGCGGATCCCAGGCTAATAATGCTTTTGGGGCTGGCTGAAGCCAACCGCCATTTATGACCGAGCTTGGCGAGGAAATGGTCGCATCGAAGGCCGTCGGGAGGCGACCATGAAACCCTACTACATCACCACCCCGCTCTATTACGTCAACGCCGAGCCCCACATCGGCCATGCCTACACCACCGTGGCGGCCGATGTCCTGGCCCGTTTCATGCGCGCCCGGGGAAGGGAAACCCATCTATTGACCGGGACCGACGAGCACGGGGCCAAGATCGCGGAGGCCGCCTCGGCCGCCGGTATTTCGCCTCAGGCTTGGGCGGACAAAATCTCGGGCTCCTTCCGGGAGCTTTGGAAGCATCTCGACGTCCGCCACGACGATTACATCCGCACGACCGAGGAACGCCACAAGGCCTGCGTGGCCGCCGTTTTCTCGGCGCTCAAGGATAGCGGAGACATCTACAAGGGGCGCTATAGCGGCTTCTACTGCCTTTCCTGCGAATCCTATTGGACGGACAAGGAAGCGCCCGAAATAGAAGGGAAACGGAAATGTCCAAATACGGAATGCCGAAGGCCGCTGCAACTCGTCGAAGAAGAAAGTTATTTTTTCAGGCTCTCAAAATACCAGGAACGCCTGACGGAACTATACAAGAAGGGAATGTTCCTCCAGCCTTCCAACCGAGCCAACGAAATCGTTCGATTCGTGGAGCGGGGGCTGGAGGACATTTCGATATCCCGCACCAAGGTCAAATGGGGGATTCCGGTTCCCGGCGACCCCGAACACACCATCTACGTCTGGTTCGACGCCCTCATCAACTACGTCAGCGCGCTGGGATTTCAGCCCGGCGGGTCCCCCGGGCGCTTCAACGACCTTTGGCCCGCCGAGGTCCACATCGTGGGCAAGGAAATCTACCGCTTCCACGCCGTGATCTGGCCCGCCATGCTCATGGCCTTGGGCGTGGAACCCCCCGCCCGGGTCTACGCCCACGGCTGGTGG
>CAYHPY010000016.1:0-54842 GCA_964358485.1 uncultured Elusimicrobia bacterium
GCCGGCCAGATAAATTCCGACCCCCCTGTCCCCGGCCGAGAGGGTGTTGGACGACATCGAGAAGTTCACCCCCGCCACCGAGGAGAAAGCCAGCCCGGCCCCGAAGGTGTTGGTGCCCACCAGGACCGAGGAGTTGACGACCACGCTCGTCGAGCCGGCGATGAAGGCCGCGGTGGAGCCCTGGACGTAGGAATGGGTGATCACGCCGCTGGCCACCCGGTGCAGATAGAGAGCCGGGTAGGAGCCGGAGTCGCTGGTTATGGTGCTGAAGCTGATGGTGCTGAACTGGACGCTGAGCAGTTTGGCCCCCAAGCCCGCCGGGCTGGCCAGGAAGCTGCCGGTGACGGAGACCGAGGTGATGGAGTTCATGTAGAGCGCCGACGACCCCGTCCCGCCGGCCACGGCCGTGCTTTGGGAGATGACCCCGCCGTTGCTGGCGGCCAGGAGCTGAACGGCGTCCCCCGACGGGTTGGACGCGTGAACGGCCGCCAGGACGGTGCCGTAGCAGTCGTTGATCTCCAGGGCCGCGACGGAGGCCGCGTTGGCGGCGATGGTGGTCTGGCTCAGGGAATTGTAATTGGAGTCCGAGGCCAGGATGGCCGCACGGCCTCCGCCCAGGTTGAGAAGGAAACTTTGGGAAACCGAGTTGTAGTGGGATTGGGCCATGGAGAGACCGTAGTTGGCGGGGTCGGCGGAAACGGCGACGGCCAGCGTCAGCGAGTTGTACTGCCCGGCCGCGGAGATGGTGTAGCCCGTGTTGCCCTTGGAGTAGGCGTGCGCCTGCGTGAAGGAGTTGGAGGAACTTCCCTGAATCCAGATTCCGGCCTCGGAGGTGGAATCCGTGGTGAAGGAACTTTGGCTGACGGAGTTGCCGTTGGCGTTGGAGCCCAGCTTCATGCCTCCCCCCGCCGTGCTGGAGGCGAAGACAACCGTGAAGGTATTGGACGAGGCCCCGCTGGCGAAGACCGCGTAAAAGCCCGAGTTGGCGGCGGCGAAATCAGAGTTGGAAACCGAGTTATTCCTGCCGCTCAAAAAAAGCCCGTGCGCCGACTGCACGGTGACGCTGGCCGAGGCCACCGTCGCCCAGCTGGAAACCGCGATGCCCGCCGTGGTGATGCCCCCCCCGCTGTCCACCTTCAATGTGGCCAGGGTGGCGTAGGCCGAGGAGGCGCGGACCCCGTAGGCCACCGAGTTGGTGGTGATGACGCTCATGTACTGGATCGTCACCGAATCGTTCATGACGTGGAAGGCGGCCGTCGAGAACCGGGGCGGGTTGACCGTCGCCGCCGAGCTCAACGCCAGATCGCTCATGATCCGCAGGCGGTGGTTGTTCATGACGATGTTCTGGACCGTCACTTGCTCGCTGTAAACCGCGTTGTCCCGGACCACCACGCAGGCCTCCACCGCGAGGCTGGCGCCGGCGGCGTTGACCCCGGCCTGGATCGTGGAATACGGCCAGCCGGATTTGCCCACGTCGTAGGAAACCTCGCAACCCTGCGGCAGACCTCCCACCGTCGGGGTGGAGCCGATGAACCGGTAATTGGGATTGTCCCCCCACCCCAAACTGGCGACCCGCAGATAATAGGTGGTCGAGCCGTCCAGACCCAAGACGGTCAGCGTGCTTAAGGCGACGTTGCGCGTGACGCTCGAAAAAATCGTGCCGCTGAAGTTCGCGGCGGAGGAGGCCTCCAGGCGGTAGCCCTCGGCGCTGGCGGATTGCGGGGCAGCGGGCAGCGGATTCCAGTTGGCGGTGATGCTCCCCCCGTTGACCACATAGATCGTGGGGGCGACGACCAGGGGGGCCAGGGTCGGGCTGGAGTTGAGGATGGTGTAGGGGCCCGTCGCATCCGTGGCGACCTTGAGGTAGTAGGTGGTGTTGGGGTCCAGCCCCGTGAAGCCCGCGGACAGATTATAGGTGTCGGAACTCTTGTTGCCCGAGAAGGAGTTTTCCCAGGGCCCCGAGGAGAGGCGGGTGAAGTAGGGCGCGCCGTCGGGGAAGGTGGTGTCCCAATGGACGGTCAGGCTGGTCGTGAAAACGGCGGTGAAGCTCGAGGGCGTGATGTCTCCCGAAACGGGGAAGGTCCAATTGGAATTATTGCCCTTGTCGTTGCTCTTGGTCGCCGTGATCGCGATTCCGCCGTTGGAGTTGATGTCCTTGACGTCCACGAATTGCATCCCGGCGTAGGCGCTCAAATTGAATTGGGCCTGGGTGGGCCCGGAGATGCTCCTCAGGCGCAGACGGCTTCCTGCCGCCTGCCCGCTGATGGTGGCGCTGGCGATGTCGAGGGCGTTGGACACCGTGTCGAAAATCAGGGCGCTGGCGGGGGTCGTCGCGACCAGGATATTGGCCGGGAACATATTGAGCGTGACGGTCGAAGGGTTCTGGACGAAGATGCTGGCGATGCCGGTGCCCTCTCCCCCCCCGTTGAGCCAGGCCCGCTGCGGGGCCGCCCCGGCGTAGATGACCGTGCTCAGGACCGCGTCCAAATATCCGTTGGTCAAGAATAGGTCCCCGCGCAGCCATTGGACGTTGGAACCGGCGGCGTGGCTGCCCTTGAGGATCGTGAAATGCCCCGCCACGTCCAGGTCCGAATAGAGCCGCTCCTCCACGCCCGCGGCGGCGTCCTTGTTGACGACCAGGTTGTTGAAGCGGGCCGGGCCCGCGGTGAGCCGCCGGATCTTGGAAGTTCCGGCCCCGTAGAAGGTCACGGAACTCCCCGCCACCGTGCTGGTCGTGCGCATGTCCCCGGCGATCCAGTCTCCCTGAACCTCCAGCAGATGGCCGTTCAAGTCCAGCATCGCGGAGGCCCCGGCGTCGACCCGCACGTCGCTGGAGACCTTCATATTGACCAGGAAGGTCACCGTGCTCGAGTAGGCGCCGGTCACGCTGAACGAGGAGACCGGGATATCCAGGTCCCAGAGGCAGGAGTCGGCCGCCCCGGTCGTCCCGAAGACCACGTAGTCGGCCGCCGATGGGGCGCCGCTGGTGGCCCAGTTGCCCGCCGCGGATGCCGAGGAAGAGGTGCCGCCGTATTGCCAATACCGGGTCTGCCGAACTTCACCGCCGGAGAAGGACCAATTGGTGTTGTTGCCCCCGTTGAAGCTGGAATTGGCGGTGAGCCCGAGGCCTCCGCTGGAATTCACGTCCCGGACGTAGAGGAAGCTCATCGAGGAATAGACCGTGACGTCGAAGCGGCCCTGCGCGCCCTCCGTGGGGCTGACCAGCTGGATTCTTCCCGAGGAACTCTGGCCGTTGACGGTCATGCTGCCGATGGTCATCACGTCGCCTCCCGCCAGGGGAAAGATCAGCTTCACGGCGGGCTGGCTGGCCACGAAGACCCCGACGGGCAAAGCCGAGAATCTGACCCAAGAGGGGTTTTGCACGAAAAGGGCCCCGATGGAATTGCCCCCCGCGCTCCCGTTGATGGAGGCGGTCTGGCCCGAGGAGCCGTTGAATATCATGGTGCTGGTCTGGGCGTCCAAAAATCCGTTGGTCAGGTAGAAATCCCCGCGCAGATACTGGACCATGGTCCCCGCGGTGTGGCTTCCCTTGAGCACCGTGAAATTGCCAAAGGCCTCGATGGCGGAATAGAGGCGCTCCTCGACCCCCGCGGCGGCGTCCTTATTGATGATCAGGTTGTTGAACCGGGCCGGGCCCGCCGTGAGGCGCTTGATCTTCGATATCCCCGCTCCGTAAAACGCCACCGAGCTTCCCGCCACGGTGCTCGTCGTCCGCATGTCCCCGGCCAGCCAATCCCCCTGAACGTCCAGGCGGTGGCCGTTGAGGTCCAGAAGGGCCGCTGAACCGGCATTGAGCAGCACGCCGCTGGAGACTCGCAGGTCCGTCAGAAATGTCACGGTGCTGGAGTAGCCCGCGGTGACGCTCAGCGAGGACACGGGAATGTCCAGGTCCCAGGAGCAGGGATCGCTCGGGCTGGTGCTCCCGAAGATCACGTAATCGGCGGCCCCCGGAACGCCGGAGACCCAGTTGCTCGCCGCGGAAGCCAGGGGCGAGGACCCGCCGTATTTCCAGTAACGGTTCACTCGGGGGTCCCCCCCCGAGAAGGTCCAATTGGTGTTGTTGCCCCCATCGATGGAAGCCCCGGCGGTGACGGGGCCGCCGGAGGAATTGAGGTCCCGCACGTAGACGTAGGCCGCCGAGGAGTAGGCGGTCACGGCGACCGGGGCGGCCAAGCCCTCGACGGAGCTCAGCAGTTGGATGCGCCCCGACGAGGTCAGGCCGCTGACCGTCATGCTGGCGATGGACATTCCGCTTCCGCCGGCTTGAAAGAGTATCTTGGAGCCCGGCTGGGTGGAGACCAGGACGTCGACCTGGAAGGGGTCCAGACGGACGGAGGTCGGGTTTTGAAGGTAAAGACTGGGAATCGCCGTTCCCGCCCCCGCGCCGGTGATCAGGGCCCGCTGGGCCTGGGTCCCATTGAAGATCACCGTGCTTCCGTGAAACTCGATAAACCCGTCCTTCAGGTAAAAGTCGCCCTTATGATATTCCACGTTTTCCCAGATCGTGTGGCTGCCCCGCAGGACGGTGAAATTTCCCCAGACTTCAATATCCGAATAGGCCCGCTCCTTGGATGAGGAGTCGGCGTCCTTGTTGATGATCACATTGTTGAACCGGGCGGGACCCGGCGTGGTCCGGAAAATCTTGGATTCCCCGCCTCCCAGGAAGGTCACGGAACTTCCGACCACGGTGCTGGTGGTTTTCATGTCCCCGACGACCCAGTCCCCGCCGACCGTCATCGAGTAGCCGTTGAGGTCGAGCTTGGCCGAAGCCCCGGCGTTGAGCAGGACGCCGCTGCTGACGGTCAAGTCGGAGCCAAAGGTCACCGTGCTGGCGTAAGCGCCGGTGATGCTCATCGAGGCCAAGGTGATGCCGAGGTTCCAGGTACACGGCGAAAAGGGAGTGGTATTGCCGAATACCACGAAATCGCCGCCCGCGGGAATCGCGCCGCCGACCCAGTTGGAGCTTTCGGAAGCGTTCGGGGACCCCCCTCCATAGCTCCAAATGGCGTCGGCTCCCTCGGCAGGGGCCGGAGGCAGGAAAAGAGAAAGCAACAAGCCCAGGGCCAGGGGAAGCCCCCGGCCCGACCGTGTTCTCATCTACCCCCAGTGTAGGGTGAAAACCGAATAAAATCAATACGAATATGGTCACGCCCACCTGTTCCCAAAAGCCCCCAATCCCCGTATAATATGCCATGAGCCTGACACCCGCCGCGGAACTCTCCTGGCACTTGGCGGCCGGCGAAGCCTATTCCCTCCGTCATCCCTTAATAGAGCGGGAGCACATGCTTTTGGGCATCTGCGGGATCGAGCGCGCGATCCTCCTCAATTCCGATAAAGACGGGATGACGGAGACCACCCGCAAGGAAATCCTGATCGAGCATGACGCCGTGGACGACGCCCTGTCGGCCTTGGGCCTCAACTCCGCCGGCCTCGGCCAGAAAATCCGCGAGAAACTCTCCCGGGGAAGCCACGCCCACCCATCCAAGACCGTCAGCCGGAGCCCGGGGGTTAAAACGGCGTTTCGAAGAGCCGTGGAGGATTCCCCGGAGGGAGTCGCCAACTGCCTGCACCTGCTCTCGGCCCTGCTTGAGGAACCCGGCCCTTTTTTGACGAGCCTCCTCGGTGAAAACGGGAAAAATCCCGCTCAACTGAGGGACGCGATCGAAAACCGCCTGCGCCAGGAACTTCCCCTCAAGCAGCCCACCATTCAAGCGGGAAAGGGCCAGGCCCCCTCCGGGGGGCGCTCGGCCCTGGAGCGTTACGGCCGGGACCTCACCCGGGAGGCTCGGGAGGGCCGATTGAGCCCCGTCATCGGGCGCCGCAAGGAGATCCTCCAGGTCATCCAGACCCTGGCCCGCGCCTCCAAGAACAATCCGGTCCTGGTCGGAGAAGCGGGCGTGGGCAAAACCGCCGTCGTGGAGGCCCTGGCCCAGCGCATCGCCGACGGTAAGGACGCCTCCCTGGCCGGCAAGCGGATCATCGAGCTCAACATCGGCTCCCTGATCGCGGGGACCAAGTACCGCGGGGAATTCGAGTCCCGCGTCACCAAGATTCTGGAGGAAGCCCGCAAGGACCCGACCCTGATCGTCTTCATCGACGAGCTCCATACCGTGATCGGCGCCGGGAGCGCCGAGGGCAGCGCCGACGCCGCCAATCTTCTCAAGCCCGCCCTGGCCCGCGGGGAAATCCGCTGCATCGGCGCCACCACCTTGGCCGAGTTCCGCCGCCACGTCGAGCAAGACCCGGCCCTGGAACGCCGCTTCGACAAGATCATGATCAACGAGCCCTCCGTGGAGGAAGCGTTGGAGATGCTCCGCGGCGTGCGCCCCCGCTGGGAGGCCCACCACGGCATCCGCATCCAAGACGAGGCCCTCAAGGCCGCCGTCGAGCTGTCGGTGCGCTTTGACACCGACCATCAACTTCCCGACAAAGCCGTGGATTTGGTGGACAAGGCCGGGGCCCGCGCCCGGATTCCCACCCTGAGCATCATGCCCGGCAAGGAAGCCCCTCCCCCCGCTCCCTCGGAGGTGACGCCTGAGACGGTCGCCGCCGTCCTTTCCGAGAAAACCTCGGTGCCCGTCGAAATGATCCTGGCCCGCCTGCGCGGGGCGGACTCCTCCCGCCTCCCGGAATTGGCCGCCAGTCTCAAAACCCGCCTGATCGGCCAGGACCAGGCGGTCGAGCTCGTCTGCCGCCGCCTCAACCTGGCCCACGCCGGCCTGGAAAAGCGCCCGGGGCCCCTGGCCGTCTTCATTTTCCTGGGCCCGACCGGTTCCGGCAAGACCCAACTGGCCAAAAGCCTGGCCGAGAACCTCTTCGGCGCCGAGGACGACCTCATCCGTCTGGACATGAGCGAATTCATGGAGGAGCACTCCGCCGCCAAGCTCATCGGCTCGCCTCCCGGCTACGTCGGCCACGACGAGGAAGGGCAACTCACCGGCCGCCTGCGGACCAAGCCCTATTCGGTGATTCTGCTCGACGAGGTGGAGAAGGCCCATCCCCGCGTCATGGACCTTTTCCTACAGGTGTTCGACGAGGGCCGACTGACCGACTCCAAAGGGAGGACCGCGGACGCGCGCAACGCGATTTTTATCATGACCTCCAACCTGGGCTCGGCGGCCATGGCGGAGCCGGAAAAAGCCATCGGCTTCGTGGAGGCCGAACGCCCGGACGCGCCCCGGGCGGAGACCACCGAGGCCCTCAAAGAGCACTTTCGCAGCGAGCTCATCAACCGCATCGACGAGCTGGTGGTCTTCCGGCACCTGGAACCGGCCGACGCGGCCACAATTCTACAGGCCCGCCTTAAGACCCTGGCCGCAACCCTCAAGAAACAGCACGGGGTGGAGCTGACCGTGACCCCGGAGGCCGCCGCCTTCATCGCCGAGGCGGGATTTAGCCGGACCTTCGGAGTCCGGGAGCTCAACCGCGCCCTGGCCCGCCTCCTGGAGGAGCCCTTGAGCGCGCTCATCTTGGAAGGCCGCCTCAAGGCCAAGCCCCGCTGGAAGGCGGAGTTCAAGGGCGGCGCAGTCCTCCTGGCCCCGGCCTCCTGACCGGGCCCCCTTGCGGCCAATCCTCCGGTATCCTATACTCACCCGTGCCCGCGGCCCGTCCTAGGCGGGGCCCCAGTTCAATTTCGGAGGAACCCATGGAACCCGACAAGTCCCCCAAATCCGACGCCGGCGTCATGACCCGGGAAGTCGTCTATGACGGCGAGGGCTACACCCGCGAGACTCTGGAGGGGATGCTCACCGATTACCAGGCCAAGAACAACCTGGACCTCAAGAAGTTCGACGATCTCTCCAAAAACTACGAGCGCCTCTCCAAGGAGATGACCCAGGAGATCAGCGACCAGAAGTCGGCGCTCGATTACCTCGGCAACATCGTGACCCTCGACGGCGTCGGCACCAACCTCAAGGGCCTGCTGGCCAAAATCCCGATCCTCAAGGAATTCACCCCCAGCCGCGATCTCAAGGAACTCCTGGGCGAGAAGATCGAGGTGGCCCAGCGCCGCGTCCAAGAGGTGGGCAACTACCTGGACGTCCTGCAAAGCGACATCAAGAATCTTCAAGAAGACATCGTCCGCCTCAACAAAAAGATGATCGTGGCGGCCAACAACGAGGAAAAGGCCGCATCCTATGTCCTGGACCTGGAAGCCCACCGAAAAAAACTGGAGGTGGAGCTCCAAGGGCTCACCGAACAGAAAGGCAAGGAGGCGCGCGAAATCTCCGCCAAAATCAGCGAGGTCAAGCGCCTGATATGGGAGCACGGGGCCAAGCTCCGGATTTACTCCAACGCCGAGGACCGGATCTCGGCGATCATCAACATGAACAACAATTTCCTCGAGATCATGAGCAACCTGTTCTCGAACATGACCACCCTCTACGAGGCAGGCAACGAGGTCTTGAACGAACTGCACGGCAACCTCGCGGGGCTGACCTCGCTGTCCAAGGCCGGGGAGCTTTCGGTGGAAATGCACAAGTCCATGGAGTCTTTGCGCAAGTCCGTCAACCGCCTCGCGGCCCTCGCCTCCGAGACTTCCCTGTATCTCACGCAGAACGTGGACCGCCTGACGGCCGAGATGAAGGTTTACGACAAGGAGACCGAGGTTTTGGTCGCCTCAAACCTCGCCGCCGAGCGCGAGATGCGCGAGCAACGCATCAACGAAACCATCGACCTGGCCAAGAAAGAGCACGGCCACTTCGAGGAAGCCCGCAAGGCCTGATGCCGGCCGCAACCCGGGGCCTCCGCCGCCCCGGAATCCGCCTTCTGGCGGGGGCGGCGGCGTTGCTGGCGTCGGCGGCGTTTCTGGGCGCCGGCGCGCTCTACGCGCTGGGGGCGTGGTTTCAGTTCAGCGAGCCGCCCCGCCCCGCCGACTGCATCGTGGTCCTGGGCGGCGATCCCTCACGGTCTCTCAAGGCCGCGGAGCTCTACCGCGATTCCTTCGCCCCGGAAGTCTGGGTCAGCCGGCCGGTCCGCAATCCCTGGCAGATCCAGCTTGACCGGATCGGGATGTTCACCCCGCCCGAGGAAGAGTTCCACCTGAAGGCCCTCGTGGAGCACGGGGTGCCCAAGGCCGCGATCCGGTTCTTCGGCAAGAACAACCTGAGCACGGCCCAGGAGGCGGTCGAACTTTCAAAAATTCTCCCGGCCGAACGTCGGCGCGTGCTCCTGGTCAGTTCCCGCACCCACCTGCGGCGGGCCCGGATGATTTTCCGGCGCGGGCTTCCGGACCGGGAATTCATCGCCGTCTCCTCGACCCCGGACCCTCCTCAGCCGCGCTGGTGGCGCGACAAGTCCCTGGCCCAGGAAATCGCCGGGGAAACGCTGAGAACGGTCTACTACCTGATCGGGGGCCGTTTCATGACCCCCCGAGGCTGACCCAAATGTCGTGGTTGGGAAAAGTTCCCCGGACCCGGCGCCGGTGAACCGGCAGTCCCGCCCAAGCCAGACCCCGGCTCTTCTCGGAGAGCTCCGGAGTCACGGTTTCATCCGACAGGCTCCAGTCCATGCCTTCCGGGGCCTGGGCGTAAAGGCAGTGGTCGAAATCCGCCAGCTCGTGGACGACGCCGTCGTGGATGTGGAGGGTGGGGAAAAACAGCGTTTCCGGGTCGCGGGTCGCGAAGCGAAACGCCATGGGATGAACCCTTCGCCGCCCGGCGCCAAGCTGAAAGACGGCGAAGCCGTAATCCAGCGAGTCGGGGGCGTCCCGCCAAATCCCCGGGGCAAGCCGGAAGCGCGGGTCCAAGCGGCCGAAATCGGCCGCGGATGGGACGAAGGACGCCTCGAAGGCTCCGACCTGCTGGACCGCCAGGGGGGCGCCCAAGGACAAACTCCCGAGTTCCGAGAGCGCCGGGGAGAACAGGCCGTCCAGGTCGGCGAAAAACCCGGGGTGCCCCTCCAAGCTCACGAATTCGACGGCCTTTTCCCCAACCCCCGGAGCCGTGGGAATGGGCAGGACCATGGCGTTGGCCGCCTTAGTCTCCACCGACATCTCGTAAACCAGGATCTGCACCTCACCGTCCAAACGGGCGAAAATCCGGGTATCGGAAACGCTCTCAACCCTGCCGGAAAAACAACACATCCCCCACCTCCCCGCACCGATTAGATTTCGGAACTTTGGAGCACTTCGACGCCCGCGGCGCGCATCTCCTGAACGGCCTCGCGGGAGTCGGACGGCTTGAGGTTCACGCCGCGGCATGCGTCCTCTATCAAGAAAGTGTCAAAACCCAGCTTCGCCGAGTCCAGCGCGGAAAATTTTATGCAGTAATCGGTCGCCAGACCGACGACAAATGTTTGTTTGACTCCTTTTGCCTTCAAAAAGTCCCCCAGCCCCGTGGCCTTTCGGTGGCCGTTGTCGAAAAAGGCGGAATAAGAATCCGTGGAGGGATCCGTTCCCTTTTGAAAGATCTTGTCGAACGAATCAACGTTTATAGAAGAATGAAACGCCGCCCCGGAACTGCCCTGGACACAATGATCCGGCCAAAGAATTTGAGGGAGACCGTTTAAAATAATGGACACCCCGGGCTTTTGCCCGGGGTGTTGAGAAGCAAAACTCCCATGATTTTTCGGATGCCAGTCCTGGCTGGCGACCTTCAAACTGAAAAATCCTTTCAGCCCGAGGAGGCGATTGGCCGCCGGAAGGATCTCGTCCCCGCGGGGCACCGCCAAGGAACCGCCCGGAAGAAAATCGTTCTGGATGTCGATGACCAAAAGCGCCTTGCTCATTTCCCCCGCCCCTGATAGGCCTTCAATGCGGCCTTGAGCATCTTGCGGTGGTCGAACGCCAAGGGCGGCGTCCGTTTGACCGAAAACCAACCCACGGCCCCGGCGTCGGAGCCCGCCTTGGCGCGCCCTTTTCCGGGACGGCACACCCCCCAATGGGCGACCGCCACGGTCCAACCCCGGGGATCGCGCCCCGGCTCACCGTAGGTGTAAAATTGCTCGAGGTCGACTCCGGTTATTCCGGTCTCTTCTTTGAGTTCCCGCCTCGCGGCATCGAGCGGTGACTCCCCGGAATCCACGAAGCCCCCCGGAAAAGCCCACTTGCCCCGGAAGGGCGGGTGGGCCCTTTGAATCAACAGGGTCTCCAGGCGCCCGGCCGTCTTGCGAAAGACCACGCAATCGGCGGTCAGGGCGGGACGAGGATAATCGTAGCGGTGGCTCATGAGAGTTCCCGTAGTTCTTTTTCCAAAGAGCTCGAGAGGATCGGAAACCGGCACCAGCTCCTCGGGTCCAGGTTCTCGTCATCAAGGTGGAAGGACGGGGCGTAGCGCTCCCGTTTCCACTGGTTGCGGCACCATAGCCGGAAAAAGCGCCGGACCCACTCCAGATGGCTGGCCGCCGGATATTCAGGGAACAGCGCCCGCGCCTGCTCCAGGACCTCGGCGGGAGAGCGCTTGTCGCGAATGAAGGAGCGCTCGATGACGTCCAGGACCGGATAGGGCATGAGGTCTCCCTCCGCGGTCTGCGCCGCCGAAGCGGGACGAAGCTCCGGGGTCGGGCTCTGGGCCGTCACGTGCGAAAGCCCGGGGATGGGGCCCAGGCCCGCGGGGCCGCGCGTCTCGAACCACTTGAGCCACTGGACGAGGAAGGCCTTGTCGATGCCCGCGATCGGCGAGAGGCCCCCGCAGGTGTCGCCGTCCATGGTGGCGTAGCCCACGGCCGCCTCGGAGCGGTCGCTGGTGGCAAGCAGCAGGAAATTGCGGATGTTGGCCAAAAGCCACACCCCCGGGGCCCGGGCCCGTGCTTGGATGTTCTGGAGGGGGACGTCGTCGGTTTTCCAGGAGAGGGAACGGCCGAGGGCCTTGCCGACGGTCTGGACATAGGACTCGACGATCGATCCCACGCTCCACTCCATGAACTCCACCCCGGCCCCCTCGGCCACCGCTTGGGCGGAGGCGCGGCCGACGGGGCCGGAATTTTCGGTGGGTTGGTAGACGGTGGTGATAAGGGAACGGGTCAGGGACGGAACGTCGCCCTTAAAAGATTTCAGGAACGGAACGTACGGAAGCTTATCCGCAAGAGCAGAAGGGCCAAGTTGTTGGGCGGCCAGCTTAATGCTGCTGGCGGCTAAAATGACCACCGCGGAGGAATCGGCACCGCCGCTCAAAGACACCGTAAAGCCGTGGGAGCGGCTGCGCCGCAGGTAGTCGAACAGCCCGAGCGCGACGGTCCGCGTGAACTCCTCTTCCTTGACGAAGTCCCCCTTTTCCCAGGAATCGGCGGGGCCGGCGCCCCCTTCCGGGGGCAGGGCGGCCTTGCGCTCCGGAAATTCGAATTCGACCCGGATATTGCCGGGGTCCTCGGAGCGTAGTTCGGGGTTGTAAGACGAGGCCCGGGCCCGATTCATGCGGTTCAAGGTGATGTCCACGTCGGAAACCGTGAGCTCCCAGTCCCGGTAGGACAGGCGCGGCCCCTGGGCGGCGAGCTTTCCGCCGGAGGCGATCAGCGCGCCCCCGTCGAAGATCACCCGCCCGGCCTCGTTGCCGAGAAGGTTGGAGTAGACGTAGACCACCCCGAAGGCGCGCGAGCCCTCGGTGACGAAGCGCTTGCGGGTTTCGATCTTGCCGAAGGCGAAGTGGCTGGCGGAGGGATTAAGGATCACGTCCACCCCCTTCAAGGCCAGCGCGGCGCCGGGGCGGTTGGAGACCCAGGCCTCTTCGCAGATCTCAAAGCCCAGCTCGATGCCCCCGCAGTCGAAGATCATGTCGCCGAAGGGAACCTTCCGCTTTCCGAAGGACAAGGTGTCGCGGACCCCGGCGGGCCAGGCTTTGAACCAGCGCGGCTCGTAATGGATTCCGTCCCCCGCCAGGAATTTCTTGGCCACCATGCCGGCCAGTTTTCCGTCGCAGAGCAAGGCGGCGGAATTAAACACCGCCCCGTCCTGAAACACCGGCAGGCCGACGCTGACGATGATGCCCCGGGTGTCGGGCAAGAGGGCCTCCAGGGACTGGCGGGCGGCCTCATGGACGAATTCCGCGTGGAACATGTCCTCGCAGCCGTAGCCCGTCAGGCAGAGTTCGGGCAGGCAGAGAACGGACACGCCTTTGGCCTTGGCCTCGGCGATGACAGCCCGGATGCGGGCCAAGTTTCCCTCCCAGTCCATGGGAGTTTGATTGAGCGCGGCCGCGCCGACGCGGATGAGTTTCACAGGGTTTTCTCCAGGCCTCGTTTCTTCAGGATCAGGTCGTTCCTAAGATCATGCAGGCCTTTTTCCAGGCCTACGGGATATTGATGGGGGTTCGTGAATCTTTTAACCCCGGAGTGGAAATCCGCCAGACAATGGGCGGCCCGTTGGCGGATGGCGACAAGGGAAGGGAGGTCGCCGCTGATTTTTCCTTTTCGAAGGACGGGGATCAAAAGATCCTCGAACGAAGCATCGGCGGGAACGACCTTTCTACGGGTTGAATCGAGAGGATCGATGAGAATACACGGCTCGGGAACGGGCCGAGCCGTGTCATAGATCACATCGCAAACGGCCCCTTGCGCATCCCGGTACCGCCGGACCTGCTGAATCCCGGGGATGGAGGTTTTGGCGGCCTGCTCGGAAATTTTCAGGACCGGCCGCCACCGGCCTTCGGGCTCCCGCATGGCGGAAAGTTTGTAGACGCCCCCCAGGGCGGGCTGGTCGTAGGCGGTGGCGAGCTTGGTGCCCACGCCCCAAACGGCGATCTTGGCGCCCTGCTCCTTGAGGCTGGCGATGAGCCCCTCGTCCAAATCGTTGGAGGCCACGATCTTTGCGTCCGGGAAACCCGCGTCGTCGAGCAATTTCCGGGCCTCGATGGAGAGATGGGCCAAATCCCCCGAATCCAGGCGAATGCCCAGCAGGCGGTTGCCGCGCTCTTTGAGCCGGCGCCCCACGGAGATCGCCTTGCGGACCCCCTCGAGCGTGTCGTAGGTGTCCACCAAAAACAGGCAGTTGTTGGGCAGGGCCCGGGCGTAAGCCTCGAAGGCCTCTTCCTCATCTTCAAATGCCATGACCCAGCTATGGGCGTGCGTCCCCCGGACCGGAATCCCGAGGTGGCGCCCCGCCAGAACGTTGGAGGTTGCGTCGCAGCCCCCGATGAAGGCCGCCCGGCTGGCCGACAGGCCCCCGTCGATGCCTTGGGCACGGCGAAGGCCGAATTCCAGAACCGACTCCCCGCGCGCGGCCAGGCTCACCCGCGCCGCCTTGGTCGCGATCAAGGTCTGAAAATTGATTATGTTGAGCAGGGCCGTTTCCACCAATTGGGCCTGAAGCAAAGAGCCCCGGACCCGAAGCAGGGGTTCGTTGGGGAAGACCGGCGTCCCCTCGGCAATCGCGTCCACGTCCAGGCTCAGGCGCAGGTCCCGGAGGTAATCGAGGAAGCCCGCCTCGAAAATGGGTTTTTCATCGGCTCCCTTCAGGCTCCCAAGATAGGAGACGTCCTCCTTGTCGAACCGAAAACGCTCCAGGTATTCCAAGGCGGTTTGCAGGCCGCAGGCCAGCGCGAAGCCTCCTCCGAACGGGTTTTTCCGGTAATGGAGATTAAAGACCGACTCGCGCTCGGCCAAGCCGCTTTTCCAATACGCCGCGGCCATGGTCAATTGGTAGAAATCCGTAGCCAGGGCCAGGGAGGTGCGGTAGACCCCATCCAGAATCGAGACCATTTTATCCTCCCAAAACCCTCAGCGGCTCCTCGGAGAGGCGAAATTCCGCCACGGACCCGAACGGAAACGGGGCGTCCCGAAGGCAATCCACCGAAACCAGCCCCTCCGAATCGTTGAGAGAGCGCACGCCCAGGCGGTCCCCGGCCATGAAGGCCCCGGTCCTCAACTTGTACTTCCGGTCCCGGGGGAAGGGCTCGGTCAAAACCCAGCGGGCCTCCGCCCGTCCCCGCGCGAAGGGCTTGGCGTAGGCGGAAAACCAGCCGGTGGAACCCGCGGCCGTGCACACCAGCAGACCCGAGGATTTCTGCTCCTCTTCCTTTCCCCCGTTCAAGGACAAGGCGTGGCGGCTCATGTCCTTGCGCCCGCGCTCGCCGGCCAGAATTTCGCTCGTGGCCCGGCCCACGGGCTTGCCGTCCACGAAAGCGTCGATCCGGGGCCAGAGATCCAACCGCCCTTTCCCGTCCCGGACGCGCCCAAGCACGGCCTCCACGTTGCGCTCATCGAGCGAAAGCAGGCCGCCGTGGCTGCGGATGCGGTCGGCGTTGACTCCGATGATCGGGGTGGCGTCCAGGAAATGGGACACGAAGATGAAATGGTTGTCCCCGCCCAATGAGATCACGCAGCTGGCCCCATCCAGAGCCTTGGCGCTGAGGTCCTCCCGGGAGACCACCCGAGACTCGGGAAGAATGGTCCGCAAACGGCGGCGCATCTCCAACTGGCGCTTATGGGAAGAGAAGATGACCGGAGCATTCTCGGTCCGGTAATAGGTTTGGAGCTGGTGCTCGGTCAACTTGAGCCGCCGGGAGTCGTACTCCACCTTGGTCTCCTTGGGGACCAGGACCGAGCGGGAAAGATCGATGCCGAATTTTTTCATGGCGTTTATTGTACTGAATCCTTTTTCCCGATGAGGGCGTACTCGTGCGCCCGGTTGGTGCGGGCCGGATCCGGGTCCTTTGGAAGGGGGCGCCGGTAACACAACAGCCGTTCCGGCAACAGCGTAAAATGGCGGGACAGCGCCCGGGCCGCGTCCCAGGCCAAAGGCACGAATTTCCCGTCCGAGAGCACAATGTTCTCGGCCATGGCCACGATGTGGGCCCCGGGCTTAAGAACCCGCGCCATGGCAAAAAAGACCGCCTCCAATTCCTCCAGATACTTCGCGTATTCCGTTTTCCGGTAGAGTTGTCCTTCCCGCCCCGCGGCCCAATCCGCCCCGAAATAGGGGATATTCGTCAGACAGAAATCCACGCTCGCAGCCCGAAGGGGGGGCTTTCCGGCCTCGGCGGTCAGGACCTTCTGATCCGGCCCCGCGTAAGCTTTGAGGCGTTCTCGGGCGGCGGCCGCGCGAGCAGGCTCGATCTCCAGGCCGATTCCGCGCCTACCCTCCAATGCGCAGGCGACCAAGGTGGTCCCCCAGCCGCAGAAGGGGTCCACCACCAGGTCCCCCGGCCGGCTGAAATCCCTCAGAAAGGGCGGCATCTGCTCCACCCACCCGCAGTCCGGCGGCCTCCCCGCGAGGCGGTGGCGGGCGTCCTCTTTTTCCAGGACCCTCCAACTGCGCGAACTCATCGGCCCCCTCCCCGCATCACCACGCTCTTTTCCGGGTCCCAATCCCCGCAGAGATTTCCGTTGGCGTGGTATATCAGTTTATGAATGACCCCGGAGCCGTGCCGCGTTTTCATCAACTCGTAATCGGAGGCCTCGAAGGTGGTCAAAACCGCCCCTTTCCAAAGAAACCGCTCGTTCCAGTAATAATAGCCCTCGGTGCGCTCGACCGCCTCGAAATCCGCCGACTCCGAAGCGGCGTCCCGCAAAGCCGAAACGGGAATCCGCCTCTCATCAATGGCGCGCCGCGAGGCGCCGGGGCGGTAGAGGTCGTGGAGGCGTGAAAATTCCCGAAACACCACGTCGCGTGCCCCCAGCCCCCGCGCCCAGTCGAGGTATCGTAAAACCTGGTCGAAGTCGTCCACCCCCCCCTTCTGAACGACGCAGACCAAACGCACAGGAACATGGCGTAGGATGTCGGCCACGGTCCGCTCGAACACCTCCAGGGCCCGGATGGCCTTGCCGGGCCGAAAGCGCATGACGGCGTCGTTGCCCGCCTGGGTATGGTGATGCCGAGAGGCCTCGACCCGGGTCAGGCCGAATTCCTTGAGACGCGGCAGAAGGCGCGCGCCGGTCGTCTCCCGGGCCAGGCCCGCCCCGTTGGAGTAGAGGACCTTTTCCTCGAGGACAAGCCCCCCCGCGGCCCCGGCTCTCTCATCGATCTGGTCCAGCACCCGGCACAACCAGTCGGCGTCATCGGTGGCCTCCAAGCCCGACAAGGAAATCCCGAAGGGAAGGCCCCGCAGCGCGTCGAGAACGGCCGCCAAGCCGTCGAAATACGACGGCCCGGGCCGAAGGGAAGCCGATAGAATCCGGGCGTCCTTGTGCCAAAGAGTCTCCGAACAGAACACGCAGCGGGCCGAACAGGGGCGGACCGAGGCGAACGGGGTAAACGTCACCGGTTGGGCCACCGGCCATGGACGCCCGTCGAAGCGATGCTCAACCAGGCGGGTTCCGGCCCGGTCCACGACGGGAACGCCCGCAAGGGTTTTCATGACTCATAGGGCGCGACGACGCCCCTCTCCTGGAGCCGCTCGATGCCCGGGGAGCGCAGCCGATAGAGCCGCCCCGGACGGCTGCGCGCTCCGGAGGTGACCTTTCCGGTGTCGATCAAAATGCCCAGGCTCAGGATCTTCTTTCGGAAATTGCGGCGGTCCAAGTCCCGCCCCATGATGATCCCGTACACCCGGTGGAGCTGCTCCAGCGTGAAGGCTCGGGGCATGAGCTGGAAGGCCACCGTGCTGTAATTGGCCCGCCCGCGGAGCCTGTTCAAAGCCGTGTGGACGATGCGTTCGTGGTCGAAGGCCAGCTTGGGAAGGCGCGCGACCTCAAACCACCCGGCCTCGGCGGCGTCGGTGGCGGCCCGCAAAGTCTGGCGTCCGGCGTCGATCAAGGCGTAATAGGCGGTGGATACCACCCGGCCCCGGGGATCGCGGTCCGGATCGCCGAAGGTGAAAAGTTGCTCCAGGTAGACGTTGCGGACGTTGGATTCTTCCTGAAGCTCCCGAAAGGCCGCCTCCTCCAGGGATTCGTTGGCTCGGACAAATCCTCCGGGAAGGGCGTAGGCGCCCCGGAAAGGTTCTTCCCCCCGCCGGATCAGGAGGCATTGAAGCCTTTGCTCGAGGATGGAAAACAAGACGACGTCCACGGCGAGGGCGGGACGCTCGGCGGGAAGGGAGCTGGGCATTTTGTGTATCCTGTACGCATATAATAGCGTATGTTTTACACTAAGTCAAGACCCGGAAAGGGCCTATGCTACAATGGGCTCATGCTCGCCCTCCTGACGCTTTTGGCCTGGCCCGCCGCGGCGGCCCCCCCCGCGCCCGCCTGCCGAAGCGAAGCGGTCTCGATCAGGACCGCCGACGGCTGGACCTTGGCGGGGAGCTACTGCAAACCCCAAAAAGGAAAACCCGTCGCGGTTCTGGCCCACGGCCTGGCCTCCGGCAAGGGGGAATGGGACAAATTCTCGCCCGAATTATGGCGCCTGGGCTGGGGGACCCTGGCCCTGGACCTGAGAGGCCACGCCGGCAGCACCGCCGGGCCGGCCGGGCCCTCCGACTTGGCCATGGTGGACGCGGTCAACGGCTGGCCCCAGGCCCACTTCGACCTGGAAGGGGCCGCGGCCTTCCTTAAGAAGGAGAAAAAAATCCGGGGAAGCCGGATCGTTCTGATCGGAGCCTCTTTGGGGGCCAACCTCTGCGCCCAAGCGGCGGCCCGCCTCTCCCCGCGCGCGACGGTCCTGCTGTCCCCCGGCCGGGAATACCGGGGGGTCCCGCTACCGGACGCCCTCGGCCCAAAATTTCTAGTCGGAGCCGCCCCCTCCGATCCCTACGCTCACCAATCCCTGGTGGGCCTTGAGGCGCGCGGCGACGGCGCGGCCCTGCTCCGCGCCTCGGCGGGGCACGGGGTCCAGATGCTCGACGATCCCAGGTTCTCCAAGGCCCTCATGGCCTGGCTCCAAAAAACCCGCTGAAACTTTTCGCGTTTCCGCGTGTTCTATAACCGAGGATGATTCATCCTCAGGAGACACCCCGATGACCGCGCCCCTCGCCTTGCTCGCCGCTCTGCTCGCAGCGCCCGCCGCCGCCGGAGAACTCAAGTTCTTCGACGCGGAAGAAATCGAGACCCTGGATGTCCGGGCTCAAAAAGGCCCCCTCGAACTCGAGGCCGGAACCCCGGAAATCCGGGTCGAAGTCACCGGAAACGCGGACCCCGCGGAATGCCTGGTGGAGATCACCCGCAAGGGCTCGCGCCTGATCATCGAGGCCAAAAATCCCCGGCGCCGGTTCTGGGAGAAGGATTCCTGCGAGGCGGGCTTTCGGGTCGAAGGGCCCTCCCGGCTCGCCGTGAAAGCGGGGACGGGAGTCGGAACCGTGAAAGCCTCCGGCTGGTCGGGTCCCGCCGAGATCGAGTCCGGAGTGGGGAGCGTCGAGCTCGCCGACATGGGCTCGACGATCCGGGTCAGGGTCGGCGTGGGCGACGCGCGCCTACGGTGGACCAAGGCCCCGGTCCGCGGCTCGGTTGAACTCACGACCGGAGTGGGCGACGCCGAAATCCGCCTTCCGAAGGAAAGCCAGGCGGACGCGGAGCTGAGCACCGGGCTGGGCTTGACGGTCCGGGAAGGAAAACAGGACCCGAAGGCGGGCCTCAAGCTGGCCTTGAATTCCGGGGTGGGAGACGTCGCGATCCGGACCAGATAAACGAAAAATTCGGGAAAAGAACGCCGGCCTTGGAAGTCCCAAGGCCGGCGTTCGTAAACCTGGCAAGAATTCCGCCCTCCTGTTATACTGGACCCATGAGACTCCGGCTCCCAGTCCTGGCCCTTTTAGCCCTCACCGTCCTTCCCGCGGAGATCGAGGGAGCCGACGCCCTACAGGCCGTGGAAACCTTTCGCGGAGGCTATTAGGGGGCCGCGCTTGTATCCTATACTTGGCTCGGAGAACCGGCATTGGCATCGATCCCGAAAAATCAGGCCCGCGCGCCCGCCCGCTTCCTGGAATTGGCCGGCGACGATCTGGAGCGCTATTGCCGGACGGCCGCCGCGCTGATCCGGGCGGGGAGGCTCAACAAGTGGTATCCGGAACCGGAGGGGTGCGCGGCTTACCTTGAGGCTCTGTCGCCTTCGTGGCGGCGGGGCGCCTACTCCGGGGCGCGAATTTCCCTCTCCAGCGGCCTTCCGGCCCTTCAAGACATCCTCTCAGTTCAGGTCGACAAGTCCCTCTGCTCGGAATTTTTGGCCGGCCAGCGGGAACGGGCCGAGGCCGGCCGCGGCCAGACTCCGAAAGTCGCGGCCAAGACGGCCTATTATCAAAAGCTGGCCGGGGCCGTCCTGCCCCCCCTCCACCGCCTGGAGGTCAAGCTTCGCCGGATTTTTCCCGAAAAAGGCGCGGCCGCCTTCGAGGCGTCCATCGACCGCTATGAACCCTCCGAGGCGGATTTCGTCCGCTATACCTTGTTCCTGGAACAAAAGGACGCCTCCTGGGAGGACGCCCTGATCGAACGCCGGGGGGATTACAGCCGCCAGACCGACCTTTTCCGGACCAAGATGGAACGCTACCTCCAGGACGAAAGCGAGCTGGCCTTTCTCCTGTTGGGGAAAATGCCCGGAGTCCGGGTCGAGGAGATCACCCGGACCCGCATCGGGCCCCTGTGGAGCCCCTGGGTCCCCGCCCCGGAGGGCTGGATCCCGGCCGACAGCGGGGAGTACATCCTGCATTTCCCCATGGACAAAGCCTCCGTCTACCTGGACGGAGATCGTGACGACGATCCGTTCTCCACGATGTACCGGCGGTTTCTTTCAGAGGAGACGCGCTCCCTCGTTGAAAAGGAGGCGTCCCAATTGGGCTACCGGGTGCACAAGGATCGGAAATTCGCCTGCACCGCCAAAGCGGCGGGCCGCCTTCGGGAAAAACTTTCCATGACCAAAACCAACAATATCATCTACACCCTTTCATGAGCGACGCCTCCGTAGACCCACGCGCCTCGGATTTCGAGCTCCCCGAAGCCCGGAAGCTCCTGGAGGCCTCCGGCCTCCCCCGGGTCCTGGCCGAGATCGACCGCGGCTCCTTCGGCACCACCCCCCTGAACCTGGAAATCCTCGAGGCTGTCTCCCAGGCGCTTGCCAACGCCCTGGCCGTCTCCCGCCTCGGAGGCTTCAAGGACGCCGGCCCCTACGCGGGATTTGTCTTCGCCGAGGAGGCCTTCGACCGCTTGGCCGCCCTGGGAGAAAACAAAACGAGCCCGGACGGGGAATTTCCCCCAGGGAAGTATACCGACCTCGGGACCGGCAGCCCGCGCCGGGTCTTGGAGGCCCTGGCCTCCGATTGCGCCGAATTCGCCCGATTTTACGCCCGGGCCGAAGGGGACCGGCGCCTGCGGCGGGACTCCGAAACTCTGCGCTGTCTTTCCACTTACTTCCGGATGATTTCGGGCACGCTCCGCCGCCTGGGCGGAGAACCCCCCGCGGCCCGCCTGAGCACCCCCCGCCTCCGGTTCGAGGGTTGGCGCGCCGTCGCCAGCGGGGCCGAGGAACCCCACGAGCTTTTGGACGTGACCTTCGAGGACATCGTCGGCAACCAGGAATTCATCCAGGCCGGGCGCCGGCTGGCCCGGGACGTGGCCGGGTTCGACCTGAAGGCCGGAAAGAACCCCAAACGCATGCGCAACCAGGTTCTTTTCGCCCTTGGGAGCCCGGGCTGCGGCAAGACCGTGACCGCGCACGCCATCGGGCGCTACTTTCTCGATCTCTGCGAGAAATCCGGCCTGCCCGCGCGCATGCGCGTCATCCGCCGCACCGATTGGGCCTCCTCCTACCAGAACCAATCGGCCAGCCGCCTGCTGGAGATCTTCAAAGGCGAGGTTTTCAACGCCCCCGGGGTCTGCGGAGTCTATTGGCCCGACATCGACACGGCTTTCGCGGCCCGGGGGGATTCGGATATACGGCAGGAAGAGAAATCGAATCTGGGAACGATCTTTGGAATACTGGATGGGACCATCGGCCCGAAAAACGGCCGATGGTTTTTGATCTGCGACGCCAACACCTTGCGCATGGACGAGGCCACCTTGAGCCGCCTCAGCCAAAGCCCCTTGACGGCCAAGGGGCCGGCCTCCCCCGAGGATTTCGTCCGCTTGCTCAAGGAGGTCAAGCTCAGGGGCAAGGGGCCGTGGCTGCCGATTTCCGACGCCGAATGGCGGGAGGTCGGCAAGCGCTGCGTGGCCGAGGGGCTCTCGGGGCGCTCGGCCGACGCCATCGCCGGGCGGGTCCTCTGCGAAATCGAGGATTTCGACGAACCGGAGGACTATTTCGGAAAATCCTTCGAGGAAAAGCAGAAAATCATCGAAAGCCTTTCCCGGAAGGTCGGCGCGGCGCGCCTGCTGGAGATGATCACCGAGCATTGCCGCTTCGAACGGGAGAGCCAGCGCAAGGCCGACGAGGAAAAGTTTTTGGCGCGCGTCCAGGAAATCCGCCTGCATCTCTCCGCCCAGCAGGCGGCTATCGGGACGCTGGGCGGTCCGTTCAAAAGAAAGAACGAGAACGCCGACAACGCGGAGAATACCCCATGAGCCCAGAACCCCGCCGCGCCAAGGCGCGCGACGCGCGCGCCACAACCTCGGTCCAGAGCCTGGTCAAGGACCTGGTGGACCAATTCGACCAGCCGTTGGATTTCTACCGGGAGCTCATCCAAAACGCCATCGACGCCGGCTCCAACCGCATCGACGTGCGCCTGGAATTCCGCGCGGACGGCGCCGCCGGCACGGCCGTCATGCAGGTGGAAGACGACGGCGAGGGCATGGACGAGGAGGTCATCCAGAACTACCTGCTGGTCCTGTTCAAATCCTCGAAGGAAGACGACCTGACCAAAATCGGAAAATTCGGGATCGGCTTCGTCTCGGTCTTCGCCCCCGAGCCGGAACTGGTCCGCGTCCACACCGCCAAGAACGGCGCCAGCTACCGCCTGGACTTTCCCAGCTACAAGCGCTACGAGCTCTACCGGGTGCCCGAGATGCGCGACGGAACCCTCGTCGAGGTGATCAAGGCCATGAGCCGCGAGAAGTACGACAAGCTCGTGTCCGACTCGATCAAGACGATCCGCTACTGGTGTAAACACGCCGAAACGCGGATCACCTTCCATGACCGCTCCGGGAGCAAGCCGGCCGAGGAAATCTCGGAGCCGTTCGAGCTTCCGGGCGGCTCCTGCCGGAAATACGAGGAGGAGGGCACCATCGCCGTTCTCGCCTACACCGGGGAGAATCCCCCCTTCTGCGGCTACTACAACAAGGGCCTGACCCTGAAGGAAGACCGCAAGCCCCACTTCCCGGGGATCGAATTTAAAATCAAATCGCGCTACCTGGAGCACACCCTCACCCGCGACAACGTCCTGGAAGACGAGAATTACGCCAAGGCCATGGCGATCGTGGCCAAGATCGTCAATGAACAACTCCCGGACCAGCTTCAGCAGGAATTGACCAAGCTCGCGGCCGAGATTTCGGGCCGCGCGGCCCGGGGGGAAGCGCCGGAGGAAGCTTGCTCCCGCGAGTGGAACCGCCGCCTGCCGTACCTGCGCTCTCTGCTGGCGGCGGCCATCGCCCGCTGGCGCCGCTCCGATTGGGAAATTTTCCCCACCGTGTCGGGCAAGGCCCTGACCCTGCCCGCGGTGCGAAAAAGCCTTTCCAACTCGGACGGAATCCTTTATCATGAGGCCGCCGCCGACCGCATGACCCGGGAACTGGAAGGCCAGGGCATCCCCGTCCTGGTTTCGGGGCCGTGGGCCGCGGAGTTGGCCGCCCTCACCGGGGCCAAATCCCTCTCCCAGGCCTCCCGGGACTACATTTTTCCCGAGCTCTCCGAGGACGAGAAGCTCCCCGCGCCCACTCGCGCGTTTTTCGAAACCGCCCGCGGGATCGACTCATCCTCGGGCGCCAAGTACCGCCGGATCTGGGCCTCGGATTTCAAACGCTCCCAGGGCGCGGCCTTGGCCGACCGAATCTTCGTGGTCCAGAAGGAGCCGGGAACCCTGGTCCCGGCCGGCGAAAAGCCCTCCACCCTCCTTTCTCTGGGACGCCCGCGCTTTCACGCCCTGGTCAACATTTCCCATCCGTTCATCGAAGACTTGACCCGCCTGCACCAGACCCGTCCCGGGCTGTCGGCCTTCCTTCTTTTAAAAACCATGCACCTCCATGACGGGGAAGTGCCGCCCGACAAGGAGAGCGAATATTCCAACCTTTCGGAAAAAGTGGAGGCTCGGCTGCTCGAAGCGTCCCTTAAGGTGGACGCCGCGGCGTCGGCCCGGGGCTGAGCCGGGCATGTCCACGCTGCTGGACGCGGGGTCCTTCCGTGTCGACCGCGCGCGGGCGCTGGACAAGCTGATCCGCTTCCAGCTTCCCGACCCGGAACTCTTCGCCCTGCCTTGGCTGCGCTGCGCCGCGTCCGGCGGGGCGGGAAAAATAGAGATCCGGGCCCGCTCCGATCAATTCGAATTCGCCTTCGACGGCGCGCCCCTGGTTTCCGACGAACTTCGGGATCCGTACCGCTGCCTGTTCGACAAGCCCGCGCCGGGCTCGGCGCGCCTGCGGGAACTGGCGGTCGGAATCCTGACCGCCCTGCGCCTTGAGCCCAAGGAAATCACGGTGGTCTCCGGGGTCTACGGGCGGGACCGGTTCCGACTTTCCTTGAATTCTCCGGACAAAGAGTCCATCGAGGCCTCTTCCGACCAACGGCCCGGAACGATCGTGACCGTCCATTTCGGCGGCCTTCTCTCCACCCTGAACAAAAAACTCGCCGCCCGCCTGGCCGCCTTGAGCCGCTGCTCCAAGGCGCGGATCGTTCTGGAGGGGTTCGGCCAGACCGGGGGCTGGCCGTTGGGCTTCAGGGAGGGCCTGTCCTTCGACGAGGGGGAGATCTACGGGACCCTGGACGCTCCCGCGGAGGTCGGCGCCGAAAGCGCGTTGGCGGCCTACAAGCTCGGCGCGGAGGCCGGCGCGCTCCGGCAATCCCTCGCCTTGGCCCAGGTGGACGGGTTCGTAAACGACGACGGGTTCTCCCTCAACGCCTCCCAGACGGCCGTGGCCCGCAACCGGAGGTTTTCCAAGACCATGCTCCGGGTCGGCGAGAAGGCCGTCGAACTGCTCCTGGAGACCGCCCGGACCCAGCGCGAGAGGCTGACGGGGATCGTCCCGCTGCTCGAGCTGGGTTGGGAATATTTCTGGAGGGACCGGCTGGAGCGCCGTTGGGCGGCCGAGATCCCGGCGTTATTTCCCCCCGCGCGCTGGCTTAAGGAACCTCTCACTTCCTCTCTGGCGCGCCTGACCGATCCCGCCGGCTATGACGAAAAGGTCCGCCGCATCCGCCGGGCCGCGCGCCTGACCGATTGGCTCCGGGAGGCCGCCCTGAAGCATTGCGGGGACCTGAGCCGGGAACCGGGCGACGAGCTGGGCCGGGCCCTGCGGGCGGCTCCTCTGCTTTTCTCCACGGACGGGCGGCTCCTTTCGTTGGAGGACCTGGAAGCTCAACGGAGTCGCCTCGGGCGCATCTTGTATTCGGCCCGGAGGGTTTCGGCCCCGAATCCCCCCCTCACCGCGGTCTATCTCTCCTCCGCCCGGGATCACTTGTTTTTGAAGGACGCCTTCAAATCCGCGGTCTTCGATCTCTCGATGGTCCTCTCCGGCGGTCCACGGAAAAACGCCTCGGGCCCCGCCACCCTGGAAGGAGCCGGGGTGGGTGAAATCCTGGTCCGCGGCCCCCTGGCGGCCTCCGGGTGGTCCGGGGAGGCGGCCCTGACGCTCAACCGCCCAGAGCGAGCGCGCCTGTGTTTTTTCCAGGACGGCCTGCCTTCGTCGTTTTTGGAACACGACTGCGGCCTGCGCTTCGAGGCCGTCCTGTCCGGAGCCGAGGAGAAACCCGGGCCGAGGACTCTCCGGGAACTGGCCTTGCGGACCGCCCCCCTTTACGAAAAAGCGGGGCAAGATTTCCTACCCTACGCCGACGAACCCTCCAATCAAATCATTCTCTCACATCTTCTGGATTTTTTGCTTTGGACCCTGGATTCCCGGTCGGGCGCGGGCCAAGAGCACACCTGGATCCGGAAAAAATCCCTTTTCCGCTTCTCCGGACGGTGCATCAGCTACGATGCCTTCCTGGCGGAATTCAACGATGGCGAGGGCATCTACACCTCCCCCCTCAACGGCGTCCCGATCGCCGGCTCGCCCTCCCCCTTGATGGGCGAGGCCTACACCCCCGAAATTCTCTCCAAGCTCCTTCCCGGGGCCTGCTTCTTGAGCCTTCCCGCTTCCCCCAAGGCCCGGTTCCTGTTCCGCCGCGCCGCGCCCGCCCCCGCGGCGCCCCCGGCGGCCTTCCCCGCCGATCTGAAAGAAGGGCTGGCGCTGACCCTCTCGATCCTCCAGGACGCGGGAACCGGCGCCTTCGCCGAGGGCGGACCCAGGCGGGCGTTTCTTTTGGAAGCCGTCGGACGCCTCCTCGCCCCCTGGGGACCGGGCCCAGACGGGCTCTCGATCCGGGACCGCGCCCCGCTGGTCGAATTGCTCCGCCACATCCCGGTCTTTCGCGCCCCCAAGGGCGGAGGCATGACGCTGGAAGAGGCCGCCCAAAAACTCACCGTTTCGTCCCTGCGCTTCCGGAGCCCCGGAGACCGCGAATTCCCGGAAGCGGAACTCATCCTGGACGCCGACGAGGAGAACCTTGCCGGGCGTCTGTTCCCCATTTGGAAGGACCGCCTTCGGCGGGCCGACGCGCCCAAGGCCGCCCCGGAGCCCGCCCCCCGACCGGAGCCCCCTCCGTTTCCCAAGGTTCCTCTGTCCACGGGCCGCCGGTATTTTCTTCACGGGATGACCCTGGAGCTCGGCCTTCCCCTGGAATACGCTCCCTCCCGCGCGGGCCTTCAAAAAGGAAACGGCCCCGTTTCGACGTTGGACGCATCCTCCCTGGGGTTCGCGGGCTGGGCCCTTCTGAGCGACCCGGAGATGCCCGGGGCGCCGCCCCCCCGGAAAATCCTCAGGGAGGGGTCGCGCCGTTTTTTTGAGGAACTCCTGGCGAATTTTTCGTCGGCGGAATCGAAAGGGCCGTCGGCCACGGAACTCCGCTACCTGCTGGAGCTGTTTTGCCTGAATCGAGAAGGGCCCGGCTTCGCCGCCGAGCCCGGCTGGTCCGAATTGCTCGACGCTCTCGCCTGCGCCCCTTTGATCCCCGCGCTGGGCGGAAGGGTTTCGCTCCGAACTCTGCGGGAAAAATCCTCCGGAAAAGGATCGGTCCCCTTCGCGCGGCGGCCCCTTCCCGCCGCGCCCCCGGAGGACGCCTGGGTGCCGTTGATTCGCGAGCCCTGGCTTGCGGAGCTTCTCGCAAAAGCCGCCGCCCCCCTTGCCCTGACCTCCTATAAACTTCCCGCGCAGACGCCGCCCGAACCGGGAGCCGACGGGCCGACTTTGGCCAAACGCATCCTCCTGGATTTATCCGGCCGCCGCGGACAAAAAACGGAACTCGCGTCGGCGGACCCGCTCCTGGCGCCCCTTTCCAAGGCGATCCTGGCCGCCGGTCTTTCGCCCGAAAACCAGGCCGCCTTTCTGGCCTCGGTCGCAGCCACCCAGGTCAACCGCTCCGCCCGCCTGTGGAGCGACCTCGACGACGGCCGCTTTCAGCAGGCCTTGGCCAGGTTACTCGCCCCGAGGACCCGATGAAGCAGCCCAAGATGATCGGCGCGGGAAGCTTCAAGGTCGACCGGGAGCGAGCCCTGGACAAGCTCATGCGCTTCCAACTCACCGACGCGACCCTCTTCCTCCTGCCCTTGGTGCGCTGCGCCGTCGCCGGCGGAGCCTCCCACATGGACCTGCGCGCGGCGGGCGGGCAGGTGAGCCTGCGCTTCGACGGCCGCCCCTTCGCCGAAGAGGAACTGCGGGACCCCTACGGCTGCCTTTTCGACCGGCACGCTCCCGAGAACCGCCGCAACCGCGAGTTGGCGGTCGCCCTGCTTTCCGCGCTCCGCCTGGACCCCCAGGGCATCAGCCTCCTGTCCGGCCCCCCCGGAAAGCGTTTCCATCTTCAGGTCTGGTCTCCCGTCAAGGAATCCCTGGAAGCCAGCGACAGCCAATCCCAAGACACCACGGTTTCGGTCCGCCTGGGAATCATGGCGGCCAAATCCCTGCTTGCGCGCCTCCCTGAATTCCTCGACCGCGGCCCGATCCCCCTGAGGATCCAAGGAGAAACCCTCACGGGCCCCGAAAGCCCCGACGGACTCTCATTCGAGTCCAAGGAGCGGCGGGGCTGGGTGGGCATTCCCGCCGACATTTCCTCCGAGAGCCCCGTGACCCTCCATTGCCTGGGGGTCAAAGTGGCTCCGATCCGAATCGCCCTGCGCGGCCGGCCCCCGGAGGTCCAGGCCGTCCAAGCCGAGGGCTGGATCGACGACCCGCAGTTCACCCTCAACGCCTCCCAATCGGGGGTGGCCCGCAACGCCCGCTTCAACGGGGCCCTGGAAGACCTTTCGCGCGCGGCCAAGGAGCTGCTCGGAAAAACGGCGCGCCGCCAACGGGAGCGGCTCAAACCCCTGGGCCCGATCCTCCTCGAAGGCTGGCGCAACCGCAACTCGGCTTCCTTCGAAGGCTGGCACTACTACTGGCAATACCGCCTCGACAAAGGTTCCGCCTGGGACCAACCCGGCTTCTGGGCGCGGGCGGCGGCGCCGGTCAACGAGATCATCTTTCCGGCCCTGTGCCGGCATCCGTCCCGCCACCGGGAAACCATCGCCGAAATCCGCCGCGAGGCCCGCGCCACGGCTTGGTTGCGGGAAACGGCCGCGTGCCTTTTGACCGATCCCGGCAAGCAAGGCGAACAGCCGATCCTGCGCGAACTCTGGGAAGCCCCCCTATTTTTCGGCGTGGACGGAGTCCCGCTGTCAGCCTTGGAACTTCGCGACCTGCGCCTGAAGCTGGGCTACATCCCGTCGTCCCGGGATCCCTCCCCGGACAAGGAGTGGCCCTTCCCGATCGTTTGGCTTTCCTCGGAAGGCGACGAGGCCGTCTTGCGGCGCCTCTTCGGAGACGACGTCCGGGACCTCACGGGAACCATCCGAAACCTCATCGCCCCGGTTCGGGAGAAAAATACCGCTCCGACGCTCACCGCCGCGGGCGCCTCCGGTCTTCTGGCCCGAAAGGCCTTTTCCGTGGGGGATTTCCAGGGAGAGGTCGGGCTCTCGTCCCAGCCGCATCAATCCGCGGCCCGAATCCATGTGTTCGCCCATGGACTTCCGGCGGGGTTCACTCCCCTGGAGACCGGCCTGCGCTTTGAGGCGGCCGTGGAATTGGGAAGCGCCACCAAGGACGCCCAGGCCGCGCGGGAGCCCCTGCTGGCCGCGGCCCAGGCGCTCTACGAGCTCGTGGCCATCGAGCACAGTCCGGGGGCGGGCGGCGCCCGGGAATCGGCGGTTCGCGAGCACCTGATGGATTACTTCGAGTTCAACCTGAAACGCCCCCAGGGCCTGGCCGCCTTGCCCCCTTGGCTTTTCGATTGCCCCCTTCTCGAACTCAACGGCCGCTGGGTCAGCCTGCGCGCGGCCCAAACCCTGCTGGAGGAAGGCGATTGCATCGCCACGGCGCCGTCGGAGGGACGGCCGTTCTCGCTCCCCCGCTACGCTTTGGCCGGCCCCCGCTGGACCGAGGGCCTGCTCCGCCTGGCGTTTCCCGAGGCCCGCGTCCTGCCTCCCCCCTTCCCCGGGGGAAGCATCCTCCTTTTCCGCCCCCTGCCCCTGGCCGAGCTTCCCGCGTCCCCGAAACAATATCCGAAGGGCGACGAGGGGGTTCGCTTCAATCTTCTGATCGCGCTAATCGAGCAGCGTGGGACCTTCCACGACCAGCCCGACTCCGAGCACCGCGGCTATGTCATCGCCCGTATCCGGGAATTCCTGGTTCCTTGGGGAATCGACGACACCCGCGTGCGGCTGACGCTTTGGAACAAGGCCGAGCGCCTGCGGCACCTGCGGGGATTGCTCGAAGCCCGGCCCTTTTTCCGGGCGCCGGGAAAACCGGGAATCAGCCTCCACGAAATAGAATCCCTTTTGGGAGGCGGGGGCCACCTGCGCTGGGGCCCGCCCGAGGATTCAGGCAAAAGGCCCCCGACCGACGCGGTCCTCTCCCCCTGCGAGCTCGAATTGGTCAAGGAGCTGTGGCCCGCCTACCAGAGCCGGATCGTCCCGGCGGCCGAAGCCGCCGCCCCGAAGGCGAAAAAGGCCCCGCCGGGGGCGTCCCCGCGCCAAGAAAAACCGGGCTCGGCCCCCGAGTTCAAGAAATCCATGCTCTTCCTCCGCCGTTACCAGTATCAGGAATTCGACATCGTGCTTGGCCTTCCCCATAAGTTCTCGGTGCCGGTCCTGATCTTCCTGCACCAGGGCCGCCGGTTCGACTATCCGAAAATCGAGGAGGAGCTTCCATCGGTCGCCGTCGCGGCCATCGACGCCTCCAAACTCCCGCAAGTCGGGGCGGCTCTGGCCGGGAATGCCCCCGACCCGCGCCGGGCCTTGGCCGCCTGCAAATCCCTGGTCGAGCGGGCGCTGATGAAATTTTATGAGGACTTTCTCGCGGAGTGGCCCCTGGAAGATCCCGCGGGGAAGACGAACTCTTCGGCGTTGGCCTACCTCCTGGCGCTCGTTCTTCTGCTCAGGCGCCACAAATCCGCCGAAGGCGGAGCGCTTTTGATGAAAATCCTCCGTCTTCCGCTCTTCCGGACCCTGGGAGGAGGCCGGACCAGCCTGGAAACCCTCTCCAAATCGGTCGACGGCGGCGTCTTGTCCTACGCCCCTCACGCGATCTCCCCGGCGCCGCTCGAAGCAGGGGAGATTCCGATCATCGACTCCATTTTCAACCGGTCGATCGGAAAACTCCTGGGCGAAACTTCTCCCGTCAAGCTTTTCGTTTATCGTCCTCCCGCCAAACCGCTCCCCGTCCCGGCGCCGGTTCCCGAGCCGGCTCCTCCGCCGGCCCCAGATACGGAAGCCGACCCGAACGATCCCCTGGCCCAGCTCGCGAAGATCTTGGGCAAATTGAAGGGCCGCCGGGGGGTGATCCTCAACGCCCCCAAGTCCATCCCCAACCGGGCGCTGTTCAAGCGGGCCATGGACTCCTCCCTGCCACCCGCGGCGCGGGCCGCCTACCTAGCCTCCATTCTTTCCAGCTTCGCCAACCGGGAGAGCTCCTCCTATTTGGACCTCGACGACCAGAATTTTCAGCAGGCCCTGGCTCGTGAATTGGCCGGCCCCCCTCCTCAAACATGGCCGAACTGATCGGGACCGGCGCCTTCAAGGTGGACCGAGAGCGAGCGCTCGACAAGCTCATGCATTTCCAGCTCCCGGACCCCGGCCTATTTCCCATTCCCCTGGTCCGCTGCGCCGTCTCTTCCGGGGCGACCAGAATCCTCGTAAAATTCTCCCCGGGAGAGGTTCTGGTCGAATTCGTCGGCCGGCCCCTGGCCGAAAGGGAGCTGAAGGACCCCTACGCCTGCCTCCTGGAAGAGCATCGGACCGAGAGCGGCCCGATGCGGGAGTTGGCGACCGCGCTCTTGACGGCCCTGCGCTTGAATCCGAAATCCATCGTCGTGGAATCGGGAGCCGGCCCATCCCGGGTTCGCTTGACGGCCCTTAGCCTGAAGTCCGAATCCCTGGAACCGGCGCCTTCCCGGGAGACGGTCACCCGGGTTCGCATTCAACTTCGATTCCTGAGCTTATTCAGCAAAAACTGGGAATTGCTTCCGATCGGCGGCATCCTCAAACGCTGCCGGGGCATCCCGCTCGAGGTGAGATTTCCCAATAAAGCCCCGTTGTTTCCCGGGCAGGAACCTCTCGAATTGGACGGCGGCCTTTCCTTCGCGCGGGGGACGGTGACGGGGCGCCTTTGGCCGGCGCAACGGCCCAACGAACCCAGCCGTCTTCGGCTTTACAAATGCGGGGTGGAGGCGGGGGAAGTTTTCCGCTCGATGCCCGGCCTTCCGGTGGAAGGCTGGATCAACGACGACGGCTTCGCGCTGAACGCCTCCCAAACCGGGACGGTCAACAACGATCGCTTCGAGGCCGCTCTGGCGGTCGTCGGCCGCCTTGCGCGGGAAATCCCGGCGGCGGCCGTCCTTGCCCTTAAAGGAATTCTCCCGAAAATCGCGGGGCCGCTGATGGCGGGGGGCCGGGCCCTGGCGCTTTGGAAAGACGTCCTCCAGCGGGGACCGGACTCGGAAAATCCCAATCTCTGGGCGCAGTTGGCCGGCTGGGTCCGCCATGGGCTGCTTTCCCCGGACCTCGAACAAAATATTTTGGCCGCGGCCCGGATCACCGTCTGGCTGCGAGCGGGGTTGAAGGAAAAAGAAACCGGCTCGGAGGAGCCGCTTTGGTTGTCGACGGGCGGCGCCCCCCTGAGCCCGCGGGAACTCGCCGCCCAACGGGACCGCCTCGGCTACGTCCCCGCCTCCAAGACCCCCTTTCCGGGGAAAAAATGGCCCATCCATGCGGTCTGGCTTCCGGGGACCCCGGACTGGGCCTCTCTGGAAAAGTCCTTCCCGGGCGAGGTCCGGGACGTGACCTCGACGCTCTCCAGGATCGCGAAGGGCCGCGGGGGCTGGGGCCAAGCCACCGGCCTGGGCCTGATCAAGCCCGCCGACGCCTTGCTCGCCGAAAAGCTGGAGATTCCCGGACTGCAGGGGGAAATCGGCCTTCTGAACGAACCGCCCCCCCAGGGACGGATCCACCTGTTCCACAAGGGCCTGGCCTGCGGCTTCGTCGAATACCCCCGCGCCCTTCGCTTCACCGCGGTCGTCGAATGCGGCGTAGATGGGCCGGTCCGCGAGCGCTTGGACCAAATCGAAGCCGCCGCGGTCCATCTCTACCGAATCGCGGGGGAATCCGGACGGACTCCGAACGCGGCCCTGCGGCGGCATTTGGCGGATTTTTTCGACTACGCTTTCCAAAAAGGCGCGGCTTTTCTCAACGAGCACGCCTGGCTCCAATCGGCCCCCCTCTTCCGGGGCCTCGGCGTGGATCTTTCCCTCAACGACCTGCGGCGGATCCTGAAAAACGGACGCTCCTTCTACCTTTGCGCCCAGCAGGCCGCGCCCCCGGAAGTGGAGGACCGGACGGTCCTGGCCCCGCCGAACATGACCCTGGACCGGGTCAAGCGGCTGCTCCCGGAGTACCGCCTGCTCGTCGCCGCCGATTTAGTCAACACCTGGCTGATCTACAAACCAACCGCTCGCCCCGCGGCCGCCCCTTTTCGCGACGACGACCCGGAGCAGGCGGTCGCCATTCTGGAACAACTCGGGGCCCTTTACGACCGACCGGAGCATCCCGCCCGAAAACACCTCCTCCGGGCGATCCTCCGTTTTCACCGACCCGGACTCAAAACCGCTCCCGGGAAAGGAGCCGAGGACGGTTCGCACCGAGCGGCCCACCTCGGGGAGCTCCTGCGCAACCTCCCCATTTTTCGGACCCCCCGCGGCTCCGGCGGCACCCTCATCTGGGTTTCGCGCCGACTTTCGCACCGGTTGACCTACGCCGAGCCGGGTCCCGAGGCGAAAAAATCCCAGGCCGACCTGATCCTCTCTCCCGAAGAAATCGATGTCATCAAGTCCTTGTTTCCCAAACGCACGGCCGCGCTGACCCCAGTTGTGGAGAGGGCGCGCGAAACCCCGCCCCCCACGGCGCCCGCCCCGAAGATTTTCCCGCCCGAGGAAGCCGTCATCTTCCGGCAAGGCTATTTTCTCGGTGACTTGGAGTACCATTTCGCCCTTCCCTCCGCAATCAGCCCCCCCACGATGTCTGTTTCCGTCGGCGGAAAGCGGGCCTTCTCCGGGATGCTGGCCCGGGCCCTCTGCTGGGTGGGGACCATCCGAATCCAACGCCGCGGGGGGGAGGCCGAAGACCTGCCGTCCGCCGCCGCGGTCCAGCATCTGCTCGCGAAATTTTACCGGGATTTTCTGGAATCCCAATTTCCCAAGCTCCGGGGCCGGGACCGGGAAGTCGGGGCCGTTCACCTCATGTCCCTGATGATCCAAAGCAAACGGCAGCCCCTGGCTCTTCCGGGATGGCTGGCCCTCCTCGCCGATCTCCGCCACGCGCCCCTTTTCGAGAACGGGCTCGGCGTGACTTGCGGTTTGGAGGAACTCGCCGCCGGCGCGCGCCCGGATGGCGCCATCCCGTTTCTCCCTAAAAGGAGAAACGACAATTCCGCCGCCGCCGCGAGCATCCCCATCATCCCCCGGCCCGACCTCGCGGCCAAGCTCATCAAGGATTTCAAAGGGAAGCGGCTGGTGAGATTCAAAGTTCCGCACCAACGCCCCAAGGCCTCCCCGCCGCCCCCACCGAAAGCCCCGGCCAAACCTCCGGCGCAAAAGCCCACAAAGCCCGCGCCCCGGACGGTCATCGCGCCCGCCCCCCCCATCCAGGAAGCACCGGTCTCCAAACCTCACTCCCGGGCCCAAAACCTCCTGAGGCGGGTCACGAGCGCGGGCGTCATCCTTCCCGATGAAATCCGCCTGGAGGAAGGTCCCCTTCAAGCCGAGGTTTTGGTTTCGGGGCTGTCCGATTCCCAAAAAGCCGGCTACCTCGCCAGCTTGGCCGGCTCCGGCACCAACCGCCGCCGCCTTCATTTCACCGACGAGGATGAAGTCCGTTTCCAGCAAACCCTGACGCGCTGCCTTCTGGAGAGCCACCCAAATGAGACATAAATCCACGTTTCTCGCCGCGATCATGGCCTGCGCGTTCTCCGCGTCGGCCCCTTCCGCCTCCGCCGATCCGTCCAATTGCCGGATAGAGCTCCATTCCCTGAGCCGCTACGAGGCGGGCCCGGGGGAGGAACTGACCATGCTCGGGAAATGGGGGCCGGAGCAGGGCCCCAAAGACCCCCGCATCAACCACGGCTATTCCCGGTCCCTGGAGGTCCTGGATTGGAGCAATTCGGCCTTGAAGGTCCGGCTTCCGGAGAATCTCAAACCCGGCCCCCACAAGATCGGGGTCTATTGCGATCTCGACGGCGGGAATCCCTTCTCCAGCGCCTGGGAGGACTTCAAGGTCCTGACAAAGTCCGGCGCGCCCGCCTCCGAATCCCCCGAGCCCCCGCCCGAAGCCAAAACAGAGGCCGCCGCGCCCCCGCTCGAATCTGCCGGCCTTCCGGATGGTCCCTGGCGGGAGCGGTTCGAGGAAAAATGGCGGGAGGCCGGACGGAGGGCGGCGCGCGAAAAACCCTGGCTGGCCTCGCGCACGGTCGTCGCCGTCGGTGACGAGGGCGTCTCCCTGGAGGCGCTCGATGCGGTCTCCGCCTCCGTCCAGGCCCAGCTCAAGGATTTGGGCGCGGTCCGATTGACCGCCCGAAACCTGGGCTCAAGCCCCCGGGAGATCTCCCGGTGCTCCTCGGACGGAGTCTTGGATGAGAATTGCTTTCGAGAGGCGGTCCACGAACTCCGTCGCGGCGACCGGGACCTGGCCGGGAGCATTCTCCTGGTCGTGACCAACTCCGCCATCGGCCTTCTGCCGCGGGAGCAAGGCAACGGGGTCACCGTCGGCCCCCCCGCGGGGACGGCCTCCGGAACCGACGGCTGGATCCTCTCCAGCGAGTTTTGGCGCCTCAAGAACCGGTCGGCCCGCCGCTTCGCCGCGCACGGGCGGGAGCACACCGCCCGGCACGAGGTCTTTCATCTCCTCGGCCTGCCGCATCACCAGGCCATCGAAAACCCGGGCTTCCCCGAACCCCGCCTCTGCACCCAATGCACCCACAAAGGCGCGGGCGGCCACCGCTCTTCCCCCCACGCCGAGTGCGGCATGATCTGCGGCTCGGGCGACGACGATTGGTTCCATCAGGAATCCTTCGGCCGGGGCTTCGGCTTCTGCCCCAAATGCACCTCCGCCGCCCGCGCCGTCATCCATGGCCTGGAAGAATAGCGGTGCCAGGTATCCACTTTCTAAACTTTCTCCCGAAAAATTGAAGAATGTTTAGAAAGTGGATACCTGGCACCAATGACTGGGGGTTCCTTGCCTCCTCACCCAGATAACTTATAACTTAAACTCATGAAACTTTCCCCCATTTTCCTGTCCCTGTTCTTATCCATTCCCTCTTACGGCGCCGAGTTATGGCCCGAGCTTTCCACCCCGCCCAAGGGGCTCGGGGGCGGCGAAAACGACGCGGCCGTCATCGTCGGGGCCGAGGATTACGTCTTCGTCGAGGACATTCCCGGGGCGCGCCGCAACGCCGAGGATTGGCACGCCTATCTGACCGACACCCTCGGGGTGCCGGCCGAACGCGTGGCGCTGCTTCGGGACCAGGAGGCGACGGTCGAGGAATTGCGCGCGGCCGCCGCGTCCAAGGCGGCGGAGGTCGGGCCCGGGGGCACCCTCTGGTTCGTCTTCATCGGACACGGGGCCCCCTCCAAGGACGGCAAGGACGGCCTTTTGGTCGGCTCCGACGCACGACAAAGCCCCAATAGCCTTTACGCCCGAAGCCTGCCCCGGGCCGAACTGCTTTCCATCCTCTCGAAAGGCAAACACGCCCGGGCCGTCGTCGTGGTGGACGCCTGCTTCAGCGGAAAATCCCCGGCCGGGGACCCCCTCGTCAAAGGGCTCCAGCCCCTGCGCCTGGTGGGTCTGCCGGTCGCGGCGGACCCCCGGGTGGTCCTGATGACGGCCGCCAAGGCCGACCAATTCGCCGGACCTTTGCCGAAATCCTCCCGCATGCGCCCCGCCTTCAGCTTCCTGACCTTGGGAGCCCTGCGCGGCTGGGCGGCGGACGCGTCCGGAAAGGTCACCGCCGGCGCCGTGGTCGCCTTCGCGGACAAGGCTCTCAAGATCGCGCGGGACCGGACCCAAACCCCGGAACTAACCGCGGGTGCGGCCGACGCCGTGTTGGGCGCCGGCAAGGAGAAGGGACCGGACCTGGCCCGCATCGACCGGGAAGGATCCGAGGGCGGACAACTTTTTCAGATTTCGGCGCTGTCCGCCGTCCCGGCCGTGGTCGCCCCCAAGGCTCTCTCCGGAGCGGGGGCGGGACTCGACTTCGGGAGCGTCAACGTGGACGCCCTGGAAAAATACAGCATGGTCCTCAAGACCGACAAAAGCGACAAGGCCCCCGAGGACAAGGCCCGGGCTTGGCGGGAACTCGGCGCCCAGCTCCCGGACTACGCCGACATGTCGGCCAAACGCGCCGCGGAGTGGGACCGCTTCGCCGAACAAAGCCGCCAGGCCGAAGAGGCCCGACTCAAGCGCCTGGACGCCCGGGATCTGGACTGGGGCAAGCTCTCGCGCCTGCTGGCCCTGGACACCGACGTGGTGTCCCAAGCCAACAAACGCCGCTGGGCGGAGCAGTTCGCCGCCGCCTACCTGGAATCCCCGGGAATGGACCCGGAAATGGCCAAGGAACTCGCCTCCCACGTTTCGGCGGGCCCTCTGCGCGCCTCCTTGGAGAAGGCCGCCCAGGCGACCGCCGCGACGCCCCCCCGGGCGAGAACCGGCGCCACCGGCATCGACTGGGTGACGATCCCCGGCGGGACTTTCATGATGGGAGACTACAACCCGAAGCAGATCACGATCCGAACTTTCCAAATGGCCCGGACCGAGGTCACCCGGAGGCAGTACAAGGCCTGCGTGGACGCGGGCGCGTGCACGGCGCCCACCTGCCAATGGCCGCCGGATCCGGCGCACGAATTGTATCCGGCGGTCTGCGTCGACTGGAACCAAGCCCGGGAATACTCCAAATGGGTCGGGGGACGCCTGCCGAGCGATTCCGAATGGGAATTCGCGGCCAAAAGCGGGGGCCTCAAACGAAACTATCCATGGGGCGACGAGGAAGCCACCTGCGACTACGCCATCATCGAGAACGCCTGCGCGGGAAGCAATATGACCGCGGTCTGCTCCCGGCCCAAGGGAAATTCCGCCCAAGGCCTCTGCGATCTGGGCGGAAACGTCTGGGAGTGGGTGCTCGACTGGTATCATTCCGATCTCAGCGGCATCCCCACCGACGGCAGTCCCTGGGAGAATCCTCCGGGCGATAAACGCATCATCCGGGGCGGCTCCTACATCCACGGCGCCTCCAACGCCCGCACCACCTACCGAATGTACGACCACTCCGGAGTCGGCGCGTACCTGGGCTTTCGCCCCATCCGCCCCGCCCGATGAGATGAGGGGATACCTGGCACCGAACCTATTGGCGGGAGGCTTCCAGTTTTTCGATGGAGCGGAGCATCATCAGGGGAATGTTCGAGGCCGCCCCCGCGGCCGGTCCGAGCTCGCTCCTTAGGGCGTAGACCGCAAGCCAGCGGGGAAAAGGAGGCCGGTCGTCGCGCTCCTCGTAAAGCCGCTCCAATCCCCGCTCCCAGAACTCCGCGAACAGAGGCCCGCGGATGTCCTCTCGGGGAAAGACCGCGTCATACTCCCGCCGGGACGCCATCTCCCAGGCGTTCAGGAAAACATGGGTCACGCCCCGCTCCCGGAGGCGTCCCAACAGCTCGGCCGCGCCCCTTGAGGCCCGAAGATCCCCCCAAAAAGGATTTCGGTCGAAAACGGTCGAAGCGATGAAATCGCGCTCGCAGTAGTAACCGCGCGCCTCCCCCAAAAATAGAATCCTCGCCCCGGGCGGCGTCTCCCGATTGATGAGCTCCATGGCCCCATAATAAGGATGGGCGTATGTCACCCGGTCTCCCTTTAAATAGGCGGCGCGGTCCGGAGCGCGAAGGAAATCCCAGAGGCCGATCGCCCGCCCTTGGAAATACGCGCTCTCAAGCCCATAGGCGCAAAACGCGAGCGCTGCCACCCACCCCGCCCGACGCGCCCACGCCGGCATCAGTCCCCGGTTCACGGCCGTCGCTCCCGCCAAGGAAACCAGGCCCAGGGCGGGGATGAAATACCGGAACAGCCGGCTCGACAGCGCCCAGGCCCCATAGCCGCCGGCCGCCGACCACGCCAAAAGCTCCAGCGGGAAGGCCGCCCATCGGAAGGCCAAGATCCAGGGAGCCAGGATCAAATACGCCGGCCCCGGCCAATCGCCCATCGGCCAATCCCCCAGGGAAGTGGCCCACGGTTGAAGGAGAAGTTCCTTGAGCCCGGCCCAGGTGGCCAAGGTTCCCAATCCCCGGGACGCGTCGGTCAGGAATCGGTCCCAATGCGCCGGGGACGCCGAACCCAGCGCCTGATGAAAAAACGGGTAAAGCGGGTTGCCGTAGAAGAACGCGTTCTTGAGCGGCCAAGGCAGGACCGCCAAACCCGCGGCTGCAGCCATCGCCCCCGACCACAGGAGCGGCGCCCCTCGCCTTCGACCCACGGCCGCGTGAACGGCGACGAGGATCGCGCCCACCGGAAATACGTTGTACTTGGTTCCCATGGCCGCCCCGGCCAGAACCCCGGCCAACACCGACCACCGAAGGCCCGGGCCCGCGGCATTCTCCAAGCTCCGGCTCATGGCCAGAAATGCCCCCATAACCAGAAAGCTCGCCCCCAAATCCACCCCGGCGTGCCAGCCGGCATAGATCACCGAGGGGCACAGGTAATAAAGGAGGCAGGCCAGGATCGCGGTCGACCGGCTCTGGTAGCGCGCCGCCCAGCACCCCACGGCCCCCAAGGCCGCCAATCCCAACGACCAATGGATCAGGCAGGCCAAGGTTTCCCCCGAAACGGCCAAGGCCAAGCCGTACAGCATCTGAATGCCCATGGGCACCCCCGAGTAAATGTTGTGCGGGGTCGGCTCCACGCCCCCCCGGAGAAGATAAAGCTTCGGGAGGGCGAGATGGTAGACCAGCGAGTCGTAAAATATTTCCGGGGTCAGCGCGGCGAAAAGGCCCAAGATTACGGTGGAACACAGGATCGCGCAAGCGATCATGTGTTCCGCCGTCCACTTCTCCCGTTCCGTCGTTATCTTTTGTTCCGTTGAAATCTGTTGTTCCGTTGCTTTTCTTTTTTCATAAACCCAAAACCCAACCCCCGCCGCCCCCCCGGCGTAAAACCCCCACCTCAACAATTCCGTATTCCAAAACCCCGCCAAACCCAACCCCAACATCCCGGTCGAAACCGCCCAAACTCCCAATCCCCCGGCGTAAACCAGCCCGTCTCCCCCCGCCGCCGCCTCGGGGGCCAGCCGCCGCAGAATCAACCGCCCCACCGCGCTTACACCCGCCCAAAACAGGAGCAGGCGCCCCAAATCCGGGACCGCCGACCTCAATACCGGCGCGGCCTCCCCGACCAAGCGGATGAACTCGGCCCACATCCAGGGGTGGAGCTTGACGCCCCGCCCGATGAATTTAGCGCCCACCCAAACCGACCAGGCCAGCGCCGCCCAATGCAGGGGCCAGGCGGGAAAACGAGGAGGCAGGCCTGCCTCCTCTTCGACGGGGCGGGAGTCTTTCGCTTTTTTCCGGCTCACGACGAGCGGCCGGTCTCGACGGCCAGGCCATTTAGCCGGGCCGCGATCTCGGGGGTCAGGGCGTCGGAGGCCAGGCGCCAATCCCAATTGCCCATGGCCGTGGCGGGAACGTTCATCCTGGCTTCGGACCCCAGACCCAGCAGGTCCTGTACGGGAATCACCGCCAAGGCCGCGGGCGAATGCATGGCGACGTCGATGAGGTCCCAATGAATCTCGCGGCCGTCGGTCCCCAACTCCCAGAGCACCCTGGCGGGGGCCGGATGCTTTTCAAACCAGCCCGCGGTCGTGTCGTTGTCGTGGGTCCCGGTGTAGACCACGGTCTTCTCGGCGGGAGCCTCGACCCCAAGGGGCTCGGCCGGAGGATAGGTGAATTGAAGCACCCGCATTCCGGGAAAGCCGAAGCGGTCCCGAAGGGCCGCCACCCCGGACGTCACGACCCCCAGGTCCTCGGCCACGAATTGCGCCTGAGGCACGGCCTTGAGCACGGTTTCGAAAAAGTCCGCTCCCGGTCCCGGGAGCCATTCGCCCTTGACGGCCGTGGTCTCCCCGGCCGGGATCGCCCAGTAGTTATGGAAACCGATGAAATGGTCCAGCCGGACCGCGTCGAAGAGTCCGAAGATCCGTTTGAGCCGGGCCACCCACCAGGCGTAACCGCCTTCCCTCATCCGCGCCCAACGATAAAGCGGATTGCCCCACAACTGGCCGGTCTTGCTGAAGTAATCGGGCGGCACGCCGGCCACGGCCAGGCGCTCCCCATCGGGTCCAAGCTGGAAATCGTCCCGGTTGGCCCAGACGTCGGCGCTGTCGTGGGCCACGTAGAGCGGAATGTCCCCCATCAGGCCCACCCCCGCCGCGCCCGCCCGGGATTTCAATAAATCCCATTGACGCTGGAAGCAAAACTGCGCGAAGATCTCCCGGGCGAGCTCCTCGGCGGCCGCGGCGCGGACCCGGGCCAGGGCCTCCGGCCGTCGGTCCCGTAGCTCCGGGTCCCAGCGCGTCCACACCTTCTTGGCGCGCCGTCGAATGACCGTGAACAGCGCGAAATCTTCGAGCCATGCCCGGTTCTCATCCTCAAACGCCTCAAACGCGGTCCGGGATTCGGGGCCCGCTCTTTCAAGAAAGCCACGATGGGCCTTTCCCAGGGCCTTCTCCTTGTGACGGCGCGCGGCCGCGTACGCCACGCGATCCCGCGAAAAGCCGCGGGCCAGGACGGCCTCGCTTGCCTCCAGCCAACCCTCGGCCGTCAAATCCTCGAGGCTCACCAGCAGGGGGCTTCCGGCGAAGGCCGAAGGGGAACTATAGGGAGAATTGCCCGCCCCCGGTACCACGACGGGAAGCATCTGCCACCAACTCTGGCCGGCGGAGGAGAGAAAGGACAGGAATTCCAGGGCTCCCGCGCCCAGGTCCCCGATTCCCCCCGGTCCCGGCAGGGAGGTCGGATGAAGAAGGAGGCCGCTCGACCTCCGGCTCAGGGAGGGGGCCAGCATGTCAAACCGGCAGAGCCATGAACGCCTTGAATTGCTGGTACATCTGCATGGTGGAGCGCACCAGGTAAAAAGTGAAACCCAGGATCAAGCCCGTCCAAAGCCACCGTCCCCGGGTCTCAAGCCGCGGCGTCACCCAAACCAGCCTCAGGGAGAACGGCCCCAGGGCCACCAAGGTCAGAATTCCGATCCACAAGGGCTCGTAATACCAGGGCAGATGCGCCCCTTGGCCGGAGCCGCACCAGCGGCAGTAATGATCCGGCGAGTCGATCGGCCTGACGCATTTCCAGCAAGCGGGGCCGGGGGTTTGCGCCTGGGGACCGCCCGGCTCGCCGCTCAAGACCGGAACGCGCTGACCTGGATCTCGTCGTCCTCGACCGTCACGTGGACCGAGATCGGACGGCAGCAGACATGGCAGTCCTCCGTCATGGTCTGCCCGTCCTCCTCCGAGGTCACGTGAATCTCGAACACCTCGCCGCAGTAAGGGCACTGAAGCGAGACCGTGGACTCGATGTGCGTCTTCTCGGGCTGGGCGGTCATCTCCTGAAGGACCGACTCGAGCTTTTTATGCGTCGCCGAATCCTCCGCGGAGGAGTCATCGGCCTCCTTCTTGCCCTTGCGGGGGCCCTTTTGCGCCTTGGCGGTGCCCGCCTTGGCGTCCGTCTTCTTCGATTTGGACTTTGGCGCCACGGGAATCATGCCCCCTTGCTGATTTTTTCCAGCGTCAACCATCGGTTGGTCCCGGCGAACTTCTGGTGCATCCGGGTGCGCGGCTCCCCGTTGGGAGCCTGAATCTCGGCCAACTGAAGATCGGCCAAGGCCTCCAAGCCCTTCTCCCGGAAGGACTTCAAGGTCCCCTCCAAAGCCATCCCGACGGTGCGGAAGGCCAGGAGGGTGGAGAACTGCAGGACGTAGCCAAGCTGCCCGAGTTCCGCGTTGGTCATGAGGTTGCCTTCTTTCTTGGCCTTGCCCCAATGCAGGGAAGGGCTCAGGTTAAAGCCCAGCATCTGGTCGGGGTAGTACTTGTGGACGCCCTCGGCGAAGGCGCGGGGGTTGTCGAGCTTGGTGTCGTTGAACTCGGCCCAGATGACGTCGACGCCCAGGGACGCGGCCTCCAGGGCCCGGTCCACGGAGTGCTCCACGCTTCCGCTGCGCCCGCCCGGCACCGAGCCGTCCACGGCGTCGGTGCGGGCGATGATCACCAGCGGAACCTTGGTCGCCTGGGCCGCGGCCTTGACCGCGATGAGCTTTTCGATCCACTTATTGGTGGGAACCAGGACCTTGTCGCGCTTGACCCCGTGGTGGGCGATGATGTGCCCGCAGGTCCGCTCGGCCGGGTCCTGGTCCTCCAGGTGCACGCCCGCCGCGCCCGCCCGGATGAGCTCCCGGGTCAAAGTGAAAGTTTGGGTGGGGCCGCCGAAGCCGGCCTCGATGTCGGCGAAGATCGGCGGCGCGGAAAGAACCTGGCCGTTGTTGTCGTAGAAGTGGCGGTCCCGGGTGCCCTCGATGCCGCGAATGAGCTCCCGGACCAGCTCCACCATCATGTGCGACGGGTAGATCCCGATGTCGGGGAACATGTTGTGCGCCACGGCCAACTGCCAGCCGCTGGCGTAGACGGCGTCGTAGCCCAGGTCCGTCAGCAGGGAGGCGGTCATCGCGTCGTAGGCGCCCGCGGTGTGCAGGAAGGATTTCTCGGGGGCCACCATGCGCTTCTCGAAGCGCCCCCGGAGCAGGGCCCGGAGCTTGTCGGAGGGATGCACGCCCTCGTGCGGGGCGTACATCTTGGCCACCTCGTCGGCGGGATAGGTCCAGGTCTTGACTCCCGTGGGGAGGGAAACGGTCGGCTTGGCGATGTCCTTGATCATCTGTAGGCTCCAGGTGGCTGCTTTTTTGTACTTCTCCGCCGTTTCGGCGAAGCCCGGCTCGTTCTTGTGGCCGGCCAAAATCTTCTCGAGTTCGGAGGCGAACCAGTCCTCAACGACGCTCTCCGTGATCTTCGTCCTCTCCGCGGTGGTCACGCCGTGCATGATCCGCTGGGCCAGCATGTTCCGGTAGATCCGGTCGGTGGCCAAATCTTCCATGAAATTGCCGATCAGGGAGCCGTCGGCGGCGTAGCCCTTGATCATGCGCGCGCCCAGGCCCGAGAGCACCCCATGGCGGTACTCGATGCAGGTGCGGATCGCGTCCTTGGTCCCCGCGTCGGTCACCTTGCCGATTCCCGCCGGAGACGGCGTCAGGTCCGGCCGCTTCGGGGCGCCGGGGTGGGTCTTCGAAAGCTGATTGGGCGGCGGAAACTGGGAGATGGCCCCCTCGTGCTGGTCCGGGTGCCCGGTCCAGGCCCCGTCGAACCCCAGGACGGCCTCGTTTTTCTTGTCCACCCGCAGGCGGGCGTTGGCGCGCTCGTTAACGGCCGCGTCGGTCCGGTCGGGAAAAAGCGCCGTCATCCCCCCGATGGCCAGGGCGCCCCGCCGATGGCAGACGTCCACGAGCCGCACCCGGATGTTTTGGAAAAAGGGGATGTCGTGGGGGATGGTGTTGCGGTCCGGAAGGATCCAGCCCGGGTCGGTCAATTTAAAATGAAGGAGGCTGGCCATATAGTCCCAGCGCCCGAGATTAAGGCCGATAACGTGCCGCCGCGCGGCGAACAGAATCTCCTCGACCTGATAGGCGGCCGGCAGGGACTCGATCAGGAACATGACCTTGGTGCTCCCCACCGGGATGTCCGCCGTCCGCTCCATGGACGCCAACAGGTCGCTCCACCACGCGGCCTCGGCGGCCGATTCGGTCTTGGGGATGTAGAAGCAAAGTTTGCGCTGCAAAGGCGGGTCCTTCACGGCCGCCCGGCGCTCCGGGACGGTTTGAAAGAACACCGAGGCGGCGTCGAAGATCGAACCGGAGACCGTCTCCCCCTCCAGCGCGTGGATCTCGTCGAGATGAAGCCCGCGAGGCCGATAGAGCATCACCTGCTTGGAGGGTTTTATCTTGGAGGTCTTTCCCGCGGGGTCGGTGTAGGAGAGGGTTCCGCGGATGGCCTCCACGGTGTTGCGCTGAGCCGCGAGAACATGGTCGAAATCGGTGGTGATGGAATCCTCGCCGTCGGGCATGCATCCCGGGTCGGCAGTATTGCACATGGCGACCAGGAGCTTCGGATTGTCGGCCGGGCCGGTGATCTGATTGCGCTGGTCCAAGGCCCACTCCGGGACCGCGACCCGCCAGTCGCCGCGATTGGCGTCCGACTCGGGAAGATAGCCGGGAAGGCGGCCGTGGTGCGCGCGGCGCAGGGAGTCGGCGCGCTCGGCCAGCAGAATCCGGCGGCGCGGCTCGAAATCCGCGTGCAGGCGGAGGAAAAAATCCATGAACCCGGCGGGAAGCGTCGCCGGGGAGGGGGCGCTCTTGCGGGCTTTGGGCGCGCTCATCAGCGCCTCTCCCCCGCGGGTTCCAGGGTCAGGACCACGCGCGCGTTGGCCGAGCGGGCCCCCGGCGCGGCGGGCGGCTCCGTCATCCGGGTGTCGGCCTGGCCGGCCGCCGTGATCCGCTTGGCTTCCACGCCGCCCCGCGTCGACAAAAAGCGGCCGACCGCCGCGGCCCGGGCCGCGCTCAAATCCCAATTGTCCTCGAAGCCCCCCAAAATCCCCCGCTTGGGCGGGGTCCCATCGGTGTGGGCCTCCACCAGGACGGGGCGGGGGGCCAGCTCCTTGACGGCTCCGGCCACCCGGATGAGCAAAATCGTGCCGGCCTCGGTCAAGGCGGCTTTCTGCGGTTCAAACAGAAGGGCCTCCTGCAGGGTCAAGGAGAGGATTTCCCCATCCTGGGACGCGCGGGCCAGATCGGCCTGCATCTCCTTGAGGATGGAGTCGGCCAAGGTCCCCAGCTCCTCGCGGGCCTTGAGAACGCGGTCCCGGCGCGCCTCCTTCTCCTTTTCCACGGCGGCGGCCGCCTCCGCCGCCTGGCGCGCGGCCTCCTCGACCTGGGCCTTGAGGCCGGCCAGTTCGACCTGCTGGGCTTCGAGGCTTTTTTTCATGAGGGAGCGGGCGCGGAGAGCCGCGTTTTTTTCCTTCTGGGTCTCGGCCAACTTTCGGTTCTGTTCGTCTTTTTCCTTCATCAAATCCTTCATTTTCCCGGAAAGCTCCCCATGGTCTGCCTCGAGGGCGTCGAGGAGGTCCTTGTTGGACTTCTCCAGGTAGGCGACCCGGGCTTCGTAGGCCTTGAGTTTTTCCTCGGCTTCCGACAAGCGGGCCTCGGCGTCGCCTTTTTCCCCCTCCAGAACCGTGATGCGCCCTTCCCGCTCCCGGACCTGGGACTCAAGCCCCGCGCCCCCGGCCCGCAGACGGCCGATCTCCAAATCCTTCTCCTTGAGCTTGCCGGACGCGCAGCCCGTCATGGCCGCGCCCAGGAGGGCGACAAGCGCCGGATGCCTTCTCATGAGCGCCCCGGCATTGTACCTAAGAAGTTCTCGGGTTTCAAAGGAAGGGAAATGGAGTTTTTCCGCTCAACTCAGATCTTTCTTGGCCAAGGCCCCGCGGAACCAATCGGCCAGCCGCAGGCGGAAATTCTGCAGTTCCTCGCCTTGCTGGATGCGCAGGGGAAGGCCCTGGCGCCACGCCTTGACCGCGCCCTTTTCGTAGAGGACAAATCCCGGATAGGGCGTCAGGAGCAGGCCCTTGGGGAGCTTGGCCCGGCATTCCGGATCGGCCCCGTTCATTTTGAGGAAGGACACCCGGCCCTTGTACTCCTTGGAGAGGTCGACCAGGACCGGAAGGGCGATGTCGCAGCCCTCGCAGGGGACTTCGTAAACCTGGAGCAGGACCAGCGTGCTCGCCCGCTGGACCCGCGGTTGGAAATTGCCCGGAGTGACCTCGTCCAGGGAGGGCCCCGCCGGGGCTTGGGCCGCCTTGGCCGGCTGGGGCGATCCTGCGTTTCTGGCCTCGGCCGGAGCGCCGGAGCCCCGCGCCTGCCCGCGGTTGCCGTCGAAAGGGCTGAGCTTGACGCCCTCGCCGCTTGAGGTCCCGCCGCCCGTGGAGGCGGCTCCTCCGGAGGCGGGCCGCTCCGCCTGCTTGGTTTGGGGCTCTTCCCCACAACCGCCTTCCCCGCAGCCCCAAAGGACGGCGGCGGCGGCAACTAACGGCAGCCAACGGGGGGTGAGCGCCATGAGCCGATTATAGCGAAATTCTCCGCGCCTTGACTTGCCGGGCGGGTCCTGTCAGAATAAGGGGCGATGTTTTCCGAGAAGAAGCCCGAGCCCGCGCTCAAGCGCCTGGCCCCCGCCCTGCTCCTGGGACTGCTGGCCCTGGGCGCCCTGGGAATCCTCCTCTATCCCATGCTCCGACCCGAGACGGGCGCGACCGTCGGCGCGGCCGGCTTTAGCGAAGCCGGGAGTTCCGTCGCGCGGCGGGAGCGCGGCGCCGGCTCGGGTTTGGAGCTGGTCAAGCCGGGCGCCGGCATGAAAGCGGAGCCCCCGGGCGCGCCGGCCAAGGCGCCGCGCCTGACCGCCCAACAGCTCACCGAACTCTGCCGGGCGGCCGAGGCCCGCGTCCGGGAGATGGCGGAGCGTTATTCCCGGGACTACCCCGAATTCGCTCAATTCGGCCGCGATTGGATGTCCCACCCCGACCTCAAAAAGCTCAACGACGACTACATGCGGGACCGCGACCCCGCCCAATTCCTCCGGGGCTTGGCGGCCTCCGAAAGCTTTCCCCTATTGGTCCAAAAATACGCCGGGCAAGGCCAAATGGTGGCCTTCGTCAGCGAGACGATGATGAAGTCCTCGCCCCAGGAGCTTTCCACGGCCGTCACCTTCATGAGCGAGGAAGCCGAGGTGGACGCCGTCGCCCGCGCCGCCCTAAAGGCCTTGAACCTCAACCCCGCCATCCTGGGCGGGGCGGAGGAAAAATCCCCCGCCCCGGCCCAGGCGCCGGCGTCCCCGCCGACCAAACCTTAGGGCTTCTTTCCGGTTTTGGCTTCCTGGGACGGGCTCTGCTGATATCCGGACCCCGAGGGCTGGCTGAAGACCTCCATCGGATCCTTTTTGAGCGGAATCTTTCCCTCGGAGATGTCGGCGGCCAGCCGCCCGACCGCGCCGCTGGAGCGGACCGCTTCCTTCTTGACCTTGGCCAAGGCGGCCTTGGAGCCCTCCGGCGCCTTCTCCAGCGCGGCGGAAAGCGTCTCCTCCGCCCGATTGAGCGCCGCCGAAATCCGTCCCGCTGCCTCCGCGATCCCGTCGTCGGCGTCGGCGGCCGCGCCCTCGGCCAGCACCCGCGCCTTCTGCAGTTCCTTGGTCAGGGGCTTGAGTTCCGCGGCCAGAGCCGGGGCCTGCGCCCCGCGAGAGACCAAACCCTCCACGGCCTGCGCCCGCTCCGCCGCCCCCTCGGCCAGCGCCACGGCCTTGGCCACCCGCGGGGTGGGCTTGGGATCGTCCCCCGCCCAGGCCGCGCCCGCCAACGACAAGGCTCCCACGAGCATCCAATGAATTCTCATTTTTTATCCGCCTCCTCCATGCCCAACTGCCAAAACAAAAAGCCGTAGCGGTCCACCAGCTCATCGACGGTCTTGCTCAGGGGTTTGCCCGCCCCGTGGCCGGCCTTGGCCTCCATCCTTAAAAAAACCGGGCGGCCGGAATTGGTGGACTCCTGAAGCTTGGCCGCCATCTTGCGCGCGTGCATCGGGTCCACCCGGGTGTCGGATTCGCCCGACATGAGCAAAACCGCCGGGTAAGGCGTGGCCGGGCGGACGCGGTGATAGGGGGAATACTCCGCCAGCCATTGCCGCGCCAGCATTTCGTCGGGGGAGCCGTATTCGGGAATCCAAAGGCGCGCCAGCAAAAACCGGTGGTACTTGAGCATGTCCATGAGCGGGACGCTCGCCACCGCCGCGCGGAACTTCGCCGGGGCCTGCGTGAGCGCCGCGCCCACCAGGAGCCCGCCGTTGGAGCCGCCGGAAATGGCCAGGCGCTCGGGGCGGGTGTACTCGCCGGCCGTCAGCCAATCGGCCGCCGCCAGAAAATCGTCGAACGAGTTCTGCTTGCGGGAGAGCATCCCGGCCTGGTGCCACTCCTCGCCGTATTCCCCTCCGCCCCGGAGATTGGGCAGGGCGTAGAGCCCGCCGCGCTCCAACCACAGGATCAGGTGCGGCGAGAAGGTCGGCGTCATGTTGACGCTGAAGCCCCCGTAGCCGGTCAATAAAGTCGGGGCGTTCTTGTCGCGCCGCAGGCGCTTGGGTTTGACCAGAAACATCGTGATCAGGGTGCCGTCCTTGGACTGATAAGTCACCTGCTCCGACTGAAAATCCTCCAGCGCGGCGGGCGCGCGTATTTCGTCGAGCTTTTTCAAGGCCCCCCGGATGGGGTAGTCGTAAAGCGCGGGCGGCGAGAAAAACGACTGCCAGACGAAATACAGATGCGCGGACCCCGGGCGGCCCGCGAAGGAACTCACCGAGCCCAGCGGCGGCACCGGAACCTCGGTCACCGGCCGGCCGTCCAAGGTGATGAGCTGAAGGCGGGAGACGGCGCGCTCCAAAAGCTCCACGGCCAGGACCGAGCCCGCGATCTCAAAGCCCGTGATCGTGAACTTGCGCTCCGGGACCACGGTCTTCCACTGGGTCCGGTCCCAAAATTCCCGGGGGCGCTTGCGGCCCAGGAATTTGTAGGGGCTGAAAATCTCCGCGGCCATGATCTTGAAGCGCGGGGCCCCGTCGTTGGTCAGCAGATACAGGTTGTCTCCGTGAAAGCGCCCCTCGTAGACGGCCCCGCGGCCCTCCACGACGACGGCGAAACCCGTGGCGTCCTCGGTCAGGTCCCGAAGGTAAAGGTCGGTCCGCGACCAGCCCTTGGAGGCCGAGACCAGCAGGTAGCGGCCGTCCGGGGAAACTTGAACGTCCGGCCAATCCTCCATCGGCCGTCCCCGCCCCCAGACCGGCTCGTCGTTGAGGGGATCGCCGCCCATGGCGTGGAAAAAGACGTGGCGGTGGTATTTCTCCTCCCCCGGCGGAACCTCGCCCGGAGCGGGATAGCGGGTGTAGTAGAAGCCGCTGCGGTCGGGCAGCCAAGCCACGCTGGCGTGGCGGGTGCGCGCGATGGAATCCGGAAGGTCCAGGAGGGAATCCACCTCCCGCACCCGGAGCGTGGACTCCTCGGAGCCTTTCTCGGAGATTCCGTAGGCCAACATCACCCCGTCCTGGGAGGGATACCACCAATCCAGGGCCGTGGTCCCGTCGGCGCTGAGCTTATTGGGGTCCAGCAGGACGGTGGCCTTCTCCTCGGCGGCCTCCCGGTAATAGAGCACGGGCTGGTTCTGGGCGCCCTCGCGCTTGAGGTAAAAGATCTTGGAGCCCGCGTGCTGGACCCCGCTGATGGTCCCGGCGGCCATGAGCTCTTCGATGCGCTTGCGCAGGCGCTCCCGGCCGGGCCGGGCGTCCAGGGCGGCGCGGGTTTTCTGGTCCTGCTCCGCGGTCCAGCGAACCACCTTGGGGTCGCTCCCCCGCTCCAGCCATTCGTATTTGTCCCCGGCCTCGGGGGCCTTGAGATTGGTCCCGGGAAGATTGACCGCCCAGGCGGGCGCGGCGGCCAGCAGAAGGAAAAGGAGAGCCCGGTTCAGGCTCAAGGGGTCTCCCCGGCTTCCCCGGTTTCACCGATGGGCCAGCGATGGAACACCAGGACCTGCTTGTCGACCTTGGCCTGGTCGTAGTATTTCACGCCGTCGGAAGACCCCTCGAAGGCCGTGCGCGCCACGGCGTGGGCGGTCAGGACCTCCTTGACCTCCCAGCCCTGCTCGACCACGATCTTGCGGACCGCGGCCTCGGCCTTGTCCAGGCCCGGGCGGTCCACCCAGCAATTGACGAAGGCCCCGCCGAAGGCTTTCGCCGCCGGGGTTCCGGCCTTGGGAACGGCTTTAAGTCTAAGGAAGTACAAAATTATTTCTCGAACGGCCGGGTCAATCCGCGCCTTCCTGCATGTAGTCGACCACGATGGTAATAATTTTTTTGACGGTCTCGTTGCACGATTTGAACTCAATTCGGTCCAGGACGCCGCTGCCGTAGATTCTCAGCAAATCGCTGATCAGGGCGTGAATGAAGGATTGGGTGGTCGCCTCCACGCCGGCGAAGCTTAAAACGACCTCTTCCTTTTTTTCCAAAGCGGGCACGATCTCTTTCAGGCGCAATTGCCGCGCCGTGTCCTTGTTTTCGGCGAAGGCGCCGGCATGCGCCTTTATTTCGATCAGCTTCATGAGAAGCGCGGGCTCTTGCGCCGCTCCTGGCGGCGATGTCTCACCGCCGAACTGTAAGTATCGCGGATGGCGTCCAGAAGCAGGGAGAACTCCTTGGTTTGGTCAAGGGTGATGTCCACCCCCACCACCGTCCCCCGCCAGGGGGGCATGTCCGAACTCACGGTGTGCCGATCGACGAACGGGTCGGCGTTGAGGCGCTTGCTTCGGGCGGGCGATTTTTTCAGCAGCTTGTAAAAGCCGGCGCCGCTGTAGATCACGAAAAAATCCCGATTGACGCTGGCGATGGATTTGATGAAGAAGAGTCCGGCGCCGGCGTTCTGCTCCGTGCCGCCCTCTTTGGCGGTCGTCCCCGTGATGCCCGGCATGAGCGCCAGGCGAATCGCGTCCAGATCCGTCGGGGCGGCATGCGAGCGGGTGATGGTGCTTTTGATGCCCAGGCCGGTATCGGCGATTCCGACGCGGATCGAATTGCTTTTTTTATAGTACTGGGCGCACAAAAGGGCCCCATTGCCGGTCTCGGCATGCTCGATGACGTTTCTAATGAGCTCGCTGAATATGTAGCCCAAGGTTTTCGCTTGTTCCGCCTCCAGATGGAGCATCGGTATCATGTCCGTGATAAAACGCGTTTGCTCGGCCGCGGTTCGAATCTGGGTCAACGGGATGAAGCGCCCGGCGGGTTCATGTTCCTGGATCACGATGTCCGAAGGGATGTTGAGCAGTTTGAAAAGACCCATGCGGACAAAGTAGTGCCGCGAGGTGGCCTCGAAGGGCTGGCATGTGATTTTCTCGGGCTTGACGGTCAGCCCGAGGGCCGCGATCATGGAGAGCACGGCGGGGTGCACGGAAATCCATTTGTCGTTGGCGGTGATTTCCAAGGAATCGGGTGCCGTTGGGTCAAAGCCCCGAATAAAGGGGTCTATATTTCCCAAAAATGCGCTATTTGGGAGGTGTATCTTCATTTCTAGGTATTATACCGGGAATCCCGGTATTCTGTCAATATACCGGGATTCCCGGTAAAATAACTAATTTAAAGGCCGCATCTTACGGGGTCACTCTTCAGAAAGGACCGGCTCATCCGGGCCCCGCCAGGTGACCCGCTTGACCCGGCCCTCCACCAGCCCCTCCTCGCGAAGCTGGTCGAAGACCGCCGCCGGGGGCCAGCCGTGCGGCTGGTCGGCGAAGTAAAAACCGGCGGCGCGCAGGCCGGCCAGCGCCTTGGCCAGGGTTTTGCGCTCGCGGCAGGCTATCCTCCAGCGGCGCCCGAAGAATTCCCGTTTGCCCCCAAGCGCGGCGGCTTGGTTTTCGGCCTCCGCGCCCTCGCAGACGACCACGATCTCCAGGGCCAGGACCGACTCGACGAAGCTGAAGGGGTTTCCCGGCTTGGCCCCCTGGGCGAAAAACCGCCGAGTTGCAAATCCCATCCATGCAAAATAGGCCGCCAGGGCGCCAAGACTGATCCCCACGCAGGCGCCCATGACCCGAAAGGGGCGCGCCAACTCCCCGAAGTGTGTGTATCCGACATAGCCGCCGACCAGGGCGCCGAGCGGGAGAAGGATCCCGCCCAAAATCCCAAGGGCTCTCTCGAGGCTTCTATTTTTGGATTCCGGGTTCACAAGTCGGGCCGACGGCTTCTAGCCGCGAATCGACGCTTCCACTCGTCTGCCGGCACCCAGGTTTCTTCGCTTTCATCGTCAAAGATGATCCAACCGCCGCACGCTTCAGAGAGAGAACGGAGCTGCTGAATATGCTTTGAACTGAATTCCAGTCGACCGAAAGTCTTGCGTGAGCCCGCAACTGCTTCCCAAAGTGCGAATTCGAGCCCTTCCATCCAGGCGGCGCTCCATCCCTCTTCGGAAAGCTCAGACATGAAGCTCGCGAGCCTTTGCTGGTCGGACGCAAGGTCTTTAAGCATTCAATGCCAAGGTCAGATAACGCAACGCTAAGCGGCGGCGCCCCGATTGATGGAGAAAATGCAAAAAGCGTAACCTTTGGTTGAGAGAAGTCGCATAGGCCAGTAGAAGCTGGCCCACCAAGGAGGTTACGCTCAAATGAAGAATAGCAAAGAGGTGGCCGTTAAGGAAAATGGAATGGTCCTGCCGTACCGAGGAGATCCCCTCAGCGAGGCCATTCGGCTTAGGATTCGGGAAGCCATGATGGAGATCGCCAACGAGGAAATGGACGCGGCGCTGGGCGCTGGGTCTTACGAACGCACGGAGAGCCGTCGAGGATACCGGCACGGCAGCGAGGAGCGGACATTGACGACGGGTTCCGGCAAGACGACATTCAACATGCCGCGCGGGAAGGTCTTTGCCGCCGACGGCAAAGAGGAAGAGTGGCAATCGACGATGATTCCGCGCTACGCCCGTCGTTGCCGCGCGGTGGACGCGGCGCTGTTGGGGATGTACTTCGGCGGCGTGAACACGCGCAAGGTCAGACAGGCGATTCGTCCGCTGCTGCGAAATTCGCCGCTGTCGAAGTCGTCGATCTCTCGGCTGATCGTACGGCTGAAGGAATACTTCGAGGGGTGGCGCCGGCGGAGCTTGGCCGGCGAGGATGTCCGCTATATCTACCTCGACGGCATTTGCGTGCGCGTGCGCTGCGGGGGCAAGACGGAGAGTTTGCCCGTGTTGGCGGCCGTGGGTGTGAGAGCTGACGGCGAGAAGGTCCTCTTGGCGCTTGAGCTGTGCGGCGCGGAGAGCACGACGTCCTGGAAGGGGCTCATCGAGAGCATGAGCGCCCGGGGCCTGCGCGCTCCGAAACTGGCGATCATCGACGGCAATCCTGGACTGACGCAAGCGCTTGCGCAGACATGGCCGAAGACGGATCGACAGCGGTGCGCCGTCCACAAACTGCGAAACCTTCACGACCATGCGCCGAAACGGCTCCATGACGAGATCAGCGATGATTTTCACGCCATCGTCTACGCCGAGAACTACGCCTCGGGCCGGGCGGCGTACGAGGCCTTCCTTAGAAAATGGAGGCGTTCGTGCGAAGGAGTCACGAGATCGCTGGAGGAAGCCGGGATGGAATTGCTGACTTTCTATCGCTATCCCGAAAGCCAGTGGAAGGCGCTGCGGACCACGAACATCATCGAGCGCATCAACGGGGAGTTCCGACGGCGGATCAAGACGCAAAGTTCGTTTCCTTCGGAGCAATCCGTCTTGGTCTTGCTGTTTGGGCTGATGGCCTCGGGGATGATCCGAATGCGCCGCATCGGAGGGCATGAGGACATGGGCAAGGTTTCCGAGTTGCCCGCGATCCGCGGCGAAGGACAAACGGAGGTGCGGCAGCTGGTCACGGCTTAAAAAAGATAGAATGAATCCCTCACCAATTAGGTTACGCTACGCAATCAGCAGCCGCGGCTACATAAACTCCAGGGCCGCGGCCTGCTGAATCCCTTGGTTCGGCGTTCGCTACGCCTCAAAGTCTCCTCCGCTGCTTAGTAAGATGTCCAAACGCTCCCTCTTGTGTCAGTGTGCGTGCAGTTCACAAAGACTGACCCGGCTGAGGGCCCGCTGGTGACGTACGCCCAGCCGCCTGAGTCCGCGAACCGACCGGCGGCGAAGTCCGGAGAGCTCATCAGTTGTATCGCATCTGATCTCCGGTGACTACAGGTCTCAGATAGCGAAATCTTCGAGAGGTATTTCCCCCCGATGAGAAGTTCAGCTGGATCCGCCGGGTATCGTTTCGCGTCATCATGGAAGATCATTACCGCAGAGCGAAGGTTGCCGAGGTTTCCTAAATTCTGACTTTCGGTCCCCGCCCTAAATATTGGACAACGGTCAAAAACCAGGGACCAAATGGCCATCCCGAAACCGAGCGCATAGGGAACGAGTCTGCCCGTGAAAATTAAAATGATGAGCGCGCACCCAATAACTAACAATCTATTAAACCGCGTCATTCCGCCAGTCCCTTGCTACAAGTTGCGACATGGTTTTTCATAGGACGTTATCAATACGCCGAACACCAGCCTGAGCCGCGGGCGCTATGGGGCCGTCTTCCCCTGAATCTTGCG
>CAYHPY010000017.1:0-54493 GCA_964358485.1 uncultured Elusimicrobia bacterium
GGGTATCCCTAGAAGAACTCGCGGCGTGGCGCAAAAACGGCTGGCCAAATAAGTGTCCGCTTTGTGGGAAATTGATCGACGTTCCGAAGTTTGGTTGGCTGTCCAAAGAAGTCGGCGACAAGCATGTCCTTGAGCACATCACCTGCCCGGCGAAGCGACGAGGCGGGTCCTGCTCAAGAACCCATCTCAGATGATGCCATGGTGAAACCCTCCAAGTTTAAAGTATCACTTTGCCTCCACCATCCGAAGATGAATCCGGATGTAATTTCTTCCGGGCTTTCGCTGAACCCGCAGTTCATGTACATGGTAGGTGACCGAAGAAAAACTCCGAAGGGGAATCTTCTGGAAGGATTCAATGAAGATTCGTACTGGACATGCGAAATGAGGCCTTCGCGGAAAGAAGGGCTGGCCGACTGCCTCCGAGCCTCCCTGTCGAAGCTTGAGAGAAAGGCCTCTTTCCTCAGAAAATTCAGCGCAACGGGTGGGCATCTGGAATTCTTCATTGGGTGGTTTGTGAATTCAAACTGCGGCGAGGTGCTTGACTTCGACCTGCTGAGAAGGCTCGCCGACCTCCGGATCGAGCTGTCTTTCGACGTTTATCCTCTAACGGCCTCGCGGGGTTACAAGAAAACTCGACGAGGCAAGTAGGCAAGACCGCCGAACAGGGCAATTTCTCCCATTAGGCCGCCCAAGGCAAGGCCTATAGCCGACCCGGAGGCCCGCTGCGCGGGCTTCTAGAGAAAGAAATCCACGGGTTTGCCGTAGACCCCGGCCAACCGCTTGAGTTCAATGGGGTCGAGCCGCCTCTCGCCCAACTCGGACTTCGAGACAAAGGACTGGGGCTTCCTCAACAGCTTGGCGACCCGTTGTTGCGTGAGGCCGGCGGCAAGGCGGGCTTGGCGCAGCCTGGTGAGAAGGGCTCGATACTCCTTTTGGTAGACTGATCTTGACATTTCGCGGGAACAATTCTAGTATCCTGGAACGGGTTAACCCAAAATGGGTTATTGTAAAAGCTCGGATCGGCCCTTGCGCCGTTTCTGGCCGGACATGGAGAAGATGCTTCCGCGAGTTCTTGTAGTGGACGACGATCCCAGCCTCCGGCATATGTATCATCGCGCGCTCGGTGGCCGAGGGTTCGCCGTCACGGCGGCGCCGTCGGGGCCGAAGGCGCTGGACCTCCTGGGCGAGGGGTTCTCCGTGATCGTCACGGATTTCGGGATGCCGGAGATGAACGGTCTCGAGTTCATCCGCGAGGTGCGCGCGCGCGGCCTGGATACGCCGGTCCTCATCGTAAGCGGCGAGTTCGACGCGGGTGTCGTCAACGGCGGTCTGCCTCCAGGGGTCGTCGCCGTCCTAAGCAAGCCTTTCTTGATCGAGGAGCTGCTGTGCGCTGTCCGCAGGGCCTGCGACCGCGCCGCCGTTTCCGAAACCCAGTCCGACCCCCCCGTCTAGTGGCGCGGTTAGCCGCGGGAGGCGAGGCTGGATTCGCCTTTAAATTGTTGCTTTTTGGAAATAAATTGACGCCGCGGAAGGCTTACTCCCCCAAAATCCCCCGCACCGCCGCCGAGGCGGCCGCCAGGCCGAAGGCTCCGGTGACGAATCCCGCGTTGCCGTAGATCAGGTTGCGGGAGTCGCAGTTGAAGAAGGGGTTGTCTTTCTGGGGGCAGACGCAGCGAAAGCCCTTTCCGTGGTCGTAATGCAGTTCCTTGGGCTTGCGGTGCGGCTCGGCGGAGAACACCGCCGGAATTCCGAAGGCCGCCCCTTCTTTCTTGGGGAAGCCGTGCTTCTCTCTTAGGATTCTACGGATGTCGCGGGCCAGGGGATCGGATTGGGTCTTGGAGAGGTCGGCCACCCGCACCTGGGTCGGGTCCAGCCGCCCGCCCGAACCGGTGGAGGTCACCACGGGGACGGCGTGTTCCTTGCAGTAGGCCAAAAGCTGGCACTTGGACGCCACCGAGTCGATGGCGTCGATGACGAAATCCGGCTTTTCCCGGAACAGCTCCGGGAGCGCCGCCTGGTCCAAAAAACGCGCCACGGCCCGGACCTCGGCCCGCGGGTTGACCTGGCGAAGGCGCGCGGCCATGACCGAAGCCTTGGGGCGGCCCACGGTCTCGTCCAGGGCGTGGAGCTGGCGGTTGGCGTTGGTCACGCAGACCGCGTCGAAATCCACCAAGGTCAGCCGCCCCACCCCGGCCCGGGCCGCCGCTTCGGCCGCCCAGGAGCCCACCCCTCCCAGGCCCGCCACCAGGACATGGGACTTGAACAGCTTTTCCATGGCCCCGTCGCCCACCAGGCGGGCCATCCGGTCGAAGCGCCGATGAAGCCGGTAGTCGGAAAGCTCCTCGGCGCTCAGCGGCGCCGCGGTTTTTGGGGCGCAGGCGTCGGATTTTTTCATGAGAGCTTGAAAAGCCGCTTGAGATTGTCCCGGCTGAGGTCCAGGAGGCCTTTGCGGGTCTCCCCGCGGATGGCGGCCGCGGCGTCGGCCACCTCCAGGAGGCGGCTGGGCTCGTTGCGCGAGCCCCGCTCCGGCGCGCGGTCCGGGGAATCGGTTTCCAAGGCCACCCGGTCGGCGGCCGCGGCCGCCAGGGCGCCCTTGCCCCCGCCGTCGCCGGGCTCGGCCAGGGAAAAGCCGAAAGAGAGCAGAAAACCGAGGGCGGCGTAGCGTTGCGCTTGAAGGGCGCTCCCGTTGAAGGAATGGACCAGGCCCCCGGCGGGGAACTTGCCGATCTTTTCCAAGATCTCCAAGGCCTCGGCGTGGGCCCCGACCACATGAAGGACCAGGGGCTTGCCGAAGAGGTGGGCCAGCTGGGCCTGGGAGAGCAGGGCGTTCATCTGCCGCTTGGCGCTGTGCTCCCAGCGCCCGCGCTTGCCCTTGTCCAGGCCGGCTTCGCCGATGGCGCGGGCCGAGTCCAGGCGCTCGCCCAAAGTCTTGAGGCCCGCGTTGATCTCCTCGGGCGCGCGCTCGGCGACCCACCAGGGATGCAATCCGAAACAGCGCAGGAGCCCGTCGCCCAAAGTCTCGGCGATCTTGTCCTGCCAGGTCCAATCCTCGGGTCCGACCCCGCCCTGCACCCAGGCCGTCACGCCCGCGCGGCGGGAGCGCGCCACCACTTCCTCCCGGTCCCGGTCGAAGCGCGGATCGGCCAGGTGGCAATGCGCGTCGATCCAGGTTCCGGCGTTGTGGCGAAAAGCCATGGCCCGCTATTTTAGGTCTTTTTGGCCCGCCTTTTCCGTTGACGCCGCCGGGCGGGATGGCTATACTTTGACGGTCGGACCCCCTGACACGGAGGATTTCATGCCCTTGCGACGAATTTACGCCGTCCCCGCCCTGATCCTGGCCGCCGGAGTCTTCGCCTTCGCCGCTCCGCGCCGCGCCGCCCAAAACGAAGGCCTGGAAAAAACCAAGCAGGCCGCCGACGAGATTTTGGACCAGGCCCGCGAGGAGCGCCTCAAGCGCTTCCAGGACCTGGAGCGCCTGCGCAAGGACCTGCGCTACATCTCCGAGGAGCTCGACCGCGAGACCATCGGCGCCAAGAAAAACCTCCAGGAATATTCCGAGGGGGGCCTGGAGCGCCTGTCGGACCTGCGCCGCAAGGGAAACATCGACCCCAAGTTGGAGCCCGCCCTGGAGGCCCTGGAAGACCTGTTCCGGGACTTGCCCTCGAAGGATTACGCCGAGGAGTACGGCCGGAGCCTGGTCAAGTCCGTGGCCCACGAACTGCGCTGGATCGCCGAAGAGGCGGTTGACGAGGCCCAAGTCCTGTCCCTGCTCAACGAAGAGCTGGACCTGCCGGTGGAAGTCCCCACCGAGGGCGGGCAGGTGGACGCCTTGAAATTCTTCCCCGTGGACGTTCCCTTGGACAAGTTCAAGAAGCTCGGGCCGATCAAGGTTTTTCTCATGAAGCACCGCATCAAGCGCCCCAAGTCCCACGCCGTCGCCACGGCCGCCGACATCATCGCGGGCAAGCACAACGTCCAGGTGGGAGTGGAAGTCGAGGGAACCGTCACCTGGCACGGCGGCGCCATCGACCAGGACTACACCTTCAACTTCGGAGACCTCCACATCGAGATGACCCCGGAGTGGCGGATCATGCACCCGAAGACCTATAAGCCCAAGACCGGGGACAAGGTCCGCATCAAGGGCTGGACCTACTTCGACATCTTCCACAAGGCCGAGATGGAATACGATCCCGAGGATCCCATCATCGGCCTGGGCCGCAAGACCCAGTGGGAGGTCCACCCCGTGCAGTCCGTCGAGATCATTCCCGCCCCGTAAGGGCGGCGGTTTCGGCGGTTCTCGGGGGCGGGGGGCTGTTAAACCCCGGTGCCAGGCATGTAGGACTCGGTCCGGACCGAAATTCCCCCGGAGCCATGCCATCGATAAGGATTTGAAGGCGGCGGACCCAGTGGCGGAAGCGCCGAGTTAGCGGATCGCCCCTTCCTTTTTCAGCAGCCTTCTCTTGGCCTTGACCCCGCCCGGCGCGGAAAACCCGGTCATGGTTCCGTCGGCGCCCACCACCCGGTGGCAGGGGACCGTCGGGGAGAAGGGGTTCATGCCCAGGGCCCGACCCACGGCCCGCGCGGCGGCGGGCTTGCCGATGCGGCGGGCGATCCAGCCGTAGGTGCGGACCTGGCCGCGCGGAATCTCGGCGCAGGCTTTCCAGACGGCTTGGCAAAAGAGCGTGTAGCGACCCATGTCCTTGAGAATTTTGGGGGGAAGTTTTTTCATATCGGGATGATCTTGCCCAGGATGCGCGCGCCGCGCGCGCCGGTGGCCTTGGGGCAATGATTGCTTTGCCCGCGGACGGCGCGCAGGGCCAGCCAGGCGAAGCACGCGGCCTCCTTGGCCATGACCGGCATGCCCCGGGCCGAGGACGGCCGGACGGGGATGGGGGACAGTAGGCGGGAAAGATGGTCCATGAGGACGGGATTGAGGGCGCCGCCGCCGCTGACCAGAATTTCCGAGAGTTTCCACCGCGGAAGCACGAAGCGCCGGTAGCTGTCTTCGATGGAGCGGGCGGTGAACAGGGTCAAGGTGGCCAGGATGTCGGGATAGTTCCGGCCTTTGGCCGGAGAAAAATTCCGTCTCAAAAAATTTTCGGAAAAAGATCCTCGATCCAAGGATTTCGGAGGGGTTTTTCTGAAAAAGGGATCGGACAGCAATCGGGTGATGAGGGATTCATCGGGCTGTCCTCGGCGGGCCAGGCCGCCGTCGAGATCAAAAGCCAACCTTCCTCCGGTCGCGATAGCCGCCGCGGTGTCCAAGAGGGAGTTCCCCGGCCCGGTGTCGAAGGCGGTCCAGAGCTTGCCGCCTCCCGCCACCGAGAGATTGGCGATGCCCCCGATGTTCTGAAGGCCCCGCAGGGGGCCGCGGCCGTAGAGAAACTCGTCGAAGGCCGGGACCAGCGGGGCGCCTTGGCCGCCGGCCGCCATGTCGCGGGGGCGGAAATCGGCGACGACCGGAATTCCGGTCCGCTCGGCGATCACGGAAGGCTCGGCCAGTTGCAAAGTGTTCGGGGGGCTGGCGTCGGGCCCGTGCCAGACGGTCTGGCCGTGGGAGCCGATGACCTCGGGCCGTGGGCCCCGGCCGATGACGCGCAGGGCGGCGGCGGCGAAGGCCGCGCCCAGCTCGAAATTGAGGCGCGAGAGTTCCGGGGCCGCCAGGCGCGGGGCTTCCAGGACGCGGCGGCGCAGGGCGGGGGAAAAGGGAAAGGTTTTTTCTTTCAGGACCTCGCAGGACCCGGTTCCGAAACGGGCCAAGACCGCGGTGACCCCGTCGGCGGAGGTGCCCGACATGAGCCCGAGGGCTAGATTTTTCAAGACCAGCGGATCCTGAAGAGCTCGACCACGCGTCCGCCGACCGGGGTGGCGCGGGCGTAGACTCCGGGGAATTTTTTCGCCAGCCGGTCCCAGACCTCGCGGGTGACCAGGATCTCGTCCTTGTCGGCCATGTCCTCCCCGATTTTCGCGGCCAGGTTGACGATCTCTCCGAAGACCCCGTCCTTGAGGCGGATGATCCTGCCGAAATGGACGCCGATGCAGATGTTGAAGCGCTCCGCGTCCGGGATGCCCTTGTTTCGTTTGCCCAGCCAGCGGTGCATGTCGATGGCGGCTTGGACGGCGTCGGCGGGGCGGTCGAACACCGCCAGGATGTTGTCGGCGTTGTGGGAGAGGCAGATGCCGTTCCGCTTTTCCAGCAGGGGGATCAGGCGGTCGTAGCAGTAGGTCATGACGGCCAAAAACTGGAGGATGCCGAACTCATGCGTGCGCCGGGTGAATCCCGAAGAGTCGGCCATGAGGATGGTCAGCTCCCGGGCGCCGCCCGCCTCGATGGCGGCGTCGATGCCGGCGCGGTCCTTGGGCCCGCGCGTGCGCAGGAGCTCGAAAAGTTCGCGGGAACTCAGAAGCCTCCGCCGGGCGTCGGCGGGGCCTATTTTTTTTGATTTTTTCATGCGGCCTCCGGATCAGGATGGTGGTGCCGGAACCAGAACCAGGCGGCGACGGCGCAGAGCAAATGCCAAACCGCGTGGCCTTGGAACCAGGAATGGGGGGAGCAGAGGATCCGGTTATTGTCCAGGATCCAGATGCCGTAGGAGACCAGGAAAACCGCCAGGCCGGCGAAGAAGAGCCGGTGGGCGGCCAGGGGGGCGGCCTTCATGGCCCAGAGTTCGCAAATCGCGCCTACCGCGGCCTGGACCATGAAAATCTCGCGCCGCCACACCGGCCAAAACGCGACCACCACGGCCATGAGTCCCGTCAAGGTCAAGGAGCAGGGGACCAAGGCCGCCGGGCTCCAGGAGAAGATTCGGCGCAGGCTGTCGAAGATGAGAAGCGCCACCAACATGTACATGGAGGAGACGTCGAACCATTCCCAGAAGAGGGTCAGGGAGGCGTGGAAGGCGAAGCTCGTGATCCCCAGGAAGATCAAAGTCCAGGCGTAAGGCCGCCGCGCCGGATAAAGCGAGCGGAGAATGAAGATTCCCACGACGACGTATGCCAGGTTGGACCAGGTGTCGGCGGGCTGGCGGATCCAGGCGCCGCGCGGGGCCTCGCAGAAACAGCCGTCGGGCATGCAGGAAGCGGGCTTCCAGGAGTCCCAGGGAGACGGGGGATGCACGGGGAAAATCGGTTCCGGCATGGGATTTTGAGTCTAACAGGAATGGCCGGGGGTGTCAATGGTTCCGCGCTTTCAGCTTCGGGCGAAGTGGTAATAAACCACGAAAGCCGCCGGGAGGGCGGCGCCGGCGGCCACCCACCATTTGCCCCGGCCGAGGAGGCCCTTGTCGCCCCTGAGGACGAATAGGCCGGTCGCGGCCAGGACGATCAGGACCAGGGAATAGGCGTCGGCGACATAGGTCCAGACGCCCTTGATGTGGTTGAGGTGCAGGACGTTGGCGTCGAAAAGGAAGGGACGCGGGTTCATTTTTTTCCAGACGCCCTGGCCGGTGGAGAGGTCCAGCTTGGCCTCGCCGCCCTGCGGAAGGAAGATCACGAAGCGATCCGGGGCGGGGCGGTGCCAGCCCTGGACCGAGGCGGGGTCCAGGCCCAGCTTGGAGATGAGGGCGTTTTGGAGGGACTCGGGGGTCTCCGCGGCGGGGGGCGTCAAGGTAAAGCGCTCGTGGGCGGCGGCGTAGCTGGGGTTCCAGTCCTCGACATGGTTGACCGCGATGCCGCTGACCCCGTAGAGGATGGTCAGGACGCAGGCAAGGTAGCCCAGGTCGCGGTGGACGGCGTTGTTGAGGCGCCTCCAGCCGGGGCTATTTGCGGTCACGCACCACCGCGCCGACGCCCTTGAGGATGACGAAGCTCAGGGGGGTTTTGACCGTTGCCTCATCGAAGGGTTCTCCCCGCTCCGCGGCTTCCTCCCGGAGGTGCTCGATGGTCTGGGGCATGGTCAAGGTGGATTTGTGGGCGATGCCCTCCACCACGGCGTATTTGCCCTGCACGCTCATGGGAAAGACCATCTCCCCGTCGTTGACCTTGAAGCGGAGCTCCTGGAAGGGCTTGTCCCCGGCCAAGTTGATCCAACAGCCGCGCTTGGGGCAGACGCCGACCACGGGGCCCTCCACGCGGACCAGCTTGCCCTGGAGCTCGTCGATGCGGGCATGGAGCTCGGAAATGGCGATGGCGGGGCCCTTTTTGACGCCCTTGCCGTATTTGACGGACTTGGCGGCCCAGGCGGAAGTCGCCGCCAAGCACAGGGAAACGACCAGGATTTTCTTGAACATGGATTTTTCTCCGAGAGGTGGATGTTAGCAAAAACGGCCCGCGCGGAGCGCCTCCACGGTTGGGTCCAAAGTCCGCCGTTTTTGAGCCCAAAGGGCCCAGGTCGCCGCCTGGACCCCATGGTATCCTTTGAGCATGAAAATACTCCTCTCCCTTTTCGCCTTGTTGTGTTTCGGCGCGAACCTGGCAAACGCCCAGACCTTGGAAGACGCCCTCCGGGAGTCCCTCCGGCGCGGTTGGACGGGCGAGCGCCGCGAAACCCGTCCCCGCAAGCAAACTCCTCCTCCGATTCCCGCGGATATAAAGTATCTGGCGGTCGACGCATGCTGGAGCCGTCCGGCCGACGCCACGGCCGACGCCGCCGGCCTGCCCGCGCGCTTCTGCCTCAAGAGAATCGGGCTGATCAATTCCACGCCCGGCCAGCTTCCCTTCTCCTACGGATCGAACCTGGTGGTGGACGGCGAGCCCGCGTCCGGGCGGCTTCACATCGGCGGCGGCTCCCACAACGGCGACCACTGGAACATCGTGGGGAACCTGTTCGGGGCCGATCAAAAGCCCGCCTGCGGCCGGCTCACCAGCTCCTTCGCCGCGGTCTACGTGAACATCGACCTCAAGGGCGAGCTGATCGACGACGGGAAAATCCAGGTCCGCGGGTTCTTGGTGGATCATAGCGACTACAAATGCAAGACTCCGGCCCGGGCGGTCCAGATCGACTACTCCCGGGAGCAGGCTTCGAACTAGCCCGGCGCATTTTGGTCCGTGCCCTAAATGGGCAAAGTGGAAATTCCGGAGAAATGGTAAAATAGCCTTTGATGCGCCCCCTCCCGTACTTCGGCCTCCACGATCCGGTCAGCAGTCTGTCCCATTTCGTCGCCGCGCTCGCGACCCTCTACGGCGGCTACCGCCTGATCCTGCGGACCCGCCACAACGGCTTCAAGGTCGGAGCCTCGTTGCTCTACATCTGCTGCCTGCTCTTTTTGTTCTCCATGAGCGGCACCTACCACTCCCTGGGCCCGGGCCCCTGGCGGGACTTCTTCCGGCGCTTGGACTACATCGCCATCTGGCTGGTCATCGCGGGCTCGGCCACGCCCATCCACATCCTGCTCATGAAGGGCGTCTGGCGCTGGGGCCTGTTGGCCGCGTTGTGGGCGGGCGCCTTGTCCTGCTTATTTATCGTGGACGCCTATCTTAAGGATTTGTCCTATGGGACGATCGTCGGCCTTTACATGGGCGTGAGCGGGATCGGGACCATCTCGTTCTACCGCCTGCACCGGAAGTTCGGCCTTAAAAAATTGGCGGCCTTGGGAATCGGCGGCCTGGCCTACGCCTTGGGCGGCGTGATCGACGCCGTGGAGCGGCCGATCCTCATCCCCGGAGTATTCGGGCCGCACGAGCTTTTCCACCTTTTGGTCGTGGTCGGCGCGGCCTGCCACTACGTCTTCATCTACGGCTGGGCCGACTACCGCCTGCGCAAGGTCCGGACCTTCCTGCGGGTCTTCAAGCGGGGCCGAAGGGTTTCGTCCCCCGCGCCCGAGCCCGCGCCGAATCGGTCCCTTCCCGAACCGGGGTAAATGGTCCCCAAGGGATGCCTCCTCGCCGCCTCGGCGCTTGCGTTGGGAGTCCTGATCATCGGCGCGGGGGTCTGGTTGGAGGATCCCTCGAATTGGACGATCACCGGAATGGACCGGGACCTGGGGCCCAAAGCGGCCAAGTCGAGGCTGGGAGCGATTCGTTCGGCCCTGAGCATCTATTTCGGGGATTTGGAAGGGCAATATCCATCGGAACTGGGGGCTTTGACCTTGAAGGGCCGATATCTCGCGTTTATCCCCCCTGTAGAGACCGGGCCTCACAATCCGTCCAGCGACGTCCATCACGGGGCGCGGCCCAATGACGCCGGCGGCTGGGTTTACCATAACGTCCCGGGAGATACGAACTCGACTCAAGTATTGATCAATTGCACCCACACCGACGGGAAAGGGCGTCGTTGGGCCGAGTTTTGACGCCGCCCTTGACCTACTCCCCGGTCCGGGCCATAATAGGACCATGACTCCGACCGCGGCGCTATTTTGGATCTTTTATGGCCTGCTGGGGTTGGCTCCGTTTCCCTGCCTGTTTTTTCTTCTTAGGAATTTCCGGCGAGGCACGGAACTGCCCCCTTACGGCGCCTGGGGATTTTACCTCGGCTGTCCGGTATGGACTCCGCTCATCGCCGCCTTCGCCGCCATTCAGGGGTGGGGGCACGGCTTGGTCGGAGCGCCATTTTTCATCGGGGCCGCTCTCGGAGCGGCGTGGCAGAGCCGTTCCGCGCCTCGGCCCGGAGGTCTCTCGATCGCCTCCAACGCCGCCGTCTTTGTCATCCTGGGATTGTTGGCGTTCGTGGCGCTGGGAGGGGGCTACTTTGACCGCGTCTTCCAGGGAGCCCACGCCCAATGGGCCTTGCGCAAGGCCGGAGTCACCGGGGACGACCCCGCGGCCCTCGCCGCGGCCCTGAGGAGCCCGGACCGGGCCGTCCGTTGGGGCGCCGCCCTCGCCTTGGGCGGCCTCGGGAAGGGCGCCGCCCCCGCCTTGGACGCGCTTCTTTCCGCGCTCGAAGACGAGGATGAGCGGGTGGGACGCTCGGCTTTTTCCGCCTTGAAGAGGATGGGGCCCGCCGCCGCGCCGGGGGCTCCCGGTTTGGCGCGCCTGCTGGGCTCGGAAAAACACTCTTGGGACGCCGAGCGGATGTTCGAGGAATTGGGGCCCGCCGCCTCCTCCGCCGTCCCGGAATTGGTCCTCCTGATCGACGATCCTTCCCCGGGGACGCGGCGGCGGGCGGTGGCGGCCCTCTGCGCCATAGGACCTTCCGCCAAGGAGGCGGCTCTTCCGGCCTTGGCCCGACGGGCGAAAATAGAAACGGACGCCGCCGTCAAGGACGCCATCGGCGGCGCCGGGAGGAAGCTCGGTTATGATTTCGCCGAGTGGACGCGGGCCGGAAATCCGTAAACCCCCGGTCTTGACATAATCACGGACTTCGGCTAACCTTCCGTCGATGGCTTTCAAATGCCCCAGTTGCGCCCTGGAACAGGAGCGGAGCGCCGAGTGCTCGGGTTGCCACATCATTTTCGCCAAGTGGGAGGAGCGCCAGCTTCGGTCCAGCTACGGAACTCCGGCCCCCGGCGGGGGCGAGGCCGCGGCGGCGGCCGAGGCCAGGGATGGAGGCGACAAGCTCAAGCGGGTCCTGCCGCCCCTGCTGGGAGGGACGCTCTTATTCGCCGGGCTCTACAATTATTTCGCGCCGGGAGCGGGAAAGCCGCTTGAGCCCGAGTCCCTGAAGGTCAATGATTACTTTTTCGCGGTTAAGGCGCCCAAGGGCTGGGTCCTGGACGACGCGCGGCGCACGCGCGCCGAGTGCGTGGACGTTCTTCAATACGCCGCTCCGGGCACGGTCCGGTCTCGGATCGTGGTCAGCGGGGAGAGCGCCTACCGCCTCAAGAGGATGTCGGGGGCCAAGGTCTCCAAGCTCGTGGCCATCGCTTTCCCGGACGGCTTCGATTCCTACGCCCAGGACTCCCAGGAAGAGACCGTGGTGGACGGTATCCCGAGCCTTCGGATCAAGGGGACCGCCAAGAAAAGAGTGGCGATCACCATCACCGAGATGGTGGACACCCGTCCGGTCATCGGGCGCTGGGTCACGAGCTCCTTCACGGGAGCGCCGGGGCCGGGACGGACTTCCTCCGCCAATATCTACGGGGGAGGGGAGCCGCAATTGGTGGCGCAGGACCGGGTCGAGAATCAGGTTCAGGAATTCAAGTTTTTGATCGACATCATTCCGGGGGCGGAGCGAAGCTACCTGATCGGCACCCAAGGCCAAACCGGGGATGTCCAGGCCGCCGCGCCGGCCCTGGAGGAGCTCGTGTCCTCCTTCCGAGTCCTTGAACGGCCTTTCTCCGGGGCCCACCTGTTCAACCTCTTCAGCGGGGAGTTCCGGGCGGAGGTGATCGGCCTGGCCATCGGGCTGATCTTCGCCTTCTATAAGTGGGTGTTCAGCCCGCTTCTCGAATAAGCTCGGGAACAAAAAGGCCCCCTCGCTCGTATTATAGGTGTGCCCCTCGCGTATTTTCGCCGTCCTCTGTTTCTGCTGACCGTTCTTTACGGGGCGGCGCTTTGGGGTTTTCGGGAAAAGGGGCGCTTTGATTATCCTCCGCCCCCGGATTTGGCCGGCTGGCGGCGGGCCCCGGCGGCGGCCGTGCGGGGCCGTGTGGTTTCGCCTCTGACGGAGAATCGGCTCGGCCAACGGGTGTTCGTGGACGCGGAAACCGTAGAGGGCCGGCCTTTTCGCTTCCGGATCCTGGTCTATCTTCCCCGGGGCGGGTCCGTCAACGGCCACCTGCGCCCTGGCATGAAGGCGGCCTTCACGGGCCGCCTCCGCCTGCCCCGGGCGGCCCGCAACCCCGGGGATTTCGATGAGCGGCGGTTTCTATGGGACCGGGGGACCTCGTGGATTCTGGCGGCGTCCAGCGCCTGCATCCTGCCCGGGGACATTCCCTGGGCGTTGCGTCCCGCCTGGGCCGCGGAAACGGTCCGGCGCTCCATGGAGGACCGCTTCCGGCAGGCCCTACCCATGGAGGAGGCCGCCCTCTTGACCGGCCTGGTCCTGGGCTACCGCTCCCCCATGGATCGGGGCTTGACCCGCGCCATTCAGGACGCCGGGGTCATGCATTTGTTGGTTCCGTCCGGGGCGAAGGTGGCCTTCGTGTGGCTATCGGCCGTGGGGCTCGGACTTGCCCTGGGCTTGCCGCCGGGGGCCCGGTTCGGAGCGGCGGCCCTTGTCGCCGGGTTTTACACCTTGATGGTCGGCGGCGACGCCCCCTACGCGCGGGCCTTCTTGGGGGCCGTCATTCTGGCCGGCGGGCGCCTCCTGGGCCGGGAATCCGGGGGTTTCCAAGCCTTGGTCCTCTCTGCCGCGCTTTTGCTGATCGTCGAGCCCCGGGAGCTTTTCGGCGCGGGTTTTCAGATGACCTATTTGGCCGTCGGGGGTCTGGTGCTCGTCATGCCGTCTGTCTCCGCGGCCCTTCCCCGGGGCTGGCCGCGCTGGGCGCGCCACGGGCTCCAATTGGGCGCCGTCGGCGCGGTGGTCCAGCTCATGCTTTGGCCCACTTTCGCGGCGTATTTCGGTCGGGGCTCGCTCATCGGGCCCTTGGCCAACATGCTCCTGGTCCCCTATTCCGGGGTTTTGATGGCGGGGGGATTTTCCCTTTGGGCCGGGGGAGCTTTGCCCGAGCCGGTTCCGGGGTTATTGGCGGCGGTCGTGGCGGAGGCTCTAAGGTGGTTTCGGGAGGCCTGCCTCTTTTTCGCGGCCGTGCCGGGCGCGGCCGTGGACGCGGCCCCGTTTTCCCCATGGGGCTTGGCCGCCTATTACTTGGCGGCCTTTGCGGTCCTGGTCCTGCCCCGATTCCGTGCGGCGGCCGTCCTGGCGGGCGCCGCGGCGCTGGTCGCGGTTTTCCCGGCGGTCCGGGTCGCGGCGTTTGCGCGGAGCGAGATTCTTTTGATGAGCCTTCCGGTCTCCCGCCCCGCGCTGGTGAGAAGATCCGACGGAGAGGTTTGGCTCGCCGACCCCGGCGGGCCGGCGGGGACGATTCTCAAGGCCCTTCGGGCCGGCCGCGTCGGTTCTCTGGACCGGGTCGTCGTGACCGGCATGGCGCGCGCGAGATGGGGCGGCCTGGAGCGCCTGGCCCGGGAAGTCCCGATTCGCCGTTTGGAATTGCCGGCTCCTTTGGCCCTGCGTCCGCGCCTGCGGCCTATTCTTCGGGACCTGGCGGGCAAAGGAACCGAAATCCGGCTTACGCGCCCCTCCTCGGGACCGTGGACGCTCCTTTTCGGCCCCATCGGCCTGGAGTTGGGGGGGCCGGGCGGCCCCCGGGTGACGCGGGGGGAAGCCGAATATAGTACAATCGCCACGCGCCTGAAATCGGGCGCCCTTTTGGTATCCATTTATGGTTCCACCGCCACCCTTCTCCGGGCCAAATAAGAAAAAACAGACCATCAACTCCGCCGTGCTTTTCCTCAACAGCGAAAAGCCCGAGGCGGCCCGCATGCTCAAGGTCGTTTCCTCTCTCCTGAAGGCCCGCAAGGTCCGGGTCTGGATCGGGCAGAACCTCTCGGTCCGCGAGAAGCTCCGCCTGGCCGACATCGCCATCGGTTTGGGCGGAGACGGCACCATGCTCCGCGCGGCCCGGATTTTGGCCCCGCATTCCATCCCCCTGCTCGGCATCAACGTGGGCGGCCTGGGGTTCTTGTCCGGGACCGACGCTTCCGATTTCCGCCGCCATTGCGACGCCATCCTTCGCGGGGACTGGGTTTTGGAGGAGCGCTGGATGCTTGAGGTTTCCGTCTATCGGGGAGAGAAGAAAATTTTCGGCCCCAGCATCGCCCTCAACGATTGCGTGATCCGCTGCGGCGACCAGGCGCGGGCGATTTCCCTGAGAGCCCGCTCCGGCGAGGATTTCGTGGCCGACTATTTCGGAGACGGGCTGATCGTCTCGACCCCGACCGGCTCGACGGCCTACGCGCTGGCGGCCATGGGGCCCATCGTGGACCCCCGGCTCAACGTTCTGCTGATCGCGCCCATTTGCCCGCACACCCTTACCCAGCGTCCGCTCATCGTGCCCGCGGCCGACCCGTTCTCGGTCCAGCTCCTGGTCCGGCGATTGGGAGAAACCCCGCAAACCCTGATGTCGGTGGACGGCCAGTTGGGCTGTTCGCTCAAGGTGGGCGATGAGGTTCGCCTGCGCCGCTTCGACAAACCCCTGCGCCTGCTCATGAATCCGGACCGCTCCTACTACGAGATCCTCCGACGCAAGCTCAAATGGGGTGAGCGTTAGGCCCTGATGCTCAAGAAGCTGGAGGTCCGCAATTTCGCCGTGATTTCCGGGCTCTCCTTGGAACTCGGGCCGGGCTTGAACGTTTTTACCGGCGAGACGGGGGCGGGCAAATCCATCCTGATCGAGGCCCTGGGATTTTTGTTGGGCTCCCGCGGCAGTTCCACCTGGCTGAGGGCGGGGGCGGACCGGCTGTCCGTTGAGGGCCTTTTCGAGCGGGAGGGCGGCCCGGCCCTGGTCCGGCGCGAGTTGGACGCCGGCGGCCGCGCCCGCGCCGTGATCGGCTCCCAGACCGTCTCGTCGGCCGCGCTCGCGGAGTGGGGCGACGCCTTGATCGATTTTCACGGCCAGCACGAACACCAGACCCTGCTCAAGCCCGCCGTCCAGCGGGAGCTTCTGGACCGCTTCGGCGCCCTTGAGAAGCCGTTGGCCGAGACGGCCGCGGCCCACGAGCGCTGGACCCGGCTGTGCGCCGAAAAGGACGCGCTGTCGCTCTCGGACGAGGAACGGGCCCGGCGGATCGACCGCGCCCGCCGCGAGTCCGAGGAAATCAAGGACGCGGGCCTGACCGCCGGAGAGGAGGAGGAACTGGAGGCCGCCCTGCCGCTCTTGCGCAGCGCGGAGCGTCTGCAGACGCTTTCCCGCGGGGCCTACGAGGTTTTATACGAACAGGAAGGCTCGGTCCAGGGCCTGCTCCTCAAGGCCGGCCGTTCCGTGTCCGAGCTGGCCAAGCTCGACCCCTCCTTGCGGGGCCTGGAGCAGACCTTGGAGTCGGCCCGCCTCTCCCTGGAGGAAGTGACCCGCTCGGTCGGGGATTACGGGGAGAGGGTGGAACTCAATCCCGAGCGCTTGGATCAGATTTTATCGCGGTTGGACCGGTTGTCGCTCCTTAAGAAAAAATACGGCCCGACTCTGGAGGCGGTCCTCGAGCACGGCGAGCGGGCCGAGGCCGAACTGAGCTCCCTGGAGCGTTCCGCCGACCGAACGGGGACCCTGGAGGCCGAACTCGCCAAGGCCCGCGAGGCGTTGGAGAAGGCCTGCGCGAAGCTCCATGCCGGACGGGTGAAGGCCGGACGCTCCTTGGAGACGGCGATCCTCAAGGAGCTCAAGGGCCTGGGGATGGCCGAGGCCCGTTTCTCCGTCGCCGTGGAATCCGAGGAGGAAAATTTTTCCCGCCACGGCTCCGACATCGTGGATTTTCTCATCGGCCCCAACCCCGGCGAGCCTTTGCGGCCCCTGCGCTCCATCGCCTCGGGGGGGGAGCTGTCCCGGGTGATGCTCGCCTTCAAAACCGTGGCGGCCGAGTCCGACCCTGTGGGAATCCTGGTTTTCGACGAGGTGGACGCGGGGATCGGGGGCGCGGTGGCCCGGACGGTGGGGCACAAGCTCGCGGCCCTGGGGCGCACCCACCAGGTTTTGTGCGTCACGCACCTTCCCCAAATCGCCTGTTTCGGGGAAACCCATTTCCATGTCTCGAAATCCGTCTCGGGAGGCCGGACCGAGGTCAAGGTCGAGCGGCTTTCCGGTCCCAAGCGCCTGGAAGCCATCGCCACCATGCTGGGGGGCCGCGAGGCCACCAGCGCCAGCCGCCGCCACGCCCGTGAACTCCTGGAGAGCGCCGCATGACCAGCCATTCCCGCCCCGTCCGGACCCGCTTTGCCCCGTCTCCGACGGGCTTCCTTCACATCGGGGGGGCTCGGACCACCCTTTACAACTGGCTGTTCGCCCGCCGGCACAAGGGGACCTTCGTTTTGCGCATCGAGGACACCGACGAGGTCCGCTCCACGACCGATTCGGTGACCGCCATCCTCGACTCGATCTCCTGGCTGGGGCTGGACTGGGATGAGGGTCCGGTGGGCATGGATGGGGAGAAGGGGCCCCACGCGCCCTATTACCAGATGAAGCGCCTGGACATCTACCAGAAATACCTCAAGGAACTCGAGGAAAAGGGCTTCGCCTACCCCTGCTACTGCACCAAGGAGGAACTCGACGAGATGCGGCGCCTGGCCCAGCTCGAAAAACGGCCTCCCCGCTACGACGGGCGCTGCCGCAATCTCACCGAGGGCCAGCGCAAGGACCTGGAGGCGGCGGGCAAGAAGTCCTCCATTCGCTTTCGCATGCCCGACGACGGCGTCACCGTCATTCCCGACATGATCCGGGGCGAGGTCAAGTTCGAGAACCGCCTCCTGCAGGATTTCGTCATCCGCAAGACGACCGGGGGGCCCACCTACAATTTCGCCTGCGTGGTCGACGACCACCTGATGGAGATTTCCCACGTCATCCGGGGGGATGAGCACCTTTCCAATACCCCGTCCCAGGCGCAGATCTATAAGGCCCTGGGCTGGGAGCCGCCGGCCTTCGCGCACCTCTCCATGATCATGGGGCCCGACGGCTCCAAGCTTTCCAAGCGCCACGGCGCCACCTCGGTCCTGGAGTACCGCCAACTGGGTTATTTGCCGGAAACCATGCGCAATTACCTGGCGCTCCTGGGCTGGGCGACCACCGATTCCAAGCAGTTGTTCTTCGGCAACGAACTCATCGAGGCCTTCGACCTGGCCGGCTGCCAGAAGAGCCCCGCCACCTTCGACGCGGTCAAGCTCACCTGGATGAACGGGGAGTACATCCGCAAGCTTGCGCTCAAGGATCTGATGGCGGCGGCGGACCCGTTTTTGAAGGCGGCGGGCATCCCGGCCGACGCTCAGCCTCCGCTGGAAAAGACCGTCTCCCTGGAACACGAGAAAATCAAGCTCTTGCCCGAGATTCCGGGCTTGGTGGATTTTTTCTACCGGGAGGTGGCCTACTCCCCGAAGGCCATGGACAAGGTCCTCAAGGCCCCGGGGGCCAAGGAGGTTCTGACGAGCCTTGCGGCGGCCCTGGCAAACTTCGAGCCGTTCGCCGATAAAGCCCTGGAGGAGAAGGTCCGCGCCTTCTGCGTCGAAAAGGGGCTCAAAACCGGCCAGGTCTTTCATCCGATTCGCGTGGCCTGCACGGGCCGGACCGAGGGCCCCACCTTGTTCCTCATGATGGAAATCATGGGGCGCAAGCGGGTCCTGGAGCGGTTGCGGGCCGCCGCCGCGATTTTGGCGGCTTAGTTGCGTTACAAAGGTAATAAAGTTATCATCTTTCTCCCTTAAGAGAGGGCCCGATTTATGAAGAAAAAAACGGCCGTGAAGACCAAGACGAAAACCAAGACCCCCGCCTCCGCTCCGGCGGCGCGCCCGGCGTTGTTTACCGCCCACCAGCTTTCGGCCGTCAAGAAAATGCTCCTCGAGATGAGGGAAGATCTGGCCAAGACCGTCAAGAACCAGCAGGTCGGCGAAGTCGAAAGCGAGACCGGCGACCCCGCCGATCAGGCGAGCAACTCCATCGAAAAGGAGATCATGTTCGAGCTTTCGGACACCGAACGGATCAACCTGGACCAGGTCGAAGCGGCCTTGCGCAAAATCGACAAGGGTTCCTATGGCGTCTGCGAGGCCTGCCGAAAACCCATTTCCAAGCCCCGCCTTCAGGCCCTGCCGTTCGCGCGCTATTGCATCTCCTGCCAGAGCTCATCCGAGAGCTCCCCGGAATCGGCGCCGGAATCCGCGGCCGAATTCCGAATCGTCGGCGAAGAGCAGTAACCCTCCGCCGGGTTCAAGTCGTTTCGACTTGAATATTTAACAACGGCCCGTTACACTAATCCTTGCCGGCCGATTTCGGCCGCAACGATGAAATATTGGGTCTATCGGGACACCCGCATTCTCGGGCCATTCGGCCGCGACGAACTCGAGAGCATGGACGGGGTCGGTCCCGGAACCTTGGTCTGTCCCGAAAGCGAACTGGGTCAAAACGACGGGGACTGGCGCTCCTGGGGAGAGACGCAGGGCGGCCCTTCCCAGGAATCTTCTCCCGCGCCGGTCTCTCCGGCTCTCCCGGAGGGAGAGGATTATAGCCGGGATTGGGTCTCCTCCTTTTATTACCGGGACGCCTCCGGGACCGAGCCTTCCCTCCTGGACATGCCCGGTCCGGAGGAGTTCGCGCAATCGCGGGTTCGGGTCGTGGAGTTGGAGGAACAACTCCGGCGCCTGATGGACCGGGTCGGGGAGTTGGAGTCCGAACAGGCGGGCCTTTTAAGGCAGCTTTTTAAAATAAGCCAGGGTGGGGTGATCGAGGGGACGGCTCCCGCCGCGCCCCACGCTCCTGCCCCCGCGTGGCCGGAGCCCGCCCCGCCGATTCCGCAGATGCGCCGGGCGCCGCCCGCCCCGCTGCCGCCGGCCGAAACACCCAGGCCCTCGGTACCCGTCCCGCGGGTCGAACCGCCGCCCCCGATCGAGCCGCCTAGAGTCGAGCCTCCGCCGGTTCCGCCGCCGCTCCCGGCCGAACCGCCGCCGCCTGCGGAGTCGGCGCCCCCGGTCGAGGAAATTCCGCCTCCCGCTCCCGCGGCGGAGGCCGTCTCCCGGGCGCCGCTGGACCAAGCGGCTCCCCCCGCCGCTCCCGAGGTTCCCGCTCCCGCCGCTCCGGAAATCGAGCTTCCGGCCGCCGCCCCCAAACGAGGACGGGGCGGGCTTCACCTCAAGTTGACCCGCCCTAAACCGCGGCAGTTGAAGTTCAAGCCGACCAAGACCTTGCCCCGCGCCGAGGGTTCCCCGGTTTTGGCCTTGCCCCCGGCCCCCGTTTCCCGGGCGCCGCTGGACGCGGGCTCGATCGAAGTTCGAGTCCCGGAGGCTCCCGCCCCGGTTCCTCTTCCCCCGCCGGTCGAGGCTCCTTCCTTCCCCCCGATGCCGGTGATTCAAGCGCCGCCTCCTCCTTCCGCTCCCGTTCCTCCCCCGATGGTGGCCGCTCCCGCCCCGAGTCCCGTTTTGCAGGCGCCTTCCGAGCCGCCGGCCTTTCCTCCGATGCCGCCGTTGGGTTCCTCTGAACCTCCGCCTCCGCCGGCCTTGTCCCAGCCCGCCTTGCCCCCTTTGACCATGACTTTCTCGGCCGGGCCCAAGGCGGAGGTCCCGGCTCCCATGATCGCGCCGGTGCCTCAAATCTCCCCGGCTCCCCAACCCGCCTTGACCCCGGGGGCGGCGAACTCCCTTCCGCCCCAGCCGCCTCCCACGGGAGGGGCCGATCCGGGGGCCATGACCGGGGGCGCCGACGTGGTCGCCCGTCTGGCCAAAGGGCGGGAGAAGAATGAAACGGCCGCGCCTCAGCCCAAGCGGCGGCCCTCCAAGGCTCTTTATGTCATGGCCCTTTTCGGAATCGTGGCGGTTTTGTTCATCGCCTGGGTGGCGAAGGATCGCAAGGCTCTGCGGACGATGATGAGCATGGGAAAGGACCAGCCCGCCATCGGAGAGGAAATTCCGGAGGAGGAGGCGCCCGTCCAGAAAATCCCGTCCCCGGCCACCGCGCCGGCCCCGGCTCCGGCGGCGCCGGAGACCCCCAACCCGGCGGCTGCCGCTGACCCCGCGGCCGACGACCCGATTCCCGCCGCGATCGCCTTGACCAAGGAATATCCCCTGGACGGGGACCGTGGTTCGATCGGACAATGGCTGCAATTTTCCTTCTCGACCGGAGGCAAGGAGGAATGGACGGCCGGGGCCGTGGACAGCCAGACCTATCTGGTGCAATATAAAGTGGCTCCCGAGGCGGGCGCCGCGGGCGGGCGGGCGCCGATCACCTACCTTTTCGAGACCGACATCGTCAAAAAGACGGTCAAGGGCAGAAATCCTGATTCCAAACAGCTTCTTTCGGGCGGCGGAGCGCAAAGCGCCAAGCCCGCGGCGGGCAAGCCGGCCAAGGCGTCCAAGACGCCCAAGGTCCGCCGGAAAACCGGGGCCAAGCCGGCGCGGCCGGCCGCTTCCGTCTCCCCCGCGGCGGCCTCCGAGGCGGCGGGCCCCATGATCGAAGACGGGGAATTGGCTCCCCCGGCCGAAGAAGACGCCCAGCCTTGACAGGGCCCGTGGTTCCGGGCATACTTGATTGATGGCCACCAAGGAATCCACAGACGCCACCGCGATCTCCAACCGAATGGGGGACCTCCTGGTCTCCGAGGGCCTGATCACTTACGACCAGCTCAATTTCTGCCTGGAGGAGCAAAAAAAGACCGGCGCCAAGCTCAACGCCATCGTCGTCAAGCAGGGCTTGGTGGATGAGGATAAGCTCACCGAGTTCATCAGCAAGCAATGCGGGTTCAAATACGTCGATCTGGACAACATGAACTTCAAGAAGGAGGTCCTCGATAAGCTCCCCGAGAAGCTCATCCGGGTCAAGCGGCTGATCCCCACCGCGTTCGCCGACGACGCCATCACCGTGGCCATCTCCGATCCCCTCAATATCGTCTCCGTGGACGAGATCAAGATCACCACCGGCTACAAGGTCAACATCGTCATCGCCTCGGACGGGGACATCGACCGGGCGATCGAAAGGATTTACGGCAAGGAGGGGGAGACGGCCAAGGACGCCCTGGAGGGCTTGAAGAAAGCCGCCGGGGGGGACGTCGTCGTCGAGGAAGCCAAGGGGCCGCCGCCGGAGGAGGAGGACGGGATCACCACCCTCGGAGACGAGGAGGCGGTTCCCGTCGTCCAGATCGTCAACCTGATCCTGGGCCGGGCCGTGAAGACCCGGGCCTCGGACATTCACATCGAGGCTTATCAAAAGATCCTGCGGGTGCGCTACCGCATGGACGGAGTGCTCCATGAGCAGCCCGCGCCGCCCAAGCGATTCCTCAACGCCATCATGTCGCGCCTCAAGATCATGGCCAACCTGGACATCGCCGAGCGCCGCCGCCCGCAGGACGGCCGCATCAAGATTCGCATCGACGGCAAGGACATCGACCTGCGCCTCTCCATCTGTCCCTGCGCCGGGGGGGAAAAGGCCGTCATGCGGATCATGGACGCCTCGGCCATGACGGTCGACATCAACAAGCTCGGGATGGACCCGGAGAATTTCGCCATCTTCACCAAGCGCATGCAGGACCCGCACGGGATCATCCTGGTCACCGGCCCGACCGGCTCGGGCAAGTCCACCACCCTTTACTCGACCTTGAACGCCCTCAACGATCCCGAAACCAACATCATGACCGCCGAGGACCCGGTCGAGTTCCAGATGCACGGGATCAACCAGGTCCACTGCCTCTCCGAGATCGGCCTGAATTTCGCGGCGGCCCTGCGCTCTTTCCTCCGGCAGGACCCGGACATCATCATGGTCGGCGAGATGCGCGATAAGGAGACCGTCGAGATCGGAATCAACGCCGCCCTGACCGGCCATTTGGTCTTCTCCACGCTTCATACCAACGACGCCCCCGGGGCCATCACCCGGATTCTGATGATGGGCATCGACCCGGTTCTCATCTCCTCGGCCCTGACGATGGTGATCGCCCAGCGCCTCCTGCGCCGCATTTGCAAGGAATGCAAGGAGCCCTACGAGGTGGAGACCAGTTGGCTGGCCAGCCTGGGGGTTCAGCAGAAGCGCCTGCCCAGCACCCCCAAAGCCACTCTATACAGAGGAAAGGGCTGCGAAAACTGCAACAATTCCGGGTACCGGGGCCGGATGGGCGTCCATGAGGTCCTGGAGGTGACCGACGAAATCCGGGACATGATCTGCCAACGGGCCACGGGCCTCAAGATCAAGGAAACGGCGATCAGGAAGGGCATGATCACCATCCAGGAGTCCTCCCTGCGCAAGCTCCTGGACGGGAGCACCAGCGCCGAAGAGGTCATCCGGATCATCGGAGCGCACGCATAGCCCCCGGGCGGCATTGACAAAATTGATTTCCGGGGTTACCCTTAGGGGAAGATTGGGCGCCGGGCGCGGGAGCCGAGCCCGTATCAGGCCGCTACCAGTGGAAAAAGGAGGCGGCACCGCCGAGCCAGGAACACCGGGCTCGAGCAGGCCGCCAAGGAGACCGTAATGATTTCCATGGGCGAGCTATTCATGCTTATGCATGAGCGGGGGGCTTCGGATTTGCACATGACGTCCGGCTCCCCGCCGGTCCTTCGCATCGACGGCCTGCTCGTTCCCACCCCTTTCGAGAAGCTCTCCGGGGAAATGTGCCAGACCCTGGTCTATTCCCTTCTCAACGAAGCCCAACGCCAACGCTTCGAGGCCAGCAACGAGCTCGATTTGGCCATCACCCTCAAGGGCATCGGCCGTTTGCGGATGAACGTCTACCGCCAGCGCGGGGCGGTCGGTTGCGCGGTGCGCGTGATCCCGTCGGCTTTCAAGACCTTCGAGGAGATCGGGATTCCCAACGTCATCTACGACATCTTAAAGACCCCCAAGGGGCTGGTGCTCGTCACGGGGCCCACCGGCTCCGGGAAATCGACCACGATCGCGAGCATGGTCAATTACATCAACGAGACCCGCAACTGCCATGTGGTCACCATCGAGGACCCGATCGAGTTCGTCCATTTCCATAAAAAGTCCCTCATCAACCAGCGCGAGGTGGGGGCGGACACCGAGAGCTTCGTCTCGGCCCTCAGGCACATCCTGCGCCAGGACCCGAACGTCATCCTCATCGGCGAGATGCGGGACTTGGACACCATCAGCGCCGCGCTGACCATCGCCGAGACCGGCCACTTGGTCTTCGGAACCCTGCACACCACCGATTGCGCCCAGACCATCAACCGAATCATCGACGTTTTCCCTCCCCATCAGATTCAGCAAGTTCGGGTTCAGCTCTCCTTCGTCCTGCAGGCGGTCCTTTCCCAGCAGCTGCTTCCCCACGCCTCGGGCACGGGGCGCGTCCTTGCCGCCGAGGTCCTGATGGTCACTTCCGCCACCCGCAACATCATCCGGGAGCAGAAAATCGAGCAGATCCAGCTGGCCATTCAGACGGGGGGCAAGCTCGGAATGCAGACCATGAACCAATCCTTGTGCGATCTCTACAAGGCCAAGCGGATCACTTTTCAGGAAGCCATGACGCGTTCCTTGGACCCCGAGGATTTGAGGCGCCTGCTCCAGCGGATGGCGCCGGGGACGCCCGCCCCGACCGGATCGTGATGAGAGGGAAATAACATGCCAGTCTTTGCCTATAAAGCCAAGGGAGTCGACGGAAACGTGCTTGAGGGAACGGTCGACGCCGCGGAGCAGAAAGCCGCGGTCGAGCGCCTGCGATCCCAGAAGCTGGTCATTCTTGAGATCAGCGAAAAGGGCACGGGCATGGCCGATCTCCTTAAAAAAATCGGCCTCGGGCCCAGCAAAGGCGATGTCACCTCCAAGGACTTGGTGCTCTTCTCCCGCCAGCTCTCCACCCTAGTCAGCGCCGGCGTGCCCATCGTGCAAGGCCTGGCCATTCTGGAGGCCCAATGCGAGAACCCCGCCTTTAAGGAGGTCCTGGGAGGGGTCCGGACCGACATCGAAGGCGGCCTCTCGATCTCCGACGCCCTGAAGAAGCATCCCGATGCCTTTCCCGAGCTATACACCGCCATGGTCCGCGCCGGCGAATTGGGCGGTATTTTGGACACCATCCTGGAACGCCTGACCTCCTACCTTGAGAACTCCGAAAACCTCAAGAACAAGGTCAAGGGCGCCATGATGTACCCGGCCATCGTGCTTTCCATCTGCGGCGCCGTCACGGTCTTCCTGATGGTGTTCGTCATTCCGACCTTCGAGCGCATTTTCGCGTCCTTCGGGGCCGAGCTTCCCTTCATCACCCAGATGCTCATCGACACCTCGAACATCATGAAGAAGTACTTCATCCTGATCCTGCTGGCGCCCGTCGCCGGCCTCAAGGGTTTCAAGAAGTTCTACGCCACGCCCTTCGGCCAGCGCTGGGTGGACCAGAAGATGCTCCAGTTGCCGGTCTTCGGCCTCATGCTCAAAAAGGTCGCCGTCGCCAAATTCACCCGCACCCTGGGAACCTTGATCAAGTCCGGCGTGCCCATCATGCAGGCCCTGGAAACCGTGGCGGCGACGGCCGGAAACGTCATCATCGCCGAGGCCGTGCTGGCCACCCGGGAGTCCATCCGGGAAGGCGGCCGGCTGAGCGACCCGCTCAAGAAATCTGGAATTTTTCCGAACATGGTCACCTCGATGATCTCCGTCGGAGAAGAGACCGGCGCCCTGGACATCATGTTGGCCAAGATCGCCGAATTCTACGACCAGGAGGTCGACGCCGCCGTCAAAGGACTCACCTCCATGATCGAGCCCATCGTTATCGTGGTCATGGGCGTGGTCATCGGCACGATCGTCGTGGCCATGTTCATGCCGATGTTCGGCATGGGCGAGTTGGCCGGGAATATGGAAGGAAAATAAATTAGGGACACCCCCCATTTTTACCATTGATGGTAAAAATGGGGGGTGTCCCTAATTTACCTTCAATCGTTCCGTTTCCTTTTTTCCCTCATAGTTCCGTCCCCGAAATTTTTATTTTTAGGCCGTTCTCCCCATCCTCTCTCATGGTAAAAATGGTGGGTGTCCCCAATTCATGAGAAGAGGTTTTTGCTTCGGAGGAGGCGGTGATAGGTGATCGCGAAGCGGTGGGCTTCGTCGCGCAGTTGTTGGAGCAGGCGCAGGGCGGGGCGGTCGCGCTCCAGTAGCACGGGTTGGGGGCGGCCCGGCAAATAGACTTCCTCCAGACGCTTGGCCAGGGAGGCGATCGGGATCTTGACGCCGGCGTCGGCCAGTGCGGCGTGCCCAAAGGCCAGTTGGCCCTTCCCCCCGTCGACGACCACCAAGTCCGGGAGGGGGGCGCCCTCGGCCGCCAGCCTTCGATAGCGGCGGCCGACGACTTCCTTCATGGAGAGAAAATCGTCGATTCCCGCGACCGCCCTGATTTTAAAGCGCCGGTAGTGGTCCTTGTGGGGCCGCCCGCCTTGAAAACACACCATGGAGGCGACGGTTTGTTTCCCGGCGAAATGGGAGATGTCGAAGCATTCGATATGGAACGGGGGCTTGGACAGGCCCAGGGCCTGTTGGAGATCCGAGACGGAGCGGCTTTCCGTGAGGGGCTCGGCGAGGTCGTCGGCCGACACCCGCCGGATTCGAACCCTCTCGCCCATTTGCGAGAGGGCCTCGACATTGTCCCTCAGAGCGGCCGCCTTTTCGAACTCCAGGCGGCCGGAGGCCGCCTGCATCTCTTGTTTGAATTTTTTCCGGAGCTTCACGTATTTCCCTTTAAAAAAATCCACGGCGTTGTCCGCGATCTTCCGGTAGTTCTCCGTCGTGATCCGCCCCGCGCAAGGCGCCGGGCATTCCTTGGTGTGGTAATAGAGGCAGGAGCGGATCTTCCGGCCGTCGAGGGGCTTTTGAAGGTTGAACTCCCACCGGCAGGGCCTCAAGGGAAAGAATTTCTGCCTCCAGAGGTAATTGAGCAGGCCCCGGATGGGGGTGACCTTGGGATAGGGCCCGAAGTAGGCTCCCCCGTCGGCGGCCTTGCGGCGGGTCAGGAGCATCCGGGGAAAATCCTCGTTGAGGGTGATCTTGACGAAAGGATAGGTCTTGCCGTCCTTCCACATGGAGTTGAAGAACGGCTGGTGGGCGTGGATGAGTCTCCGCTCCAGAATCAGGGCTTCCCGTTCCGAGGCGCAGGGAATGTAGTCGATGGAGCGGACCAGGGGGGCCAGGGCCGAGTTTTTGGGGTCGGGACGATTGGGATTGAAGTACTGAGCGACGCGCTTGGCGAGGTCCTTGGCCTTGCCGATGTAGAGGATGGAGCGGGCAGCGTCCCGCATGAGGTAAACCCCGCAGGCGTGGGGGATATGGCTTCTGTCGGGAGCGGTATCCGGCATCTTCGGGATTGTAGCCTTTTTCCCGGATTTCGCCCCATCATTGACTCCGGGCTTTTAAATTAGTCTAATGAGCGTCCATGGCGCAGAAGAAGAAGACCACTCGACACAAAGGGGCCATCAAGGCCAATCGGCAGTCCTTGCGGCGCAACTCCCGCAATCGGCTCGTTAAGAAGACTTTCCGCTTGGCCACTCGCGCGGCGCTCGAAGCCGCCGGGGCCAAGGACAAGGCCAAGACCGCGGAACTCTCCGCGGAGGCGTTTTCCACTTTGGACAAGGCGGCCAAGACGGGCGCCATCCATTGGAAAGCCGCGGCTCGCAAGAAGGCCCGGTTGGCGCGAAGGCTCGCGGCCCAGTTGTCGGGCGCGGCGCCCGCCGCCGCCTAAAGGCCTCCTAGCCCTTCCGGCAAAGATCGACGACCAGGTGCTCGATTTCCATTTTGGGATCGAGCCAGGACTTGGATTTCAGGTCTGTCTCGGTTCTCAGGCAGCGCTTGAGGTCCTGCCGCAGGCGGGCTTCCGAGAGCGGCCTGAGCCAGGTCAGGAAGTCGGAGTCGAACCTGGCGTTGAGCCGGAGGGCCTCAAAGACTTCCGGGGGCCCCAGCCCCGAAGCCAGGAGGCGCCGGGCCCGGAACTGCTTCTGGACCGCGGCGTTGATCTGGGCCAGGGCCCGGAAGGCCTGATCCGAGGGCTTGCCCTCCTGGAAAAGGCGCCGCAGGTGGGCCAGGGCTTCCTTGAGCCGCCGCGATTGCGCCAGGCGCGTCATGGCGAAGGGATCCGAGGCCTTGTGATAGCCCAGGCAGGCCAGGATGTGCTTAAGGCCTATTTCCTTGGCCGCGCCGACGAACAGAACGGCCTTTTCCAATTCCTGCTTGAGCACGCGCCAGTCTACGCCCGCCTCCGCCACCAGCGCCCCGGCGGCGTCGAAGTTTAGGATTTTGCCGGCCTTTTTGGCCTCTTGGATCAGAAGGCTCCGGGCTTCCTCCTCCCGGAAGGGCCAAAAGACGCAGACCCCGCCCCATTTTTCGGTCAATTTTCGGAGGGTATCCTTGGGGTCGGGCCGCTTGTCCTCGGCGACCAGGACCAAGGTCGTGGTTTCCAGGGGTTCCTCCAGGTAGCCCCGGAGGGACTCTCGGACCTCCTCGGCGGCCTTGGCCAGGGAGACTATGACGATTCGGCGCTCCGCGAAGGCGGGAGGGGTCAGCGCCTCGGAGACGATCGCGGGCCCAAGCTCCGCCGTTTCCCCGGAAAGCTCCGAAAAATTGAAGGCGTCGTTTTTGAAGGCGGCGCGCAGGCACTCCAAGGCCTGCTCCTTGGAGGCGCCTTCCTCCCCGGCCAGGAAATAGGCGGGCCGATACTTTCCGGCTTTCCACTCCTTGAGCAGGTCGGCGGGGCGCAGGTCCAAGGCCGGCTCAGTAAGGGTTGGGGTTGACCGGAGCGGTCGTTCCGGCCGGCTGGATGGCCGGAGGCGTGGAGGGCGCGTCGGAGGAAATCATGCGTGAGGAGGACCCGGAGACCGAGCCGAAACCCTCGATGACCCGCTTCACGTAATCGCGGGCCAGGACGTCCCAGATGGCTTCCCGGGCCTGCTCCTCGGTCTTGCCTCCGGGGAGGGTGGCGTTGGGGTAGGTGAGGACGCCCTCCATGTTCTTTTCCTCCCAAAGCGCGGTGTTGGTGACCTTGTCGATAAAGCGCAGGTCGGTCACGATCCGAAGCTTGTAGGCGGTCGGAACCAGGTTGGCGTCGTATTGGACCGGGATGTGAAGATAGCGATTGATGACGACGGCGACGATTCCGTCGCAATTGGCTTCCGGGACGATGGGATAGCGGCCGTCCCGCAGGAATTCATCGCGGATTCGCAGGGCCAGCTTGTCCTCCAGTCCGAACTGCTGGGTTTTGTTCTCGACGAGCCGGATGGAAACCCGGCGGATGTTGGCGGGCAATATTTGGGCCGCCGGCCGATAGGCGATGTCGCTTCCGCCGCAGGCGGCAAGACCGGCTGACAAGGCGGCCCAAGCCAAGATCGTTAGGTTCTGTTTTCTATTCATTTCACCACTATGCTCACTAGTTTGTTCGGAATCACGATCGTTTTAACGATCGTTTTTCCGTCCGTTGCCGCCTTTATCTTTTCCAAAGCCAGCGCCGCGTCCGTGATCGTTCGTTCCGGCTGGTCCGTTTCAAAAGAGAACGTCGCCCGGACCTTCCCGTTGACCTGAACGGCGTATTCCACCCGGGAGTCCTTGAGGTGCTTCTCGTCGAAAACGGGCCAAGCCTGGGAGGCCAGGCTGGCCTTGTCGCCCAGGATTTCCCATAGCTCCTCGGTGGAGTGAGGGGCGAATGGATGCAGGAGGATCAGCAGGGTTCTTAGGTCCGTCCGGCTCGGGGATTTTTCCTCGATGAGGGCGTTGGCGTAGATCATGAGGGCGGAGATCGCCGTATTGAAGCCGAAGGCCTCGATGTCCTCGGTGACCTTCTTGATGGTCCGATTGCGCAGGGCGATCTGCCCCGCGCCGTCGGCGGGCGACGGGTGGGCGTGGACCAGGCTCCAAACCCGGGCCAGAAACCGGGAGACCCCTTGGATGTTGCGCATGTCCCACGGCTTGGACTGTTCGAAGGCGCCCATGAACATCTCGTAAAGGCGGAAAGCGTCGGCTCCGTAGCTCTTGAGAATGGAGTCGGGGTTGACCACGTTCTTCTTGGATTTGGACATCTTCTCGATCATCACCGTCAGCTTCTCGCCGCCGTCCGTCAGGACGGCGGCGCCCTCCTCCCCGTGGCGGACGGCGTCATACGGGTGGTAGTTGCCGCGGCAGTCGCGGTGGGAGAAGGACAGGATCATTCCCTGGTGGCGGAGCTTCTGGAAGGGCTCCTTGGTCGAGACCCACCCGGCGTCAAAAAGGACCTTGTGCCAAAAACGCGCGTAAAGCAGATGCAGGACCGCGTGCTCCGCCCCGCCGACATAGCAGTCCACCGGCCCCCAAGCCCGCTCCAGGTCCTTGCTCCAGGGCGCTTCCCCGTTCTTGGGATCCATGAACCGGAGGTAATACCAGCAGGACCCGGCCCACTGGGGCATGGTGTTGGTCTCGCGCTTGCCTGCCCCGCCGCACTTGGGGCATTTCGTGTTGACCCAGGAGTCGATGACGGCTAGCGGGGATTCGCCGGTGCCGGTGGGCTTATAGTCTTTCACGTCGGGAAGCAGGACCGGAAGTTCCTTTTCCGGAACCGGGACGATGCCGCAGGAGGGGCAGTGGACGATTGGGATGGGTTCGCCCCAATACCTTTGGCGAGAAAAAACCCAATCGCGAAGTTTGTATTGCACCTTTCTCTCGCCGAGGCCCTTTTCGGCGAGAAAAAGCGTCATTTGTTCCTTTGCCTCTGGCGTTTTTAATCCGTTCAAGAATTCCGAATTCACGGAAGTTCCGTCCTCCGTGAAGGCCTTTTTAGCCGTAAAAACTGAGTTCTCCGGCTCCGACGGAGAGGCAACCTCCACGACCGGCAATCCGTTTCGCTTCGCGAAATCGTAGTCCCGTTCATCATGCCCCGGCACCGCCATGATGGCCCCGGTGCCGTATGAAATGAGCACGTAATCCGCGATCCAGATCGGAATTTTTTCTTTGTTGACCGGGTTGACGGCATATCCGCCCGTGAAGACCCCGGTCTTCTCCTTTCCGAGCTCGGTCCGTTCCATATCGGACTTGTATTTCGTGGACTCGACATAGGCCTCGACGGCCGCTCGTTGGGCGGCGGTCGTGAGCTTGGGGACCAGCGGATGCTCCGGGGCCAGGACCATATAGGTCGCCCCGAACAGGGTGTCCGGGCGCGTCGTGAAGACCCGGATGGGTTCGCCGGTTTCGGCCTTAAATTCCACCTCGGCCCCCTCGGAGCGGCCGATCCAATTCTTCTGCATGGCCAGGGTCGAGGCGGGCCAGTCCAGGCCCTCGAGGTCGCTCTCCAGGCGGTCGGCGTAGGCGGTGATCCGGAGAATCCACTGCCGGAGGTTCTTCTTCTCGACCTTGGTTCCGCAGCGCTCGCAATCCCCGCCGAAGACCTCCTCGTTGGCCAGGCCGGTTTTGCAGGAGGGGCACCAGTTGATGGGGGCGGTGGCCTCATAGGCCAGGCCTTTCTCCCACAGCTTCAGAAATATCCACTGCGTCCACTTGTAGTAGCCGGGGTCGGTGGTGTCGACTTCGCGGCCCCAGTCGTAGGAAAAGCCGAGGGATTTGATCTGCCGCCGGAAGTTGTCGATGTTGCGGCGGGTTACCTCGCGGGGGTGGGTGCCCGTGGCGATGGCGAAGTTTTCGGCCGGCAAGCCGAAGGCGTCCCAGCCCATGGGGTGCAGGACATCGAAGCCCCGCATGCGCTTGAACCGGCAGAGGATGTCGGTGGCGGTGTAGCCCTCCGGGTGGCCGACGTGCAGGCCGTCGGCCGAGGGATAGGGAAACATGTCCAGGCAGTAGAATTTCTTGCCGGCGCGGGGCCGTTCGGGGGCTTGGAAAAGGCCTTCCTTTTCCCAACGGGCCTGCCACTTGGCCTCCAGATCGGCGTAAGGGATGCGTTCGGGGGCGGCCATGGCCCCGATTATAACATTAGCCGGGCGAGCAGAGCGTCCTGGCGCTTGAACATCCGGGCTTTTTTACGCGGCGTGGAGTCGTCGTAGCCGGCCAAGTGCAGGCAGCCGTGCAGGACCAAGGTGATCGTCTCGGTGAGGGCCGAGTGGCCTTGGTCCCGGGCCTGGGTCGGAACCAGGAAGGCCGAGACGCAGACCGCGCCGATCTCCGAGGAGGGGACCCCGGGGACGGGCTCGTCCGGGAAGGCGATGACGTCGGTGTCGTATTCATGCCCGAGAAATTCCCGGTTGAGCGAAAGCATGTCCGCGCGTCCCAGAAAGCGCAGGCTCAGCTCCCCGCCCCGGCCGGGCAGGGCCGCGCGGCAGGCGCGGCGGAGCAGGACCGGGCGGCGCGCCGCGGCGGGTAGGCGCGCGAGTCCGTCGATGAGGACCGTCAGATTCGTTTTTCCCATTGGGCGTAGGCGCGGATGATGCGCCTGACCATCGGGTGGCGCACCACGTCCTCCTCCGTTAAGTTGTTGAAGGAGACCCCGGGGGTTCCCTCCAGAACGTCCATGATCCGGATCAGCCCCGAGGTCACCTTCGGTTCGAGGTCGGTCTGCGTGATGTCTCCCGTGACGACCATCCGCGAGCCCACGCCCATCCGGGTCAAAAACATCTTCATCTGCTCGGGGGTCGTGTTCTGGGCCTCGTCGAGAACGATGAAGGAGTCGTCGAAGGTGCGGCCGCGCATGTACGCCAGGGGCACGACTTCGATGACCTCGTTGTCCCGCCACGCCCGGAACTGCTGGGGGCCGAGCAGGATGTAGAAGGCGTCGTAAAGAGGCTTGAGGTAGGGGTTGACCTTTTCCAGGAGGTCCCCGGGGAGAAAGCCCAGCCGCTCCCCGGCCTCGACGACCGGGCGGGTCAGGATGACGCGGTGGACCTCCCGGGCGGCCAACGCCCGAAGGGCGCAAGCCACCGCCAGAAAAGTTTTTCCAGTTCCGGCCGGACCGATGCCGAAGGTGAGGTCGTGCGAGCGGATCGCGTCGACGTATTTTTGCTGATTCTTGGTCCGGGGGCTGACGATTTTCCCGAAGGCGCTCCGGTAGAGGCCGTTCTCCGGCAGGGACAGGGGTTCGGCTTCAAGCGCGCCGCCCAGAGGGGCGTCCTCCGGCGCCGCTTGGGCCCGGCGGATATGCTCCAGGCGCTCCTGAAGGCGGCGCTGGGCTTTTCCCACGCGCCCCGCCGCTCCCTTCAAAGAGAGCGCGAGCTCCCCGGAGGCCGCGTCCTGGCGCAAGAGCATTTCGACCCCGAAATCCCGCTCCATCGTCTTGAGCAGGGCGTCATGTTCTCCCAGGAGGGAGACGGCCTCGTCCTGGGACCGCAGTAAAATTCTTTTTGTGATCATGGTTTTCCCGCCTCCTCGCGGGCGACCCGCCAGACCGACTCCGAGAACCCCAGCTTTTCCCCCAGGGCTCGAGCCGCAACGATTTCGCCCTCCGCCGGCGGTTGGGCCCCGGAGAGCAGGCGCCCGCGCCAAAGCCAGAACAGGTCCCGCAATTCCCAAAGGGGAATATGAAGGACGGTTTTTTCGAAAGTCTCGATCCACCGGACCAGGCGGGAAATCTCCGCCGAGGTCGGGCGGCTCAAGGCCGCCCGCAATTGCAGGATCAGGGCCGCTCGGGCCGTTCCGGCGTCCGGCAGTTGGTCGGCGGTTAAGCCGTAAGTCCTGCATTCCTGCATGAGTTCCAGGACTTCGTCGCCCCGGGGTTCTCCCCGCCGAAGGCGGCCCACGGCCTGGGCCCACCGGTCCAGGTAACCGCGGGCGGCGCTTCCGGGCGGGGCCAGGACCAGGCGGCGGGTGGCGCTCAGGCGGCTTTCGGTCAGAAGGCTATCCAGCCCGGCCCGATCGGGGCCCAAGCGCCCGTCCAGGGCTTTGCGAAAGGAGTCGTCATCTCCGGCTTGAAATGCTTCGACGAGGTCCGCGGGCGGCGCCGAAGCCGCCGCGCTCGTCCAACAGGCCAGGTCCAGGCGGTCCGCTTGATGGACCGCGGCCCAGCCCTCCCAGGATTCCAGGGTCCGGGTGTCGCGCAGTTCCACCCGCCAAAGGCTGAACGCCCGGTCGTGGCGCGCGGGGCCCGCCTTGCGGGTCCGGGCCAGTTCCCGGACGGCGCCTTGGAACCGGGGCGGCAGGACCGGGGGAAGGCCCTCGTACAGGTGACCCAAGAGAGCCGCGTGCTCCGCCAGGCGCTTGAGTCCGACCCGTTGGGGCTCCGCCAGGCGGGCGAACACCTGCCCTCCATCGGGGAATTTGACCGTGTTGGATTTGGCCTTGGCCAATCTTTCCCGAAGCCCCGCCCCGAGCCCCGGCGCTCCCAATCCCGCGGCCAGGTCCGCCGCGCAGGCCGCGTGCTTGAGGACCTGGACCGACTCCGGCCCCGAGATGTCGTCGAAAAACCAGCCGCAGCTCGTGAACATGAGCAGGCGCTGGCGTTGGAGCTCGAGCAGGCTCAGCGCCCGGCAAGCCTCGGGAGGGGAAAGATGCCGGCGAGCGTGCCGGGCCAGGAAACGGTCGGTCGTCAGGGGCGAAGGGTCCAGGACGCGCTCGATGTAGCCGTCCCGGGCCGCCCAAGGGTCTTTGAAAAGCTCCGCGCCTTGCTTTTGGAAGAGCGCGTCGAGCTCTCCCTTGAGCCACTCCAAGGCATCTTTCAAAGGGCCCCGCCATGCCTGGCTCCAGTCCTTGCGGGCCGGGGTCCGGCAGCCGCAATCCTCCAGCCAGCGGCCTAGCCCGTGCTCGCAGCTCCACGCGGTGCAAGGGCGGATGTCGGCCTCTTGGGGCGGGGGAAACAGCGCCAAAAATTCCGCCAGGTTGGTCAGGCGAACGCCCCCGTCCGAGGCCAGGGCGCGCAGGGCTTCCCCGAGGAGCGTGTGTTGCCCGCGGTGGTGGTGGCCGAAGTATTCCCCATCGCAGGCCAGGTGGACCAATTGGACGGAATCGTCGGGGTGAAACCGCCCCCGGACGCGGCGGAAAAGGGTCTCCGCGTCCGAAATGGGCCCTTCGTTGGCGAGCGCGCGGGAAAGGTTTCGGTGATAGAAAAACAGGGCGATGTGCCGGGTGGGATCGCGCCGCGAGGTCCAACGGTAGGGCCGGGTGGGCAGGAGGGTGTCGGCGTCGACCGGTTTCCATCCCTCGTCCCCGGACCCCAGATCGCGGATTCTCAAGGCCTGGTGGGGCGCCAAAATGGTGAAGGCGATCCCTTCCTCGATCAGGACCTCGAGGGTCTCCTCGTCCACCCCGGTCTCCGGCAGCCACATCCCTTCCGGCGGGCGGCCGAAGCGCGCCTGGAATTCCTCCTTGCCCCAGCGGACCAAGGTGGCCTTGTCCCGGCGGTCGCAGAGGGGAAGGATGGCGTGGACGAAGGGCTGGGCCACGGCGTTGCCCCGGCCGCCCCGCTCTCGGGAGGAGGCTTGGTCCGCTTCCCTCAGGCGCACCAAAAAGCCCGGGTGGTTCTCCTCAAGCCAGGCGGTCAGGGTCGGGCCGAAGTTGAAGCTGAGCAGGCGGTAGTGGTCGCGCATGTCCCGGACGCGCCCCTGGGAGTCGGGCGCGGGGCAGGCCAGGTTGGGGCCGTAGCATTCCTCGAAGATGCGGGAGTTCCAATCCCGGTAGGGGTGGGCGCAATCCTCGGGTTCGAGCTCGCCGGTCCAGGGATTTTCGCGGGGCGGCTGGTAGAAATGCCCGTGGACGCAGACGAACTTGTTTCTCACGCCGAGGAGGTTTGCCCCCGCGACAGGACCACGATGCCGGAGGAGTCCACGAAATGGCGCTCCGCGTCCTTGGCCGGATCGTGGCCGATGCTGTCGTTGGGCGGGATTTGGTTGAAGCGGTCGACGATGGCGCGTTTGATCTTGGCTCCCGCCCGGACCTTGCAGAAGTCCATGATGATGGAGTCCTCGATGACGGCGTCGTCGTGGACGTGGACCCCGCGGCCGAGGATGGAATTTCGGATCGTGGCGTTGCGGATAAAACAGCCGTCGCCGATGATGGTGTTGGTGAGCTTGCCGTCGATGATCTTGGCGGGCGGGCCGTCATAGCGGCCGGAGTGGATGAACCATCGCCGATTGTTGAGGTTGAATCGCGGCTTGGCCCCCAGGATGTCCATGTTGGACTGGTAATAGGCTTGAAGGGTTCCCACGTCCCGCCAATACGCGGTTTCCTCGTATTGCTTGAGGCCGGGCAGGATATTGGTCCCGAAATCGTAGGCGTAGGCTTTGACGTCGCGGTGGATTTCGGGCAGGATGGATTTCCCGAAGTCGAGGGCCGGATCCTGGCGGTTCTCGTCCCGAAGGATTTGGACCAGGACGTCCCGGTTGAAAATGTAGTTGCCCATGGAGGCCAGGGCTTTTCCCGGCTCCCCGGGCATGGGCGTGGCCGTCTGAGGCTTTTCCTGAAAGCCCGTGATGCGGAATTTGGCGTCGGTCTCCACGATCCCAAAAGAGGGCGCCGATTTTAGGGGCACGGGGATGGTGGCGACGGTGACCTCGGCCTTCTTTTCCACGTGGAACTGGATCATCTGGCCCACGTCCATGCGATAGATGTGGTCGGCGCCGAACACCGCCACCAGGTCCGGTTCGAAGTCGCTGATGAGATTGAGGTTCTGGCGCACCGCGTCCGCGGTCCCGCCGTACCACATGGTCCCCAGGCGCATCTGGGGAGGGACCACGGTGATGAATTGGTTGCGCGTCAGGCCCACCGTCCGCCAGCTCATGCGCAGATGCTCGATCAGGCTTTGGGACATGTACTGCACCAGGATGTAGATCGAGCCCACGCCGGAATTGACGAAGTTGGAGAGGACGAAGTCGATGATCCGGTACTTGCCGCCGAAGGGAACGGCCGGCTTGGAGCGCTCATGGGTCAGGGGGTAGAGCCGCTCCCCCTTGCCGCCGGCCATGATGATGGCCAAGACCTTCTTTGTAGGCGTAATCATGTCGCTTGTCCGGTTATTATAGGAGATTTCCGGTGGGGTGCCAGGGGGGATTCGCGCTGGCGTGGCGGCTCAAATTCCCAGCGTTTTCGTGGGCCCCCCCTTTCGAAGGGCCGGGTTTTTAGGCGGCGGATGCTACCGGGGCCATATTTCGGAAAACTCCGGGTGGGGCCTTCAATTGTTGTTAATTTTTCTGCTCTTATTTGTTTTTACCGCCAGCGCTGGCGGTAAAAATTGATTTGTCTTTATGGGACAACGAATAATTTTCCTTCGGCTCGTTCGGGAACAAAATGGGGGTCTCACTCGTATTATATGTATGGACCTTTCAACCTTGTCGGACGATGAACTCTTCGGAAAGGTCTCGGCTTTGGCTGAAACCGAAAGGTTTTGCATCACGGATTTTCTGCTTCACCTTGGGGAGCTTGACCGCCGCCCCGCCTGCGAAAAGCGAGGTTACCCTTCGACTTTCGCCTATTTAACCCGGGAACTTGGGTACTCCGAGTCCGACGCGGTTCGACGGGTCCGGGTGGCGCGGGCATCCCGGGCGTTCCCGTCAATTCTCAGAATGATGGCGAGGGGAGACCTCCACTTGGTTTCCGTTTCCATGCTTCAGCCTTTGTTGACTTCCAAGAATCATCAAAGTCTCCTGCGGCAGGCCTGCCGGAAGAGCACTCGTGAGGTTGAGAAAATGGCGGCCTCCATGCTCCCGGCCGCCCTGGAACCAAGGGATCGCGTCAGAGCCCTGCCCCCGTGCCCGGCTCCCGAACCGGCCTTGGCCAAGCAGGCGGCACTTCCGGTGGAGGCGGCGCCGGAAACGGAGTTGTCTGAATATTTTTCGCCCGCCGCCGCCATGGCGGGCGCGGACAACGCTCCTCGGCCCCGCGTCTGCTTCACCTTCGCCGCCCCGGAGGAGGTCCGGGCGCTTTTTGACGAGGCGCGCGACTATCTTCGGCACAAATTCCCATCTGGAAGGTTTGAAGACGTGATCGGAGAGGCTTTAAGGCTCCTGGTCGAGCGGGAGCGGGCCGTGAGGACCCTTCCTCCGCGGAAATCAGCCGGGCCGAAACGCAAATCCCGGCGCGTTCCGCGCGCGGTGAAAGTCGAGGTTTGGCGGCGGGACGGCGGCCGATGCGTATTCGTGGGGGCCGGAGGGGTCCGGTGCGGTGAGCGGGCTTGGCTTGAATACGACCATGTCCGCCCTTGGGCCTCGGGCGGGGCGTCGGATTCGCCGGGAAATGTCCGGCTCCTGTGCCGGGCGCATAATCAAGCCAGAACGAAAACGAACGATTGACTGCGGAATAAGATCACCAAAAAGGCGATCTTATTCCGCGTAGGGATCATCCTCCGGTTTGACCTCGGCGCCGGGCAAGTTTTTTTGGGGAGGTTCGGGGCGGGCGGTCGCCGGAGCCGTCAAGGATTTGGGGGTTTCGGCCTCATCGTCCATGACCAGGATCGGGGTCCCTTCCGGCAGGCCGCCGGTCAGCTCGGTGCGTCCCTCGACGGAGATCCCGGTCGATACCCGGATGGGGATGTAAGCTTGGTTTCCGAGGGTGAGGACGGCGGCCGAGGGGACGATCAGGAGGTTTTTCTTGACCAGGGGGACGGCCGTTCCCTCCCAGGCCGTTCCCGGGCTCATCATGTGGCGTTCCGGGGTGATTTCCAGCCAAAAACTTCCTCCGGCCTCGGGGCCTTTTCTTTGAATCGTGTAATGCGCGATGCGGGCGTCGCGCCGGTTTCCGGGCTCGGCCACGGGCCAGAAGGTGAAAGACTCCCCGAATTTGATCAGATCGGCGTGCTCCAGGGGGACGCGGCCCACCATCTTGAGGCCCCGGGCGGCCTCGAAGAGGATGGCGTTGGCCTTCACCGGTTGGCGGGTTTTGACGAAGGACTTGAGCAGGAAGCACTCATACGGACAGCGGATGACGGTGGGCTTGTAGATTTTCTGCCAGCGTTCCTGGAGGATGTCGGAGGCCTGGGAGCCCCGGGCGTCGATCATGGCCGCAAGTTCCGTGTTGACCAGGTAGCCCAACGGCTGGTCGGGGGAGGTCCAGGTGAAGGTGGAGCCGGTCACCGCCTCGACGCGCCCCTCGACGGTGGATTTGAGGCGGAAGAGGTCCTCGGCCACCACCGTTCCCGTGATGGCGACATGGCGCTCCAGGGTGCCCCGGACGACCTTCTCCTCCCGCCAGGCCTGGGCGGAACCGGTTCCCAGCAGACCCAGGCCGAGCAGGGCGGCGGCGGCCAGCGGCCTTTTCACGCTCAAGCCTCTCCCAGCGACGCCTTGGCCCGGTCCAGCTTGGGATTGGCCCCGTCCCAGGAATGGCGCAGGAACGCCTCCCAGGTCCAGGGCATCCTTTCGGCGAAGACGTCGGAGAGAGCTTCGGCGTAGCGTTGGATCTCCCACTGGGCGGGGGCGTCGGCCCGGAGGTTGATGAAATGCATGAGGTTGCGGGCGTTGATCGTCCAGTAGAACTGGGTGTAGAGGCTCACCGGCAGGACCATCCGGGCCAATTCCCGGGCAGTCCCGGCGGCCAGGAGTTCCTGGTAGGCGGCGTAGGCCTTGGCGTAGGATTGCTTCAGCAGTTCGGTGCAGCGGCCCTGGTCGATTTCCGGGGCCGCGGTCGAGCCTTGCTTGTTCTTGAGATCCGGGGCCCGCCAAGGGGAGGGTAGGTAGAACTCCTCCTTGACCTCGGTATAGCGGGCCGAGATCTCGTTGTAGGAGCTGGTCCGGTGGCGGATCCATTGGCGCATGACGAAGATCGGGCAGGAAACGTGGAACTTGAATACCGAGTGCTCGAAAGGGGTCATGTGGTCGTGGCGCAGGAGGAAGGAGATGAGCTTGCGGTCCTTGTCCTCTCCCTTGGCGCCCGAGCCGTAGGAGACCCGCGCGGCGGTCACCACCGCCAGATCCCCGCCCATAAAGTCCACCAGGCGCACGAAGCCCTTGTCCAGCACGGTGACGGCGGGAGATGAGACTTCCGGAAGAGTCGGCGTTTGGATCATGGCGTTTTCTCCTGGGGGACGGGTTCGATTTCCGTGTCCGGCGGGGGAAGATTGGCTCGCGGACGCTCCGCGGAGACCTCCACGGAGGGCGGGCGCGTCACGAACGGGGCGGAGAGTCGCTTGCCCCCGTCCTCCTTGAACATGCGCATGTCAGGCAGCAGAGATCCTTTTTCCGCCATTTGCTCCGTCCAATAGGTCAGGCGGGGATGGGGGAAGACCGCCTTGGAGCTGATCTTGGCGAAAGCGCCGTTGAGGGCGCGGGCGAAGCGCCGGTCCGGCGACCCGGCGCGCATCGTGACCGGAAGGATGATAATCTTCTCGCCCCGACCGCCCGGCTTGGCCGCGCCCTTGAGGACCCGGTCGTCTTTTTCCCGCTCCTGCTGGGGCACGTCCTCTCGAAGGACCACGAGCTTGACGCTCTTGAATTTTCCCTCCGCGCCGACTTTGTCGGCGAGGAGCTGGAAAGTTCCCTTCCATTGGGAGTTGTCGGCGTCGGCCTTGGGCGCGGCGACAACCAGGATCAGGTTTTCCCGGGCCGGGTCGCGTCCCTCGGACTTGGCGTTTTGGGCCAGGATTTCCACCATGACGGGATGATCATCCAGGGCCGGAGTCAAAGCCATCGGGACCGAGATTTTCAGGCGCTTGATCGGCGCTCCTCCGGAGGGCGGTTTGCCCCGCCAAAGATAATCGGAGGAGGGCTCCTTGCGGATGCCCAGGAGAAAGCGGTTCTGATCCATCAGGACCGAATGCGAATTTTCGAGGAGGGGGACGACGATGATTTTGGAGGCTTTCGCGGCTTGGAGGCGGTCCACCGCCTTCTGGAGGTCCCGGGTGTCGGGCGCCACGGCCGATTCGACCTTGTACTTTCCGGCCAGGGCTTTGGCGATTTCGGCCGCCGCCTTTCCGGTCTGGGCGCCCGCGGGCGGAAGCAGGAGAAGCAGTCCCACAGGACGCTCCGGGGAGGCCGCGCGGGCGATTGCGGCCAGCAAGCCCGACGCGAGGAGGGCGCTCGTGAAGGTCACCGCCGCTTCTTGGAGCGGCGGAGGGCTTTCTCCACGTGAAGCTGGAGGTCCTGAAGGCTGATGGGTTTGGAAACGAAGGCGTCCCCGCCGCTGATCGCCGAGCTCAGCTTGTCGTACTGCCCGTCGCGGGCGGTCAAAAAGAGAATCGGGGTCCGCTTTCCCTTTTTCTCGAACGCGCGGATCTTTTGCGTGGCCGCCAGGCCGTCGACCCGGGGCATCATCATGTCCATCAGGACCAGGTCGGGCTTGGACTTCTTGAAAAGCTCCACGGCCTCTTCCCCGTCGGCCGCCGTGAAAGTTTCGTAATGGAGGCGTCCAAGCTGCGTGGCCAGGATCTCCCGAATGGACGGATCGTCATCAACGATCAGGATCTTTTTTTGCTGCATGAAGAGGAGTCCTTACGGATCGTAAACCCAAACGGCGGAGCGTCCGGTCGTCCCTGTGACCGCCAGCGCGAGCTCGGGTCCGGCCCCTCCGGGCCGGTTGACCAAAGACATGCCCGTCGCGTAGCCGGAAAGCTCGGACTTCCAATCAGTTTCCAGGGCCAGGCCGGTCCAGCGTTGACGGTGGAACTCCGCCTTGGCGAATTTTCCGAAGGGTTGGGCCGCGCCTCCCCACGCGGGGATGTTCTTGATCAGATAGAGCGCGGGGTTTCCATCGGCTCCGTAGATGGCTTTGGAGGCGGGGTGGCATTCCAAAATCTTCCCCGCCCAGCCGATCCGGTTGGGGGTTTGGCTGAAAGCCTCGTCGGTGCTCCAGGACTTCCCGTCCTCGAATTGCACCCGGAGGCGGTCGGTGGAGGTCATGTACAACAGAGCCGGTCCCTCTCCCGGGAAATTGGCGTTGGTGAAGCTGTACAGCCAATCCGCGCGTTTGTGGCGGATGGTTTCCTTGGAGGGGCCGTATTTTCCATCGGCGTAAGTCAGGGTGTAGATGTTGGAGAAGGGGAACGGCCCTTCCACGAGCTGTTGAACGGCCAGGCGGGGCTTGCCGTCCGGATCCTGGTGGGCCCGGACCAGCCAGGGGAACTCGCTGGCCCGGGCCCACTGGCCATCGGCCCCGGTTTCGAGGACGACGGTTTCGACTCGGCCGAAGGTCTGGTTGTGAAGGGACGCGAATAATTCGGCCTTGCCGTTTCCGTTGAGGTCGGCGGCCTCCAAAGAGACGATGTTGGGCTTGGTGGAGGGGTGCTTGAAGACGGCCTTGGGCTTGGCGCTATCGGGCGGGTAGGAGAAAAGGTAGACCCGTCGCTCGTCGGAGAGGGCCAGGTCGGGGGCTCCGTCCCCATCGAAATCGGCCACGGCGATGCTCGTGGCCTTGAGGTCCAGGATCGGGCTCTTCCAGCGGGCGGCCTTCATGCCCTGCGGTGGGGGCTGGAATTGGGTCTGGGGGGCGGGAACCGGAGCGCTCGGGGCGGTCGGGGCGGCGGCTTCCACCGCGGCGGAAGTTCCGAGGAGTCGGGCGCGGGAGCCGGCCTTGATCGCTTGCGAAATTACGGGGATCGTTCCCATGGAAAAGCCGGGCTTGACCTCCGTGATCTTGCCTTCACCGAGCTTGATTTCGATGCGGCCCAAGACCTTGCCGGTCTTGGGATGCTTGAGTTCTTCGTCATCGTTGTAAAGGAGGAAGCCTTGGCCGGGTTTAGCCCCGGCTTCGGACCCGAGATCGAGGTAAACCGTCAATCCGTCGACCCGAACGACATAGCCGACGTCGGCCGCCGGGGCGGCGGTGGAAACGCCCGCTCCCGTCGTGAAAAGCAAGGAAAGCAGCAGGGTTGTGGTCACGGGGTTAGGCTATCATTTATGTTAGAATTCGGCAATGACCATGGCGGCCAACGGCACCTTCGAGGACCTGATGGCCGTCATAACGCGGGCCGAAGCCGAGCGAAACGAGCGGACCCGGACCAAGCTCCCCGCCAAGCCCGCGGTCCAGCGGCTCCTGCTGGAGCCGCCGATGAATCTCGGGGGCATGCTTCTCCGCTGGGCCCTGGAATTGGCGCCTCCCGAAGTCGTCATGGCGGCGCATGACAAGCTTTTTCGCTCGCTTTCGAGCCCGCACCACTACTCCTTCCAGGATTCCCCGGCCCTGGCCGCCGCCCTCGCCTTGACGCGGCGCGTGGAAGCCTCCGCGGGCCGTCCTCCGGCCTTGCTGGCCCTCATCTCCCATCCTCCGGTCATGGGAGACCTGTCCCACCTCAATTTTGAGTTGGTTCGCCATGCCATGCTGGCCTTGCGCCGGCTCCGGGGGAAACCCTGCCGTCCTCGCCTGGTGGTGGCTGTCGATCCGTTCGCCCTGGACACCTTGTCGGTCCCGGTGGAGGGCTTGTACGCCGGCTTCATGGGAAGCTACCATCTCGGTTTTGACCGGATGTGCCTGGAGCGCGGGTCCGTGAGCGCGCGCCTGCTGGCGCGAAGCGCCTGGCACCGCATGCCCTTTCGCCTCTTCGAGGCGTTGCGGGCGGGAGAGGAGGTCGGCATGGCCCTTTCCGGGGGAGTCACCACGACCGCGCGGGTGCTCTACTGCCTCCGGGAATGGCTGGGCCGCCGGCGGGCGGAGAGTCCCTTGCTGGGCCGGCCCCAGGAGGTCCGAAAACGGCTTCGGTCCGTGCCCGCGTTCGAGGCCATGGAACGGTCCTCCGGACCCGTGACGAGCGTCTGGCGGGCGATGGAGGCGTGGGCCATGGCCGGTTTTTCCTGCGCGGCCGCCCCGGGCGCGCTTCCGGCGGCTGAAACCGGGTTTTTGGGCGGAGCGGACAAGACCTTGGCCGAGGACTGCCTGGAGGCCCTGGACATTCCCGGGGAGCGGCGGGGCCCGGCCCTGGCGGAATTGGCCGAGGAAATCCGCAGGGAGACTCCGTATCGTGAGCGGTTTTTCTCGGCGGTGGCTCGGAGGATCGTCGAATCGGGGCGGCCCCTGGTGCTTATCCCGATCGCCCACAAGGAGGGCGGGGTCCTCGGTGTCGAGGAAAAAAACGCCTGGGCCTGGCTCCGCGCCGGAAACGGAAAGCTTTCCGCCTCGAGCTCCGCGGCGCCCGAAACCCCCTGGGAGGGGAGCGTCGCCGATTTCTCCCGGCGTTTCGTGGTGGAAAATTTTTCGTGAGCGCGCTCATCCGCGCCCTTTCCGACCTCAAGGGAATCACCCCGAAGAATATCGCCCCGATGGAGGGGCCCTCCGGGGTTCTGCTCTGCCCTCCGTCCTACTACGACGTCCTGGAAGTCAAAAACCCCATGATGGCGGGACATCTGGGCCGGGTGGACCGGGCGGGAGCCCTCGCCCAATGGGAAAGCGTGCGGGACGCCCTGGCCGGCTCCGGCTTTTCCGTTTCAGTGATGGACCCCGTCGAGGGCCTGGAAGACATGGTTTTCACCGCCAACCCGTCCTTCGCGGGCCGGGGCCCGCGCGGGGAGAAAATCTGCGTTTTGGGTTCCATGCGCCACCCCTCCCGCCGGAGGGAGACCGGTCTTCATGAAGCGTGGTTTTCCAAGGCGGGATACCAGATCAAAAGGCTCAAGACTCCCGGCCTCCGGTTCGAGGGAGGGGGGGACGCGGTATGGCATCCCGGGCGCCGCCTCTTGTGGGGCGGCCATGGGTTTCGCACCGAGCCGGAAGCCTATGAGGAAATCTCCGAAATTTTCGATTGCACCGTCGTTCTTTTGAAGCTTTCCAACGAACGGTTCTATCACCTCGACACCTGTTTTTGCCCGTTGACCCAGGACTCGGTCCTGATCTATCCCCCGGCTTTCGAACGTGAGAGCCTGGAACTCATCCTGCGGCTTTTCCCGATGGTTCTGGTCGCCAAGGAACATGAGGCCGCCGGCCTGCTTTGTTGCAACGGAGTCTCAGCCCCCGGCAAAAAGATCATCCTTCAAAAAGGCGCCGATGGGGCCCGGGGCGCGCTGACCGGCGCCGGACTTTTCCCCATAGAGGTGGAAACGGGGGAATTCTTGAAGTCCGGAGGCAGCGCCTTCTGCATGAAGGCCTTCCTCTATTAATGGTCGGCTTCCTTCTCATCTTGATCGCGGCCGCGGGGACGGCATTCGCCGAGTGGGAGGGAGTTCCGCCTTCGAGCGGAACGGTATGGCGCCTGGAGCGGCTGGAGGAGTCCGTCGGCATGTCCGCTTTGGGTCGGCGGGTTCTGGCGGAATCCAAGGACACGGTTCGTCTGGAGCGGCGGGGCTTGGAGCGTGGGGCGATCCTCCGGTATGCTCCGGCCACCGGAAAGTTGGCGGTGGATCCGGACCGCCTCGAGTCGTCCCGGGAGTGGGACAACGAGTTGGCGTTGGTCCGGGAATCGGCTCTGGCGGCCTTCGGCATTCCGGTCGACTTGGACCAGGCCCGCGCCGCGGCCTATCAGCTCGAATTGGATTACGCCCTGTCGCGGGCGTCCCAGGATCCCGCTTTCGACGCTTGGCTGTGGGCGGCCTGGAGGGCGAAGGTCTTGTCCGGCCCGAATCCTCCGGAGGGGAGGGAGAAAGGTCGGGCTCGGGAGGATGACCCCGCGTTGTGCCGGGCTCCTTTTGGGGAGGGGGACCGTGCGGCGTTTTACCTGGATCTGTTTGCCGAAGACCCTGACTCCTTTTATTGGGCCGTCGAATGCGGTTGGCGGGGAGCGGAGACGGTCCGCTTGACCGAACTGCAGGATTTTCTGGCCGCGCATCCCCCGGGCTCCCTATCGAAACCGCCCGCGGGTTCCCTTTATGTCCGCATCAAGGGCCGACGATATCCGGCCTACCTTGCGCGGGCCGCGTTGGCCGTGACTAACGGAGGAGGCCTCTCTAGGATCCGGGAGTCCCTGGGGGCCTATGATTCCAAACCCGTCCCCGCCCTTCAGGAGCGCGCCGCCCGCTGGATCGGCCGTCATCTCCCCAAGCCCCCGGGTACCAAGTAAAAGAATTTGAAGAATGTGAATGCCAGGCACCGAGAAAGGCAACGAGAAACGAGAAAAGTTGACAAAGTTAACAAAGTTGATACCTGGCACCAATGGGGGTATACTAGGGATATGAGAATGTTTTCTGTTTTTGTCGCCGCGGTCGTGCTGGCGTGCGCGCTTCTGGGTTCTCCCGTCTGGGCTTCGGGCAAGAAGAAAAAGAAGGCCAAGAAGGGGCCCGATTACGACAACAACCCCTATAAGGCCATCATGGAGAAGGAACCCAGCGTTTATCGGTTCAACTCCAAAGGCGAGCCCGTCGGCCAGGAAACCAAGAAGAAGGGGAAAAAGCCCAAGAAGAAGCCGGCCGCGGAAGAAGCTCCGCCGGAAGAGGCGCCTCCCGAGGAGAAGCCGGAGGCGCCCGCGGAGGGCGCCGAGAACTGACTTTTAGGTAAAAAAAGAAAGGCGCCGGCCGGTGTAAAACCGGCCGGCGCCTTTTTTTTATCCTTTAACGAAGTCCGGCGGCGTCGATGAGACCGGCGCCCTGCTCGCTGGCGGACATGCCGTCGAGCTTGCGCGCGGCCGCGTTGAGCGCGGCGCGCACGGCGTCGGCGCCCTGAGCGCCTTTGGCGACCGCCAGGGCCGCCAAACCCGCGACGTGCGGGGTGGCCATGGAGGTTCCGGAGTAGGCCTTGATCCCGCTGGCGTCGTGCACGAGCGGCACCGTGGACGGGATCAGGACTCCCGGGGCGATGAAGTCCACCTCGGGTCCGCGGCTCGAGAAGGTGGAAATCCCTTCCGCGGCCGTGGGGCAGAGCTTGGCGTTGGTGATTCCGGGAGGGCAGAGAGCCGAGACCGCGATGGTTTCGGGGTAGGCCGCGGGCCAATTGACGGCCTTGCCGTCATTTCCCGCCGCCGCCACCACCACCGTTCCCGCGTTGGCCGCCATCTGCAGAGCGTATTGAAGAAGCGGCATCTCTTGAGGCGCGCCCAAGCTCATGTTGGCGACCTGGATGCCGTTCTGCGCGCACCACATGATGCCGTCCATGATCCCGAACAGGGAGCCGGAGCCTTCCTTGGTGAGAACCTTGACCGCGTACAGCGAGGCCTTGGGAGCGACGCCGACCACGCCGACCTCGTTGAGCTTGGCCGCGATGGTGCCCGCGACGTGCGTGCCGTGGAAGTGATCGTCCGCCCAGGGGGCGTTCTTGTCCACGGAATTGTGCCCGCCCGCGATGAGGCCCTTGAGCTCGGGATGCTCGGGATCGATGCCGGTATCCACCACGGCCACCTTCACGCCCGCGCCCTGGTTGGAGGACCAGGCCGCAGGAGCGTTGACCCGCTTGACGCCCCACGGAACCTCGGCGTCGCCGGCCGCGCCGGGGACGGCGCGCGGGCCGCCCGCCAGGCGGGGAAGTTCCTTAAGAACCGACGAAACCGCCGGGAGATTGCTCTGTTGGAACGAGGCAGTCTCCGACTCCAGCCAGTTGCGCCAGATGTCCTTCTCAACGCGCCAGACCTTGGGGTCGGACTTGAGGCGAACCTGGGCCGACAATGATTTGCCGGGGGCCGCCTGCACCAGGAGGAAGCGGAGAGAGGGGATCTCGTCGACCACCTTGAGTCCCTGAGCCTCGGCCAGACGCCGCTGATCCGCTTGCGGGACGCCGTCCCGGTAGGCGATGATGAGCCGGTCCTCGGCCCCTTGAGCCGTGAGAGCCGCCTCGGCGACGCCGGGCGCCTGCGCGAACGCGAATGCCATTACCCATAACCATTTGAACATTGAACCTAGCCTCCTTCCCACTGACCGGTGGGAACGAGCCCAACATAGCATATTTTTGGGCCGCAAGACCTATTCGGCCCTAGGCCTTAAGGCCCAGCGCCTTTGGGGCGGTCATTTTTGATATGATCGTCGAAGTGGTGCTGCGGTGGCTGTTATTGCTCTCGGCGGCGGGCGCGTGCCTTTGGGCGGTCGCGGCCGGTCCGACGCCCGGGTCCGTGGCCGCGGCCTTGGCGTTGGGCGGGGCGTGGTTCGGCCTTTCCAAGCGCAAGGAACGGGAGCTGGACGGCCCGCGCGGACGATGAGTCGCCGGACATGCAAAAACTGAACATCGGGGACGTCGAGCTGGGCAACCTGGCCCGCCTTTTGCGGCGGGTCGATTTTTTCGCCCCCCTCACGGTGGCTCAGCTGGAAAAGATCCTCCCTTACATACTCCTCTACTCCTTCGAAGCCGGGGAAACGGTGTTTCGCCAAGGAGGTCCCGGGGATTCCTTTTACATCATCCACCAAGGGCGGGTCAGCATCCGGATCAAGCCCGGCTTCTTCCGCCGGGAAAAGGAGATCAAGACCATCGGTTCCGGGGATTTCTTCGGGGAAATGGCGCTGCTCTCCGACAAACCGCGCACGGCCACGGTGGTGTGCGTGGAGCCGTCCCAGGTCTACATCCTGACCGCGGTGGATTTCCGGTATATCGTCAAGGAAAACCCCTCCTTTGCCGCCGAGGTGGACAAGATCGCGCAGCGGAGAAAGTTTGAGGACAATTTGGGCCGGTAGACCATAGGTCTACCGGCCCAGTCGATTGTAGTCCTCTTTTTCTTATTTTTGGGTCCGTTCGGCCCATCTTCCGTCCCCGCCTTTCCTGTAGAATTATTCCGGTGTTAAAAAGCCTTTTCATCGCCCTGACGGGCGTAATTGCCGTCCTCCCCGCCGACGCCCAAATCATCCGCGCCCCGGGCGTCCGGGGGGGCGCGCGTTTCGGGTCGGCCGCGTCCGGGGGGGCACGGGGGCTGAGCGCCCCGAAACTGCTTGCGCCGCTGTCCGTTCCTCTACACAAACCATTGGGAACGGAACTAGGAAAGAATTCCGTTCCGGCGCCGGGTTCCGACGATGGGCTTGCGCCCGGCGCCGTTTCGTGGGAATCCTCTTTCCTGGACCGCCAGCTGACGATTGCGGAATCGGCCATTGCCGGAAAAAAGCAGTCGGTGGAAGCGGCCTTGGGGGCGTTGGAGGCGATTTCTTGGTCCAAACCCCAAATGCGTCCCGCGGAGTACGAGGCGTGGCGCGCCAGCCGCGAGGGCCGCCTCTCCGAGTTGGACCTGGGAGTGGCCGAGGCCCTTCGAAAAAATTTAGAGAGGACCGCCGCGGAGGGGGACCCCGCCGCGGTGCGCGAACGCCTGCGGGAGCTCCGAACTTGGCACGAGGATTGGTCCCGCCGGCACGCGGAGATGCTGGAGGCCGTCGCGGCGGAACTTCCGGAGGAGGGCGCCAGGGCCGAGCCGGTCGCGCCCGACCACGATCCGGAGGTCCTTGCCGAGAGAATGCGCGATCACCTGTCGGCGGGGGAATTCCGCCAGGCGGAGTACCTCCTTTTCCTTCTGGAAACCCGCCATCGGCAGTGGAGCGCGGAGCGCGGCGAGGAGCGGGAGCAGGCGCGCAAAGCGATCTTCGACGGGACGATGGAGGCCTTCGCGCGCAAGCAGTTGGAGTCCAACCCGGTCGAGGCTCGCCGCATGGCGGAATTCGCCCAGGCCTTGGCCAAGCGCCGCAACGTGGGCTACGGATACAAGGAACCGGTCAAGCAGGACACCCAATGCCCGCTGTGCACGGTCTATTCCCTCTATTACGGGTTCCAGGCGACGATCGGTTTTTCCGATCCCGCCATGACGCCGCAGCGATTCGCCGACTATGTTCGGACGACTTTAAAAGATCCCACGATCGGGGTGACCCGGGGCATGTCCACCCACCGAATTCGGACTTTCCTGAAATCCCTGGGCTACGGCGTCCGCGTGGTGGAGATGCAGGAGCGCCTCAAAACTCAATTCGGAGAGGGGGACCTGGTGGCGTTGTTTAAGCCCGGGCAGGTTCTCATGGGGGCGCTGACCATCGTCCAACGCTACCCCGATGAGCCCGAACCCCTGCGGGAGGAGCACAAAATTTTCCTTCGGGACGCCTATTTCAACCAGACCGAGAAACGCTGGGTCTTCGTGGCCATGGACACCTTGCTGGGGCGAACTTCTTTTTATTCCTGGCCGGAGTTGAAGGCTCTGCTGCACAAGGTCTACGTCATCGAGGTTGGGAAACCCCTTTAGCGGGTGCCGCTAGGCACCCGCCCTCTATCGTTTCTTTTCTTTTTTTCTTTTTATTCCGTTCCCAAAATTCCGTTCGTAAACAACTTTCCCGTTAAATATCGTCGTATCCACCTTCGCCTTTAAAATTTCCGTTCCTTTGAGTTTCATCAAATCCCGATCCCAGACGACCAGATCGGCCAGCTTCCCCTCCTCCACCGTCCCCAGTTCATTCTCCCTTCCGATCGCCCGGGCCGGGCCCACGGTGTAATGGGCCAGGGCATTTTCCAGACCGATCCTCTGCTCCGGAATCCAGCCTTTGGGCGGGAGGCCGTTGAAGTGCTGGCGGGTGACCGCGGCGAACAGGTTCACCGCGGGATCCAACGGCATCACGGGCCAATCGGTCCCGAAGGCCAGGGTCGCCCCGGCGGTTTCCAGGCTTTTCCAGGCGAAGGCGTGGGCGGCGCGGGCCCCCAACCGCTGGGGGTTGTAGTTCTGGGATTGCATGTCGTAGGTCATATGGCTGGGCTGCATGGAGGCGGCGACGCGCAGAGAGGCGAAGCGGGGGTAGTCGTCGGGGTCGATGGCCTCTATGTGCTCGATCTTGCAGGGATAGGCGCCGGTTCCCCGGCTGCGGCTCAATGATTGGCAGGCGTTGAGGGCCATGCGCACGGCCAGGTCTCCGACGGCGTGCAGGCAAACCTGCCAGCCCCGGCTTTGGGCCGTCAGGGCGCGGGCGGAAAGGTCCTCGGGCGAATAGTTGGCCTTGCCCTTGAGGCCGGGGGTGTCGGAGTAGGATTCCATCATGGCGGCGGTGCGGGCGCTGATCACGCCGTCGACGAAACCCTTCAAGCCCCCGAACCGGAAGCGCTCCCGGGGCAGGTCCGCGAATTCCTGGGAAAGGGCGTAAAATTCATCCGGCTTGTCCAGTTCTCCCCAAATAAACCAACGGAGGCTGACCTCTCCCGCACGGTCCAAGTCCCGCCAGGCCTGAAGCTGGACTCGGGGCTGGAGGTCCATGGGACCCTGGATGGAGGTGACCCCGGCTTTGCGCGCGGCGGCCAGGGCATTTTTCAGGGCTTGGGCGACGGCCGCGGCGTCGGGCTCCGGGAGGGCTTTTTTCCCGAGGGCCATGGCGCCCTCGATCAGGACTCCGGTCGGATCACCGTCGGGCCCCCGCTCGATTTGGCCGTCCTTGGGATCCGGGGTGTCCCGGGTGATTCCCGCTTGGCGCAGGCCCGCGGTGTTCATCCAGAGGAGGTGCCCGTCCACATGGGTCAGTGCCGCGGGGAGGGTGGAGGTGACGGCGTCCAAATCCAGGCGGGTGGGATATTTTTGCCCGGGAAAGGAGGTGTGGTCCCAGCCCCGGCCCAGGGCCCACGGCGCCGTGGGATGGCCCTTGAGCCACTTGGCCACGCGGTCGGCGACCATTTTGGGGGAGGTGGCGCCGTTGAGGTCCGCCTGCGCCATGGCGAAGGCGCCCTTCATGAAGTGGAGGTGGGCGTCATGAAAACCCGGCGTCACGGTCCGCCCTTTCAAGTCGATGAGCCGGGTTCCGGACTTTTTCCTTTTGAGTATTTCTCGGTCTCTTCCCACGGCGGCGATCCGGTTGCCTTCCACGGCCACCGCCGAGGCCCAGCGTCCCGGTGAAACGAAAATCTTGCCTCCATGGAGGATGAGGTTTTCGTTTGTTTCGGAGGCAAGAGCGGCCAGGACCAGAAGCTTCAGCGGTAAAATCATGGGGCGTTATATCAAATTTCGCGCGTTGCCCCCGCCCGTAAAATGCGCTAGAATTCCCCTGACGACGAGTCGTCGAAGCGCTCGGGACGCCGAGCAGGAGAGATTCACCATGGAGAACACTGAAAAGCCGGCCAAGACCGGCAGCAAAAAGAAGACCGCGGCCCTGTTGGCCGGCGGCGCGGTCGTGGGCGCGGCCCTGGGAGTGCTGTTGGCCCCCCGGTCCGGCAAAGCCACCCGCGAGAAAGTCGGAACCTGGATCAAAGACAAGCGCGCCAAGGTCAAGGCGAAGCTTTCCCGCAAGGGCCTCAATGGCTCCGGCAAGGCCGGCGAAGCGAAGGAGTACGCCTAACCCGGACGCCTCAGGCCGCCTCCAATGTTTAGAGGGGGCGGCACGCCCGAGCCAGAAACACCGGGCTCGGTCAGGCCGCCGCCGCGCTCCGCGCGGCGGCGGCTTTTTCTTTGTAGAATTCCGGCAGGGTGGGTGGCGAAACTGGTAGACGCATGGGACTTAAAATCCCTTGGCCGCAAGGCCGTGGGGGTTCGAATCCCCCCCCGCCCAACAAGTTTTCCTCCCGAAGGGAGGAAAACCCTAATTCCGTTGTTTGTATCTTTCTTTTATAGTTCCGTCCCCAAAATTTCGTTTCATAAAGGAACCTCTTCATGTCCATAGCCGCCCCCGGCTGGCGCTACATCCTCATCGGCCTCGTCCTGGCCGCCTTCGGCGGCGTCGCCGCCCTCAAGTACCGCTTTTGGATCGGCTGGGTTCCCTGGACCCTCGGTTTGATCTTCTCGGCCTTCTGTTGTTACTTCTTTCGGGACCCGGAACGGCCCCTGCCGACGGACGCGACCCTGATCTACGCCCCGGGCGACGGGGTCGTGATGAGCGTGATGAAGGAGGAGGGGAGCTCCGCCGTGACCATGAGGATGTTTTTATCCGTCTGGGATGTCCACATCCAGCGCTCTCCGGCCGCCGGCAGGGTGGAGAAGGTCGATCGCCTGGAGGGAACCTATGTCCACGCGGGCAAGCCGGGCTCCCAGCGCAATCATCGTTCCGTCGTGACCTTGCGGCCCGAGGGACGCGAGCCCCTGGTCGTCGAGCAGATCGCGGGCCTCATCGCCCGCCGCATCGAGACTTGGCCCAAGCCCGGCGACGCCCTAAAGGCGGGGGAACGCTACGGACTGATCCATTTCGGCTCCCAGGCCGCGGTTCACTTTCCGAACTCGGCGGAATGCACCGTCAAGCCCGGGGAACGATTGGCGGCGGGCTTGTCCCCCATCGGACGATGGAAATAGACCATAAGCGCATCGGCCAGGTCCTGGCGCCTTCCCTCTTCACGCTGGGGAACATGGCCTGCGGATTCTACGCGCTTTTGGCCTCGCATCGGGGAGAGTTCACCGCGGCGGCGACCGCCATCATCCTCGGGGGGGTTTTTGACGGTCTCGACGGCCGGGTGGCGCGCCTGGTCCATGGAGAATCCACCTTCGGCGTGGAATTCGACTCCCTTTCGGATTTCCTCACCTTCGGGGTCGCCCCGGCCCACATGATGTACGGCTTCATTCTCAAGGACTACGGTCCGTGGGGCTTTCCCCTGGCTTTCCTATTCGCCATGTGCGGTTCCCTGCGCTTGGCCCGGTTCAACGCCGTGGCCCACGAAACCGGCGGTTCCAAAACCCATTTTACGGGGCTGCCCATTCCCGCGGGGGCGGCCTTTCTGGCCTCTTTCGTGATGCTCTATCAGATCGTGGAGGAAGGCAAGCCCGCCCACACGGTCAAGTTCCTGATGGACCGGGTTCCCGGGCTTTACGGGCTGGCGCCCTTGATGGTCGTGGCCCTTTCCCTGCTGATGGTTTCGACCATCCCCTTCACGGCTTTCAAATCCGGGACCCTTTGGGAGCCGGCGGTCGATCCCAACGGCACTGGGCAAAAGCCCTCCCGGCTGATCCCGACCTCGGTCAAGAAGCTCCTGGCTTTCTGCGCCGCCGGCCTGCTGTTTGTGACCTACCCGCAGACCTTCCTGTTTCTGGCGGCGTTTCTGTACGCGATCTCGGGCCCTATTTTTTGGCTGATCGGCCGGCTTCGCTCCCTGCTGGGCCTGGAGCCTCGAACTCCACAAAAAGCGCCTTCCCATCCGTCGTAAAATCATAACCGCATTCATTGCTCCCCCGCAGGGGGATCTGAGGTATTTTAATTTTCGTTTTTCTTGTTATCTCTTTATTTCCGTCAAGAGTTCGTTCAATAAAATTCCGTTCTTCGTTCATATCAGGATCCGGCCGATGGGTCAAATCCGTCCAGCGGACGGACAGATCGTAGTTTCCCGATCCCCACCAAATCTCCCTTCCCGTGCCGTCGGTCAGCCCCGTCCTCCAGAGGCGGAAATGGTGCCGTCTTAAAACAGGGGTAATGACTTGGGCCCAATTCATGTCCTGGGGTCTGCCCAGGACGTGATAGACCGTCATGGGCGGAAACCGGTCGAGCCGGCCTCGGGAGAGCAAGTCCGCGAGCCCCGCCCGCACGCTGGCGGTGTAGGGAATCGGCAATTCGGTCCAGCCGGCTTGCGAAAGCGCCCGGCGGATTTGGTCCTCTTTCCCGAAAAAAAGCAGATTCAGCGGGTCCCCTGGAAAGGAGCCACGGCCCGAAGTGCGGGACGGGAGGCTGGAAAGGGCGGTTTCCACGGAACCGGAAGGCAAAAGGCGGGCCTGGGGAGGAGGGACGGGGGGGAGAACGGCGTCGCTGAACAAGAAAATGAAAACGAGCGCAGCCGCCCGAAGGGGGCGGTTCAAGTCTTTCGAGGAAACAGCGGAGGGCCTTTTTGAATCCGGTCGCCGTTGGGGCCGTGGAGGACTTCCTCCGGGGTCAGCGGCATGGGAAATTGGCGGACGCCGAGTTGGGCCTGCATGGCCGCGGCCGTCCGGGGCATGAAGGGCTCGATCCAGCCCGCGATGATCCTCAGCGACCAGACCAGGTCGAAGAGGATCGGCTTGACCTTGTCCGGGTCGGTTTTAAACAGCTTCCAGGGGGCCGTGGCGTTGACATGCTCGTTGAGCAGGCGCACGCAGCTCCAGATGATTTCGAGGGCCTCGGAGAAGGCCAAGCGTTCCATGGCCGCGGCGATTTCCGGAGATCTCTTCGCGATCTGGGAGGTCTTGAAATCCTCCTCCAGGGCCGGCCGCTTGGGAAGGTTTCCTTGGATGTATTTATCCACCATCTCCAGGACCCGGCTCAGGAGATTGCCCAGGTCGTTGGCCAATTCGGCGTTGTAGCGCTTGCGCAAGGCCTCAATGGAGAAATCCCCATCGTTGCCGAACGGGACCTCCCGCATCAGGAAATAGCGGAACGCGTCCACCCCGAACTCGCGGGTCACCTCCCGGGGGTCGATGAAGTTGCCGAGGGACTTGGACATCTTCTTGCCGGAGACGGTCCACCAGCCGTGGGCGAAGACCAGGGCGGGGGGTTCCACGCCCAAGGCCATGAGCATGGCGGGCCAGATCACGGCGT
>CAYHPY010000018.1:0-28411 GCA_964358485.1 uncultured Elusimicrobia bacterium
ACAAGAAGTTCGACTTCCCCGCGGCCCTGCGCTCCTTCCTGCGCTTGGACCCCGATGTCATCATGGTCGGCGAGATCCGCGACCAGGAGACGGCCCACATCGCCATGGAGGCCGCCATGACCGGCCACTTGGTGTTCTCCACCATCCACACCAACGACGCCTCCTCCACCGTCTCGCGTTTGACCGACATGGGCCTGCCCGCCTTCATGGTGGCCTCCACGATGAAGGCCATCCTGGCCCAGCGTCTCGGCCGCCGCCTGTGCCCCGACTGCAAGGTCGCCGGCGACCCGACCCCGGCCGACATCAAGGTTTTCGAGGAACACAAGGTGGTCTTGCCCCCCGGGATAAAACTTTACAAGCCTCCCGCCGAGGGCGGGTGCGATGTCTGCAAGAAAACGGGGTACAAGGGCCGCATGGGCATGCACGAAATCCTCCTCTTTACCGAGAGCATGCGGACTTTTTGCCTGGGATCGGTCGCCGCCGACCTGGTCCGCGCGCAGGGAGTCAAAGAGGGGATGCGCCTGATCGTCCAGGACGGCCTGGAAAAGGTCAAGATGGGCATCACCACCATCCGCGAGGTTCTGGGAGGCACGGAATGAGCGACACTCCCGCCGCGACCTCGGCCGCCCCCTCAGGCGGGCCGCTGGACGTCAACACCGCGCTCGACCTGTTCTCGATCGCGGGAAGCTTGAACTCCACGCTGGACCTGGACTTCCTGCTCCAAAAGATCGGCATCGCCGCCGAGAAGCTGCTCGACAGCGAGGCCAGCGCCATCATGCTGGTCACCGACGATAAAAAGAGCCTGTATTTCAAGGTCGCCTCGGGAGAGAAGAGCAAGGCCCTGAAGACGATGACCCTGCCCATCGGCAAGGGGATCGGGGGCTGGGTGGCCCAGCACCGCAAGCCCGAGGTGGTCAACGACTGCCGGTCCGACCCCCGTTTCGCGGGCCAGTTCGACAAGACCTCGGGGTTCGTCACCCGGTCCCTGCTGTGCGTGCCCATGGTGTTCCGGGGCGAGCTGGTCGGCGTCGTGGAGGTTCTCAACAAGCGCCAGGGGACCTACTCCCCGGAGCACATCGGACTGCTCACCAGCCTGGCGTCCCTGGCCTCGGTGGCCATCACCAACGCCAAGATCGTGGCCGAGCAGAAGAACTTCTTCTCCCACATCCTGGAACTGCTCTGCGTCGTCATCGAGACCGCGAAAAGCAACATGGACGAGCATCCGTCGCGCGCGGCCAAGCTGGCCTGCGCGATGGGGCGGGCCTTGGGCTTGGAGGAATACGACTATCGCATGCTCTATTACGCGGGCATCCTCCACGACGTGGGCTATATCGCCTTCAAAAACCAGGCGTTTCTCAACGACAACGGCATCCTGTCGGTTTCCGAGGAGATCCACCCCGCCTTGTCGGCCAAAATGCTGGAGGGCATCAAAATGATCGAGGGCGCCATCCCCATGATCCGCCACCATCACGAACGCTTCGACGGGACGGGCTTTCCGGCCAGGCTCAAGGGGGGGGACATCCCCTTGGGGGCGCGGATTCTGGGCCTGGTCGAAAGCGTCGAGGAGCTTTACATGATGGGCTTGCGCGGGGAGGACCTGCACGCCGCGGCCCTGCGGGACACCAAGGCCCGTTCGGGCACGACCTTTGACCCCAAGGTGGTCGACGCCTTCGCCGAAGTCCTTTCCAGCCAGGCGGAATTATGGGCGTAACCAACGACGCCATCGGCGGCGGCGCGGGAGCCAGGCCCCGGCGGGTGCTGGTCGCCAAGCCGGGCTTGGACGGGCACGACCGGGGCGCCAAGGTCATCGTGCGGGCGCTGCGGGACGCGGGCTTCGAGGTGATTTACACCGGGATCCGCCAGACCCCGGAGATGATCGCCCGGACGGCGCTTCAGGAAGACGTGGACGCGGTGGGCCTCTCCCTGCTTTCCGGGGCGCACATGACGCTGTTTCCGAAGATCATTCAACTTTTGCGCAAGGCGGGCTTGGGGCACGTCTTGGTGTTCGGTGGAGGCATCATTCCCGATGAGGACGTGACGGCGCTCAAGAAAAAGGGGATCGATGAGGTTTTTGGGCCGGGGACTCCGCTTTCGACCATCGTTTCCTACCTTAAAGAAAAATTCGCAACGGCAGAGGGAAAAGAACAAGCTTACCCGCCCGCGCCAAAAACGCAGGGCGCGGGCGGGAAAAATGCCCCCCGCCGCTAAAGCGGCGGAGCTAGCCCGCCGGGTCCGCCGGGGGGACCAAGGCGCGGTTTCCCGCGCGCTGAGCCTGGTCGTCAACGAGGCCCCGGAAGCCGCGGCGCTCAACCGGCTGTTTTTTCCGGCCTCGGGCTCGGTGCAGAAAATCGGTTTTTTCGGCCCCCCGGGGGCGGGAAAGTCCACCCTGGTCGGCCGGGTCATTTCCCATTACCGCAATCAGGGCGTCAAGATCGGGGTGCTCGCGGTCGATCCGTCGAGCCACGTCTCGGGAGGCGCCTTTTTGGGGGACCGCCTCCGCATCCAGGAGCACGCGACCGATCCCGGGGTCTTCATCCGGAGCCTGGCCTCGCGCGGGATGGTGGGAGGGCTTTCCCACACGATCTTCGGGGCCGTCCACGCCCTGGAAGCCTTCGGCTGCGGGCGCATCCTGCTTGAAACGGTGGGCACGGGCCAGGACGAGGTGGAAGTCTCCCGCGTGGCCGACACCGTGGCCTACGTCACCACTCCCCAGATGGGCGACGAGATTCAGGCCATGAAGGCGGGGGCCATGGAGATCGCGGATTGCTTCGTGGTCAATAAGGCGGATTTGGGCGGCCGGGACAAGGCCGTGGCCGACCTCAAAAGCGCCCTCGGGCTGGCCTCGGAGGCCCGCCCCCGCGCGTGGACCCAGCCGATTTTGGCGACCTCGGCCCTGCTGGGAGACGGAGTGGGGGAACTCGGCGCGGCGTTGGACGCGCACTGGGAGCATCTGCGCCGCAGCGGGGAGGGCGCCGAGCGGCTGAAGGCCCAGCACCGCGAGGAGTTGTCCCTGTTTATTTCCCGGCGGATCTACGAGACCGCGACGGGTCGGATTTCGGAGGCAATGCTTGAGGACATGCTGCGCCATCGGATCGATCCGGCCACCCTCGGAGAGCGGCTTTTGGGCGGCGAGGCCAAGAAGGGCCGGGCGCGGCGATGACGCTGGACCATGTCGGCATCGCGGTGGCTTCCATCAACGAAGCCCTCGGGCTCTACCGGGATCGGTTGGGACTCAAGCTTGTTCATCGGGAGAAAGTTCCCCTCCAGGGGGTCGAGGTGGCTTTTTTGGGGGAGGGGAACGCCTCGATTGAATTGATCTCGCCCTTGGGCGAGCAAGGTTCCGTTGCTAAATTCTTGAAAAAACGGGGCCCTGGGTTGCATCATGTCGCGTTTAAAACTAAAGACATTCGGGGACGGATCGAAAAACTAACGAAAGAAGGAACGAAAATAACGGGAGAGGGCCCCCGAGCTGGGGCTCGGGGGCATCTGGTCTGTTTTCTCCACCCCCATTCCTGCGGGGGAACTTTGGTAGAGTTGGTGGAACATGGAAGAATCTAAGAAGAAATCGTTGTTGTCTCCGAAGACCGAGGAATTGCTCGCCCGGCAGGGGCGGGCCATGGAGGGCGGGGGCGCCGAAAAGGTCCAGGCCCAGCGGGGCCGGGGCAAGCTCCTGGCGCGGGAACGGCTGGATCTGCTTCTGGATGACGACAGCTTCGAGGAATTGGACCTGCTCATGGAAACCCGCTCCCGGGAGTTCGGGTTGGGCAAGGCCGCCCTCCCCGCCGACGGGGTGGTCACCGGCTTTGGGCGCATCAACGGCCGACAGGTCTGCGTCTTCTCCCAGGATTTCACGGTGCTGGGCGGCTCCCTCGGCCTGACGCACGCCCTGAAGATCTGCAAGGTCATGGACCTGGCCATCTCGGCGGGCGTTCCCGTCATCGGGCTGTGCGATTCCGGCGGGGCCCGGATTCAGGAAGGGGTCGAATCGCTCGGGGGCTACGCCGAAATCTTCTACCGCAACGTCCAGGCCTCGGGCCTCGTGCCCCAAATTTCGGCGATTCTCGGGCCCTGCGCCGGCGGCGCCGTCTATTCTCCGGCCCTGACCGATTTCGTCTACATGATCGACGGCCCGAGCCACATGTTCATCACCGGGCCCGAGGTCATCAAGTCGGCCACCGGGGAAACTTCCGATTTCGAGAGCCTCGGGGGCGCGGAGACCCACAGCACCAAATCCGGAGTGTGCCATTTCGTGGCCGGCTCCGAACAGGACTGTTTCCGCCAGATTCGCGACCTTCTGGACTACCTCCCGCAAAGCGCCGCCGAAAAACCCCGCTCGATCGCCTCCTCGGATCCCGCGGACCGCCAATGCCCATCGCTGGAGGTTCTCTCGGAGAAAGACCCCAAAAAGCCTTACCGGATCCACGACGTCATCTGGGAATTGGCCGATTCCCAGCAGTTTCTGGAGGTGCACAAGGATTTCGCGCGAAACATCGTCGTCGGCTTCATCCGCCTGGGCGGGGAGAGCGTCGGCGTCGTGGCCAACAACCCCCTGGTCAAGTCCGGCGCCCTGGACATCGCGGCCAGCGAGAAGGCCGGGCGCTTCGTCCGCTTCTGCGACGCGTTCAACATCCCCCTGCTCACCTTGGTGGACGTCCCGGGCTATTGGCCGGGCGTCGAGCAGGAGCATGCCGGGATCATCCGGCGGGGCGCCAAGCTCCTCTACGCTTATTGCCAGGCCACGGTTCCCAAGGTGACCGTCGTCCTGCGCAAGGCCTACGGCGGGGCTTACGACGTCATGAGCTCCAAGCACATCCGCGGGGACATGAATTTCGCCTGGCCCTGCGCGGAGATCGCGGTGATGGGGCCCCAGGGGGCCGTGGACATCCTTTTTCGCCGGGAGCTGGCGTCCTCGCCGGCGCCCGCCCAGTTGCGGCAGAAGCTCGTCGAGGAGTACACGGCCAAGTTCGCCTCGCCCTACCAGGCGGCCGAGCGCGGCTACATCGACGAGGTGATCCCGGCCAAGGAAACCCGGTCCCGGATCATCCGGGCCTTCCAGTTCTTGAAGAACAAGCAGGTTCCGCGGCTCAACAAGAAGCACGGCAACATACCTCTATAAAGAATCAAGGGAGAGAGACCATGAGAAAGAAAGTCACAGTCGTCGGGGCGGGAAACGTAGGCGCCACCTTGGTTCAGCGCCTGGCCGAAATGGAGATCGCCGACGTCGTCGCCGTGGACATCCCTCAGACCGAAGGGATGCCCGCCGGCAAGGCCCTGGACATCATGGAATCCGCCCCGATCTACGGCTACGACTGCCGCGTCACCGGGGCCACCTCCTATGAGCCCACGGCCAATTCCGACATCGTGGTCATCACGGCCGGGATTCCCCGCAAGCCCGGGATGAGCCGCGACGATCTTCTCAACACCAACGCCGGGATCGTGCGGGCCGTGACCAAGGAAGTGGTCAAGCATTCCCCGAACTGCATCCTGATCATCGTCTCCAACCCCTTGGACGCCATGTGCCTGGTGGCTATGCAGACCTCGGGCTTCCCGCGCCAACGGGTGCTGGGCATGGCCGGGGTGCTCGATTCGGCCCGGATGCGGACCTTCATCGCCGAAGCCCTCGACGTCTCGGTGGAAAACGTGCACGCCATGGTCCTGGGCGGCCACGGCGACACCATGGTGCCCCTTCCCCGGTTCTCGACCGTCGCGGGGGTGCCGATCACCGAACTTCTGTCCAAGGAGAAGATCGCGGCCATCAACCAGCGCACGCGGGACGGAGGAGCCGAGATCGTGAAGCTTCTGAAAACCGGCTCGGCCTATTACGCCCCGGCGGCCTCCGCGGCCGAGATGGTGGAGGCGATCCTCAAGGACAAGAAAAAGATCCTCCCCTGCGCCGTCTATCTGGAAGGGGAATTCGGGATCGACGGACTGTTCGTCGGCGTGCCCGCGAAATTGGGCGCCAAGGGCCTGGAGGCCGTGATCCAATTGAACCTTTCGGTCGAGGAACGCATCGAGCTTCAGAAGTCCGCCTCCGCGGTCAAGGAGCTGTCGGCCGCGCTCAAATGAGCGAACTCCTCCTGCTGGCGGTGGACGCCGGCAACACAAGCATGGCGTTGGGCCTTTTCCGGGGCCGGAGGCTGGTCAAAAAGGCCAGGCTGGCCAGCGATCCGTCGATCGGATCGGAGGAATTGGCCCGGCGCCTGAGGTCGTTCGCGGGGGAGGCGACGGCCGCCTGCTGCGCGAGCGTCGTGCCGGCGTTGGACGGAAAGATCGACCGGGCGGTCCGAAAGGCCCTGGGGGTCAAGCCCGCCTGGGTGACGCCCTCCGCCCCGTTGGGGATCCACTATAAAGTGGATCGGCCCCGGCAGGTCGGGGCCGACCGGATCGCCAACGCCCTGGGGGCCTGGGACGCCCACGGCGGGCCCGCCGTCGTCATCGATTTCGGGACCGCGACGACTTTCGACTGCGTTTCCCGGACGGGGGATTACCTGGGGGGCGCCATTCTTCCCGGGCCGGTCTTGGCGGCGCGGGCGCTGGCCGATCACACCGCCAAGCTTCCCTTGGTCCCGGTGCGCCGCCCCCGGCGCGTGATCGGAAGGGAGACCGCCGAGTGCATCCAGGCGGGAGTTTATTTCGGCTATCTGGGGATGGTCGAGAAAGTCCTGAAATTGACCCTTGAGGAGTTGGCGCGCCTGCCCGACGGAGGCAAGGCCCGCGCGGTCCTGGCCACGGGCGGTTGGGCCGGCCTTTTGGCCGACGATCTTCCGGCCGTAATCAAGCTGGCGCCGGACCTGACCCTTCAGGGCCTGCGGGTGGCCCACGCACGCCTGAGTTCACGCGTAAAGGAGAGACCATGAACCGAAGAATTTTGGCGGCGGCCCTGCTGGCCGCGCTCGCCGTCCGTCCGGCCCTGGCCGACAATTTCGGAGGGTTCCAGCAGTTCGCCGACCGGGACTCGCTCAAGCCCTTCGCCCGGGATCTGGGCGGGGTCTTGGGCTCGGCGACTTTCCATAGCGGGCGGGTTCTGGGTTTCTCCGGCTTCGACGTGGGTCCGCGCATGGGCATGCTGTTCTACCCCTCCAAGGGCAACAAGATCATGCGCAACAACGGCGTCAAGGGTTTCGGCATGCCCTGGTTCCAGGCGGAGGTCGGCATGCCCCTGCGCATCGACGGCTTCATCCGCGGGGCGAGCTTCGAGGGCCTCACGGTGGCGGGCGGCGGCCTGCGCCTGGGAATCTTCAAGGGGACCGACAAGCCCTGGTCACCCCATTTCCTCCTCTCCGCCTCGGCCCACTCGGCGGTCCACCAGCATTTCTCCGCCACGCAAGTCGGCCACAACTGGGTCCTTTCCAGCGGCCTGCCGCGGTTCGTCCTATTCGGCGGCGGGGGCTTCGACTGGACGCGGCTGGTCGCGCGCGCCTCGGCCCTGGACCCGGCCTTGGCGGGCGCGACGGTGACCGTTTTCGAGCCCCGGGGAACCGTCGGGCTCAAGGTCAAGCCTTTCGACGTGGACCCGCAGAGCAAGGCCTGGAATTGGCTCAATTTCTTCTACCTGAGCGGGGCCTATGTCTATACCCACGGCCAAAGCGGGGCCGAGGCCGCTCTCGGCCTCCGGTTTTAGTGGTTCCGGGAAAACTCCTCAGAATCGCCCTGGCCTCGTTCGGCATCCTGGCCCTGGAGCTGGCGTTCATCCGCTGGGTCGGCGGCCAAATCCGGGTCTTCGCCTATTTCAACAACCTCGTTCTGATCGGCTGCTTCCTGGGACTGGGCCTGGGAACCGCGCTCGGCGCGCGGCGGACGGGCTTGGGCCGCTGGGTGGTCCCCGCGGCGGCCCTTTTGTGCCTTCCCCTGGCCTTCTCCGGGGAGCTGGGCATCATGCACATGCCTCTGCCCGATCCCGCCATTTTCCTGTGGGGGGCCGACCGCTCGGCCCGCGGGGCGGTGGATTTTCTCCGCGTCATGGGAGTTCTCCTGGCGTTTTTCACCGGCTTGGCGGGGGTGTTCACCTTGGCCGGAGCGGCTCTCGGGGAATTATTGGCCGACCAGGAAGGGCCTCGGGCCTACGCGGCCAACCTCTTGGGCTCGCTGGCGGGGGTGTTGATTTTCTCGGGGGCGACGGCTCTGAGCGCCCCGCCTCCGGTCTGGCTGCTCCTGGGAACCGCGCCCTTCGCGCTCCTGGCGCCGGGACCGCTGGCGGGAGCGTCCGTGCTTCTGGCCGCCGCCCTTGGGCAAGCCTCGGTCCGGGGGGCCGTCTTCTCCCCCTACAACCGCATCGACCTGGAGACCGGGGAGCTGGGGGCCACGCTTTCGACGAACCGGGATTTCCACCAGTACATGCACGACCTCTCCGACCCGGCGCTCGCCGCGGCGGGGCGGGACACTCCCTTGCGGCGGGCCAAGGATGAATTCCGGCGGGTGTACGACGCCCCGCTTTCGATCGGCTCCGCCCGGGGGAGCGCCTTGCTCATTGGGGCCGGGACCGGCAACGACGTCCAGGCCGCCCTGAGGCAGAATTTTTCGCGCGTGGTCTCGGTGGACATCGACCCCCGGATCGTCGGGCTCGGCCGCCGTCTTCATCCGGAGCGCCCCTACTCCGATCCCCGGGTGACGGCGGTGGTCAACGACGCACGCGCCTTCCTGGAAACCTACCGGGGTCCGCCGTTCGACGCCGTGAGCTACGGCTTCGTGGATTCCCACGCGATGTTCAGTTCCCTCTCGACTTTGCGCTTGGACAATTACCTCTACACGGAAGAGGGCCTGCGGGCCGCCTGGCGCCTGGTCGCGCCGGGCGGGCACATGGCGGTCACTTTAAGCCTGCTGGCCGGGGATTGGTTCGCCGCCCGGCTGTATTGGACCATCGCGGGGGCGGCGGGTGTCGAGCCCGCGGTGAGCCTGCACGGCCTGCACCAGGGCGCGACCTTTATCGTGGCCAAGGACCCCGCGCTCTTGAAGGGGCCCGCCGCCGCGCGCCTGGGCTTTCAGCGCCTGCGGGCCGACAGCCGGGCCTCCACCCGGACTTCCCGGGACGATTGGCCTTTCCTTTATTTAAAGCCCGGGGTCGTTCCGTGGGCCTACATCTGGATTTTGTCCGGCCTCCTGGCCGTGACCGCCGTCAGCGCCGCTTGGGTGTTCGGGAAAGGGCGGCTGGCCTCGCAGTTCGAGCCGGTTTTGTTTTTGATGGGCGCCGGTTTTCTGCTTCTGGAAACCAGGGCGGTCACGAGTCTTTCCCTGCTTTTCGGTTCCACCTGGGTGGTCAACGCCTTCGTTTTTTCGGGCGTGCTGGTCGTCGCCCTCGGCGCCAACGCGCTGGCCGCCGTCCGGGGATCCCGGAATCTGGAAAGGCCGGCCTTTATCGGACTCTTGGCGACCTTGCTTCTCCTGTGGTGGGTGGACCTGGGGTCTTTTCAAGGCTGGTCCTTCCTGGCCCGGGGCGCGGCGGGGGGCCTGCTCAACGCCCTGCCGGTGTTTTTTTCCGGCATCATCGTGTCCGCCCGTTTGGCCCGGTCCCGGGACCTGGGCGCGGCCCTGGGATCCAACCTCCTGGGTTCGGTGGTCGGGGGCTGCCTGGAATATTGCTCCATGGCAATCGGCCTGAGGGGTCTGGTGCTCCTGGCTATGGCGGTTTACGCCGGGGCTTTCTGGGCCTACGGGAAAAGAACTACCTGAGCCTGCAGCGGGAGGGCTCCGCCTCCCTCCGCTCCCGTGGCGGCAGACGGTTCAAATTGGCGCGGGCCCGGGTGTCGTTGGGCGCCAGACGCAGGGCCTCCTGGAAGCTGCGGCGCGCCGTTTCTGGACAGCCGATTCCCGCCAAAGCCAGCCCGAAATTATTGTGGGCGTGGGCGTTGCCCGGTTCCAGGATCAGCAATTCCCGGTAATAGTCGAGCGCCGGCTCGAACCGGCTCTGGCTGGCGAGGGCGGTGACGAGGTTGGCCCGGGCGCTTCGACAAGTCGGGTTGGTGTCGTAGCGCAGGCGCCAGGGCTCGATTTCCCCGGGGTCTCCCCCGGAACGCGCGTACTCCGCCAGCCGGCGCTGGGCTTGGACGCAGATCGGATTAATCGCCAGGGCTTCCTCGAATCGGACGGCCGCGGCGGCGACGGCGCCCCGTCCGATGAGCGCCGTTCCCAGGTTGTTGCGGGCGATCGAGGAGCGCGGTTGGACCGCGGCGGCGTGGGTCCACAACGTCTCGGAATCGCGCCAGCGGAGCGTCTGTCGGGCGGTCAGCGCCGCGAGCGCCAGGACCAGGAGGACCGCTCCGGCGGCCGCCCGGCGGCCGGACTCGAGCGCGCGGCCCAGGCCCGCCCCCGCCAGCAAGGCCCAAGGCAGGCAGGGAAGATAGGTGTAGCGGTCCGCCGCGATTTGAGGCCCGGACTGGGTGAGCCCCAGCACGGGGGAGGCGGTGATCGCGTAAATCAGCCAGGCCGCCGCCCACTCGGGCCGTTTTTCCCGAATGCGCCAGCAGAGCGCGGTGATCCCGAGGACCCCGGCCGCGGTGAGGGGGAAGGGGAAGGACCGGGGATCGAGTTGGAAAGGAAGTTCGTAGATCGGAGATAGGCCGACCGGAAGCAAGGTCTTGGCCAGGTAAAAGCACAGGCCGTAGCCGCACTGGGCCAGGCGGGCCCAGAGCCCGTGTTGCTCCCAGCTCCAAAGCGAGCGCCCTCGGGCCTCGCCCCCGAGGGCGATCATCGACATCGCGCCCGCGGCCAGGGCGAAGGGGACCAGCCCCCGGAGGACCTTCGGGGCGCAACTCCGCCAGGACGCCCCCGTCAGCCGGCGCAGCGGAAACCATTGCAGGACCAGCAAGGACGCGGGCAAAGTCAGCGCGATGGCCTTGGAGAGCAGGGCCAGGCAGTATAAGCCCACGCTCGCGGCCCGCCATTTCCCCGATTCCTGCCCGCGAAGATAGGCCAGGACGGCGGCCAAGGTGAAGGTCCCGCACAGGACGTCGCGCCTCTGGGCGGCCCAGACGACGGACTCGACTCTCAGCGGGTGGACGGCGAAGACCAAGGCGGCGAAGGCGGCGGCGGCCGGGCCTCCGTTGAGCAGGCGCGCGGCCAGGAAAAAGACCAGGGCCGCGTTGAGCGAATGAAGGAGGATCGTGGTGAGATGGTAGCCGAGGGGATTCATGCCCCAGAGCGTGTAGTCCAGGGCGTAGGTCAGCCAGACCATGGGCTGGTAGTGGCTGCTCAATTGGGCGGTGAACATCCAGCGGAGGTTCTCCAGGCCAAAACCCCGGTACCAGGGATTCTCCAGAAGGTAGATCGGGTCGTCCCAATTGACCCAGGTGTTTCCCAGGGCGGGCAGAAAAGGGAGCGCCGCGGCCACCGCCACGGCCAAGGCGACGCGCGCGCGGGTCAGGGGGTTATCCTTTATAGCGGCCCTTGAAGCTTTTCTCGGCTTCGCGGGCCAGGTCTTTTTTCTTGAGGTCGGCCCGCTTGTCCGGGCCCCGTTTGCCTTTTCCCAGCGCCAGGGCGACCTTGGCCCAGCCCCGCTTGAAGTAGAGCTCCAGGGGGACCAAGGTCATGCCCTTGGTCTGCAGGCGGCCCTGGAGCTTGGCGATCTCCGGGCGCCGCATCAGGAGCTTGCGCGTGCGCCGGGGGTCCGGGGGATCGACCGTGGTGAAGGCGTAGGGGGGAATGTATAGGTTGTAAAGGAACATTTCCGCGCCCTCGGGCCGGGCGAAGCACCCGTCCAAAACCCCTTGCCCCGCCCGGAGGGATTTGACCTCGGAGCCCAGCAGAGCCAGGCCGGCTTCGTAGACCTCCAGGATCTCGTAATGATGCCGGGCCTTGCGGTGGGTGGCGACGACGATTTTGTCGGGCAACGGCTTCTTGGGCATAAGAATTATGATAGAATTATAACACGCGCAGGTGGCGGAATGGCAGACGCGCACGGCTCAGGACCGTGTGGCCGCAAGGCCTTGGGGGTTCAAGTCCCCCCTTGCGCATGATTTTTTAGAGGGGAAACGGGGATGTGACCATGGTCACTCCCGGGACCTATTGACAAAACCGAGGCGAAGGGTTAAACTTCTGAATGGTGAGAGCAAGCCTTCCGTTGACATGCTTAAAGCTGCCGATCCGGAATCTTTACCCTTCATCTATTATACCGGCAGCAAAGGGGGTATGTTAATGAAAGCAAAGCAAGGTCGTAAGTTCGGGACTTCGGGGTTCACGCTCATCGAGCTGATGATCGTGGTTGCCATCATAGGTATCTTGGCGGCTATCGCCATACCGAAGTTCGCGGAACTCATCCGTAAGTCGAGCGAGGGAGCCTCCAAGGGCAATCTCGGTTCGATTCGGTCCGCCCTGAGCATCTACTACGGCGACATGGAAGGGTTGTATCCCTCCCAGATGGCGTCGTTGACCGTCTCAGGCAAGTACCTGGCGACCGTCCCGGTGTCTAAGGCTCCGAACTACCATTCGGATTCTTCGACCGCCGAGGAAGACGCCGCGCCGTCCGACGGGAGCGGTTGGCACTACAACAACGTCAACACGAACAGCAACTTCGGGACGATGATTGTAAACTGCACCCACACGGACACGAAAGGTAGCATCTGGACGGGATACTAATCCCGGACGGACTGAAAACGGAACAGAGGCCCGCCCGAAAGGGCGGGCCTCTCGTTTTCCGCTGATTCGATGGAATTCCTCGTTTTTTGGTTGGGCTTGGTCCTGGGAAGCTTTCTCAACGTGGTGGCCCACCGCGTCCCCAAGGGCGAGTCCGTGGTCCGCCCCCGCTCCCGTTGCCCCGCCTGCAAGGCCTCCATCGCCTGGCACGACAACATCCCCCTGCTGAGCTACGCCCTCCTGCGCGGCCGCTGCCGCCGCTGCCGCAAGCCCATCTCCGCCCGCTACCCCGCCGTCGAATTGACCATGGGCCTGCTGGCCTGGGGCCTCTGGCGCCGCTGGGAGGCCGACCCGGTCTGGGCGGGCTTGGCCACCCTCGCGGCGGGAGCCCTCCTGGCGGTCACCCTGATCGATTGGGACACCTTCATCATCCCCGACGAGCTCTCCTTGGGCTTATTGGCCGCCGGGTTGCTCATCGCGCCGTTTAACCCCTACTTCGCGAGCGCGTCCTGGCTGGGCTCCCTTTCCCGCGCCTTTATCGGCGGGGTGATCGGCCTGGGCATGTGCTGGGGGGTGGCCGCGGCCGGGGAGTTCATTTTCAAGCGCGAGGCCATGGGGGGCGGGGACATCAAGCTCCTGGCGGCCGTGGGTGCGTGGACCGGCGGCCTGGGGGCCTTCGACTGCATGATGGTGGGCTCGGTGCTGGGGGCCGCCTACGGCGTGCCGTTGTTGTGGGGGGGCAAGCTCAAGCGCTACGATCCGATTCCGTTCGGTCCTTTTTTGAGCGCGGCGGCGGTGTTCAACCTTTTTTTCCGGCTACCGCTCGGGTACCCTTTTCTTTAGGGCGCCGAGAGACCCTGAGCAATTTCCAACCGTTTTGCGGCGGAGCCCCTTCAAACAGCCCATACGCCTCGAAAAACGGCTTCCACCCTTCCAACTCCAGCGTGTCCGAGGTGACGAAAACCGGCTCTCCCGCCGCGGCCAGGGCATCCAGGCGCTTGGCCAATTCCTCCTCGCGGCCCGCGAAATAGCGGACATTCAGGGGCCTTCGGTGGGCGAAATAGGGGTAATAAACCTGATCCACCGTCAAAGCAACCAGCCAGGCGTTCTCCGGCACCAGGGCTCTCAGGCTGAGGGACTTCTGGTAATGGACATTGGCCGCGGGGTCGATCCTTGGAATGATGAGGCGCGTCGCGTTGAAATGCCCCGCCGCCACGGCCCAGACGGCGACGCAGGTCCAGCCGTACTTCCAGCGGGACGCCGCCAGGCAGGCCAGAAACCAAAGCGGCGCCAGGTCGCTGATCCGATAGACCATGGTTTGGGGTTGCCAATTCATATAAAGGACGGCGTAGCCCGCGATCCATAAAACCGCAAAGCGGGCAAGCCGTCCTTTGTCCTCTCTTGTTCGAATTTGTTCCGTTGCCCCTATTGCCGTTGTTAAAGCCGTTCCTGATAGAATCCAGGCGAGCAACCGTTCCGTTCCCCCGAAACCATCGCCATCCGAATAAATTCGGATTGTCATTTTAATCCACAACCAAACATTCCCCGCCGAATACCCGCCGATCCAATTGAACGATCGGTCCTTTCCCAGCGCCGCGCTCCCCAGAAGCCAGAGCCGGAGCTCGTCGAAGTTTGCGGGGCGCACGCACAAGGCGCCCGCCAGGGCGTAGGCGGAGGCGACGACCAAGCCCAACGCGAGGAGAAATCCCCGCCAGCGCCGCCGGTCCCCGGAGGGGCCGGTGGCTAAGGCGTAAAGGCAGGCCGGGACGAAAAACAAGTGCCCCACATGCCCGAGCGCGGCCAGGGCCAAAAACGATCCCGCCAGGAGCGGCCGGGGCTTGTCCGCCAGGACCTCCTTGGCCGCCAGGAGCATGAAAAGAGCGCCCAGCATGTACACCTGGGCTTCCAAGCTCCAGAACCACCAAGCGTAGGAGGAGGCCAAAGCCATGCCTCCGGCCAGCGCCGCCCAGGGGCCCAGGCCGACCTGGAGCAGGAGCGCGGCGAAAACCCCCACCCCGGCGCCGCCGAGCAGGCTGTCCAAGGCGCCCAGCAAGGGAAGCGATGGCCCCGAATAGCCGAGGAGTCCCCAGAGCCGGGCCAACATCAGGGCGATCGGTCCATAGCCGAGATGATTGCCGTGCACGAGGTGGGCCCAATCCCCGAGGTCGACGGCGATGGCGCAGGCGACCCCGTCGAAATTGAAGAAGTGGGACGGGTAGCAGAGATAAAACAGGGCGGTGGCCGCGCCCAGCCACCACGGGAGCGCCTTGCGGGTCATCGGCCCTCCAGGGGCGGGCTGAGAAGCGCGTTCAAGGTGTTTCGAGCCCACGGGGCCATGGGGTCCTGCGGCGCCGATTTCAAAAAGCGGTCCAGGTGCTCCGCCGCGTCCACGGGTTTTTTTTCCAGAAGAGACAATCGGGCCAGATTGTAATGGGCCCGCTCGTCCCAGGGCCGGAGCGCGAGGGCCCGTTCATGGGCCTGCCGCGCGGGGCCGGGGCGGCCCAGGCCTTCCTGGATCACGCCCCAAAGCACCCAGTAGTCCGCAGAGGAGGGATCCCGCTCCAGGGCATTTTTCAGGCGGGCCTCCGCCTCTTTTTTATTTCCGCGCTCCCAGGCCCGAAGGGCCAGATTGTAATGCGGGTGGCTGAGCTTGGGGTTGAGCGAAATCGAGCGCTCAAGCAGCCGGACTCCCTGCGCGTCATCTCCACCCGACAGGAGTTCCGCGCCCAGGGCGGAATGGGCGCGGGCGGAGCCCGGATTACAGGAGACCGCCGCCCGGTAATAATCCAGGCTGGAATTCCAGGTTTTGGCCCGGGCGGACGCGCTCCATCCTTGCCAAAGAATTAAAAGCCCGGCCCCGGCGAGGGCGGCGGCCTTGGAGCGGGCTTGGACCAGGCGGTAAAGTCCCGCCAGGCCCGCGCACAGCGCCAAGGCGGGAAAGTAGAGAAAGCGTTCGGCCCCGATCGTGTCGAGGGACACGACAAGGTGCGTGGTCGGCAGCAAAAATAGAGCGGGCCCCGCGGCCCAGAACGACCAGGGGCGTCGGCGGGCGAGGCCGTAAAGGATCGACCCGCCCGCCAGAATCAGCGCCGCCAGGCAGGCCCAGGCCGCGGCGTCCCCCGGACCGGAGTCGGGGATCAGGGGTCTGGTGAAATCCGAACAGAACTCCGTGGCGGCCGCGGCGGGGACGGCGTAGTGGAGCGCGAAAAATTTGGCCCAGGTCAGGACGGCGTCCAGCGGCGCGGTGGCGGCGAAATACGCCGCGCCCCCATGGAAAGGCCGGTCCAGGACGGCCAGCCGCACGGCGAGCGCGGCCGCCCCGGCCCCGGCTAGACCCGCGTAAACGCCCCGGCGCCGGGCGGACCAGGGGAGCAGGCCGTGGAAAACCCAATCCCCGAGCGCCAGAAAAAAAGGAAATAAAAAAGTGTGCTCTTTGGTGAACGCGCCCATGAGGAAAAGCAGGACGCCCCCCGCCGCGCGGGGCCGGACGGGATCTTCCAGGAGGAGCCAGGCTCCCAGGATGAAAGCGGCCGAAAGCAGTTCCGAGCGGCCGGTCAACGCGGCGGCGGCCTCCACATGGACGCCCAGGACGGCGAAAAGCAGGGCTCCGGCCAGGGCGGCGTCCGCGGGAAAGCGGCGGCTCAGGACCTTGAGAACCAGGAAACCCGCCAGGAAGTGGATCAGTAGATTGGCCGCCCGCATCGGGGCCGCCCGCATGCCGAAAAGCGCGGATTGTCCCAGGAAGGAGAGCATCAGCAAAGGGCGCAACTCCGAGACCGGGGCCGCGGAACCTTGGGCCTGCTCCCAATAGCCGGTGGCGGCCACGGCGGGGGCGGCGCTCCAGCCGCCCCGGAGCAGGGCGTTTTCCTGGATGATCCAGCGGTCGTCATGGATGAAGTCGGCGCCCGGGACCCAGCGGCCGTAGACGGCCAGGCACGCGGCCAAGAGCGCCAGGGCGGGGCGCCAGGTCATCGGTCCCGGACCTCGAATATCTCAAACCCGTAATCATGGTCGGAGTGGGCCCGTCGGAAGAATCGGGGGTCGGCCAGGCGCGCGCGGGCGTCTTGGACCGCTCTCCGCAGGAAGGAGGAATGGTCCCGGGTGAGTCCGACTTCGACCCGCTGAAACAAGACCCAGCGGACCCGGCGGTCCTTGAGCTTCCGGGACAGTTCCGCGGGATCGGCGGCGTCGGGGATGGAAGTTGCCGGAAGGCCGCTCAAAAAACCGTCCCGGACGAAAAGGAGGCTGGCCAGGCCGTCCTGGGGCGTGGAATTTTCCTTGAGCCAGCCGTAGGCGGGCGCCAATTCCGGGAAAGACATGTGGTTGGGTTTGAGCCAATGCGGGACATGGAACGCGATTTGACAGGCGAGCATGGCGCCAAAAAGAAAACGGGCATGCTTGCGCAGGCCGTCGGCCGCGGTGTAGAGGATCAGGGGGAGCAGGGGGAGCAGGTAGCGCTCGTACTGCCAGCCCCAGAACACGTGCATCCCGAGGGCGGCCCCCAAGGACAGGACGGCGGGCTCGGTCCAATCCCATTTGGCCTTGCGGGCGGCGCCCCAAAGCGAGAGGGCGGCCAGGACGCCGCCGAGCCAAGTCCCCGCCGAGGTCCGTCCCCAGTTGTGGGGAAGAAAACAACCGCCGTAGGCTTTGAGATAGAACAGGACGTTGTCCAAGGGAACCATGAGGGCCTCGGTCCATGTCCGCCCTTGGTAGCTGATGGTCCATTCAGAAAAATTGTCGACGCGGCCCGCGCGCGACTCGCTCCAGTACGACCAGAGGAGGAGCCCGATCGCGGTCGGGGCCAACAGGCGCCCCGTTTCTTTCCACCCGCGGTCGCGCATCGATCGCGGGAGCGCGCCCGGGACCAGGCTCAGCCCCGCCCCCCGGATTTGGGTGATGGCCAGGAGAATCCAGGGCGCGGCGGCGGAAGGCTTTGGCCTTTCCAGGAGGCTCAGGAAAAGGAGGCAGAGCAGGGTGTAGGGGGTCTCGGACATCACGCAACCCGACTGGGCCAGGACCAGGGGCGAGGTGGCGAATACCAGCGCCCCGAGCAGGGCCTCGGTCTCGCCGAGCTTGGTTTTCAGCCAAGCCCAAACCGCCCAGGGGCAGGCGGCCAGGAGCAGGGCCGCGAAAATTTGGAAGAGTCCCATTCGGTCCGGGGCCAGCCAGGCCAGCGGGGTCAATAGAATCGGCAAGCCCGGGGTCACATCGGTCAGCGGGGGAGTCCCGAGGGCGGTCAGAAGGGCGTAACGGCCTTCGGCCAGGGAATGGGCGCCGATAATGTAGAACAGGTCGTCCTGCTGGCGGCCCAGGTATTGCGCGGGGGCCGCGGCCAGGATCAAGGCGCCAGCGGCGGCCAGGAGCCAGGGCGTCGCGTCGGTTCGGGAGGGCATAAATCTGGCGGAAGGGGGGGGATTCGAACCCCCGAGGGCTGTTACACCCTACACGATTTCCAGTCGTGCCGTTTCAACCGCTCACGCACCCTTCCCAGATTTATCCTGGGTCATTATAGCCTTTTTGGGGGGACGGAGTCCCCGGCCAGAGGCAGCAGGACCTTGAAGGTGGACCCCTGCCCCTGCGCGCTGTCGACCAGGACCGAGCCGCCGTGGCACTCGACGATCCGCTTGACCAGGGCTAGGCCCAAGCCCAGGCCGCCGACCTGGCGGCTCATGTATTCGGCGATTTGGTAGAAGGCGTCGAAAATGGTTTTCTGCGCCTCCTCGGGGACTCCCTCTCCGGTGTCCTTGATGGCGATGAGCAGGGTTTTGTCGAGCTTGCGGGCGCCGACTTCGATCCGGCCGCCCTCCTTGTTGAAGCGGATGGCGTTGCGAAACAGATGGAGGAAGGCCCGTTCCAGGAGCTGGGGATCGCCGAGGACCGCCGGGGTCCCGGGCTCGAAGGACAGGCGGACGGTGAGCTTGCGGCCCTCCCATTCGGTCTTGGTCTGGGCCAGGATGGCTTCGAAAATGGGGAGCACCTGGACCGCGGAGGCCTCGAGCTTGATGTCGGGGCGGCTGACGGCCGAGAAGCGGACGATGTCCTCGACCAGCTCCTTGAGGCGCTCGGTTCCCCGGCGGGCCACCGCCACCCGCTCGGCGAATTTGGCGGGGTCGGACGGGGGCATCTTCTCCAGAATTTCCAGGGAGCCAAGGACCTGGGCCAGGGGGGTCCGGAGTTCGTGGCTGACCCGCCCGATGAAGCCCTCCTGGAGATGCTCGAGCTTTTTGAGCTCCTGGTAGGCGGCCTGGAGCTCCTCCCGAAGCTGTTTCTCCGCGGCCAATTCCTTGCGGGTGGACCGGTGGTCGGCGCACCGCTTGAGGACCGCGTGCAGGTAGTCCTTCTTGAAGGGTTTGAGGATGTAGTCGTAGGCGCCGTCCTTGAGGGCCTGGATGGCGGTCTCCAGGGACGGGGAGCCGGTCATGATGATGACGTCGGTGGCCGGACGGATGTCCTTGATTTTCTTGAGGACCTCGGTGCCCATCATCCCGGGCATGAACAGGTCGCTGAGCACGATGTCGTAGGGCCGAAGGGCCAGCTTGGCGATGGCTTCCTCGCCTCCGCCCGCGCCCTCCACCTCGTAGCCGTCCCGTTTGATGGCGGCGCAGGTGACGGCCAGGATGTCGGCGTCATCGTCGACGACCAGAATGGTTTCCGAGGAGCTCATTTCGTGAGACCCGCGCGGCGGGCTCCTTTGAGAAATCGCCTGAGATGCCTGCGGGCGTAAGCCGAGAAATCGAAGTCCAGCCGGCTCAGCCGGGATTGGATGAGGCCCCAAAAGCCCTCGCGCAAATCCGAGGCGAGCATCATGAGCGAAAGCCGCCGTAAGGCGGCCCCGGATGCCGGTATTCCGTAGGCCGAAAGCAGGCGCTTTTGTTGAGGTTCATCGAGCCGTTGGTTGACGCAGAAATTCCCCAGATCAAAGTCGGGATCTCCCATGCCGGCGTATTCCCAGTCGATGATGCGGATGGTCCGCCCCTGCTCCAGGAAATTGGCGGCCAGCAGATCGTTGTGGCAGGGGGCCGGGGCGGGGGGCTTGCCCAGGGCCCGTTGGAGCGCCGGGATCAGGCTGAGCGCGCGGTCGGCCTCGGCCGGAAGGGGGCCGCCCCGGCGGCGGGCCAGGAGGGCGTAGCGCCGGGCCGAATCGAAGGGGGAGAAGCGCCCCGGAAAACGCGGGCCTCCGTGGATTTGGCGCAAGCGGCGGCCGATCCTTCGGATGGCTTCGGGCCGGCGCGCGCGGGCCGGGGTCATGGTCCGGCCCGGGATAAAGCGCGTGACCAGGGCGCGGTCACGGGGAAAAAAGGCCACGACTTCGGCGCCGATTCCCAGGGAAGCGGCGGCGCGGCTGGCCGCCGCTTCCCGGCGGCGGTCGATGCCGAGAAAACGCGCGCCCTCCCCGCCCAGGCGCACGACCAGGCGGGCGCCGCCGGACTCAATCCGGAAATTCCGGTTGGTGATTCCCCCGGAGAGCGGGATCACCCGGGATTTTTCGGGGTCCACTCCGGGCAGACGCCCCAGAACCTTTCGGAGCCGGGCATCGTTCATGCGGCCGCCTCGGCCGGGGCGAAGAGCCCCTCCAGCCATTCGACCACCTCCGGCCGCCCGAGGATGATCCCGTGAAAGGCGGAGGCGCCGTCGCCTTGGCGCTCGAGCCCCAGGTAGCGGCCCCCGGCTTCCTCGATAAGGACTTGGCTTGCCGCAAGATCCCAAACCCTGATTCCGTAATCCACCATGGCGCCGATGGCGCCGGAGAAAGCCAGGGTGTGGCCGAAACAGTCGGCGTAGGAGCGGACCTGGGGATGGCGAAGCAGGAGGCGGTCGTATTCTGCTTCCCGCCCCATTTTCTTGAAATGCCCGCGGTCTCCCGTGGCGACGATCTCCTCCTCCGGGGAGCGGCCGTTCTTTTTCAGGCGGAGCTTGTCTTGGTTTCGCCACGCCCCGAGGCCCGCCCCGGCGCTGAAGCGTTCCTTGAGGGCCGGATGGTCGATGACCCCGACCACCGGAAGCCCTTCGTGAAATAGGCCCAGGATGCTGCCGTAGAGGGGGATGCCCCGGGTGAAGCTCAAGGTCCCATCGATGGGGTCCAGGATCCATTGGTACGGGGAATCGGGGTTCACGGCGGGAAGCTCCTCTCCGAGGATGCCGTGGTCCGGGTAGCGGCGGGAGATTTCGGCGCGGAAGCTTTTCTCGGCCGCCAGGTCCGCGTCGGTGACGAAGCTCGAGTCGGGCTTGGTCCGGACTCTGAAGCCGTTTTGGGCCTTGGCCAGGATGACGCGGCGGGCCGCCTCGGACATTTCCCGGGCCGCGCTCAACAGCCGGCGCCTCTCGGAGATCGGCAGGGCGATCATCGTAAAACGATACTAAATTTCGATATACTAGCCGCCATGGTGGGCAACGCGCGCGTGGTAATCGTCGGAGGGGGGATCATCGGGACCTCGATCGCCTACCACCTGGCCGAGGCGGGCTGGACCGACGTGGTGGTCCTCGAACGCTCCAAGCTCACCAGCGGGTCCACCTTCCACGCCGCCGGCCTGGTCGGCCAGCTACGGTCCTCGCTCAACGTGACGAGGATGCTGGGCTACTCCGTCGATCTTTACTCCAAGCTGGAGAAATTGACCGGCCAGCCGACCGAATGGAAGGCCGTGGGCGGCCTGCGGATCGCCTCCAGCCGGGACCGCTTCATGGAGCTCAAGCGCCAGGCCACCATGGCGGGGAGCTTCGGCATCAAAGCCGAGGTGCTGGGCCCGGACGAGGCCCTCAAGCTCTACCCGATCATGAAAAAGGACGGGATCGTGGGGGCGGTGTTTCTGCCGACGGACGGCCAGGTGGAACCGGCCTCAGTAACTTTGGCCTTGGCCAAAGGGGCAAAAGTTAAGGGTGTTCAGTTTCTGGAAGACGTTAACGTCGAAGGTTTCGTCATTGAAAAAGGTTCCGTTAAAGGAGTCGTTACGGACCACGGCGAAATTACCACGGAATACGTCGTCAATGCCGCTGGGCAATGGGCTCGGGACCTCGGGCGGCTGGCCGGAGTCAGCGTCCCGATCCATGCAATGCAACACCAATTTCTAGTCACCGAGCCCATCGCCGATTTGCCGCGCGACCTGCCCACCATGCGCGACCCGGACCTTCTGGTGTACTTCAAGGAAGAGGCCGGGGCCCTGGTCATGGGGGGCTACGAGCACGACCCTATTCCTTGGGCCTTGGACGGCATTCCCCGCGACTTCAACGGCAAGCTGCTGGAATCCGACTTCGATCATTTCGAGGAGCTGGCCGCCCTGGCGATCAAGCGCGTCCCGCTCATGGAGACGGTCGGGGTCAAGCGCCTGATCAACGGGCCCGAGGCCTTCACGCCCGACGGCACCTTCCTGATGGGGGAGGCCCCGGAGGTGCGGGGCTATTTCGTGGCGGCGGGCTTCAACGCCCACGGCATCGCCGCGGGCGGGGGCGTGGGCAAGATGATGGCCGAATGGATCATCCATGGGGAGCCGTCCTTGGATCTCTGGGCCGTGGACATCCGGCGCTTCACCCAGCACCACCGGGCCCCCAAGTTCATCCTGGACCGGACCCTGGAGGCCTACGGCCACCATTATTCCATCGCTTGGCCCGACATGGACTGGAAGTCCTGCCGGGGCCTGCGCCGCAGCCCCCTTCACGAGACCCTCAAGGCCCAAGGGGCGTGCTTTGTCACCAAGCAGGGCTGGGAGCGGCCGAATTGGTTCGCCCCCAAAGGGGCCGAGCCCGTTGAGGACATGGCCTGGGGCCGTCCGAATTATTTCCCGTTCGTGGCCGCGGAGCACGCGGCCGCCCGCGAGGGGGTGGTCGTGTTCGACCAGACCCCCTTCAGCAAATTCCTGATCCAGGGGCCCGACGCCCTCAAGTCCCTGGAATGGATCTGCGCCAACAAGATCGACAAGCCGGTCGGTTCCCTGACCTACACCCAGATGTGCAACAAAAAGGGGGGCATCGAATGCGACCTCACGGTGGCGCGCACGGCGGAGGAGGAGTTTTTCGTCGTGACCGGCACGGCCTTCGCCTTGCACGACTTGGCGTGGATCCGAAAGAACCTTCCCAAGGACGCCCGGGTCTCGGTGCTCGACGCCACTTCCTCGCGGGCGGTCCTCAACGTCTGCGGGCCGCGCTCCCGGGACCTGCTTCAAAAAGTGGTTCGGGAGAACATGGCCGACGAGGCCTTCCCGTTCATGCGCTGCCGGGAAATCCATGTCGGCTGCGCGCCCGCCTTGGCCCTTCGCGTAACCTATATCGGGGAGCTCGGCTGGGAACTGCACATCCCGACCGAATACGCCGCCCACGCCTACGAGGTTCTCTGGGAGGCCGGGAAGCAGTTCGGCCTCCGGAACGCGGGTTATCGGGCCATCGAGTCCCTGCGCCTGGAAAAAGGCTACCGCTACTGGAGCGCCGACATCAGCGGCGATTACAACCCCTATGAGGCGGGCCTGGGATTTGCCGTCAAGCTGGACAAGGGGGATTTCTTGGGGCGCCAGGCCCTGGAGGCCGTCCGCAAGAACGGGGTCGGCCGCAAGCTTTGCGGGTTCACCTTGGAAAAGGCGGAGGCGATGCTTTACGGCAACGAAACAATCTACTTGGACGGAACTGTCGTCGGTCGAGTCTCCTCCGGCGGCTACGGCCACACCGTGGGCAAGTGCATCGCCTTCGGTTACTTGAGCGGCGCGGGCTTGGAACTGGCCAGAGCCGTGGACGCCGGCAAGCGGCCCTCCAAGCTCGGCGACTTCGAGTTCGAGGTGTTCGGGGAGCGAATCAAGGCGCAGTACGAGCCCAAGCCGCTTTACGATCCTGGGCTTGAAAAAGTGAAGGGTTGATTCTGGGTCCATGGACCCAGCCCTGGACCGGGACTAAGGACCCCTTCGGGGAGGGGGATTCTCGGGTACAATAACTCCGATGGGTTCCCGCTTTCGGGCCTTCCTCCTTGGGCTCCTCCTTGCCCCCGGTTTCGCACAGGGTGCGACTTTCCCGATTTTTTCCAAAGCCGATGAGCCCCCCGTCCCCGTCGGGGCGCCGGTCGATCCATTGGCGGCCGTCGTCGAAGACCTTCAAAAGCTTCCCGGCGCCAAGAATTTTCGGTTGGAGCGGCTCGGGTCCGCTCCGGCGGTTCTTCAAGAATTCAACTCCGGCCGGTCCCTGGCGATCGGCTCGACTTTCAAGCTATACATCCTGGCGGCCCTGTCCGAGGGCCGGCGCCCTTGGGACGAGGTTCTTCCCATCCGGGCCGACTGGACCTCTTTTCCTTCCGGGAGCCTGCACCGGGCCCGTCCGGGCTCCCCGATGACGGTCTGGGGCCTTGCGGCCCTGATGATCTCCCAGAGCGACAACACCGCCACCGACCACCTCCTCCATCACGCCGGCCGCGCTCAAGTCGAGGGGGTCATGGCCCCGTCCGGACATTCCCGTCCGCAGGACAACCGGCCGATGCTCTCCACTTTGGAACTGTTCAAGCTCAAGGCCGACGAGCCTTTGCGCCGCCGCTTCCTGGCGGCCGATGAGGCCGGCCGCCGTCTTCTCCTGGACTCGGAGGTGGCCGCCCTGCCCCGCCAGAGCGTCGAGGACGCCCTCGGCAATTGGACCAAGCCCATCGCCATCGAGACCGCGGAATGGTTCGCCTCCGCCGCGGACCTTTGCCGCTTGATGGACCATTTCCGCAGGCGCAACGATCCGACGGTTTTGGACATCCTGGCCATCAATCCGGGCCTGCGCGTCGACCCGGCCCGGTTCCCCTATGTCGGCTATAAGGGCGGCTCGGAGCCCGGCGTGGTGAACATGACCTTTCTGCTCCGCTCCCGGGACGGCGTTTCCTACGCGCTGACCGCGGGTTGGAACGACCCGGCTTCCGAACTCGACATGGACCGGTTTTTCGCGCTCGTCCAGCGCGCCTTGGACGCCGTTCCCACCGGGACGCCCGTTCCTTCCCCGGCCGCTGCCCGGTAGATCTTTATTCCTGGAAAGCGCTGAAATTTCCTGAATCTGAACTCGCCGCGCGGCCAATGCCGGTCACTTAAGCGCGAAGCTCGCGCTCCCGGAGCGAAAAGTCTTGCTTTCTCTTGGAGTTTCTCTGAGATGATACCGCGGTGCCAGGCTTGTAGAACTCGGTCCTGGACCGAGTACTTCAAGTCTGACGTTCAATTCATTCCGGCGAAATGGTCAGGAATAGGCCGGCATTGCGCTTTCGCGCGCAGTCTACCGATGACAGTCCTCGACGAGGAACAGCTTAACTGACCGGCATTGGCCGCGCGGCGAGTTCATTTCTATATTTTTTCAGCTCTTTTTTGGGTTAGGGAGTAATGGGAGTTCGGCTAACCCCGGGTCGTTTGCGGGTAAGCCGCCGCAACTTGGTGCGCCGCCAGCATCATCCGCATCGGCTCGATGCTGCGGCTGAACGGATCGAGCATCAGGCCCATGATCTCCAAGGTTATGGTTCCCAGGAGGGCACTGTCATCGCCTTCGCCCAAGACGACGGGGGTCGTCGCCCGCAATCCTTTGAGTTGAATTCGGCATTCCGAGATTCGGCGCCGGAGTTCAGAGCCGTCGGCCAAGGTGAACGTCATCACCCGGGTGGATTTGAGTCCCAGCCGGGTCCAAGCTTCCTGGGGCAGCACCGTATAGCTGGCTCCGGTGTCCACTAAAAACTTCAAGGAAGTTTTTCCCTTGGGCCCGGCGACCGTCGCGGGCGCGTAAATGAGTCCCATATTCTTTCCTCCTCAGTGTAACAGGTTTTCCGTCCCTTATCCATAATACGAGTGAGGAGGGTGTTTTGTTCCCGACCAACGACTGAGGGGGGGGCTACTCCCAGGCGCAATGCCGGTCGCGGCGCTTTTCCAGGTCCGCCATGACGTTTGTCCTAAACTCCGGGGAGCCGTGGGCCATGAGCTTCTTGTATTGGGAAACCGGCATTTCCTCCAGGCGCGCGCGGACTTCTTGAAAGGGCTTGGGCCAGCCCTCCCCGGGCGCCTGGACATGGTGCAGGCCTCCGCTGTAGAGGATCACCAAGGTCCCGTCCTCCACACGGTCCAGGACATCTGATATCCCGCCCCGCATGCTCATCGGGCGGCCGTGCTTGTCCAGGCCCGTCCGGCGTTTCATCCGGCCCTCCGGGGACATGACCACGATCTTGCCCCCTTGAATCCGGGAAAGAAAATCCCGCCAGGTGTGGTCGCGGTTGCGGGTGACGCTCACGGCGTCGGGAACCATCCATTTGAAAAAGCGCCCCACCAGGGGGCGGTCCAGGGTGCTGTCGGCCCCCGGCATGAGCCCCCGCCCCGCCGCCTTCCAAAGCCAACCGACGGGAGGCAGGGCCAGGAAGATCGGCTCCATGAGGCTGGTGTGATTGAGGAGGATCACGACCCGGGCCTCCCGAAAGGGATGCCGGGGGCGTTTGCCCACCCATTGCACCCGGAAGCGGAAGAAGAGCTTGCTGAGGGAGTGGACGGCGGCCAGCAAGAAAAACCGGAGGAAGGTCCGGGGGTCAAAAGACATCCCCGGATTTTAGCATTCGAGAAGGAAAAAAAAGACGGGGACGGAGCGAAAAAGAAACTAGGACTTCTAGAACCCTTTGGGTTCTAGAAGTTTAAGGTCATTCCTTCCATCGCCCCGAAGACCTTGATCCCCTGCGCGTGCTTGGCCAGGTATTCCTCGCTTTCGGCCACGTATTTGTCCATGAGCTCGTCGTTGTGGGTGGGGTCGTGATGGAAGAGGGCCAGTTGCTTGACCTTGGCCTTGGAGGCCAGGTCCAGCACGTCTTGGAAGGTGCTGTGGCCCCAGGATTTCTTGTACTTGTACTCATCTCCCGTGTATTGGGCCTCGCTGATGAGCAGATCGCTGCCCTCCACGAAGCGGGCGATGGCGGCGTCCTCCTTGTCGGAGAACTCCCCTTTGTTGTTGAGCTTCTGGTAGGGCTCGTGGTCGCTGATGTAGGAGACCGTCCAGTTTTTGGACTCGAAGCGAAAGCCGATCGTGATCCCGGGGTGGTTGAGATAATGGTAGGTGACCTTGACCGGGCCCAGGTTGCTCACCCCGGAGAGTTCGTTGACCCGGATGCGGGCGGCCATCTCCTTCATGGCCACGGGGAAGTAGTTCGGCGCCATTTGACCGGCCAGGATGTCGGAGAAGCCCTGCGTGGTCCCGTGCACGCCGTAGACGTTGATTTTGTTGTTCGGGAGGTAGGCCGGCACGAAAAAGGGAAAGCCCTGGATGTGGTCCCAATGGGTGTGGCCGACGAAAAGGTGGGCGTCCAGGGGCTTGTCCTTGAATTCCTTCATCAACGAGAGTCCCAACTCCCGAAGGCCCGAGCCGGCGTCCACGATGATGACGGTCTCTCCGACCCGCAGTTCGGTGCAGGGAGTGTTGCCGCCGTAGCGCGCGGTCGCGGGGCCGGGGGAGGGCAAAGAGCCCCGGGTGCCCCAGAATTTCAGGGTCAGAGGGGTTTTGACCTCGCCGATGAGCTCCTCGACTTTCCAGAGGAGGGCGGCGGTTTCGTAGGGCTTGACTAGGTAGTCGTCGGCCCCGGCCTCTTTGGCGGTGTGGATGTCGTGCATGTAGGACTTCGAGGAGCTGATGAGCACCTTGATGTGCTTCAAGGCGGGGTTTTCCCGGATTTTGCGGCACACCTCGAAGCCGTGCATCCGCGGCATGAGCAGGTCCAGCAGGACCAGGTCCGGGCGCACCTTTTCGATGAGTTCCAGGCCCGCCACGCCGTCCGGAGCGGTCTGGACCTCGTAGACGCGGCCCAGGATGAAGGAGGCGAACTCCAACATCCCAGGATCGTCATCGACGATGACGACTTTTTTCAAACGGCGGGTCCCGCCGGGGAATGGGGCATGCAGCTAATATGTAGCAGAGAAAGTCCCCGGCGTCAATACCGGGAAGCCAGAAGGGGCCCGCTGGAGGGGAGTCTCAGGCGGGAAAGCTCGGAGGACCAGAAATAGAGGACTTTGGCCAGATAGCCCCGGGTTTCCCGGTAGAGCGGGCGGTTCTTAAGGAAGCGCAGGCCTCCGTTGTAGCAGGCGATGGCCCGGCGCGCGATCCATTTCGGGGCCGCGGCGAACGATCCTTTGAGCCCGTTGCGGCGGTAGAGGATTTTGAAGAGATGGGCCAGATAAGCCGCGCCGGCCTTGATGTTGGCTTCCGGATCGAGCAGGGAGTGGCGGGAAACGCCCATGCCTTCGGCGGTCTTGGGCATGACCTGCATCAGGCCCAGGGCGCCGGCGCGGGATTTTGCCCCGGCCTTGAACTCCGATTCCGCGGCGATGACGGCTTTCAAAAGCCCCGGACCGATCTGGTAGCGCTCGGCGTAGCGCAGAATCAGGGTGTCGTAACGGGAGGTTTCCTCTCTGGAGAGCATCCGTTCCACGAGCTTCTCGTAGCGCCGGGACGAAGGGCGGCCGGGGGCCGCCGCCGCGGGAGCCGCGAGCCCGGATTTGGGGGAGGCGGGGGGCATCCGGACCGAGGGGGATCCGGAGCCGGACCGGGACGGGTCGACGCGGGGGGCGGGGGCTTCCTTAGAGAAAGCGGGAAGGGCGGCCGCGCGATCGAAAAAGCGGGTGAGGCCCTGCTCGGCCGCCTCCGGGGGAAGGCCCGGGCTGGGATGAAACGCCGCCAAGGAGTCTTTTTCCGCGCCTGGAGGCTCCGCCCGGGCGGCATGTAAATCCGGAGCCGCCAGAACGGTCAAGGCAATAAGCAGGTTCAAGGTCATGGGTTAAGGATAGCCCCTCCCCCGGCCCGCGACCAGGGCCAAAGGGGACGCCCGGCCAGGGCCGAGGGCCCCGGCCGGGGGGCGAGCCGGGGTTTTGTCCGCGCCCCCGCCGAGTTTGCGGGGGCGGGG
>CAYHPY010000018.1:28421-52240 GCA_964358485.1 uncultured Elusimicrobia bacterium
AAACCCCCCCCCCCCCCCGCCCCCCCGCCCAATGGGGCCCCCCGGCCGGGGCCCTGGGGCCCAGGCCGGGGGCCTAGCCGGGATTTTCTCCGAGCCCGCGCCTATTTTCCGGGCGCGGTCTTGGGTATAATGCTTTGCGATGCCCAAAAAGCTCCGGGAGACCTTCGTCCGGCTCTGGTCGGGACGGAAGGTCCCGAACCAGAGGATGGTCCTGGCGGTGGGCATCCTCCTGTCCTCGGCGATTCTGGGCGGCCTGATCCTCAACAACGTCGGAGAGCTTCTCTCCGTCGCCCAGCACATCCGCTGGAAATACGTCTGGATTTCCGTGGCCGCCTCGGGCCTGAGCTACTTTTTCATCGCCCTGGCCCTGCGGGAAATTCTGGGGCTCCTGGGCCACCGGCTCTCGTTCGCGGAGGTTTTCGGCATCGCCTTCGTGTCCACGACGGCCAACTATTTCGTCTCCTCGGCCGGGGTCAGCGGTTTCGCTTTGAAGGCGCATCTCCTCAGGAAGCGCCAGGTCCCCTACGGCACCACGGTGACCGCCTCGGTCGTGAGCACGGCCATCCTTTATTTCGTCCTGGCCGTGATCATCTTCGAGGGGACGGCCTACCTCTGGTTCAGCCTGCGGGGCGGGCACTGGCGGATCATGGAGGGAATCCTGGGCCTGGGCATGGTTCTGGCCACGGCCGTGCCTCTCTTGATGTTCTTCTTCGACCGGGAGCTCCGGGGGCGGATTTCCCGGACGGTGTTTCAGTGGGTCAACTACGCGGCCTACATTTTCGCGGGCAGCGAGATCCCCCGCGAGGATTTCGAGAAATTCATGGAACAGCTCAACCGCGGCCTGGACACCATCCACCAGGACCGCGGGCGGTTGACCAAGACCTTCGGCTACACCTGCCTGGACTGGCTGTGCATGATGCTGACGCTCTACTACGGCTTCAAGGCGGTCGGCGTCGAGGTTTCGGTGGGGCCGCTCAGCGCGGGTTTCGCCGTGGGCCAGGCGGCTACCTTGATCCCGATCCTTCCGGGCGGGCTGGGGGCCATGGAGGCCTCGATGGCGGCGGTCTTCAAAAGCCTGGGCACCGATTGGGAGGCCGCGATGGTGGCCTCCCTGATCTTTCGCATCGGCTATTACATCGTCCCGGCGGTGCTGAGCGTGTTCCTCCTCTGGGGGCTCAAGGTCTCGGAGCCCAACATCATCGAGGAAACCGTCATGGACACCCTTCCCGAGGAGCTCAAGCTCAAGGCCGAGGAGCTGGAGAAAGCCCGCCAGCAGGGCGGGGACTAGGTCTTAGGGACCAAACCGCCCCAGGTCCTTTTCCGCCCCGGCGCGACCCGGTGGGCCCTCCAGTAGATTTCCGGGCCCTGTCATAATATGCGGGATGGCGCCCCTGGCGGCTATTTTACTGCTCCTGTTCGCGGCCTTTCCGGCCGCCGCCGTCGTCGCCGTCCCGCCACTGCCTGAAATCCCCTACTCCGCGGTGCTCAAGCCCGTTCCCCAGGGGAGCTTCGTGCGGGGCCAAGGGCCGGGGGTCACGGTGCCGCTGACCGACATCCTCAACAAGCATTGGACCGCCTCGGACGCTTTCGGCGTGGGGGTCGACAAAACCTATTTGAGCGGGCACATCGATCTGGAGGGCGACGGGTACATGTCGGTTCTGGGGGAGGGCTGGACGGAACCCCGGTTTTTCAAGATCGAGCGGGGGATGTCCGGGCGATGGGTGGTCCACCGCTCCTCTTACAGCGTCTCCCTTTCAGTCAGCATCTTCCGCGCCAAGCTCAACAACTACATCGTCGTCAGCAAGGATGGGGCCGGCAAGGCGTACGAGCTTCGCATCGCGGAGTTGTTTTCCGCCACCTACAAGGCCGGGACCGACATCTCCATGGGCGGGGAGTCGTACCGCCTATTCTACTCCAGCAACATCGAATCCAAGAAAACCGGCCTGCCCGCCGCCGATCCCGAGAATCCGGTCCTGTGTTTCATCCATGACGAGGTCGACGGGGATTCTCACGACTATAAATTTTTCCTCATTCCCTTGAAAGACCTGGCGGGCAAGGGGCCCGTCGTCTACAAATTCTTCAACAATCAAAAGCTTTCCTTGACCGTCCCTCCGGACGCCTCCTCCCTGGAAATCCGTCCTTGATGCGCTATTAAGAAATACATAAAATGGGCCCTCATATGGCCCAGATAGCGGCTTGGGTTGCGGGAACCGTCGCGGCGGTGTTCGCCGTGCTGATGATCCTCCAGCGGAGCCTTTACGCCAGCGCGCTTTGCCTTCTGGTGGTCCTTCTCCAGACCGGCGCCTTGATCTATTTGGCGGGGGCCCCGTTGCTGGGATTTTTACAGGTCATGATCTACGCCGGGGCCGTCATGGTCCTGGTCGTCATGACCATTCTCGCGGCTCCGGTCCCCGTGGAGAAACGCTGGGCCGAAATGCGGATCCCGCCCGTTCTGGTCGCCGCCCTGCTGGCCGGGTTGGTCTTGGAAATGGGAGCTCTGGTCGGGGCGGTTTCCTCCGGTCCGGCCGCGAGCGCTCCGGTCCCGGCCGCGTCTTATCTGGGGGCGGTCTTGTTCGGACCCTATGCCGTCGCCACCGAGGCGGTCGGCCTGCTGCTCCTGTTCGCCGGGCTGGCTCTTCCGATCCGGCGGCCGGGAGACCCTCGATGACCGCGGCGCTCTGGACCGCGGGAGGGTTCCTTTTTCTGGCGGGATTGTCCATGTTGCTGATCCGGCGCCAACTGCTGGCGATGCTTTTAGGGCTCGAGTTGATGGTCAACGCCGCCGCCTTGCTTTTAGTGCAGGTGGCCTGCGGCCTTTCCGACTCGGCGGGCTTGGCGGCGGCCCTTTTGGTGATCGCGGTCGCCGCCGCGGAGGCCGTCGTGGGGCTGTCGTTGATCATCCGCCTTTCCGATTGCGGCGGGGGTCTGGAGACCTCCGCCCTCCGCGAGTTGGGCGAGCTTTCCGGGGAGGCCTCGTGAAGGAGGTCGCGGTTCCGGCGGCGGTCTGGGTCCTGTTTCTCTCTCCCGCCGCGGCCATCCTGGCCGGGCTGTTGTTGCGGGCCTGGCGGCCGAGGTGGACTCATTGGCCCATCCTGCTCTCCTGCGCGGCCGTCACCGCCGCGAGCTTCTCGTTGGCGGCGCGGGTTTACGGCGGCGGCTGGGGCCTGGACGTCCCGCTCGGGGCCTGGATGACGGCGGGGAGCTGGGAAATCACCTTCGGGGTCCGGGTGGACGGGATCGGCAGCGCGGTCCTCTGCATGGTGTCCTTGGTCGGGGCCCTCATTCACCTCTACGCCTCGGGCTATATGCGGGAGGATCCGGGCTTTCCCCGCTTCATGCTCGTCTTCCATCTTTTTTACCTTTGCATGATCGGCCTTCTGCTTTCCAACAACCTCGCCCAGCTTTACCTTTTCTGGGAGGGCGTCGGCGTGGCGTCCTATTTCCTGATCGGGTTCTGGACCCGCAAGAAGCCGGCCCGCGACGCGGCGCTCCAGGCCTTTCTGGTCAACCGCGTCGGAGACGCCGGACTGCTGATCGCGGTCCTTCTGCTTTTGGCGGTGTTCGGGCATACCCGGTTCCAACTGATGTTCGAGGCGATGTCCCAGACGGGCTCGGCCCTGCTTCCCCTGGCCGCTTTCTTCATCCTTTGGGGCGCGGCCGCTAAATCCGCGCAGATTCCGCTCTACTTCTGGCTCCCGGACGCGATGGAGGGACCGACCCCGGCCTCAGCGCTGATGCACGCGGCCACCATGGTGACGGCCGGGATTTTCCTGGCCGCGCGCTGCTGGCCTCTGATCTGCGCCGTGCCGGGCCTTGCGGACCTGGTGGCCTGGGTCGGGGCCGCCACCGCGGTGTTCGCGGGCCTTCTGGCCTGCGCCCAAACCGACCTCAAGCGGATTCTGGCCTATTCCACCGTGAGCCATCTGGGGTTGATGGCCTTCGCCCTCGGTCTGGGTTCGGTCGGAGTGGCGGTTTTCCACTTGGTCATCCACGGTTTTTTTAAGGCCACGCTGTTCCTGTGCGCCGGAAACATCGCCCACGGCCTTCACAAGTCCACCGCGGGAGTCTCCGAGGTCGGCGGTCTTTGGAAGTCCATGCCGTTGACCTGCGCCTGCTTCGTTCTGGCGGCGCTTTCCCTGGCCGGGATTTGGCCGGCGGCGGGATTCTACAGCAAGGACGCCATCCTTCACGCGGCCCTGGGGGCGGGAGCCCCCTTCGCGGTCGCGGGCATGTCGGCGTCCCTGATCGGGGCTTTCTACATTTTCCGGATGATGTTTTTGACCTTCCTCGGCCCGCGCCCGGAGCAAACGGCCCGCCCCATGCATGAGCCCGGCGTCGACATGGCGGGGCCGGCGGCCCTGCTGGCCGTCGGTTCCCTGGGGGCGGGCTGGCTCGCGGCCTCGGCCGACCGCCTCCTGGGGTCGGGGGCTTTGTCTCCGGCGGGGGCGATGGCCCTGCCTCATTTTTCCTGGACCGCTTTCGCGGCCGGGACGATTCCCGCCGCGGTGGGAATCACGGGCGCCTGGCTGCTGACCACCGGCTTGCCTTCCTGGGATTGGGAGTGGCGCCGAAAAAACCCCGGCTTAGCGTCCTTCGTTTCCACGGATTTCGGGTTTCGGACCCTGGCGGGACTGGTCCCCTCGGGATTTATGGCGGCCGGGGGCTGGCTCGGGCGGATCTGGGACAAGAAAATCTGGGACGGCCTGATCGAATGGACCGCCGAAGGCGCGGCCTTGGCGGCGCGCGCGGGCGCGGCCTTGCCGGCGCTCGGGCTCAACGATTATCTTTGGTGGGTCGCCGCGGCGGCGGCGGTTCTACTGGGCGCGGGGGTCCTCGGATGGGCTGGCTGACCCTGCTGTGGCTGGCCCCGGCTTTGGGGGGACTCTTGGTCTTCGCTCCCGGCAAAGGACGAGCGCCTCGGTGGGTGGCCCTGGCCGTGGCGGCGGGGGTTTTGGCCTACAGTTTCTGGCTCCTGGTTCCCTACTCGGTCGGGGAGGGCGGATGGGGCTTGGAGGAAGCGGGCGCCCCGTGGCTTTTCGGCATTCAATACCATCTCGCCGCCGACGGGCTTTCCCTGGTGCTCTGTTGGCTGACGGCGTTTTTAACCGTCGTATGCGTTCTCTCCTCTTGGGAAAAGGAAGTTTCCGCGGCCTACTGGTCCGCCTTCTTGTTCTTGGAGGCGGGGGTTCTAGGGGTTTTCCTGGCGCGGGACTTGTTGGTCTTTTACATTTTTTGGGAGGCGGTGCTGTTGCCGATGTTCTTTATTATAGGGGTGTGGGGTTCCGACGGCCGCCGGAAGGCGGCCGTAAAATTCTTTTTGTTCACTTTTTTCGGGAGCCTGTTTCTTTTATTAGGGATCCTTTGTTTGGTGACTTTCCACCACGCCGCCACCGGGACTTGGACGTGGGACATGGCCCTCTTGGACGGCAATTCCGTGCCGCCTTCGGCGGCTATATGGGTCCTGCTCTGCCTGCTGATCGGCTTCGGGGTGAAAGTTCCCTTGGTGCCGCTTCACACCTGGCTGCCGGACGCCCATACCGAGGCCCCCGCCGCGGGCTCGGTCATGCTGGCCGGGGTCCTGCTGAAAATGGGCCTCTACGGGATCATGCGCCTGGGCTTGGGGGCGTTCTCGGACTTGACCTGGCAGATTCTTCCCTGGCTGGCCGCCGCGGCGGCCGTCAACATCATTTACGGCTCCATCTGCGCCGCGGTCCAGGACGATCTCAAGCGCCTGATCGCCTACTCCAGCGTGGCCCACCTCGGGTTCTGCGTGCTGGGCGTCCTGTCCCGGACTCCCGAAGGGCTGGCGGGGGGGACCCTGCAGATGGTCAACCACGGCTTGACGACCGGCGCCCTCTTCCTGTTGGTCGGCGCCCTGTACGAGAAGGGGCACAAGCGGGGCGTGGGGGATTTCGGGGACTTGGTCGACCGCGCTCCGTGGCTCAGCGTCTGTTTCGGGGTGAGCATCCTGGCGTCGATCGGCGTGCCCGGCCTCAACGGCTTCGTGGGCGAATTCATGTGCCTGGCCGGAATCACCCGGGTCATCCCGGTCTTCGCCGTGGCGGGGGCGGCGGGGATCGTTCTCTCCGCGGCCTACGCGCTTCCGGCCTACCAGCGGGTGTTCTGGGGCGAGCCGGGACCTTCCTCGGTCAGCGCCAAGGTCACCGATCTCGGGACGCTGGATAAGGCCGTGCTCGGGCTGCTGCTGGCCCTGATGATTTGGATCGGGCTCTGCCCCGGGCCCCTGCTGTCGGTCATCGAACCGGCGGCGGCGGCCCTGGCCCGGGCGCCGTCTTTGGGGGCCGCGCCATGACCCCTTCCACCTGGGCCGTCCTCGGGCTTCCGGCCCTGTGGCCCCAAGCCACCTTAGCGGCCGCGGCGCTTTTCACCTTGGGCGCGGGCATGTTCCCGGGCTTCTCCCGGCCGGCCCTGCGCATCGTGACCGTCGCCGCGCTTTTGGCGGCCGTTTTTCAACTGCGCCTGGCCGCCCCCGGCCTGGCCGGCCATCCGTTGATTTCCGTGGACGGTATCGGCCTGGCCTGGCAAGGCCTCTTTTGCCTGGGGGCCCTGCCGGCGGCCCTGCTCCTGGACTGGGACGACGAGGTTCCTCCGGCCCTTCTTTTGGGAAGCGTCCTGGGCATGGGCCTGCTCGCCGCTTCCGGCAACCTCCTGATGTTGTTCCTGGGCTTGGAATTCATGTCGCTTCCGGCATACGCGTTGGTGGCCCGGTCCGGGCCCAAGGGGGAACGGGCTTCCCTCGAAGCCGCGGTGAAATATTTCTTCGCGGGGGGGCTGGCGGGGGCGCTGTTTTTGCTGGGCATGGCATTGCATTACCATCAAACCGGAAGCCTTTTATTGATTCGCGCGGTGGACGCCCCGTTGGCGCGGGCGGCGGTGGCCTTGATGGGAGCGGCGGCCTTGTTCAAGGTGGGGGCCTTCCCGCTGCACTTCTGGCTGCCGGACGTCTATGAATCGGCGCAAGCCGATCTCGCGGGGTTTCTTTCGACCTCGATGAAGGCCGCCGGGGTGCTTCTGCTGCTGAGGATCGCCGCCATCCTGCCCGAATCCCCGCTTTGCCGAGCGCTTCCCTGGTTGGGGGCGGCGACCGCCCTTTTCGGGGCGATCCTGGCCCTGCGCCAAAACCGGCTCCAGCGCCTGCTGGCCTACTCCTCCATTTCCCATGCCGGAAACCTGGTCCTGGGGGTCGGCGCCTGGGCCGCCCAAGGAGCCCTGCCCGAGGCCGCGGCTCCGGTCTTTTTCTACCTGACGGCGTATCTTTTCATGAGCAACGGCATCTTCGTTTTCCTGAAGTCCTCCGGGGTCTCCGAGTGGAAAGACCTCAAGGGCCTGGGCGCCCGCCGGCCCTGGGCCGCCGCCGGCGCCGCGGCGCTGGCCTTCTGTCTGGCCGGGATTCCGCCGACCGGAGGATTCTTTGCCAAGTTTTTCGTCTGGTGGGAGGCCGTGAAGGCGGGCCTTTATTTCCCCGCCGCCGTCGCCGCGCTGGCGTCCTTGGTCGCCTTGGGCTACTATCTGGGGATGGTCAAGGAAATGTGGCTGGAACCGTCCCCCGCGGCGGCGCCCCCCGGGGAAGAGGCCCAAGAATTTTCCCCGGAACGCGTCGTGGTTTGGGCCTGCGCCGTCGGCGCGGTCCTGCTGGGCCTGGCGCCTTGGATTTTCAAGGGGCTTCTCGGGAGGCTCCTGTGAACGCGGGCTTCGCCCTGCTGGCGGATTTGGCCGTGGTCCTGGCCCTGGTCGTCGCGTTCAGCTGCGCGGGGACGCTCCTGGGTCCGCGCTCCAAGCGGGAAGGAGACGCCCTGGAGCCCTACGAGACCGGAATGCGCCCCATCGCCTCCGCCGCCCCCCGGATGTCCCCGATGTTCCTGCGTTACGCGGTTCTGTTCGTGGTCTTCGACGTGGACCTGGCGTTTCTTCTGCCCTGGGCGCTGAGCCGGCCGGCGCTGTCCTTGCCGCTGGCCGTGTCGGCCACGCTTTTCACGGGTCTGGTGGGGTTCATGCTGGTTTATTTTTGGCGGAAGGGAGCCTTGGAATGTTGAATTCGGAAGTCGGCGACTCGTCTCCGGCCGGGACCATGACCACCCAGCTGGAAGCGGCCCTGGGCTGGGCCCGGAAATATTCCATCTTTCAGTATCCTTTCGTGACGGCCTGCTGCGGCATGGAGTACATGTCGACGGCGGCCTCGCATTACGACATGGACCGTTTCGGCGCGGGCTTCCCCCGTTTTTCCCCGAGGCAGGCCGACGTGCTCATGGTGGTGGGGACCATCAGCCACAAGATCGCCCCCGTCCTGCGCCGGATCTATGATCAGATGGTGGCCCCGAAATGGGTCGTGGCCTTCGGAGTGTGCACCTGCACCGGCGGGTTCTACAATAATTACGCCACCGTCCAGGGCATCGACACGATCCTCCCGGTGGACCTCTACATCCCCGGCTGTCCTCCGCGCCCGGAGACCGTCATCCAGGGACTGATGATGCTCCAGGAGAAAATCCAACGGCAGGGCGGCCGCACGGGAGGAACGGCGTGAGCCAGGAAATCCGGTCCGTCGAACCCGCCGTCCTCCACGACGCGCTGGCGGCGCTGAAGGCGGAGGGCTTCAACGTGCTCGTCGATTTAACGGCCCTGGATCTTTCCAAGTCCGAGCCTTCCGGCCCGCGCTTCAAGGTGGTCTACCGGCTGATGAAGCTCGACCCCGCGACGGGGCAGGAAGGGGGCCGCCTGACCGTGGAGTGCCGCGTGGGCGCGGAAACGGGAATTCCCAAATCGGCGGCCGGCTTGTGGCCGGCGGCCGATTGGCTGGAGCGGGAGGTCTGGGACATGTTCGGCGTCCCGTTCGCCGACCGCCCGGCGATCAAGCGGCTTTTGCTCTACGAGGAATTTCAGGGACATCCCCTGCGCAAGGACTATCCCATCGCCAAGCGCCAGCCCTTGATCGGGCCGGCCGGCGGGGAAGCCGCCCAAAATCCCAGCTTCAACGCCATCCGCCCGGCGTTGCGGGGGGAGTGAAATGACCGAGCGGCGGACGTATATGCTCAACATGGGCCCGGCCCACCCCTCCATGCACGGCGTCGTCCGGCTGGTGCTGGAGCTCGACGGGGAACGCATCGTCCACACCGAGGTCGAAATCGGCTACCTGCACCGGGCCTTCGAGAAGCACGCCGAGGCCGAGGTCTGGAACGACGTGGTGCCCTGGACCGACCGCCTCAACTACGTCTCGCCGCTCATCAACAACGTCGGCTACTGCCTGGCGGCCGAGTCCCTGGCCGGGATCGTCGTCCCCGAACGCGGGCAATACCTGCGCACCCTGGCCTGCGAGCTGTCCCGCGCGACGGACCACCTGACCTGCGTGGCGGCCAGCGCCATGGAGCTGGGCGCCTTTACGGTTTTTCTATACCTCATCAAGGCCCGGGAGGAGCTCTACCAGCTCGTCGACGGCTTGACGGGCGCCCGGGTCACCACCTCCTACACTCGAATCGGCGGGGTCAAATCCGACCTGCCGTCCGATTTCGCCGCGGGCGTGCGCAAAGCCTTCGCCGTGGTCCGCGAGGCGGTCCGGGACTCCGACGCCCTCCTCACCAAGAATCGGATTTTCATGGACCGGGTCGAAGGCACCGGAATCATCTCCAAGGAAGACGCCCTGGCCTACGGGATCACCGGGCCGTTTTTGCGCTCCACGGGCGTGCCTTACGACGTGCGGCGGGCGCGGCCGTACCTGATCTACGACCGGCTTGATTTCGAGGTTCCGGTCGGCACGCGGGGCGACAATTTCGACCGCTACCTGGTGCGGCTGGCGGAGCTCGAGCAGAGCCTGCGCCTGGTCGAGCAATGCCTGGAGAAAATTCCCGGGGGGGCGCATTCCCTGGAGCCGTCCCAGATGAAGGACGCCTTCGAGCTTCAGGACGCGGGCAAGCACGGCGACACCGCTCTATTGGCCAAATACCAGGCCAAGGTCGATCAAACCCTGCAGGGGGCCGATCGGAAAGCAGCCCCCGGGATTTTGGCCGGGGACCGCGCGGTCACCCTTCCGCCCAAGGAGGCGACCTACGGCTCCATCGAGGGCCTCATGAACCATTTTCAGATGGTGATGTGGACCTGGGGCATCAAGATTCCCAAGGGCGAGGGCTACTTCCCCGTGGAAGGGGGCAACGGGGAGCTCGGGTTCCACGTGGCCTCCGACGGGGGCGACCGGCCGTCCCGGGTGCGGGTCCGGCCGCCGTGCCTTTTCATCCTGGCCGCCCTGCCCAAGCTCCTCCAGGGGAGCTTCATCGCCGACGTGATCCCCACCTTCGGCTCGGTGAACATGATCGCCGGGGAGCTCGACAGGTGAGCAAAACCGCCGCCGCGCCGTTTTCCGCCGAGGAGCAGGCCCAGCTGAGGAGCTGGACCACCCGCTATCCCTATCCGATGATGGGCCTCATCGAGGCCATGCGCCAGGTCCAGGAGTGGCGGCGCCAAATTCGCCCCGAGGACGAGTTGTATTTGGCGGAGCTCTTCAAGACCAGCGCCGCCCATGTCCATTCGGTGGCGACCTTCTTCCCGTATTTCACCGCCCAGCCCGTCGGCCGCCACCGCATCGGGCTGTGCCGGACCTTGTCCTGCGCGTTGGCCGGCTCCGACAAGATGGCGGCCCGCTTGGAAGCCAAGCTGGGGGTCAAGGAAGGCGCGGTGACCCCGGACGGGCGCTTGAGCTTCGAGCGCATGGAGTGCCTGGGCGCCTGCGAGCAAGCCCCCGCGCTCCTGGTCAACGAGGAGCTTCATGGCAAGGCGACCGAGGCTTTGGTCGATTCCCTGGTGGAGAAGCTGAAATGACGGCCAAGGTCCTGACGGAGCATTTCGCCGAGCCCCAACTGCACGCCCTGGAAACCTACCGCCGCCTGGGCGGCTATGAGGGCCTCAAGAAGGCCTTGGAACTCAAGCCCGCCGGGGTGCTCGAAGAGGTCAAGAAATCCAATCTTCGCGGCCTCGGGGGCGCCGGGTTTTACGTGGGGGTGAAGTGGGCCTCCGTGCCCCCGGAGGAAAAATCCCCGGGTCCGCGATTTGTCGTGGCCAACGCCGACGAGTCCGAGCCGGGCTGCTACAAGGACCGGGTGCTCATGGAGCGGGCCCCGCATCAATTGATCGAGGGCCTTTTGATCGCGGCCTCCGCGATCGGGGCCAAGGACGCCTTTATTTTCATCCGCGGGGAATACGCCCGCCAATACAAGATTCTGGCCCAGGCCCTGGAGGAGGCCCGCGCTGCGGGGCTCATCGGCGAAAACATCCTGGGCTCGGGGTTTTCCTGCCGGGTGGACCAGATGCGGGGGGCGGGCACCTACATCTCGGGCCTGGACACCGCGCTCCTGGAAACCATGGAGGGCAAGAAGGCCTGGCCCCGCCAGCCCCCGCCTTTTCCGACCGTCTCCGGGCTCATGGGGCGGCCGACGGTGGTCAACAACGTCGAAACCCTCTCGATGCTTCCCTCGATCCTGCGGCGGGGCGGCGCCTGGTTCGCCGGGCTGGGCACCCCGAAATGCGGGGGCACCGCCCTATACTCCATCAGCGGCCATGTGGCCAAGCCGGGGGTCTATGAATTTCCCATGGGCACTCCCCTGCGCAAGATCATCGAGGAGGCGGGCGGCGTGGCGGGCGGCCGCAAGCTCAAGGCCGTGATCCCGGGCGGAACCTCCACCCCGGTCCTCTCGGAGGCCGATCTCGACGTCCCGATGGATTTCGAGGGCCTGCGGACGGTCGGCTCCTTCCTGGGGGCGGGGGGGATCATCGTCATGGATGAGACCGTGGACATGGCCATGGTCGCCCACAACATCGAGCGATTCTTGGCGCACGAATCCTGCGGGCAATGCACCCCGTGCCGGGAAGGCAGCGAATGGACCACCCGGATCTTGGAGCGGATGCTCGAGGGCGGCGGCGATCCCGCGGATCTGCCGAACCTGGAGCGGGTCGGGGAAAACATCACCGGCAAGGTGATTTGCGCCCTGGGCGACACCGTCGGGGTGATCGCCCGGTCCTACATGAAGAAATTTCCGGAGGATTTCAAGAAGCGGGTTCCGCCTCAGCGGAACTCGTAGAGCCAGTTCGCTTCGGACTGGAAATAGGTCCGTCCGATCCTTCGGCCGTCGACCGTGGCGTAAACCTCGAAGGCGTAGGCCCAGGGGCGTTCGCTCGTGGGCAATTCCAGCCTGACCGAGGTGTCGGTGGTCGTGATCTTCCGGGCCGCCCCGGGGGAAAAGGAATGGCGTTCCGTGTCCACCTTCCCGATTTCCACCTCGTAAACCGCGTTGGGGATCATGGGCTCCCAGGAAAATTCCAAGGGGCGGGGCAGGGCCGGGAGGTCTTCCCATTTCCGGGAGTGGTTCCGGGTTTTGGCGGGGTCGTCGGCGGGTTTGACCACGCTCATGATCCGGATCATCGGGATTTCCATTTCCGAGGGTCCCGGAATGAGGATCGGCGTGGATAAATCGGTCCCGGACCAAAAGCTCCCCGGCTCGCGGCGGCGGCCGGTGAACGCGTCCGCGTAGAGCAGGTAGCGCCCCGGGGGCAATCCGGCGGCGTCGGCGGTGCCCGGGGCGGCGGTCACCTGCCGGTCCGGGATTTTGTAACGGTACCCGCCCCGCTCGTCGGCCCGCATGATGGTGATTTTTGCGGCCGGGACGTCGGGCGGCAGGGGGGCCCCGTTCCAGGAAAATCGGAACCGCAGGGAGGCGTTCCCGGGAGGGGGGGTGGATTCTCCAAGGGGGGGGACCCGCCGGGACGGGGATTGGGCGCTCCTGCCGGAGTAACGGGAAGCGGTCCGCCGGGCCGCGGCCTGGGCCGGCCGGATGGATTTTTGGCGGTATTGCAGGGCGAAGTAGATCCCGCCCGCGAAGGCGGCGCCCAACGCCAAACCCAAGGCCAGCAGTATTTGAAGGAGGGAGACGGCCCCTCGCCGCGAACGGAGGCGCCGGATCATGGGGCGCCCCTAGATTTCGAGGGCTTGGCCTTCGGCGGCCAAAAAGCAATCGAACTTCTTGCCGGTTTCCTTGGCCAGGCGCTCGGCGTCCTTGCCGATGCCTTCCAGGATGTCGTCCGGGTGATAGGGGTCGTGGTGGAACAGGGCGAGCTTCTTGACGTCGGCGTCGGCGGCCAATTGGACGGTGTCCTTGTAGCGGCTGTGGCCCCAGGTGCGCTTTTTTAGATATTCCTCATCGGTGTATTGGGCGTCGGCGATGAGCAGATCGGCGCCCCGGCAGAATTCGGTCACGGCGTTGTCCTGCTTCTGGAAGAAATCGTTCTTCTCGTGCATGGAGCAATAGGGCTCGTGGTCGGTCAGATAAACCACGATCTTTCCGCCCCGCTCGAAGCGGTAGGCCAGGTCCATGCCCGGGTGGTTGGTGAAGGAGGTGAGGACCTTGACGCCGTCGTACTCCATGGGCCCGCCCTTGACCTCGACGAAGGAGATGTCGGAGCGCATGTCGCCCAGGTCCACGGGGAAATTGTTGGGGTCCAGGAGGTCCCGGAAGACCTTTTCGAAGGATTTTCCCATCCCGTGGGGGCCGTGCAGGCGGAGCTTGTTGCCGGGGACGTAGGCCGGGACGAAAAACGGAAAGCCCTGGATGTGGTCCCAGTGGGTGTGGGTGATGTAGATGTTGGCGTTGATGGGGCCGCCCTTCAGGCGCGCCAGCAGCTCGTCGCCGAGCTCGCGCATCCCGGTCCCCGCGTCCAGGATGGACAGGGCGCCGCCCGCGTCGATCTCGACGCAGGAGGTGTTTCCGCCATAGCGCATGGTCTTGGGCCCCGGGGAGGGGATCGATCCCCGGGTTCCCCAGAATTTGATCTTGAACTGGCTCACGCGGGGCCTCCCGCGCCGAGCAGGACTTCGAGGGATTTGTTGATTTGTTCGACGGTGTAGGGCTTGGTCAGGTAAAGATCCGCCCCCAACTCGTGGGATTGGCGGATGTCCACGGCATAGTGCTTGGCCGAGGTGACGACGACCTTGGTCGCGGCGATGGCCGGGTCGGCCCGCAAGTGCTGGAGGACCTCGTAGCCGCTGTGGCCGGGCATGTTCAAATCCAGGAAGATGGCGTCGGGCTTGAGTTCCCGGGCTTGGCGCAGGCCGTCGTCGCCGTTGTCGGCCCGGAAAACGGAGTGGCTTCCCATTTCCAGAACGTCCCGCAGGTAATCGGCGATGCCGTCGTCGTCATCCACGATCAGGATTTTCCAAGGCACGGAAGATTTTAGCAAGGTCGGAGGGAGGTGTCCATCCCGTCAGGAGGGCCGTTCTTCCCAGAACCGCCGGGGCAGCAGGCCCAGGAGAACCGCCGCCAACTGGGACAAAACGAAGGCCAACAGCCACCAGAAGGCTTTTTCCATGAAGCCGTAGGAATGCAGGCCGATGCCGAGCATGTTCACCCCGAACCAGGACCAGGCCGTGACGCAGTTGCCCGCCACCGAGAGGAGCATAAAGCCCCGCTCCCGGACCCGCCCGCTCCAGCGGGCATGGAGGATCAGCGTGTTCCAAAGGACGATGAGCAGGGCTCCGTTTTCCTTCGGGTCCCAGCCCCAGAAGCGGCCCCAGGATTGGTCCGCCCAAATGCCGCCGAGTACGGTGCCCACGAAGCTGAAAAGCAGGCTGAAGGCCACCGTTCCGTAGGCCAGGTCGTAAAGGGCCTGGGAGGTTTTCGGGTCGGGCCCGGAGACGAAATGACGGCGGACGATCCAGGCCAGGCCGAGGGTCCCGGCCACGAAGGTGCCCGCATAGCCGATGGTGATCGTCACCACGTGCGTCGCCAGCCAGAAGTTGGAATCCAGGACGGCGCGCATCATTTCCATGGTGTCGCCGGAGCCGGTCAAGTGGTGGGCCACCAGGAGGCTGGAAAAACCCGTCGCGGCGGCGGCCGCCGCGGCCAGCCCTCGCCGGTGCAGACGTTCGGCGATCAGGCCGAAGGCGGCGGCGGTCCAGCCGACGAAAACGGCCGAGGAGTAGAGGTTGGTGACGGGGGGGCGGCCCTGGAGGATGACCCGCGCGGCCAAGCCGGCGGTATGGACGGCGAAGGCGGCCCACAACAGCCCGTCGGCGGACTGCTGGAGGCTCCGGCGGCCGGTGGCCCAGGCGCCGAAGATCAAGAGCAGGCCGAAAAGATAGAGGGCCATTCCTGAAATGAAGGGTTGGGCGCGGTTGAACAGTTCCTCGGCCCGCGCGCCGCGGGCGGCCGAGGGGCGGGCTTGTTCGGAGGCCTTCACGGCGGCCGAAATCGAAGCGGAGAAGGCGGCGGGATCGCGCTGGCGCCAGGCCCGGCCGGCCTCGGCCAGGGGCTCCAGGCCGGGGTGCAGGCCCCGGTTCTCCCCGGGATGGGACAAGGCCTCGCCGATGGACGCCCAATCGTCGTCGGTCTTGCCCTCCGGGGGGGCCAGGGGCTTGAAGGCCGCCGCCGCCGCGAGGAAACGGTAGCGTTCCAGAAACAGGGAAAGCTTCTCCAGGGCCTTGCGCCCGGCCGCGCCGGGGCGGGGGGAGTTCATGGCCTTGAGGGCCTCGGGGAGGCTGGCCCGCAGGTCCTCCAGGTCCCGGGCGGGATCGGAATCGCCGGAGATCATCAAGGTGTTCTTGACCCGTTCGTAAAGCTCCAGGCGCTGGTCGAGGTTGACCACGGAGGATTGGAAGCGCGAGCGGCGGGGGCCTTCCACCGCCTCGGCGGCCTGGGCCTGATCCCGGACTTCCTTGCGCTTGGGCTCGATCTGCCAGTAAGGATAGGCCCGGCCCGGCACGCGGTCCAAGCCCAGCAGGCCCACGACCTCCGGATCGTCGATGGTGAACACCGGATAGGTGTCGGCCGCTTCCGGGCGCCAGAGGGCGTCGGCCAGCCATTCGACGGCCGGCATCGAGCGTCCCTCCACCCGGGCGGTCTGCTTGCCCCGGATGGAAAGCAAGGTGTTTCGGGCGAAGCTGTCGAGGGGCTTGACCCGTCCTCCCTCCAGCACCGGCAGGCGGGCGAACCCCCGCAGGTCCAGCTCCCCTTTGGGGGCGCGGCTCAGGGGCAGGGCGGCGGCGGCCAGGCCCAGGAGCAGGAAAATCGGGGTCAAGCGCTTGGTCATGCTTTCTCCGCCTTCAGGGTTCGGCGCAGGCTCAGGAAAAAATGCCAGCAGAGGCCCAGGCCCACCAGAAAGCTGGCCGCGTAGGGAATCTGCCAGCCGGGGTTCTTGACCACCTGCAAAATCGAGAGGGTGTCGTCCTTGCCGAAGCTGGCTTGATAGAAGGTCAGGCCCGCGTGACGGAGGGGATTGTTCATCCAGATCAGGACGTCCCGGTCGTCGCCCGCGGCGGGGTCCTTGAGCCGGACGTTGCTCGAGAAATTTTTTGGGATGTTGGTTCCGGGATAGCGGTCATGGCGGAAATCCTTGAGGGTCAAGGTGAAGGGCAGGTAGTAGCGGCGGGGGCGGACCGACAGGGACCACCGCCGCCCCTCGTGGAGGAAGGTCTGGGGCGCGCCGAGCCCGTTGGAAAGCAGATAAACGCCGAAACTCTTGTCGCCCGCGACCGGTTCGACCAGGGCCACGGCGGTGTTTTGTTCGTTCTCGGCCGTGACCGGCGGGGCCGGCCGGAAGGTCAAGCCGACGCCGATGCCCGCCGTGGGGGCCACCCGGGGCGCCGGGTCGGAATCCTCCCGCCGCCGGAGCGCGGCGTTGTCGTGCCAGGCGTGCACCCTCAGGCGGAAAGGCAGGGACGGTTCCGAGATTTCGGCGCGGCCTTGGAGGAGGGAATCGGGAAAGAGTCGGGAATCGTCGAATTCCGGATCCGTTTCATCGACGACCGCCAGCTCCATGCGCCGGTAATCCTCGGAATAGTTCTTGGTCTGGCCTTCCTCCAGGGACATGGCGCTGTCGATCTGCATGGCCCCGGAGATGAATTCGCCCGTGAACAGGAGCCCCAATCCCAGATGGATGGTCCAGAGCCCGGCCTTGCGCCAGGACCGCTCCAGGCGCAAAAATTGGGCCAGGACGAGGTTGACCATCATTACGATTCCCAGCAGAGCGCCCCCGGGAAAGACCGGGATTCTCCAATCCGCGCCGTCGGGACCCCACCAGACGAAAAAGGACCGGATCGTCCGGGAGACCGCTTCGTGCATCCCGAGCGGGACCTGGGCCAAGGTGCAGATGAAGACCAGGACGAAGAAGGCCGCCAGGCAGGCGATGGTCAGGTCCAGGGAGGTGAGCAGACGCCGCAGGGAGACTTTCCAATCAGTGGGCATGGGCATTGAGGCTCTGAAGGAATTTCTTGAAGGCCGGAAGCGCGGCTTCCACCGATCCGGCCGGGCCCATCAGCTTGAAGAACCAGGAATCCTCCCCGACCTTCAATAGGCCCGCGGCCAGCCGGGAAGGCTTGGTTCCCTCCCCGGTGTAATCGTAGAGGGAGACGGTTCCGCCTTGGGATTTCACCGCCAGGCGGGACCTGGAGAGTTCCGCCTGATCGATGGGCCCCAGGCCGATCTGGCCCCGCCAGCGGTTGACATTGGCCAATTCTCCCCCGGCGTCCCCGGGCAGGGCGAAGATGGAGACTTCGGTCCCGTCCCCGGAGGGGGGGACCAAGGTTCCGGCCCGCATGCCGGAGGCCGGAAGTTCCTTCCAGCCGGCCGGGACGGTCCAGTGAAGGCCCTCCGCCGAAGCCGTGGGAAATTGCTGGGCCCCGGCCATGCCTGAGCCGGGGGCCGCGGAGGGGGCCGAGGCGGCGGGGCGGGCCATGGCGGGAGGGGTTTCTTTCGGCGTTTTTATCCGAACCGGCTGCTCTTGGCGGCAAGCGGCGAAGATGAGAAGGGCAGCCGGGAGGAATGGAAATTTTTTTGCGAGGGATCTCTTCCCGAAGGTTTTCTTCACCGGTGGTGATTATACCTAATGTTTGAAAAGAGTTCGGGAAAAGAACAAAAAAGAAAAGAAGACACAACGGAACGGGACAAGAGGGGCAAAAAAGGGGCTTAGAATATGGTTATTTCGCAAGCCCCTTTTTTGGTAATATCGAACCGAATGGCGAAGTTCACGATTGACGGCAGAGTTGTCGAGGCTCCCGAAGGGAGCCTCGTCATCGACGCCGCCGCCCAGGCCGGGATCAAAATCCCTCATTACTGCTACCATCCCGCCCTCGGAAACCCCGGAAACTGCCGCCTGTGCGTCGTGGAGGTGGAGGGCGCCCCGAAACCGATGGCCTCCTGCCGCCTGCCCGTGAAGGAAGGGCTCGTCGTCAAAAGCGAGTCCCCCGCGGCCCGGCGCGCCCAGGCTTCCTCCCTGGAACTGCACCTGGTCAATCACCCGCTCGACTGCCCCGTTTGCGATCAGGCCGGCGAGTGCGGCCTTCAAGACTATTACATGACGGTCGGCAAGTATGAAAGCCAGGTGCGGGAGGACAAGCACCACAAGGACAAGCGCCGCCAAATCGGTCCCCATGTGATGCTCGACCAGGAGCGCTGCATCCTCTGCACCCGGTGCACGCGCTTCACCGAGAAGGTGACCGGCACCCATGAGCTGGGGATTTTCGGCAGGGGGCACCGCGAATTCGTGGATCTGGCCCCGGGGAAAACCCTGGACAACCCCTATTCCGCGAACGTGGTCGACATCTGCCCGGTGGGGGCGCTCACCGATAAGGATTTCCGCTACCAGGTCCGGGTCTGGTATCTCGATAAAACGGATTCGATCTGCCCGGGCTGCTCCCGCGGCTGCGCGATCAGCGTCGAAACCTCCACCAAGCGGCCCTGGCACAATCAGGGGCGGCGCGTGGCCCGCCTCAAGCCCCGGCACGACCCGGCCGTCAACGGCTGGTGGATGTGCGACGAGGGCCGCTACTCCCACCAGTCCCTCGACGAGGGGCGATTGGGGCGCGTTCTGCGCCTGAGTCCCGAGCGGGCCGAGCTCTCCTGGGACGCGGCGCTCGGCGAGGCCGCCGGCAAAATCAAGGACGGCCTCAAGTCCGGCGGCGCCGCGGGCTTGGCGGTCGTCGCCTCGGGCGCCTTGTCCAACGAGGATTGGGCGGCCTTCCATGAACTCTTCGTCAAGAAGTTGGGGGTTTCGAGGTTCCTGTTCTCTCCCGAATCCGATCAGATCGGGGAGGCCGACGAGCTCCTGCGCCGCGCCGACAAGGTGCCCAACCTGCGCGGGGGCCAGGTTCACGGCTTCGGGACTTCGATCCCGAGCCTCTCCTGGGCCGACCTGTCGCGGGACCTGGAGGCCGGAAAGATTTGGGGGCTGTACCTGGTCGACCGGGACGCGTCGAAAGTCTGGGGGGAGAAGACCGCGGGCCTTTTGGCCAAGGCCGGCTTGGTGATTTTCCAGGGGCCCTTCAAGGGAGGGACCGGGGAGCTTGCCCACTTCCGCTTCCCCGCGACGGCCTATGTGGAAGAGGACGGCGCCTTCACGAATTTCGAGGGGAAGCTCCGCCCCTACCGCCGCGCCTTGGCCCCCATCGGGGACGCCCTGCCGGATTGGAGGATTTTCCGCTCGCTGGCCGCCTTCCTCAATGGGAACAAGGCGGAGCGCCGCATCAAGGCCGCGGCCGGCGCATGATTCTCTTTACGGCCGCCAAAGTCGCGGGGGCCGTCGGCTTCGGCATGGGCTGGGCCGGTTTTCTGGGCTGGGTGGAGCGCAAGCAAAGCGCCGTCCTCCAGGACCGGATCGGCGCCAACCGCGCGGACATCTTCGGTTTCACGCTCCTGGGCCTCTTTCACCCGATCGCCGACGCCATCAAGCTTTTGACCAAGGAGGATTTCGTTCCTCGGGGCGCCCACCGCTTCTTTCACGCCGTGGCCCCCGGGATTTCCCTGGGTTTCGCGCTCATGGGCCTGGCGGCGATGCCCTTCGGCGGCGACGTCGAGTATCTGGGGCGGACCTGGAGCCTTCAGCCCATCCAGAGCCCGGTCGGCCTCGTGTTCGTTTTGGCGATGCTGGCCCTGGGAGTCCACGGGATCGTGATGGCGGGACTCGCTTCCGGCTCCAATTACGGCTTGCTGGGCGGACTGCGGGGCGCGGCCCAGATGATCGCCTACGAGGTCTGCCTGGCGACGACTTTGGCGGGGACGATTTTCCTTTACGGGACCTTGGATCTGCAGGAGGCCGTGACCCGCCAGGGGGGGCTGATCTGGGGGCTGATTCCCAATTGGGGGATGTTCCGCCAGCCTTTGGGTCTTCTGCTCTTTCTGACGGCCGGGGCCGCGCTCACCAAGCGCACCCCGTTCGACCTGCCGGAGGGCGAATCCGAGATCGTCGGCTACCACGTCGAGTATTCCGGCATGAAATTCGGGATGTTCATGATGACCGATTTCATCGAATCCATCGTCGTGGCCTGCCTGACGACCACCCTCTTCTTGGGCGGCTGGCGCGTCCCCTTCGTGGAGCTCTCCGGCCCCCTGGGCGGGGCGGCGATGGTGGCGGCCTTCACCGCGAAGGTCGGCCTGGTCTTGTTTTTTCTGATGCAGCTCCGCTGGACCTTGCCCCGGTTCCGGTTCGACCAGCTCCTGGATCTGGGGTGGAAAAACGTCCTGCCCTTGGCCCTGCTCAATTTCATCGCGACCGTGTGGGTGGCCTTGCTGTGGCGATAACCGTCCGAGCCGTCTCCCGCCCGGAGCGGACTTGGAAGGAGCAGATCTATCTCCTGGAGCTCTGGAGGGGACTCGGGGTGACCTTCCGCCATCTGTTCGTCAACCTGGCTCGCCACGCCCTTCGCGCCCTCGGCCTTGCCGCGGAGCCCGGCGCGGTGACCATCCAATTCCCCGAGGACCCGGCCGTGCTCTCCAAGCGCGGGCGGACCCGGCACCGCCTGCTCAAGCGCGCCGACGGGACTCCCCGCTGCACCGCCTGCATGCTCTGCGAAACGATCTGCCCGGCCAAATGCATCCGGATCACGGCCGAGGACAGCCCCGAGGTGGTCGTGGAGAAGCGCGCCAAGACCTTCGACATCGACATGGGGATGTGCGTTTTCTGCGGCTATTGCGTGGAGGCGTGCCCGGTGGACGCCATCCACATGGACTCCAACAACGTCGCCATCGCCGCGACCAGCCGCAAGGACATGATTTGGAACATCCAGGAGCTCATGGGAGACAAGAAGAAAACCTGATGCTTTCCCACTTTAAGCACGTCGGCCCCGCGGACATTCTCGACATGGCGCTGGTGGGGGTTTTTATCTACGCTCTCCTGCTGTGGTTCAAGAAAACCAAGGCGGCGCTGGTGGCCACCGGGATTCTCGTATTATCGGCGATCTACACGTTTTCCCGCGCCGCCGGGATGTACATGACGACCTGGATCTTCCAGGGATTTTTCGCCATCCTGATCATCGCCATCGTGGTCATTTTTCAGGAGGAACTCCGCTCCATTTTCGAGAGGATCGCCATTTGGAGCCTCCGGGCCAAGGCCGCCGCCCCGCCGACCCGGCGCGAGGTCGAGATTCTGGTCCGGGCCGTCGGCGATTTCGCGCGGGACAAGGTGGGCGCCTTGATCGTGCTTCGGGGGCTGGACCCGCTCGACCGGCACGTGGAGGGCGGCTGGAGCCTCAACGGAGATCTTTCCGAGGCCGTGCTCGAGAGCATCTTCGATTCCCACTCCCTCGGCCACGATGGGGCGGTGGTCATCGACGGGGGGAGGGTGGTCAGCTTCGGGGTCCACCTGCCGCTGTCGAAGGATTTCTCCAAGATCAACAATCTCGGCACCCGGCACACCGCCGCGTTGGGCCTGAGCGAAAGGGCCGACGCCCTAGCCCTGGTGGTCAGCGAGGAGCGCGGCACCATCTCGGTGGCGCGCAATTCCGCTCTTTCCATCATGCCGGACCTGGCGTCCCTTCAGGCGGCCATCGAGGCCTTTTTCAAAGACAAGGCTCCCGCCCCCCGGAGGAACTTCTCCACGGCTTTTTGACCCACAACACCCGGGAGAAGGCCCTGGCCGCGGCCCTCTCGGCGATGCTTTGGATTTTCTTCATCGGCATCGGAGGAGGGCGGTGAAGCCTTCCTACCACGCGCGCAAGCTGCTGCGCGAGCTGGCCCGGCGGGGGAAAAAAATCGGCCCTCTGCTGATCCTGACCCACGACCATCCCGATCCCGATTCGATGGCCAGCGCCTGGGCCTTGGCGCATCTGGCCAAGCACCTTTGCCGCGCGCGGACCCGGATCGCTTACGGCGGGATCATCGGCCGCCTTGAAAACCGGATGATGGCCGAGTCCCTGGCTCTGCCCGCCTATCCCTTGAGGCCGGGGGAGCTCTCGGATTGGGAGCACGTGGCCTTGGTCGACACCCAGCCTCCCTTCAAGAACAACCGCTTCCCCTCCCGCCGCCGCCGCCCGGACATCATCATCGACCATCATCCCAGGCACGCCAAAACCGAGGCGGACCTGGCCCTCATCGACGAGGGGGTGGGAGCGACCTCCACCATTTTGGCGGAGGCCCTCGTGGCCGCCGGGATTCCGGTTCCGACCCGGCTGGCCACCGCCCTGGTCTACGGCATCGGCTCGGAAACGCAGAATCTGGGGCGGGAGGCGGGGCCCCGCGACGTGAAGGCTTACCAGACCTTCTGGCCCAAGGCCAACATGAAGGCGCTTTGGAGAATTTCCTACCCGCGGCGGCCGGCGGCTTTTTTCGCCGTGCTGGCCCGGGGAATCCGCAACGCCTTCACCTGCCGCCAGGTCATCGGCGTGCATTTGGGACCGCTCTCCACCCCGGACCGGGTCGCCCAGATCGCCGACATCCTGCTGACCCATGAGAAAATGCGCTGGTCCCTGGTGAGCGGACGCTACCTGGGAAAACTGCACGTCTCCTTGAGGACGACGGACACCGGGGGGGAGGCTGGCCGCCTGCTTCGGAGCCTGCTCGGGCAGGGCCGGGGCGGGGGCCATGGGATGATCGCCGGCGGGTCCATCGAGGTCGGGGCCGACGCCACCGAGGTCCGGTGGCGCGAGGCCGAGGATAAGTTCGTTGCGCAATTCCTGGAAAGCCAGGGGATCAAGGAAGGCGGTCCCCGGAATTATCCCTTTCGGGAGGAATCGTTTTGACCCCTCTGTTCCCCCCGAGGCGCTTCTCCCCGGCCGGCGCCGCGGTCGGCGTGTTGGCGGGGGGCCTGCTCCTTTTTTTCGGGGTCGGGACTCGGATGCAAGGGCCTCCCCGGCCAACCCCGGCCGACCAGGCCGTGGCCCGAAGCTCCGCCGAGGAGGCGCGGCGCGTCCAGGAAGAGAAGCAGTCCGGGGTCCATCCCGTGGTCCGGCTCTTGGACTCGCGCTTCAACCCCGACGCCCCCGATTTCCTATGGAACAACGAGCGGGAGACCTTGCTCCGCCAGATCGCGGCCTCGCCGGAGGCGACGCGGCCCGGGGCCTCAGCCGCCCTGTGGGCCGCGCTCCGGGACGGGCGGATGGAGGCCGGGGCGGTCCTCTGGCAGTTGGAGGCCGACCCGAAGATCCTGGATTTTTTGGCCCAATCCTTCGAGGATCCCCAATATTCCCATCTTAGGGACCCTGCGGCCTTCGTCCTGGGCTGGATCCGGGAGGAGCGCGTGCTGGACGTCCTCTGGAAACAGCTTCGGGTGGCCCAGGAGGAGGAGGATCCCTATGGGCAGGTGTCCTTGGCCCGGGCCATCGGCCGCATCCGCCGGGATGTGCGCGCCCGCCAGATCCTGGAGAAGATCGGCCGCCTTCCGGCCCCGGAGGGACGCCAAGGCGAACTGGACCGCTCGCCCGGCGCCCTGGCCGAGGCGGCGCTCAAGGACCTCGAGTAGCCGGCGGCCGGGACGCTAGGCCGGCCGTCCTGATAGCCCCTGAAGTAGGCCGGCACAGCGGGGCTGCCGCCCCGCTGATATAGACGAGCCCTGTCAAAGCC
>CAYHPY010000019.1:0-50390 GCA_964358485.1 uncultured Elusimicrobia bacterium
GCGGAAACCCTTTCCATCGCCGGGGAAGTGAGCGGCGACGTCGTGGCCGCCCGGTCCATCGAGCTTTTGAAGGAGGGGCGCCTGAGCGGCAGCATCCGGACCCGGAGCCTGCGCATCGAGGAAGGGGCCCGTTTCGACGGGCAGTGCGCGATGGTCGAGGAAGGCGCCCGGCCGCCGTCCAAGGAGCGGGCCGAGCCCGTTGGCGCGAAGTGATCTCTTTTCTGCGGCGCTACCGCAAACCGATGTTCGTGGCGATCATCGCCATTTTCCTCATCGGCATTTTCGTCGGCCTCGGCGGCTACCTCTTCACCAGCCGGGACACCAGCCAAGCCGTCGCCCAGGTCGGCGCCGTCAAGATTCCCTATTCCCGGTTCGTGATGCGGGTCAACCAGTGGGTCGAGACCCTGCGCGACCAGAAGCAGGACGTCACCGACGAGATGGTCAAGGAAGTCAAGCAGTCCATGCTGCGCGACATGATCGTCGATGAAATCCTGCTCATGAAGGCCGAGGAGATGGGGATCGTGGTTTCCGACGAGGAATTGGCCCGGGACATCCGCAATACCCCGGCGTTCCAGCGCGGCGGGGCCTTCGAACAGGAGCTCTACTTCCAAGCCGTGCGGACCGTTTTCCGGGATTCCCCGCAGGCCTACGAGGATTTCCGCCGCCAGTCCCTCAAAACCTCCAAGCTCAAGCAAATCTTCTTCAACGCCGCCAAGCTGGCCCCGGAGGAGCTCCGGCAGGCCTACGCCGCTCAGAACAAGGGCTCCATGAAGGATTTCGATAAGAACCGCAATGAATTCGAAGCCCGCGCCCAGCAGCAGCGGGCGCTGGAACTTCTCAACTACCACCTGCGCCAGGTCGCCGCTCAACTCGAGATTCGGAGTTTTCTCGAGCAACGAGAATCCGGAACCTGACGCCGCCCCGAGGCTCCCCCATGGATAACATCGTCGTCGTCGGCTCCGTCGCGCTCGATTCGGTCAAAACCCTGGAGGGGGAGAGCCAGGAGGCGCTCGGGGGCTCGGCCGTTTATTTTTCCCTGGCCGCCCGTTTTTTCTCGCCGGTCTCCATGGTCGGGGTCGCCGGCAAGGACTTTCCCAAGAAGCACCGCGAAATGCTCCAGGGGCGCGGGGTGGACCTCTCGGGCTTTCAAACCGTTGAGGGCAAAACCTTCCGCTGGGTCGGCGAATTCGGCAAGGACCTCTCCGCCGCCAAGACCTTGGCCACGCACCTCAACGTCTTCGAGACTTTTCGCCCGGACCTCAACGACGGCCACCGCGACTCCAAAGTCGTGTTTCTAGCCAACATCGATCCCGAACTGCAGGCCGACGTCCTCTCCCAGATGCGCAAGCCGTCCCTGGTGGCTTGCGACACCATGAACTACTGGATTTCCTCCAAGAAGGCGGCCTTGAAGGAGCTATTGTCCCGGGTGAACATCTTCTTCGTCAACGAGGAGGAAGCCAAGTCCCTGACCGGCAAGCGCAGCGCCTTGAGCGCCGCGGAAACCCTTTGCGAGTGGGGCCCCTCGGTCGTCGTGGTCAAGAAGGGGGAGCACGGCGCGGTGATGCAGGCCGGCAAGCGCTTTTTCGCCTTCCCCGCCTTCCCGACCCGCGAGGTCAAGGACCCGACCGGGGCCGGCGATTCCTTCGCCGGCGCGTTCATGGGATATCTGGCCTCCAGCCACCGGCCCCAGCAAGTCGAAAGCCTCAAGCGGGCGCTCCTGTACGGGACCGTCATGGCGTCCTTCAACGTCGAGGATTTCAGCACCCGGAGCCTCGAGGCCTTGGAGCGGCCGGTCTTGGACCGGCGCTTCAACGACTTCCTGGACGCCCTCAGCGTCGCGCCGGACCGCGTCCCGGCCTGAGGGCCCCTTGATCGAGATCCGCGGACTGGTCAAGCGCTTCGGCGCTCTGACCGCCGTGCATCCCCTGGACCTCTCCGTGCCCGCGGGGGAGATTTTCGGTTTCCTTGGGCCCAATGGCGCGGGCAAGACCACGACGGTCAAGCTCATCACGGGCCTGCTCAAACCCACGGCCGGGTCCATCCGCGTGGCGGGATTTGACGTGGCCTCCCAGACCTTGCGGGCCAAGCGTTCGATGGGCCTGGTCCCCGACGAGCCCTTCGTCTACCCGAAGCTTTCGGGCTTCGAATATCTCCGGTTCATCGGGGAGCTCTACGGAGTGGCCTTGGCCGACCAGAAACGCCGCATCCCGGAGCTTTTGGAGATGTTCGAGCTCGGCCGCTGGGGCGGGGAACTGCTCGAATCGTATTCCCACGGAATGCGCCAGAAGCTGGTCATCGCCGGAATCCTCCTGCATGAGCCCAAGGTCCTGATCCTCGACGAGCCGATGGTGGGCCTGGACCCCAAGAGCGCCCGCATGGTCAAGGACATCCTTTTGACCTTGGCCCGGCGCGGGACGACCATCTTCATGTGCACCCACATCCTGGAGATCGCCGAGAAGCTCTGCTCGCGGGTGGGGATCATGATCGAGGGACGCATGATCGCCCTGGGGACCATTGAGGAACTGCGCGCCCGGGCTCACGGCTCCGCGGGCCTGGAAGACACATTCTTGAGCCTGACCGGCGGGCAGGAATACGCCGCCTTGCTTAAAAACCTCTGACCATGAGCGCCGAGGCGGACGTCCTGGAAGGTCTGGGCCTGCTCTTGCGCCGCCGGGCGTGGACTTTGACCAACACCCTGCGCGCCTTTTCCCGGTATGAATGGTCCCGGAACCTCGCCTTTTGCGCCGCCGGGTTGGGCCTGTTGGCCGGGCTCTATTTCGGCTTCGTCCGTCTGCTGACCTATTTGAACGGGGTCGAGGTCATCGGGCCCTTGCTCATCTGGAAGCTGACGGCCATGACCATGCTGACCACTTTTTCGATGGTGACCCTCTCGGGCCTGCTGACCTCCCTGACGACCCTCTATTATTCCTTCGATCTGAAATTCCTTCTGAAGTCCCCGTTGCCCATGCGGGCGGTGTTCATCGATAAATCCCTGGAAAGCATCTTTTTCGCCTCTTGGATGATTCTGCTGGTCATGGTCCCTTATATTTCGGCCCTCGCCCGGGTTAAGGGCTATGACTGGGGGTTTCTCGCCGTTTTCCTGATCCTGGCCGTTCCGTTTTTGGCCTTGGCGGCCTCGGTCGGCATCTCCTTCACCTTGATCCTTCTTTATTTTTTCCCATCCTCCCGGACCCGGGACGCCATCTGGGTTATGGCCAGCCTCTCGCTGGCTTTGGTCTACAGCCTCATCCGTTTCGCCGAGCCCGAGCGGCTCATCCGGCCCGACGCCCTCCATGTGGTGGCCGAATACCTCAATTTTCTTCAAGCCCCGACGGCCCCCTACCTGCCCTCCTGGTGGCTCACCCGGGCCCTATCCGCCTATGCCGCGGGAAAAACGGCGATTTTCTGGCGCCAGGCCTGGCTGCTGGCGGGCTCGGCGGCCGCGGTCTACGCGGCGATCATCGCCTTGGCGGGCCGGCTGTATTTCGAGGGCTACTCCGGAGCCCAGGAAGGGCGCCTGCGCGCCATCCCCATGGAGGTCGCCCCCCTGCCGGAAAGCCGCTGGGCGGATTGGACCGGGCGGGAGCGGGCCTGGGCGGCGCTCGTCTGGAAGGACCGCAAGTGCTTCTTCCGGGACGTCAAGCATTGGTCCCAGCTCTTGCTGATCGCCGGTCTGATTTATGTCTATCTTTTCAGCATGAGCCGTCTGCCTTTGGACAATCCGGACATCCGGAGCATGGTGACCTTCCTCAACATCGGGGTGGCGGGATTCGTGATCGCCTCCCTGGGCCTGCGCTTCACCTATCCGTCCATCTCTCTGGAAGGGCGGAGCTGGTGGGTGGCCCGCGCCGCGCCGGTGGAGCTGGAAACCGTCATGAGGCAGAAATTTTTCTTCTCGGCGGTGCCCATGACGATCATCGCCGCGATCCTGGGCCTGATGACGAATTTTTTGCTCGACGCCGATCCATTCACTTCTGTGGTGTCGTTGGCGAGCCTGCTGGTCATAACCTGGACCCTGGTCGCCATGGGGGTGGGCTTTGGGGCTTTGTTTCCGATGTTCCGCGTGGAGAACATCCACCAGATCGAATCTTCCCTGGGGGGCTTCGTCTACATGGCGGCCTCCCTGGGCTACATCGGCGCCGTCGTCATGATTCTGTCCTGGCCGGTGCAGATGCATTTCCAGGAACGCTTCGGAAATCCCGGGGCTTGGAATTTCAAGGTGGTGGGTTTGTGCGCGGGGCTGCTGTTGGTGCTCAACGCCGCCGCTCTATTTGTTCCGTGGACTTTGGGCCGCCGCTCATTGGAGAATCACGAAGAATGAGGGAAATAATTCTGGGAATATTGTTGTTGCCCGCCGCCGCCGCCCCGCGGCTGGCGGTTGTGATCGACGATTTCGGGCTGACCTATCCGAAGAACGTTCCCGATGAGAAATGGATGGCCTTGGACCTGCCGATGACTTTCGCGGTCATGCCCGAGTCGCCCCGGACCGCCCGCGCGGCCAAGGAGACCTTGGCGGCGGGCAAGGAACTCATCATCCACTTTCCGTTCGATCCGTTTCTGAGCCTGGAGCTTCCCCCGGGGCGGGTGTCCCCGGAGGACCTGCGCAAGGTGCTGGAACTGCTGGACAAATCGCTCAAGCAGATTCCGGGGGCCAAGGGGCTCAATAATCACCGGTCCTACAGGGCCACGCGCCACCGGCCGTTGATGGAGGGCTTCATGAAGCTCCTCAAGCCCAAGGGCCTGTATTTCCTCGACAGTCTGGTCTCGTCGAAGTCCGCGGCCTTTGAGGAGGCCCGCAAGGCCTCCATCCCGGCGGCGGTCAACGCCATTTTTCTCGACGAGGCCAAGGTCCACGACAAGCCCTTCTGCCAAAAGATGCTGCGGCGCGCCGCCTCCCTGGCGCGCAAGCGGGGGGAGGCCATCGCCATCGGCCATCATTACTTCTGGGGAACCTACGAGTGCCTGCTTGAGGAAGGCCCGAAGCTGAGGAAGGAAGGCTTCGAGTTTGTTTTCGCGTCCGCCCTGCTAAAGTGACTCCCGCTGCGTGCGGGTGAGCTCCCCTTCGATCCTCCGGCCTTCCAGGGCCGGGTCCTCATAGGCGAAGCGGATGCGGTCTTTCCCGTCGCGGGTGAGCAGGATTGCGTGGCGGACCGGCCGGCCGTCATAGGTCAGCTCCACGCGCCGGTCGAAATCCGCGCCGTCGGGGTTCGGGGCGAAGAGGACCGTCGCCTTGAGGCGGTCGGCGTAGGGGGGAAGCTCCACCTCGGCGGAGAAGACCCCGGGCCTCTTGCCGGGCCGCAGTTCGGCCTGGTAGGTTTGTTTGCCGTGGGAGTAGTAGTCCTTCATGCCGAAGGAAACGAGCCACCCTCCCTTGGACGCGCGCACCTCCCATAGGATTTCGAACCGCTCCGGCCCGTAGACCAGAAGGCCTTCCCAGCGTCCGGTCAGGTCCTTGGGGGTGCTTCGGGCCTTGTCGGTCTTGCCCTTGGGCGGGGCTTTGGCCGCGGCGGCGGTCGCCGTCGAGGGCGCGGGGGCGGCCGGGGGGGGCGGATCCAATTCCTCTCCCGGGCCCAGGCACCGCCAGGGCAGGAAGGGATGCCCGGTCAACGTGGCCGCTTGGCCCTCGGGGCAGGTCGGATGGGCCCGGGTCGGGCGCGAAGCGCGTGCGGGGGCGCCGGCCGCGGGGACGGTCCATGCCAGGAGGGCGGCCGCGGCCAAGATCCGGGAAGCTTTCATGATTGAGTGCCCAGGGTGGGAGTCGAACCCACAAGGCCTTGCGACCAGTGGATTTTGAGTCCACCGCGTCTGCCATTCCGCCACCTGGGCTTTAAATCCGCGGGGATAATCTAGCATTTCCAGGTCGGCCGAGTCCCGCAGGGAGGAGGCGTCTTTGGGCAAAGTCGTTGCGGCTTCCCTGCGCGGGAAACCAAGCCCAGGAGGTTATCAACATGCCGCACATCCTGCAGAAAAAGACGGTCCGGGAGATTCCGGTCTCGGAGGTGATGCACAAAGGCTGCATTTCGATTCGGTCCGACGCGAATCTGACCGAGGCCATCCGCAAGATGCAGAACGCCCAGGTCTCCAGCCTCATCGTCGAGCCCCGGGCGGAGGGAGACGCCTACGGAATCGTCACCCGCCGGGACATCCTGGAGAAAGCCTTCGTGCCGGGAGCCAGGCGCTTCAACTTCTCCCAGCACAAGGTCTATGAGATCATGACCAAGCCCTTCGTGACGGTTTCGCCGGGGCTCAAGGTCAAATACGCCGCGCGCCTCATGGCCCGGGAAAATTGCCACCGCCTGCCGGTGTTTGACGGGTCCAAGGTGGTGGGGATGGTGTCGGATTCGGATATTTTCAAGAAAATCTAAAGAACGGACAATTGAAACAACGGAATGTCCAGAGCGGAATAAGTCGAACGGGATGACTGGATAATTCCGGTTTGGGGAGGTATACTAAAGGGCCCCGCCTCGGCGGGGCCCTGAAATGAGATCAAGGTCCGTTCCGGTCGGAATCTAGTGCGCCGCCGCCTGTTGCTCGCCTCTTTGGCGGCGGCGCTTTTTTTCTTTCCCCTTAGCCTGCGGGGCTGGGCCCCGCTCCCCGAGGGAGGGGGTCCCGACCGCGGGGAATTGGCCGTTCTCCTCCAGGAATTCACGGACCGCGGCTACGGCCGGAGCTTTCGCGAGCTGGGCGTGGAGCGGGATTTCGACCACGGGCATTTGCTGTTCGCCGAGAACGAGGAACGGCCCTTCGCGATCCTGTACCACACCCAGGAACTGGGCGCGGTTCCGGGAGCCGACCCGGCCGCGCGCAACTGGATCCAGATGATCGGTTCCCGGCGCGTCGGGGACGCCCGGGCCTATCTTCGGGCTTCCTACCCCCAGGAGGCCTATTGGGAGTGGTTCGAGTCCCGCGAGCTTCCCCGCTACCGGAGCAAGGGGACGATCGTGTGGGAGATGCTGGACCCCGGGCTTATGGGCGCGAGGGTCGCCTCCGCCAGGCAATGGGAGTTTTCCCGAACCCCCTGCCGCTCCGCCGGGAGCCTGGACATCCGGGTTCCCGGGCGCGGCTCCGTTTGTCTCAATTCCTCCCTATAACCCGGGCTGGTCTGGCCGGTGCGTTGCGGCCCATCAGGGCGAGAGGCTCGGGCCTCCCGGGAGCCGTTTTCCGGGAGGCCGGGAGGCGCCGCGATGGACGATTCCGCGCCGTTCGGGAAGGTGACCACCGCCTTCGGATTTCTATTGTCGTTCGGGTTGATCCTGGTCGTAGGCTACTGGATTGATCTGGCCAACCGGGGGGCGCAGGCCTGGACCCGGGAGGCGGGGCGGGCCCGGGCGGTCGTCGTCGATTGGCCCGACATCGCGCAGAGCACCGCGCGCTACATGATCGACCGTCAGGGGCCGCCGGATTGGATTTCGGAGGACCGGTTGGTCTGGCTCCGGCGGGAGCCCTGGAAGCGAGTGATCGTCAGCCGCTACCCCAACTTCTCGCCCCTGGAGCATGTTGTGCGCTACCGGGTCTCCGAGCGGATGCTGCCCGCGGTCTCATCCTTCAACCACGGCATCCGGGTGGACCGGGGCTTGGGGGAACTGTCCGCCCGCAGCGACCGGGAATCCTTGAACGTGCTTTCGTTGAACCTGGCCTGGGAGGTGGCGGAGGGGCGCAAGAGCACGGCGGAGGCCCGGGATTTTTTTCTCCGGACGGCCACCTTGGGGGCGTCCGGGAAATCCTCGCCGTACCTGGAAGGCCTGATTTTCACGCCCAACGGGAAAAAGCCGCCGCGGAAGTGGGAACTGCCGTCAGAGGGGGCGTACCGGGGCCTCAGCGCTCCGTAGGAAGGCCGGCCAATGCGAAGGGCTGGGAAGAGCGTCGAAAATCAGCGGTGTTTTACCTCGGCCAATCTAAACAGGAAATGCGGACGGGCCCAAGTAGAAAGCGTCCAGCCGGAGACCGTCATTCCGGGGAGTAGGGCCGGGCGAATGACCGGGCCGTCCCTTTCGGCGGTTTGGATTTCGCCGATCGAGCTCGTTTCCCCAACTTTTTTCAAGGCGACCCATTCGTGGGGATGGTCCCAATAAAATCGGTCGTCTATTTTCAGGCCTTGCGCGCTTCCCGCCGCGAGGCGCACCTCATAGCTCCAACCCCAGCTGCGCTTGAAGGGTCCCGAGACCGATTTCACCAAGTAGGGCTTGAATAAGGGGTGGTTTCGGCGGGCCGCCTTGAGTTCCTTGGGCAGGTCCGGATCCCCGTAAATCAGGCCCCGGGTGCATAAGGGCCGGTAATCCTCGCAACGGCGCCCGACGCAGTCCAGGAACCGAGCCGCGTCCCCGGGACGAATCAGGCATTTGATGTCTCCCCAAGCGAACAGGCGATAGGTTCCTTCCAAATGTTCCCTGGAGCCGCTCCCTAAGCCGGTTTCGAAGGCCAGGTTCAATCGCCCCTGCTCAAAGGAGGCCCGGCCGCGGGCGCGCAAAGTCCTATCGGAGGAGTACCTTTCGTAAACGCCCCCGTAGAACTCCCCGGAAGGCGATGCGCACAAAGTGGCGGCGACATTCCCGGAATCTCGGGTCGCGATATAGGTTCCCGCCCAAGGATGGCCCGCGCGTTCGGCCGTGTCGGCGCTTTCCTGGACCCGGTCGCGATAGGCGCGCCAAAAGTCCTCGCGGCGGGACCTCATTTCCCAGGCGGCGGCCAGCGCCAGCCCGACCGCGAGCGCCACCCATGTGAACCGTTTCATTTTTCCGCCCATTCGTCCTCGTATTGGGCCCGGGAGGTGACGGCCTGCCCAACGCGGGGAAGCCGCTCCGTTTCCAGAGGATTCCATTCCTGGCCCTCCCCGGCTTCTCCGGTCGAAGTCTCCTCCCCAACCGTGAAATTGTTAACCGGCGTGGCGCGATCGAAATTGGCGATGTGGAGGAGGTGCCCGGCCTTAAGTCCCTGTTTGCTGCCCGCGGAGATTTTAATCGGGACGAAACGCTCCGCTCCGTAGGGGCGCTTGCGATATTGAACCCGCCCGACCGCCAGCACCCGCGCCTCAATGGGCCGGGTCAGGAGGTGGTTCCGCCATTTTTCGGGAAGGAGCGGGGGGCTCCTGGGTTTCGGCGGATTGCGGACGCTTCCCGCCTCTCCCTTGAACGCATAGCCCAGGGGGTAATGCCGGCCGTCCAGTTCCAGTTGGCTGTTTACGGCGTTGATGAATTCGAGCATTTTTTCCTCGGAGACGGCATAAACGCGGTCCTCCCAGGGAATCAGGTGGAGAGTGCGGATCGGACCGGGCCGCTTGACGAAAATGCCGAGGAAATCCCCGCGCCACGCCACTTGAAAGGCGAGGCGATCAGGGGCGAGGGGTTCGAGGGTTCCCCAGGGACCTTCGACCTCCGGCCCCCACCCGAACCCGGGCGGATCAAAGCGAGGCCGGCCGTACCCGCAATAAAAACCCGCCGTGCTCAGGTGGAGGACTGTTTCCGCGCCATGGTAACCGGGTTCGGAATAGGTCCCAACCCAAGGGGGAGGGTTTTCCGCGGCCAAGGCGGCTTTGACAGGTTCCCACGCCGAGACGTGCAACCGGTCCCACCGCCAGTATTGGATTTTCGCCGCCAGTTTCAGGACGCCGAAAAGCAAAAACGGGGCCAGGAGCCCAAGGGCCAAGATTTTCCACCGACGGCGGGTCACCTCCCCAGTTTAACCCCGGAGATCGATTTCCGCTAGGGCCGCGCCGGAGCGAAGCGGGTGTGGCAATGGACCTAGTTCCCGTTGGGCCATGAGGCCCTGGTCCAAAAAGGGTCCCCGTGTTACGATAGGGCCAGCACCCTGTAGCCCCCGGGATCGGCCGGGGGGGATCCACGGTCCGGCCATAACCGGATGAGACCAGGGGAGGCGAAGCCTTGTTGAGGCCCCGCTTCCCGCTGGTTTTTTCATGAAAAAAGGATATTGGACGTTGATCCTGGCGGCGGCTTTGGCCGCCTGCGGAAAGAGCGAGCCTCCGCCCGCCGGGCCGGAATTGGCGGCGCCTGATCGGGCATTCCCATCAGCCGGTCGAACCGTGACGAATGAAAAAGTCGCCGCGCAGGCCGAGGTCTCGGCCTCCAGCGGTCCCGTCGAGCTGACGTTCCTCCTGCATAAGACGACGATCACGGTGGGCGAATCCCTTTGGCACCAGTTGCGGGTGAGAAATATCGGCAAGCGGGAACTCCTCGTCACGGATGAGGTGTTTCACGAGCCGTGGCAGCTTAGGTATCACAGCCCGGACCGGAACGGAATCGGCGGGTTTGGGATATACATCGAGGCCTTCGGCCCCGACGGCGCGCGTCTGGGCAAGGTCCTTTACATGGAAGACGCGATCATGCCGGAGGTCTCCGGCTTGTTGGAAATCGATGGTCCCCGGGAGCAGGCCATGGTGGACGACTGGAAAAGACAGGGCTTGTCCGAATTCGAGATCGGCTCCAAATTGATCGAATTCAACACCAGCAAGCGGCATGCGGCGCAATCCAAGGAGGAGAGCCCCGTCATCAAACTCCAGCCGGGGGAAGTCGCCGAAACCAAGTCCTGGTTCTATCACACCAAACAAGCCAGGCGCAAAAAGCTTCCCGCACCCCGGCCGATCGGGAATTTCGCCCAGTTGGAGTTTTTTGCTCTGGATAAACCCGGGAAGTACAAGATACGGGCGGTCTACGACTATTCGATAAGCGCCGTGAAGTTGGCGGAATATCGGAAACTGGGATGGTCAACTGACGAACATGTCCTGGCCCGAACACCTTGGGTCGCAGTAACTGTATTGCCATGAAGAACAGATTCCTTTTTGGTTTTCTTGGTTTCTTGGGGGTCCAGAGCGCATTGGCGATTCGGGGGGTTGCCGATCCTGCTGTAATCGCACATATCGAAAGGCAGATAGTTGCCGCCAAGCTTATGGACAATCAAATTTGGCTGGCGGAAAATGAAGTTCGGAAAGCGAGAGCCGCAGGGACGCGCGCCGCAAAAATCCTGGAGCTTGCGAGGGTCGTTAGCCGGGAGAAAGACAAACAGATCGCCGCCCGCACCAAGGCGATTCATTTGACGCTCGCGGCCTATGACCTTTGGCCCGAGCACCGCAGCGGGACCAGCGTCGTGCGCTTGACCAAAGGGCGCACCATCCATTGGCAGCCCGTGGGGATGGCCCTTGGATCCCGGGAAATCCAAAACGCGAGGGGCGACCCCCAACGCGTCAAGCAACCCGATCTGGGTGATTTGGGCTATGCCTATCCGGACGGCGTCACCGGCATAGACCCCGAGGTTTTTGATAAAGGCGCCGCATATTTAGCCTCCATCTTGCTGCATGAGCGGGTCCATTTTGAGCAATCGATATCGCCCGGAAAAGGCGACAAGTGGACCGCAGCAAAACTTCAGGAGGAGGCGTTCAGGTTGCAGGCGGCGGGATCGAAGTTCATTTTTGATCCAATTAAAGATGAGGGTGTAATCAAGCGAATTGAGTCGCGTTTGGCGGAGTTTGAGTTGGCGGTTGAACAGGAACAGAAGTTGGAGGATGAAGAGGTTAAGACCGTATGGGGACGCGTGCGGCGCAGGCTTAGACCCTCTGGTCCGCCCGATATCCTGGAAATGCGGCTGCACACCCCCCAGGAATTGGAGGCGATCTCCCAACAATCCAGGGCGCTCGAAGCCATCGTGGCCGAAGAACTTGAGAGCGTCCGCCGGGAGGGAGAAAAGGAGGAGGAACGGCGCGTTGCCCGGCGCGTCGAGCGCCGCCGGGCCGAGAGCCTGGAGAATATCCGGGCCGCCGCGGACTTCACCTGCCGAGCCGGGCTTATTTATTCGGAGAAATTGGAATTCCCCAAGGTATCAGATCAGTCCTTTTATTGCCTCAACGACCCGGGCTGGAGCTCCGATGACGATTGTCAGGCCCGTATTTATAGCATGCTTCTCGGCCAATTATGCAAAACCGGAACCTTCGATCCCGAGCCCATTAATGAAATGCGCAGTCGGGTTTATGGACCGCAAGTCGGGGTCTCCCCACCGGTAACCGGGGTTGGCGATCGCCCTGCCCTGGGGCCGGTGGAGGCGTCTCCGCAAAGGGGTTCCAGGCCCGCGTTGGAGGCTTTGGCGGCAAGGGCCTGCTCAAATCCCTCCGGTCTGACCCGCGAGGACGTTTCGCCTTTCTCCTGGTTTCCGGACCGCGGCCTGGGGCCGATGACGGACCTCCCGGACTCCCTCCAGGGCTGTCCGCGGGAACTCTTCGCGGCGCTGGCCCGCCGCAACATGACGGCGGAGCGTTGGACCGGAATCGATTTGGACTGGTTGAGAGGAGAGGCGGCGAAGTATTCCGCCTCTTCGTCCCCGGACCCGGATTCGGGAGGCGACCGGGAAACGGAGCGGGACCGCGGGGGCCGCCGCGTTGGGGACGGCAACGGTCCGGCGCGCGACCAGGCCGGCCGGATCGGCCGCAACGGAAAGTGGCCCCGATAACCTCCGAGGGGGCGTACCGGGGCCTCAGCGCTTCGTAGGAAGGCCGGCGTCCGTCCAGGCCTGGAAGCCGTCCTTCATATGGAGGACGCTCCGAAAGCCGAGTTCCTTCATCCGCCCCGCGGTTTTGCCGCTGCGCCCGCCCGCCGCGCAATGCAAAAGGTAGGTTTTGCCTCGGTCCAACAGCCCCAGCCGCTCGTCAAAATCCCCCGCCTTGAAATCCAGATTCACGGCTCCGGGAATCCGCCCGTCCTTGAATTCCCCGGGGGTCCGGACGTCCAGGACCACGAACTCCGCGTCCTTGCGCCGCATCTGCGCGATCGGGGCGGCGTCCCGGGCGGAGATGTCCCGGACGCCATCCCCGCGGGCGCGGATGGCCGCGGCGAACTCGGGCAGCAGGGCGTTGGGGATGGGCACGCTCAAATTGTATTGGGCCACCTTCCAGGCTCCTTCCCGGCGCACCAAAACGCCGGAACCACGAAAGGTGCCGTATTTGTCGTTTTCCAGGAACTCATCGAACCAGGCGGTCGCGCCGTCTTTCGAAATCTGGACCTTGCGGCCCTTCGGGCGATAAGTCCACCCCTTGCCCTTGCTGAAATGGGGCTGTGCGTAGGCCTTGAACTGGGCCACGGTCCAGCGTTCCTCGGCGGCGGTTCCGAGAAAGATCCCTTCGGGAGCGAAATGCCCGAAGTACCGGGCTCCGTCGGCCGCGGCCGCGGCGGCGTGGAAATCGTCCAGCACGGCCGCCGCTTGGCTTTCGGGTCCGGCGCCCCAGGCGAGGGCGGCCAAAGCCAAAAAGACGCCAAAAGTCGTCATCGGCCCCGATCATATCATAGAATCCGGGGAATGGGACTTTTCGATTTTTGGACGCGCCCCCGGCAGGGCGCGGGGCCCGAGGCCGTCGAGCTGCGCAAGGCCGTGTACTTCGACCCGCGGTATCCCTCGTCCTGGGTGGATGACCCGGAGCGGGTGGCCCGGAGCCTCATGGAAATCGGCGGGTTTCAGGTGCTCAACGCCGCGGAGCTCTCGGCCTGGCTGAGCGCCGAGATCGCGCGGGGGGCAGACGGCGCGGTCTGCGTTCTGTCCCAAGGGGTCGCCCCGGTCGAAATCTATCCCTACCTCGCAAGGTCCTTGGCCCGCCGTTTCATGGAAGCGGGCGGGCGCTTGGTTTGGATCGGAGACGTGCCGTTCTGGTATCGGGGTGGGCCGCCGGATTATGCCGATCCCAAGGAACAGATCGGGGATAAGGGCCAGAAAAAAATCCTCGGCATCACCGCCATCGGCTGGAGCGTCAACCCCGCTCCGACGATTACGGAACGGGGGCGGGCCTGGGGGTTGACCAATCCCGACGACGGGTCTCGCTGCGCGCCGAAGGCCGACGTCACCGAGGTCTTAAGCGAGAACGGCCCCTGGGCCGGGTCCTGGTTTAAAAACTACAACCCCGCTTTTCCCCGGAGCGGGTTTCTCCGGATTCGGGGGGGGGCTTTCGGCGCCCCATCCTGGAACGAGAAGTTCCACGATTTGCTCCGTGCCGCCCTGCACGGCTATCCCCTCGAGGAAACCTCGGCGGAGGGAATGGCGCTGGCTTGCGACCCCAAGCTCCACGTTCTCAAAAGGGTCGTTTACTTCGATGGGAGATATCCGACCTCCTGGGTGGAGCGGCCCGGTGAATTGGCGGAGCATCTGCGGCGGAAGGGGGATTTTTTCATCCTGGGAGCCGATGAGTTCGGGGCCTGGCTCGAATCACAGGCGGCCGGGGGAGCCGAGGGCTCGGTCTGCGTGATGAGCCAAGGGGTGGCGCCCGAAACCGCGGCGGAGGTCAATTCCCCGCGCTGTTTGGCCCGGCGCTATTTGGACGCCGGGGGGCGGATGGTTTGGCTTGGGGACATTCCGTTCTACTATCAGGGACGCCCGGACGGCGCCCGGGAGACCTGGCCCGACGGGCAGGAAAGCATCTTGGGCCTGGAAATCGGATGGGACCCGGCCGGAGACCCCCAGGTCACCGAGCAGGGCAAAGCCTGGGGCCTGACCCGGGCGGGGAAGTCCCAGCGTTGCGCCCCGAAAGCCAAGGTGACCGAGGCCTTGAGCGTTACCGGGGACTGGGCCGCTTCCTGGTTCAAGAATTTCAACTCGGCCGTTCCCAAAAGCGGTTTCCTCCGGTATCTGGGATCCGGAATCGAGGATCCGGCTTGGGCGGAGGAGATTTTGGCTTTGGCCGTCCGGGACATTCCCCTGCCTGCGGTCCCGGCCGCGGCGCCCGGGCCCGCCGCCGCCCCCGCGCCCTCCGGGGACCTCCTGAAAACGGGGGCTTTCACGGTGGACCAGGAGGCGGCCCTGCGCAAGATCATGCGCTTTCAATTGCCCGACGCCTCCCAATATCTTCTCCCGTGGACCCGGGCCGCCGTGGCGGGCGGCGCTATGTCCATCGACTTCTCAGTCCACGAGGATCGTCTGGTAATGAAATTTGATGGGGATGTTCTCTCCGAGGATTTTCTATCCCATCCTTTTCAAGGATTGTTAGGCGACTCCCGGGAGCCCCGGAACCGCCATCTGGCCGTCGGCCTGTTGTCGGCTCTGCGGTTCTCGCCTCGGAGCGTGACCTTGACCTCGGGGAAGGGAAGCTCTCGCCTTCGGCTCGAGGTTAAATCGGCCCAAAGCCACTCGGTCGAATCCGCTCCGGAAGCGGAACTGCGAACCGTCCTCACGGTTCGATGGGGGGAGGCCCGCCCCGACGCCCGGGAGCATCTGGAGCGCTTGCGCGCGGCCTTGGCCGGGTGCCGGGTGAAAATCTGGGTGGAGGGCCGGCCCTTGGCTCCCGCGCCGGAGTGCGAGACCTTTCAGGATTTCGATTTCGGGGACGGCGTTTACGGACGCCTCTGGGTGCCGCCCTCCCCGTCGCCGGTGAGCGGCCTCGACGCGCATGTCCTGGGCGTGCGGGTGGCCGCGGTCCAGGCGCGTTTCGCCTTGGCCCAGGTGCGGGGTTGGATCAACGACGATTCCTTTTCCCTCAACGCCTCCCAGTCCGGGGTGACGCGCAACCTCCGTTTCCACCGGACCATCCGCAAGGTCGCGGCGCAGGCCGAATTGCTCCTATTGAAAACGGCCGGGCTCCAGCGGGAGCGTCTGACTCTGGCCTCGGAACTCATGATCCGCCCCGCGCCGCCGGACGCTCCGGAGGCTCATGCGGAGGCGGCTCCCCTTTTCGACTACTGGAAAGACCGGCTCTCCCGGGGTCCGGCGGCCGAGGAATTCAACCCCATCTTCGAGGCCTTCCGGGCCGTGGGCAAGGCCGCCCGGGCGTTGGGGGCCGCCGGGCCGTGCCGGGACGAGGACATCCGCCGCGTCCGGTGGGACGCGCGGGTCACGCTCTGGCTCCGTGAGGCGGCGGGCCGCCACCTCAGGGACCTGGACGGCGACATCGCCGATCCGGCGCTCCGGGCGCTCTGGAACGCCCCGCTCTTTCTAAGCACCGAAGGCGCCCCGATTTCGTTCCGGGAACTCGAGGCTCAGCGGCGGTCGTTGGGCTTCGTCCCGATTTTCAACTGGGGCGCTCCCGCCGCGAAGAAAACCCCGTTTTTCATGGTATTGTGCTGCCTTCCCGGCGAGCAGGAGGCGGTCCGCCGGAGATTCGGCGAAAAAGCGCGGGACATGACCTATTCCGCCAGTGCCATCGAACCCTCGAAGACCGGCTCGGGCCGCCCCACAAAATTCGGGGTCGAAGCGGCGGGTTTCCGGAACATTCTGGCCCGCGCCGAATTCCGGGTGCAAGGGGAAATCGGGGAGGCGGCGTTGACCCAGGACGCCCCCGCGCGGAGGGCTCGGCTTTACGCTTTCGACGCCGCGGGCCGGGCGGTCGGTTTTCAGGAAAAAGAGAGCCTCATGAGCTTCGAGGCGGTGTTGCGGGCCTCCAAAGGGACCGCCGATCAGGGACTTCTGTCCGGGGCCATGGCCGCCGCCGAGGAGGCCGTCCGGCCGCTTTACCGGGAATTGGGGCGGCGATTTTCGGATCCCAAGGAGCCCGAGCGGAATTCCATACGAAAGCACCTCGTGGATCATCTGGAACTGGCCGTCCGAAAGGTTCCGGGCGGGGGGCTTGTTCCCGAGGACGCCTGGCTGGGGCCGCTTTGGCTCTTCGAATTCGGGGGGCACGATCGGAGCTACGTCAACCTTCTGCGGGATTTCCGGCGGCGCTGGTGCTTTCATTTCACCGAGCCACCCAAGCACTGGCTTACGGTGAGGGGCCGCAAAATGCTTTACGGGGATTCGAATACTCGCGCCCTCCTGGAATCCATCCTTCCCGGCGCGGTCATTTATCCGGTTCGTGACACCGGGACCCGGCTCGTCCATCTCAAACCCGACGGCTTGCCCCCTTGGGAATCGCTTAAAGACGCTCCGGGCCGGGAACTGGAACTCATCGAGGCCATTCTCCACCACGCCGGCCCATTGCCGGACAAGCCGGATCATCCAGCCCGCGTCGCTTTGGTGGCCGCGATGACCCGGTGCTTTTACGGTTTTCCGGGGGACATTCGGTGGCCCTGGCGGCGGCGGCTTTTGGATCTCCTCCAGCAAGTCCCTTTTTTCCGCAAAAAGGGAGGGGGAACGGCCAGCATCCATGAAGTTTGCGGCGACAATCCCGATTTCCAAGGTTCCGGGGAAAACCTGGACCTCAACGCCGCGGAATCGGCCCTTTTCGCCGCCCTTTGGCCGGAGCCGGAGAAAGGAAACAAGACCCGCAAACGCCGCCGCCCGCGCCGAGAGACTTCCGAGCTGGAAGGCCCGACCGGGGCGCTATTGGCCGGGGCTTGGGGCTATCTGGCCGCTTTGCGGGGCCGCCCCGGCCTGCTTTCGGCGGCGGATCTGCTGGCCCTGATCCGGGAGACCAAGGGGGGCGCGCTTTTGTTGAAATCGGCCCAGGATGAGAATTTGCGGGCCGCCTATCTGGCCTCGGTCGCCGCCACCGGCCTCAACCGCCTGGAAAAGCGCCTCACCGACCAAACCGACATCGACTATCAGCGGGATTTGGCCCGGCAGTTAACTGCAAAAAGCCCGTAGGTTGGTGAGGATGACCTGCACCGGGGGCTCGCCGCCCTCCTCGGAATCCGGGGAATCGTCCAACTTCGGGGGCGGCCCCAAGACCTTCATCGGCCCATCGGTGACCTTCCCGTCCCTGAGGTGATAGACCGAGACCTCCGCCGTGGCCTGGAAGACCTCCACACCGTCGGGGCGGCGTCCGTAGGACCGCCAGCCCCGCCTGACCCGCACCAGGACGGTGGCTTGCTCCGGGGTTTCGGCCCGCATTCCGTCGGGAAGCTCGAAATGGAGGTCATCGAGCCCCCCGGTTTTTTCGTTGAGCGCCACGAATTTTCCGCCGCGGCAGTCCGGGCGTTGGGCGCCGGGAGGTGCGATCTTGGTGTAGGCCGCCAGGCCCGCCATGCGGCCTTTGAAGGGCGCGGTGATTTCCTCCCGGCGGCTTTGCCGGCGGCCGGACGAGAGCCACCAGAGACTGCCATGGAAAACGGCGAACACCGAAACGAAGATCAGCGCCAGGCGCGCGGCGTCCGGCAGGCCCGCGATTTGGCTCTTTTTCGGCGGGCGGTCGTGGTCCAGCAGGCCTTTTTTTCGGGCGTTGTTCTTGAGCCAGCCGACGAAGACCGTTTGGCAGGCCGGGCATTCCGAGGCGCCCGGCTTCTGCTTTTTTCCGCAATGCGGGCAGTTCATCGGGGAAATCTTACCATTCCGCCGGCGCCCCATTGACATGGGCCGGAGGGGGGTCTACACTAATCACATGACGGCGCGCGTCGCGGTCCTCGTCCTATTTCTTTTCCCCGCGGGACTCCTGGCCCAGCCGGGAGGCGGGGACGCCGGCATCGAGCCGGAAGAACTCGAAAAAAGCCCGCCGCCGGAAGAGGGCGACAAGGACCAGCTCAAGAAAGAACTGGCCTGCGAAAAGCTCGGCAATTGCAAAACCCCCCAGGACGGGGGCCAAAAGGGGGATAAACTTCTCGAAAAGAAGAAGCCCGGCGCCCCGAAGGACGATGACCAAACGGCGTTGAAAAAGAAATTCAGCAAATCGGGGGTCGTTCCCAAAGCCAAACTGCCGCCCGCCCCGCCGCCGGACGCTCCCCCCGGGGAGACGGAGGGCGTCCCCGGGGGGCTCTTGAGAGACGTCGAGGATCAAGCGGGCGCCCCCGTCGAGTCGGGCCGCGATCGAGAACCCGGGTCGACCCCGCCCGAGGACGCGGGAATCACCTCCGAAAGCCGCGCCCGCCAGCACCGTTCGGTGGGCACGGCGGCGCGGCGCGCGGAAAACATGCTGCGGGGGCTTAATTCCGCCCAGGATGAACCCGGACGCGGGGCCAAACCCGCCGACCGGCCCCAGGACCAGGCTCCGCAACGCCCCCAGGAGCGGACGCAGGCGCAGGCTCCGGCCCAGATTGCGACGGCCCCCGCGAATTTGGCCAGCCCGAAAACCCCCAAGGATCTGGTGCTGGCGGCGCACTCGGGTTTCGGAGGTTCTTTCCGGGCCTTGGGCCTGAAGGCCGGAACCGGCCCCGGAGGGGAACCGGCCATTCTCCGCAAGGACGGGGGCTTGGCCACCCCGGCCGAGGTGGCCGCCCTTCAGGCTCGTATCGAGTCCGAGCCCGCGGCTCTGCTCCGGCGGCCGGATTTTTTCGAGGCCCTCCCCCGCGACCGCTTCGAAAGCCTGCGGCGGGATTACGGGGGGCGTCCGGAACTGAGGCACTCGTCTTTCCAGGACGTCGGGGCGACGGAACGCCGGCGGGATTTTTATTGGTCCGCGTCCTGCGATCGGCTTTCGGGCGGCTGCAACCCGAACGCGGAGCGGGCCTCCTACAAAAAAGGGGAGGATGTCTCGCCCGAGGACCTCAATCGGATTTGGAGCGACATCAACAAGGACGGGGACGAGGAGGACGACTCGATTTTCGAGGAGTACACGGAGGCCGAGCGCCGGGAATCCGAGGAGGCCGAGGCGCTCCGGGAGCGGATCGGCCGGAGCGCTTTCGGGGAAGACGCCGGCAAGGGTCTGGCGGGCCTTCTGGGTTCGCTGGGCGCGGCGGCGCGCTCGTTTCTGGAGGGGGGAGCCGCGCCGGAGTCCGAGGAGCCGGGGGTTTTGATCGGTGGAGAAAGGGAAGGCGGGGCGTTCGCGGTCGCGTCCAAGGCGGGGCGAAAGACGGACGCCGCCCGGCCGGGGACGGCCGGCTCGAAGTCGGCCCGGGACCCGCAAAAAGGACCGCCGCCCCGTAGGCCGGGGCGGCGGTTCTATCTCTTGGGCGCGGCCGTCCTGGCCGCGGCGCTTATTTGGACCGGCGCGCGCCGACGGTAATCAATCCTCGGGCGGGAAATCCGCGTCGCAATCCATGTCCGCCGCGTCCTTCTCCTTGCACCGGGAAACGGCCCGGGAGAGGTCTTCTTCGATCTTCCGATTAGCTCCTTCGAGCTTGGCGAGGAGCTGTTTCTTGGAGATGTCCTTCTTCTTTTTCATCTCCCCCAGTTCCTTTTTAAGGTGCTTTTTGGCCGCCTTCAGGGCCGCCAGCTCCTTGGCGCGGCGGAGCTTTTTCTTGTCCATGGAGCGCGCCTTGTTTTTGGACAGCATCTTGATCTTGTAGGCGACCTCGTCGAAACCGTCGGTGGTCCGATGGCCGCATTTCGGGTAGCTGACGGCGCCGTCGGGACCGGGCTTGCCGCCCATGCATTTGAGCTCGCTTTTGATTTCCCCGCTTTCCCCGGCCTCCTTGAACGGGAACACGAGTTCGTCCCCTCCGGCCGCGGCTTCGCCCGCGCCGGACCCGCCTTTTTCGCCCCCGCCTTCGGAGGCGGAGGAGTCCTTCGAGGAATAATCGCCCTTGACGCTTGATCCCTTCCCGGGTCCTTGGGCGTGGACGGACGCGGCGAAAATCAAGGCTAGGGGAAGGGCCAATAGGGCGGCGGTTCTTGGGGTATTCATGAGTCCTCCTGGATGGGGTCTGGCGACGCCCCCAGTTTAGATTGAAAAGGGAGTTTCGTCAAGATCAAGTTTGAAGTTGGTATCATGGACCGGGGCATGCTTTTCAATTCGCTGGAGTTCATCTTCATATTTCTGCCCTGCGCCCTGCTGGGAGCGCGGCTGTTGCGCGGGGCCGCCCTCCTGCGCTGGGTGACGCTTTCCAGCTTTTTGTTCTACGCTTTCGCGGGGCACGCCTGGTTTCTCCTGCCGATGCTGGCGACCACGGTCTTGGATTTTTTCCTGGCCTTCCGCATCGCCGGGGCCGCGACCCCCGGGCGCCGCCAAGCCGTCCTGGCCGTCTCCCTGGCCTGCAACCTGGGCCTGCTCTTCTACTTCAAATACGCCGGCCTGTTTTTGGGCGCTTTCCGGGAGGTGATCCTGCCCGCCGGGATCTCGTTTTACACCTTCCAGACCATGGCCTATGTCATCGACGTCTACCGGGGGGACGCCCGGCCCGAGCCCGATTTCTGGAAGTTCGCGGGGTTCGTCTCCTTTTTCCCCCACCTGGTCGCCGGCCCCCTGACGCGGCACCACCAGTTGTTGCCCGGCCTGGGGCGGATCGCCGAAGAGGGAATCTCTCCACGCTGGCGGGCCGGGGTGTTCCTCTTCGCCGCGGGTTTGGCCAAAAAGGTCCTGCTGGCCGATCGGCTGGCCCATTGGATCGATCCGATGATCCACGACGCCGGGCGGCTGGGGGCCGGGGCGGCCTGGCTGGCCCTGCTGGGCTACGCCCTGCAGATCTATTTCGACTTCAGCGGGTATTCGGACATGGCCATCGGCCTGGGCCGGCTCTTCGGCATCGAGCTTCCGCAAAACTTCAACAGCCCTTATCAAGCCTTGAATCCTTCCGATTTTTGGCGCCGCTGGCACATGACTCTTTCAAGCTGGCTGAGGGACTATTTATTCGCGCCTCTGGCGGGCGGCGGCCATTCCCGCCGCCGCCGTTCCCTGGCCATCCTGGGCACCATGTTTCTGGGAGGGCTCTGGCACGGGGCGAACTGGACCTTCGCCGTTTGGGGGATCTACCATGGCTTGCTGATCGTGGGATTCCACCAAATCAAAAAGCGCTGGCTCCTGTGGCCGGCCTTCGCCCAGCGGGGCTTGACCTTCCTGGCCGTGACGCTGGGCTGGGTCTTTTTCCGGTCCCCGGATTTCTCCGGAGCCGCGCGCTGGCTGGCGGCCCTGTTCGGAGCGCGAGGCTTGGGCGCCGGGTGGACGCCCGAACTGGGTCCATTGCTGGGCTTGGCGGCTTTCGGGCTGGCGTTGGTCCAGTGGACCCCGAACGCCTCGGGCCGGGCCGACTGGGAGGACCTGGGCGTCCCCGCCCAGGCGGCGCTGGGCTTGACCGCGGCGGCGGCGGTGCTCTGGGCCAATACGGGCACGAAGTTCCTGTATTTTCAATTCTGATGAAAGTCTTCGCGGCGACGGCTCTGACGGGTTTGGCCTTGGCGGCGGCGGTGATCCGCCATCAGGACCCGGCGGGTCATTTCGGCCGCGCCGCGTACCGCTTGGAGCGCAACTGGGACGCGTCGCGCCTACTGGTCTACCCCTCCGTGATCGATGAGCGCGCCCTGCGGGCGGCGCAGGTCCAGGTCCTGGAAAAGCCGGAGCTGGTCCTCTTGGGCTCGTCCCGCGTGATGCCCGTGGGCGCCGGGATGTTCCGCCCGGGACTCAGAGTCTTCAACGCCGGCATGGCGGGGGCCGTGGTCCAGGATTACGCGGCCGTCTGGCAGGTCCTGGCCGAGGCGGGAAAGACCCCGCCGCGGCTTCTCATCTACGCCGACCCCTGGATTTTCAACAAAAACGCGGGGCAGTTCCGCTGGCGCGCCTTGGGCGGCCTCTACGAGCGATTCCGACTGAGGACCGGGGGCGGTCAAGGGTTGCTCCTGGCGCGCGCGGGCCTGCTTTGGGAGCGCCTGCGGCGTTGGAACACGGCCTTCAACGAATCGCTCAACGGGCCGGTGCTGGTCGCGGCCCTCCGGGGCGCGCGCTCCGGACGCGGCGCGGCCGCCGAACCGCGGCTGGTCCGGGAGGGAGAGGCTCTGGCCCCCGGGGCCCTGGGCTGGCGCGCGGACGGCTCCGTTCATTTCAGCCGGACCGCGCGCTCGTCCGCCGAATTGCGGGAGGCGGCCCTGCGATTTGCCGGCGAGACCGAGGTCTTTTCCCTGGGGCGCTACGAGCCCGACGCCGGGGCCAAGGAGCTCCTCGACGCGCTGGCCGCCGACGCGGCCCGCGCGGGAACGGAGGTGCGGTTCATCGTCCTCCCGTATCATCAGGCCGCGCGCTCCCGGATCGAGGAGCGTCCCCAATACCGGGGCCTCATCGACGGCTTCGCCGCGGAACTCCGGGGCCGGGGGTTTTCGCTCTGCGAGGCCCAGGACCCCGCGGCCTCGGGCTGCGCGCCGGAGGAGTTCGAGGACGCCATGCATCCCTTGGAGAGCTGTCACGAAAAAATCCTGCGCCGGTGTTTGAGCGGTGGTCCCTGGAAGGACTTGTTGCCAGCTTCGGCCCCGGCCCTCGCGGCGGTTGCGCCTCCGGCTCCCCGGCCCTCCCCCCGGACGGCGGCGCCCGCGCCGCCCGCCGCGGTCCTTCCTCCGCCCGCGCCCCCGGCGCAGATCGAATGGATTCTCATCCCCGGGGGAAGCTATATGATGGGCGCTCCCGATTTGGGCGCCGAGCCCGTCCACCGCGTGGTCGTCCCGACCTTCGAGATGGCCAAGGCCCCGGTGACGGTGGACCAGTACCGCGCCTGCGTGAGGGCGGGCCGATGTTTCGAGCCGGGCCGGGGCCCGGACTGCAACTGGGAGCGCCCCGGCCGGGAAAACCATCCGATCAACTGCGTGGACTGGGGGCAGGCCCGGGCGTTTTCGCAGTGGGCGGGGGGGCGCCTGCCCAGCGAGTCGGAGTGGGAATACGCGGCCCGCAGCGGCGGCCGGGACTGGCTGTATCCCTGGGGCAACGAGGAGGCGACCTGCGAGCGGGCCTGGATGAAAGACGGCGGCCCGGGCTGCGACGCCGACTCCAGCTGGCCGGTGTGCGCCAAGCCCAAGGGCGACAGCGTCCACGGCTTGTGCGACATGGCCGGCAACGTCTGGGAATGGGTAGCGGACGCCTATCACGACTCTTACGAGGGCGCGCCCGCCGACGGGAGCGCCTGGGAGGACCCGGCGCAATCCTCGAAGGTTTTCCGGGGGGGCTCCTGGCTCTGCGCCACGGCCAACGCCCGCGTGGACGTGCGCAGCGGCTATGTCGCGGCCAACCGCGATCCTCGTCTCGGGTTTCGCCCGGTCCGCCAGGCGCGATAGGACCCCGGTCTTTCATGGTTTTTTCTTCTAGGTCTTGACACCACACATTTGTGTGGTATACTGGTAGCAAGCCTCCCCCGGGGTGAGGCTTGCATAAATGGCCAACCAACTTTCCGTCAAGCAGGCCCGCATCCTGGACTGGATCGCCCGGTCCCTGGAAGCCGAGGGCCGCCCGCCCAGCTTCCGCGAAATCGCCGAAGGCCTGGGCCTGGCCTTGGCCACCGTCCGCGACCATGTCCGGGTCCTGAAGGCCAAGGGGGCGCTTTCCTCCGAGGAGGGCAAGGCGCGAAGCTTTCGATTGGCGGGGGGGCTTTCCTCCCTGGGTCGTTTGAGCCTGCCCGTGCTGGGCCGGGTGCCGGCGGGCTTTCCGGCCGAGGCCATCGAGAACCTCGAAGGACAGGTTTCGGTGGACCAGGACATGGCCCGGGGCGCCAATTTCGCCCTGCGGGTCCGGGGTGACAGCATGGCCCCGGAAATCCTGGAAGGGGACCTGGTCCTGGTCCGGCAAACCGCCCACGCCGAGAGCGGCCAGCGCGTTGTGGCTCATGTGGAAGGCGCGGAGGCCACCGTCAAGGTCCTGCGGCGCAAGGGCGCCCAGGCGTGGTTGGAGGCTTTGAACCCCGCCTACGGGCCCATCCGGGCGCGCTTTACCATCGTCGGCCGGGTGGTGGGCCTGACGCGGCGCTACCCGGGGTGAGCCATGGACCTCTTGTTCAAATTGGAAGAGGGACCTGCCCGAGCCCGGCGTTCCTGGCTCGGGCGAGTCGCCTCCTTGCTCAACGGGGAGCGACCCCTCGGGCTTTACGCGGCGTGCGGCCCGCGTTACATCGGCGGCTGGGCGCTGGGCGCCTTGGCCCCGGCTTTGTCCCGGGGCCTGGAGGTCTGCTGGGTGGACGCGGGCAATTCCTTCGCGGCGCATCATCTGGCGCGGACGGCCAAGCGCCTGGGCGCCGATCCCAAAGCGGCGCTCTCCCGGGTGCTCCTGGCGCGGCCCTTCACGGCCTTCCAGCTGGAGGCCATGGTCCGGGAGAAACTGCCCGACCTGGCGGCCCGCATGCCGGTGGTGGTGGCCGAGCCTCTGGCGCTGTTCCGGGATCCGGATTTGTCCCCGCGGGAGAAAGAGGCCCGGCGTTGTTTCGGGCGGGCGCTGGAGGCCTTGGCGGCCCTGCCCACCGTTTTGGTTTTGGAAGTGGAGCGCGACGAGCCGCTTTGGCGGGAGTACTGGCGGCGCCTGGAGGGGGCGGCGAGGGCCTCGGCGCGTTTGGAGAGCGGGAAGGACGGGCCGGGGCTCAAGGCGCTGGAGCGTCATGGGTAGAACCCTTCCCACCATCGTCCAAACGCTGGAGCTGGAGCAAGAGGCCTGGCGGCTCTTTCGCCGGGCCCTGCGCAAGGAGGATCAGGCGGCCTTCGACGCGCTTTGGCGGCACGCGCGGCGGCACGCGGCCCCCGCCTCCATGGCCTCGCGCGCCGCGCCGTTGGAGGCGGCCTTCATGGCCATGATGGTGGGCTTGGCCAGGGCCGTGCTGGAGCTGGAGAAGGGGATGGGTCGTGAGCAAGGTCCGGTCGCGCCGAGAGGAGACTTACCCGATGCTGGCATGGATCTTTGATGCGTACCCCGAGGCCGACGGAATGCGGGTCTGGACGCTGGACGCGCAGGGGCGCGCGAGCGCCTTCCTGGACCCGTGGCGGGCCTGCTTCTACCTGGAAGGCCCCTGCCCCGAGATCAGCCGCGCGCTGGATTTTTTAGCCGCGCGGACTTTTCCCGTTTCCACGGCGTGGGCGCACCGCTCGGAGCTTTTCTCCGGCGCGACGCGCACGGTCCTGGAGGTGCGCCTGCCGCCGCCCGCCTACCGGGGCGTGGTGGAGAGCCTGCGGGAAGCGTTTGCGTCCTTGTCCTTTTACAACGCCGACCTGCACCTGGTCCAGGCCTGGCACTACGAGCGCGGGCATTTCCCGACGGCGCTCTGCGACTTCGAGGTGGAGGACGGGCGCCTGCGCTCCTGGACGCTCCGCGACGACCCGTGGTCCGTGGACTACGCCCTGCCGCCCCTGCGGACGGCGCATCTGGCCCTGACCGGCTCGGAGATCTCGGGGCGGCTGGACCCCAACCACGCCCCGCGCGGCAGCCTGGCTCTGGCCTGCGAGGGCCGCAGTTGGGAGTTGGAGGGGGAACTCTCCGAGCAGTTGGAGTCGCTGTCGCGCTGGCTGACGGATTACGACCCGGACATCCTGACCACGGATTGGGGGGACTCCTGGCTGATCCCCATGCTTGAGCGCGAGGCCCAGCGCCTGCGACGGCCCCTGCCCTTCTCCCGGGACCCGAACCGGGCGGTGGAGGGGCGCGGGTCGCGCAGTTTCATGACCTACGGCCGGACGGTGTATCAATCCGGGGCGCGCCACTTCTTCGGGCGCTGGCACCTGGACCTCAAGAACTCCTTCACCCTGAAGGAAAGCGGGATGGAGGGTTTGATCGAGGTGGCCCGCATCGCCAAGATCCCGGTCCAGCGCTGCGCCCGGACCACGATCGGCACGGCGCTGTCCTCCATGCAGTTGGACCAGGCCTGCAAGGATGGGATCCTCATCCCCTTGGACAAACAGCAGACCGAGGATTTCCGGCCCGCCTCGGAGCTTATCGTCTCCGACAAGGGCGGCCTGGCCTACGAGCCGGAGGTGGGCTGGTTCGAGCAAGTCGGGGAGTACGACTTCGTCAGCATGTACCCGACCTTGATGGTCCAGGCCAACGTCTCCCCGGAGACGGTCAACTGCGCCTGCTGTCCGGACAACAAGGTCCCGGAGATCGGCCACCACCTGTGCCGCCGCCGGGAAGGCCTGGTGCCCAAGGTCTTGAAGCCCATCCTGGAAAAGCGGGCGCGCTACAAGGCCCTCGCCCTGAAGGCCAACGCATCCCCTGATGGCCTTCAGGACCGCTCCCCTGCCGGGTGGACCGCGGCCAAATCGGGCGGCCCCGACGCCGCGGCGTTCAAGGCCCGGGCCAACGCGCATAAGTGGATTTTGGTTTGTTGTTTCGGCTACCTCGGCTTCAAGAACGCGCGCTTCGGCAAGATCGAGGCGCACGAGTGCGTCACGGCCCTGGGGCGAGACGCCCTGCTCAAGGCCAAGGAGATCGTGGAGGGCCGCGGCCTGCGTCTGCTCCACGCCTTGGTGGACGCGGTCTGGGTGACCGGCGTCGGCCCCGTGGATTGGGAGCAAACGCGCCTGGCCATCGAGGCCGGGACCGGCTGCCGGGTGGGCCTGGAGGGCGTCTACAACTGGCTGCGCTTCTGCCCCTCCAAGCGCGACGCCCTCTCCGGCGTGCCCGGCCGCTACTTCGGGGCTTTCACGAACGGCGAGTTGAAGATCCGCGGCATCGCCTCCCGCCGACGCGACACCCCCAAGCTCCTCAAGGACCTGCAGGGGGAACTCTTGGGGCTCATGGCCCGGGCCCCCGATCTGGCGGCCCTGCGCGCGCTTTCGCCCCAGCTGGCGGAAATCGCCGAGGACTACCGCTACCGCCTGCGGGAAGGGCAGGTCACGGCCGCGGACCTGGCCATCACCTTCAACCTCTCCAAGGAGCCCGGCGAATACGTCCACGACACCGTGGCCACCTTGGCCGCCCGCCAGCTCCAGCGGGCCGGCGCGCGCCTGCATCCCGGGGAGACGGTGCGCTACGTCATCACCTCGGCCAAGGACAAGGTCAAGGACTGGCGGGCGCGGCCCCTGGCCCTGATGGAGGGGGCGCTGGACTACGATCCGAAGAAATATTTGGAACTGCTGGAGCGGGCGGTGGCGGAGGTGCTGGAGGGGCTTTGAATATAGGTCTTGAAAAAGGACATATTTCAGTCCATAATATAGGCATGGGAACCAGAAAATACAGCATCGCCGGACTCAAGGCGGGTTTGTCCTCGATCCTCGCCGACGTCGCCCGGGGAACCGAGGTGGTGGTGACCGATCACAATCGGCCGGTGGCCCGAATCGTTTCGATCCGCCGCCTTCCGGCCCTGCCGAAGGCCGACATCCCGGGGCTATTGGCGCATCGTCCGTTGCCGCTCAAGCAGGGGGCTCCCCGATCCGCGGAGCTCGTGCGCCGGTTGCGCGACGAGACCTAGTCGAATGGCCTGCTACTGGGACACTTCGGCCTTATTGGCGCTCCTTTTTAAGGAGCCCGCCTCCAACGCGGTCCGGGCCCTCATTCAGGAGGGCGAAGGACTTCCGGGATATACGTCTTTCTTCACCTGGATCGAAATGGAATCGGCCTACGCCCGGCGGCTGGCGGAAGGTTCGATCACCTCCGAGGGCCTTTCGGCGCTGCGCCTGGAGTCGCAAAGGCTCGAATGCGCGCTGGCTTTGGTCTGGCCCGACGCGGAGACCCTCGCCGACGCTCGGCGGTTGGTCCTGGAGATGGGCCTGAGGCCCGCGGACGCCCTCCAACTCGCCTGCGCCCTGGTGGTCGCCCGGCAGGAGCCCGGGACTCCTTTCGCAAGCCTGGACCGGAAACTGGTCCTGGCCGCTCGCGCGGCGGGATTGGAAGCCCCTCTTTCCATGGAGTGAAGCGATGGCGGCCCAAGGAAAGTCCTCGGAAGAATCGACGCTGACGGCGTTTCAGGCCATCGGGTGCCTGCTGTTGCTCATCGTCCTGCCGGCGCTTCTGATGGGGGTGGCGGTCAAAAAAATCGTCCTGCCCTTTTTTGCGGCGCGGGCCGAGCGCCAATACCGGGAGGGGGAAGAGCGCCTGCGCCGCGGGACGATCCAGGCCTACGAAGGCGCCGCCCGCGTGGACGTGACCCTGGCCGAAAAGGCGGCGGCGCGGGGAAATCTGGACGCCGCCGAGGAGCGGGCCTTTCGGGCCAAAGCCAAACTGGAGGCCCCGCAGGCGGCGGGAAAAATCGGGCCGGCCGCCGAGGCGCTTCAGGGGCTGGAAAGCAAGCACGGCGAAAGCTTCAAGCCCATCCGCCGCCGCAAGGAACGCTAAGGCAGGTCCCGATAGGCCCCGCGGCGGATTCGATCTTTGGGGAAACGAGGGGAGGGGGGGTCAAATCAATAAATGATTGAAAAATAAAGATAATTTACATCGTCTGGACGATGTAAATTGTGCTTAAAATTCCATCGAAACTCTCCGGGATGGGGGGTGCCAGGGATCGGTGGAGATGTTCGTCAAATTGGCGGGTTGCCGATCGGGAGATAGAGCGGAATTCCCCGGCTCAGCGGTTGCCGGGGCGGCAGGTGATGGGCCAGTATTTGTCCTGGCAGTCCGGGGCCTGGCAGAGGGAATCGTAGGAGGACATCCGCCCCCAGGCGTAATGCCAGGCCTCGAAGGTCAGGCGGCTGGCGCCGACGGTGGTGGAGGTAATGACCTCGTCGGCCAGGCGGGAGGCCAGCTTGGCCTCGATGGAGCAGGTCGGGGACTTCTTGGTCCCGGCCTGACAGCCGAAGCAATCCGCCTCCTTGGAATCCCGCAAGACGATGTCGCAGGCGAACCCCGCGCTGTGCGGTGTGGCCCCCGGCCAGGTCAGGCCCTGATTGTTGGGGTTGGCGCTCCAAAGGTGCTGGGCCTTGGTGGTCTCGTCCTCGGCCTGCTCGGCCTCGTAGGAATAGCCCAGGACGTAGCGGCACTCCCGGAGGCTGTCGTACTCCTGGGGGCGGAAACAGTTTCCGACATGGAGGGTGAAATCGTGCTCCGCGCGGGCGGGAGAAGAGGCCAGCTGGGCGTCCAGGCGCTTTAGGGCCGCGATGGTGTCCTTGGTGGCGCGCACCTTGTCGTTGGCGGTGACATAGGTCATGTCGTGGGGGACGTCGGCCAGCTCGGGGGACTTGTCGGGGATCATCCCCTGGCCTTCCAGCGGCATGCGGGGGCAGGTGACGGAGCCGTCCTTTTTGGCCTTCGGGTCCCACTTGGCCGCGTCGAAATCGCAGGCGCAGGAGCAGAAGGTGACGCAGTCCTCCAGGCTCTCGCAGAATTTTCCCGGGCGCTTGACCGTGATGCCGTCGGTGCAGGACTTGGGCTTGGCCGAAGCGGCGACGGCCACGGGCTTGGCGTCGGGGATGGCGTCCTCGGAAAGCTGGGCGTTCAGGGGGGCGGCGGCCAGAAGAGACAGCAGGGCCAGGAGGGATCTCATGCGGTTAGGGTAGCCCCGAATCTCGTTCTTGTCAATGTCAGAAATGTCCAAAATTTTGGACATTTACTTTCGTCCGAAGGCCGTTGTCTGGTATATTGGACAAATCCGTTCGAGGAAGCCGTTTCCGTTCGGGAGAATATCCAGCCATGGCTCGAAAAAAACAAAAAGGCTCCTGCCTCTGCGGAAAAGTGGTCTTCGAAGTCTCCTTCCCCAGCCGGTTCTGCTCCCATTGCCATTGCGTCAATTGCCGCAAGGCCCACGGGGCGGCGTTCGTGACCTATCTGGGAGTTCCGGAGGGGCAATTGCGGCTGGTCTCGGGGAAAGGGGCTTTGAAGGCTTACCGATACGGCTACGGCTTCAAGGGCAAAGGGATCGTTTCGACCCGGAAATTTTGCGGCCGATGCGGGAGTTCCCTGTTTTTTGAGTCCTCGCGCTGGCCGGGGGAAGTCCATGTGGCGGCGGGCTGTTTGGACGGCAGTCCGGATAAAAAACCCATGCTTCACTTCTACTATGACCGGCGGCCGTCCTGGAGCCGGGTGAGCGACGGCCTGCCAAAGTACGGCGGGCCGACGGGCGGCAGGCGGCTTTAGGGCGGGCTTCCCGTTGCGGCGCGCCGTTTCTTCGGTGTAGAGGAGGCGGAGGGCCGATTGAAAATGTCTTCGTGCTTCACGAGCCGCTTCGCCCGCACATCCTCTTCCGCTTTGAGCAGGGACAGCATGAGTTTCTTGTCCGCGAGAACTTCGAGCGTTTCGAGTTCCTTCCGGGGAAAGGAGAACGGCCGAGGCCAAGCCGTTTCGGGTGATGATGACGCGGCCGCGCTTCTTCTTGCCGAGGGAGGCGACCATTTTCGGCAGGTGCGCCCGCACATAGGAGACGGGGGCGATTCTGATCATATCGATAGTGTGCAGGATTCTGTACGTTCCTGCCAGGGGGCGTTGGTTTTGCAGTGGGTTAACGAAAAGGATCTCCGGCGCCCGCTATCAGGCCGTTCGGCGGGCGTCCGGAGAATCCCGTGGTTCGACGCCGTTGCCGTTCCTGCCGTCCCGAAAACGCGCTAAGTTCTTCAGTCAAATTTTCATCCCCGGTGCCAGGCATGAAGGTCTCGGTCCGGACCGAATTCCCATCTTGCCGTTTCCCGTTATAGCCCACCGGATGCCTTCGCCACCGCGCGCGTCGAACTTCTGAATGTGCGGTTCCGTATAGCACGGCCATCCGAAATTCTCTCGCCCCTAAAACTCCATCTCCCTTCAGACCAATTCAAAAATTATCCCAACCCCAAATCCCCGCAAAAGCCGCCCCGCCGGTCCGTGTAGCGCGATATGGGAATGCGCCCCGGTCCACCATCCTCTCCCTCCCCGAAAGTATAAGCCGAAACCACCGCTTCCGCCATAGCTCCATACCCCAAAAGTCCCCCAAACCCATAGGTCCTTTGGCGCCCGAAAAATGGGCCGGTGGTCCCAAGGGCGAAACCCCGCCAGGAGGTATGATACCCGCCATGGCCAGAACAACGATTTCCCTCGGAATCATCCTCCTTTCCTTGGCCCCCGTCCATGGGGCGGGCCTCGCGCGCCCCATCACCCGGACTGCGGCCCCCGTGAGAACCCCGGGAGTGGTCCGCATCGGGGGAGTGGCCGCGGCGCCGCTGGGACTGCGCGCCGGAATTTCCGCTCCGGGATTTGACGCGGCCCGGCTGGCTCCGGCTTTGACCAATCTCCGGGCTCCGTCCTTGGCCCCCGCCTTGCCGGGCACCGAGGAAGCCTCTTTGGCCGCCGTGGGACTGTCCCCGCTGGTCCGCCCCGAGGCCGCCTCGGCGCCCGAAGTTCCGATGGGCGTCCGCCTGGAGCGCATGTCCGATGAAGTGGTCTCCTTAATGGAAGCGGCCGGTCCCGTGGCCGAGAGCGGCGCGGAAGGGGCCTCCGGCCTGGGCGCGGGGGTGTTTCGCGCTTTGACAGGGGAAGGACTGCTCTCGGCGCCGGGTTCCGACGACGGCCCCGCCTCGCCGGAGAAGGGGACCTTGACCCAGCGCAAGATGGTCCAGACCTTGACCCAGGTCGCCTCGATCTTTTCCGAGCAATACGCCCCCATTGAATGGAAGCAGAAGCAGTTTCAGTTGGACTTGAAGCGCGAATTCGACAAGGCGACCGCGGCCGTCCTGTCCAACCCCGGGATCACCACTCCGCAGTTTCAGGACATCATCGCGGGGTTCGTCTCCGGCATGCGGGATTATCACGTGAGCGTTTCCTTCATCGCCACGGAGCGCGCGCGCCTGCCCCTGCTCATCATGAAGGCGGGGGACAAGTACGTCATCGCCCGGGTGGACCGTTCCAAGCTTCCCTATTCCGAGTTTCCTTTTATGGCGGGGGACGAGGTCGTGGAGTTCGGCGGCAAGCCGACCGCCAAGGCCGTGCAGGAATTGGCCGCCGCCCTCGGGGGCAACACCTTCGAGACCGACCTGCGTTTGGCCGAGCTCTTTTTGACCAACCGCCGCCGCTCCCGCGGGGACGTCGTGCCCCAGGGCCCGGTGGGCCTGACCATCCGCGACCGGCGCGGCAAGGAGAGCCGCATGGAGCTGGCTTGGGAGTACACGCCCGAGCAGATTCCCCAGAATATCCCCGTGCGGGACGCGGGGCTCATGACCCCGGACGCCCCCGGCCGGGTCCAGGCCCTCAACGGCCTGGAGGACGCGCCCCTCTACGTGCCCTCGGCCCCCAAGGGTTTGCGGGCCACCTTGGGGAAATTCTTCGCCGACATGGCGCACCCGCTCAAGCGGGTGTTCGCGGACCTGAAAAAGGAAAACGTCGAAAATCCCTTCATGATCGGCTCGCGCAAATCCTACGTGCCGGCCCTGGGAGAGGTTCTCTGGGAGTCTAAGAAGGACTCGCACTTCCACGCCTACATCTTCAAGACCGCCGAAGGCAAAAAGGTGGGTTTTGTCCGCATCGCGGCTTACGACGGGGGGCGGGAAGAGGTGGAGGAGTTCGGCCGCCTGATGGGACGGTTTCAAAAGGAGACCGACTCCCTGGTCATCGACCAGGTCAACAACCCGGGCGGGGCCGTGTTCTACCTCTACGCCTTGGCTTCCTACCTGACCGACAAGCCCATGCCCGCCCCGCGCCACCGGATGATCGTGGATGAGAGCGACGCGCAATGGGCCGTGGATTTCCTTAAGCAGGCCGAGGAACCGGGCTTCGCGGAGCTGGCCAAGCTCGACCCGGGCGACGAATGGGCCGGCTACCCGGTCACCGAGAGCTTCTGGCAGTTGATGAAGACCTTCGCGCGCTTTATCCTGAGCGAATTGGGAGAGGGGCGCCGCCTGACCGGCCCCACCCACCTCTGGGGGGTGGACGCCGTCAACCCCGCGCCCAACGCGCGCCAGCGCTACACCAAGCCCATCCTGCTCCTGGTCAACGAGCTGGACTTCTCCGGCGGGGACTTCTTTCCTGCCATCCTACAGGACAACAAGCGCGCCAAGCTCATGGGCGTGCGCACCTCCGGGGCGGGCGGGGCGGTCAAGTCCTTCAAATTGCCCAACCAGTTCGGCATGTCGGATTTGTCGGCCACCTGGACCATCGCGGGGCGCCCGGACGGACGGCCCATCGAGAACCTGGGCGTGACCCCGGACATCGCCTATTCCCTGACCCAGAAGGATTTCCGGACGGGGTTCGCGGAGTACCGGCTCAACATCCTTAAGGCGCTCAAGAGCCTGATGGGCGCGGCCCAGTAAGCTATACTAACGGGCATGACTGAATTTAAATCGCCTCTGGGATTGGTTTTGGCCGGAGGCGGCGCCCTGGGCGCCTGGCAGGCCGGCGCGCTCGAGGCTCTGACCCGCGCCGGTCTTAAATTCGACAAAGTCTTGGGCTTTAGCGCCGGGGGGCTTTCCGGCGCGGCCTATACCTTCGGCTTTCAGGACGAGCTTCTGGACCGTTGGCGCAACACCAGCCGCCAGCCGATCCTCCGCTTCAAACCGGCCTTGCAGCCCTTCGCGCTTTTCTCCGGGGAGGGCGTGTGGGGGTCGGTGCAAAACCTGATCGACGACGAGGCGATGAAATCCGCGGCCCGCTGCGAGCTGACCGTCATGACGCACCGCATGGCCGACGGCGCCACGGTGTATCACCGATTCTCGCCGAAGGGCGAACGCGGATGGGACGGCCCCCTGGCCGGGCGCTTGGTGGCGGGCTGCGCCATCCCGTGGATTTTCCCGCCCGTGCCCTTGGAGGAAAACGGAAAGCCGGAGCTCTACATGGACGGGGGGATTCCGGGGAAAGAGTGGATGAATTTCGACGCCCTCCGGGACTGCAAGGACGTCATTGTGCTCGAAATGGTCCGTCCCGAGGAACGGGGCGCCAAGACCTACACCCCGGTGGCTTATTACGAACAGCTCGGCAGGGAGACCTGCCTGCGCCAGATCGAAAGCGGCATCGAGTCCGCTTCCCGTTGGGCCGCGCCTCCGCGCGTCTTCCGCCTTCAGCCCTCCCAAAGGTTGGGATTTACCATGCTGGACTTCAAGGACTGGGCGTGCGTGCCCGCGGTGGAGCAGGGCCTGCGGGACGCGGACGCCTTTCTGGCCCAACCGCGCGTTTTCGCGTAAAATCGCCGGTTCGACCAACCCCCCTGGAAAGTATAGAGTACAGACCTGACCCCTAGGTAATTCCTAGAATGAGCCGATGAAAATCGGGTTTGCCATCGTCATGCTTTTCGCCTCGGCGGAAGGCCGCGCGATTGAATGGCGGCCCCTGGGCCCCCGGGCCGTGGGCATGGGCGGAACGGGAGCCGCCTCGACGGACGGCCCCTTGGCCGGCTATTGGAATCCGGCGGCCCTGGGACGGGAGGCTCCCCTCAATGACGGCTTGATGGTCCCCATGGGATTTGACATGGCCCTCTCCGGTTCCGGACTTGAGGAAGCCCATAATCTGTCCAACCTCAAGAACTGCGGCGCACCCGATTGCCAGGCCAAAATTGACGGTAACCTCACCCGGATCAACGCCCCCGGCAGCGGTCAACGGATGAACTTGGATTCCGGTTTCCATGGGCGCCGCGGACGGTGGGGCGCCTTCGCCGGACAGTCCATCGACATCGGCGGCTTTCCGGTCGCCGACACCGTCAACACGGCGCCCGCCGACATTTCCAACAACGTCAATGCCTCCCGAATCGTGGTCCGCGGCCGGCGGGTACGGGAAATCGGCGTCGGGTACGGCCGCGAATTGCCTTTCGCCCCGGGATTGTTTTTGGGGGGAAACCTCAAGCTGCTCCAAGCCATGACAGGCCACGCCGACTTCCGGCTCCTGCGGGATGACAAAAATTCCCTGAACATGCCCGACAAAATCAAAGAGGCGGCGCAATACGGCTGGAACGCCGCGGCGGACCTCGGCGCCCTTTGGGACGTGGCCCGGACGTTTGAGAACGCGCCGTGGCGGACCCGCTTGGGCTTGGTCGCGCGGAACATCAATAATCCGTCGTTCCGGCAGCCTGCGGCCGCGGTCGCGGCGGGGAGGCCCGTCCGCTGGACCCTCAACCCCCAGGTGCGGCTTGGAGCGGCCGTCGGCCCGACCCGTTGGTGGAATTTCGCCGCCGATCTGGATTTGACCCGCAACCTGACGCTGCTCGATGGGGTCGCCAGCCGCCGCTGCGGCTTCGGGACCGAGGTCAACCTTGTCAACCACCCCCGTTTCAATCTTCCCCTCCGGGCGGGCTTGAGCCGGGATTTGGAGGAGCCCAGCGCCGGAACGATGCTTTCTCTCGGGTTCGGCTTGAGGGCGTTCAATTTCAACGCCGACCTCGGCCTTTCGGTCAGCCGCAAGAACGTGACTACGGAAGGTCTTGGGACCCAAAACTCCATTCCCCGCGCGGCCTTCCTGTCTTTGCAAATGAGCCTTCTCTTCGGAACGGTTTCCCCCAATAAAAGTTAGGCCCCCCCTTGACAGATCAAGGCCCCGGGGCCATACTCCTTATTGAGGAGCCATGACACCCCCGCCGAAAACGGCCCTGCTTCGCCTTCTTGCCGCTTTTGCCTTGGCGGCGTTCCTGGGTTCTTCGCCTTCCCTTTTCGCCGCCTCCGCTCCAGGCGAGGCCCAGGCGCCCGAGGAGGCCGACGAGGGGCCCGCCGGACCGGCGTCCCCCGCCGAACCCGCCGCCCCGCCCCAGGCCGAGGCCTGCAAGGGAAAAGACTGTCCCTCCACCGCATCCGATTGGATTTTTTTCCGGTACGGAAAGGATTGCGCGGGCTTGGACTGGAAGTTCCTGCGCGCGGCGGCCAAGGCCCAGGAAGGGCTTGACCCTCAGGCCTGCGCCGGAAATCTGGCGCCGTTTTCGTCCTTCCTGGCCTGCGCCCTACCTTCGGATCCCGAGGCCGACGCGGCCGCTTCCGCCAACCGTCTGCATCGCTATCTCGCGGGACGCCGGGATTTGGGCGGGGCCGGTGGTTTTCCCGCCATCATGGAGGTCTGCCCCGACAACGCGCCCGCCGACAACGCCGCCCTGGCTTTTCTTGGAATCAGGGTCGGTCCCGGGGTCCTGCGGCATGTCCTGAAGAGCAAGGCGTGCAAGGATCCGGAGATCCGAAAAGCCTTCGCCGTTTTCTACGTTGGGGACCTCAAGCCCCGCCTGAAATCCGCCCTTAAAAAATACGAGGGCGCCCGCGCGTCGGCGGACGGGCTGGGGCTGGAGGGCCCTCTTTATCCGCAAGGACCGGCCAAAACAACGCTCTGCCCCGCGGTCACGGGCAAGCGGCTGTTTAGCCCGGAGGAATTGGCCAAGCTGCAATCCGACGGCGGTTTCGCTTCCAAGCCGCTGATGGATCCCGAGGCCGCCGCGCGGCTGGCTTCCGGGTCCAAGTTGGGCGCCTCTTGGGAGGGCGCGGTCTCCGCCCGCCTGGCCCGGATGAACCCGGCCTGGGGCTCCCCCGGCGACGGTGGGGACTTGCCCGCCGCGGGCGGGGTCCTGGGATCGTTGGGAAGCGGCGCCGGGCCCTCCGATCCCTTGGCACCGGGTTCCCAACTCCCGACGGGATTTCGGACCAGCGCCGGGCCCCCGCCTTTGGATCTTCCCAAAGGGGACCTTCCCAATGTGGTGGACAATCTCGTGGAGGTCGCGCCGATCGGCGTGAAGCTGACCGGGCCCAAGGAGATCAAGCAGTACAATTTCCGGGGGGAGAAAGCCGACGCGGAGGCGTGGACGGCCACCTACGACGACGGGGCGACCTTCGCCATCATCGCGCCCAAGGGGCCGGTCCCGGGCCTGCATTACCACACCGTGGAGCAAGCCGCCGACGCGGCCCGGTACCTGCCCAAGGCCAGCCGGGCCCAGGTCAAAAACATCCTCATCAACCGGAACGTCAATCCCGATGACGAATACTGGGCCAAGGAGTACAAGACCAAGGATTTTCATTCCTACATGACCGCCGGCAAGGAGGGAGTCGTCACGATCTACCCGGACAAGAAGGAAAAAGCGCTCCCCAACGACAACTACATGCGGGGCGCTATGATCCACGAGACCGGGCACACCTGGTCCTACAAGACCTGGGGCACCAACGAAAAAAAAGGGAAGTGGCTGGTTTGGAAGAAAGCAGGGGACGACGACAAGACCTGGGTCTCGGAATACGCCAAATCCTCGATCGCGGAAGACATCGCCGAGACCTTTCAAGTCTACGGCAGCGCCATGGGGGCTCCCAGCTTCACGGACTACGAAAAAGTCACCCCCAACCGCTTCGCGATGCTGGCCAAGGAGCTGAAGTAGGATGCGCGCCGCCTTTCTCTTGTCGGCCCTGCTCGCGGTCGCTTGCCGTCAGGAGCCGTCGGCTCCGTCTTCTCCCGCCGCGCCCGCTTCGGAGGCAAACGCCATGAACGGTTCCCTTTCCCCGGCCGGGGACCGCCATCCCGGCGAGATCGTCCACAACGACAAGGTGGACAAGCGCGTCTGGACCAAGAACGCCGCGGAGGTCCCCCCGACCATCGCCTGGGTCAAGGCCGGAGAGAAGTGGACCCCGGTGGTCCGCATCGAGATCACGGGAACCGCGGACCGCCGGGAAATCACCAAATTCGGGCCCGGCGGCGTCTTTCTGGAGACCACGGTCCAAGCCCCGCGGCCGAGGTAGGATTTACTCGAAGAGCTTGCCGACGAAGTGCCCGATCACGCCGCCCACCGCCGCCCCGATGAGGCCTCCGATGGGCCCGCCGAAGAAGGTCCCCACGATGCTCCCCAAGCCGATTCCGAAGGCAGCGCCGTAGTCGCCCTTGAGGGCGAAGTAAGCCGTGGCCAGGCCCAGGCCGCCGCCGGCCAAAGCGCCCAACAGGGAGCCTCCCAGCGCGCCCTGGAGGCCTCCCAAGAGGGCCGAGCCTCCGTAGATCAAAGCGGGGGAAATGCCCTTGCCGGCGGGCTTGCCGGGGCCGGGAGGGGGAACTTCGCCGGGATGGAGGCCTTCCTTGGAGCCGTCTCCGGGTTGGAGCGTCAAATTTTGCCGCCGGTTTTCCGCCGCCCCGACCGCGCCGGGGACCACGACTCCGGCCCCGCCCTGGAAAGCCGCCACGCCCTGCTGTTTCATCTCTTCCGGGGAGGCGCTTCGTCCGGCCCAGGCGCTGAGGTCCTGGGCGGATTGGGCTTGGGTCATCGCGGGGGAGGATTGGGCGTGGGCCGAGCCTAGGGAGGCCAGGAGGAGGGCTCCGAGGAGGAAGGCTTTCGGCTTCATGTTTGAAGTGTAGCCCGCGCCCCTGGCGCGGGGAAGTGTCCCCGGACCCAGGGCGCCATGGGTCCCTGGACCTACTTGCCCGGCGGCTCCGCTTTTGTATGATCTGCGCATGGGAAAATTTAACGATAAAGTCGCGATCGTGACGGGCGGGGCGCAGGGGATCGGCTACACGACGGCGGAGCTTTTCTGCAAGGAAGGCGCCTCCGTCGTGATCGTGGATTTGGACGGGGAATTGGCCAAGAAGTCCGCCGAAAGCCTGGCGGCCCTGGGGACCAAGACCTTGGGTTTGGCGGCCAACGTCGTCAAATACGAGGACTGCGAGGCCGCGGTCAAGGCCGTCATGGAAGCCTTCGGCAAGATCGACATCCTGGTCAACAACGCCGGGGTGGCCAAGGACAACCTGATCATGCGAATGTCCGAGGCGGAATGGGACTTCGTGCTGGACGTCAATTTAAAGGGCGCCTTCCACTTCACCAAGGCCGCCATCCGCCCCATGCTCAAGGCCCACGCGGGCGCCATCGTCAACGTGGCCTCCTTGATCGGCCAGGAGGGAAACGCGGGCCAGGCCAACTACTCCGCCTCCAAGGCGGGCCTGATCGGCCTGACCAAATCCTGCGCCCGGGAGTTCGCCGGGCGCAACATCCGCTCCAACGCCGTGGCCCCCGGGATCATCAAGACCCGCATGACCGACGCCGTGCCCCAGGAGATCCGGGACGCCTTCCTGACCCGGATTCCGATGAAGCGCATCGGAGAGCCCATCGACGTGGCGCGGGCCATCCTGTTTCTGGCCTCCGAGGACGCCGGCTACATCACCGGGCACGTGCTCAACGTCAACGGCGGGGTGATGATGTAAGGTGGGCGCCGCCCTTCTGGCCGGGCTCTTCTTCTTGCCGGCGGCGGGCGTTTGCGCTCCGGCCGCCGCCCCGGCGGTCGAAGTCCTGGCCCGGCGCGCGGGCGTGGTCTGGGGATTCGATTTTCTGCCCGACGGACGGATTCTCTTCACCGAACGGGACGGGTTTCTGGGTCTTCTGGACCCCAAGAGCGGGGCGGTCGCGCCGGTCGAGGGCGCCCCGGAGGTCTGGGCCCACGGCCAGGGCGGGCTATTGGACGCCAAGGTCCATCCCGACTTCGCTCAGAACGGCCTGGTCTACCTGACCTGGTCCCAACCCGTGGGAGAAGGCGCGGCCACCGCTTTGGGCCGGGGGAAACTGGCGGGAAACCGCCTGGAGAATTGGCAGCGCCTTCTGCTCACCAACGCCGGAGGAAAACGGGGAGAGCATTTCGGTTCCCGCCTCCTGTTCGCGGGGGAGCATCTATACATGAGCGTGGGCGAGCGCGGGGAACGGAAAGCCTCCCAGGACCCCGGCCGCCACAACGGCAAGATCCTGCGCCTGACGCACGAGGGAGAACCCGCCGGGGCGGGCCTGCCGGACGCCCTGCCCGAGGTTTGGACGCTGGGCCACCGCAACCCCCAGGGCATCGCGGCCCGGCCCGGGACGGGGCAGATCTGGGCCGCGGAGTTCGGGCCGCGGGGCGGCGACGAGCTCAATTTGATCAAAGGCGGCGCCAATTACGGCTGGCCCGTCATCACCTACGGGCGCGAATACTGGGGGCCGAGCATCGGCCCGACCCATAAAGGCGGGCTTGAGCAACCCGCCGCCCAATGGACTCCGGTCATCTCGCCCTCGGGGCTGACTTTTTACGACGGCGCCGCCTTTCCGGCCTGGAAAGGCTCGGCCTTTCTGGCCTGCCTGAGCGGCAAGCACTTGCGGCGGGTGTCCTTCGACGGGGACAAGCCCGCCGCCCAAGAAAAACTCCTGGCTGAGCGCGGCTGGCGCTTCCGGCAGGTCCGCCAAGGGCCGGACGGACTGCTCTATTTCAGCACCGACGAGGGTTTGCTGGGGCGGCTGGTTCCCGCGAAGTAGGTTATTTCCCGAGTTTTTTCTTGTAGTCCTCCCGGGCCGCTTCCTTGCTGGAATAGAGCCAGCCGAAGTGGTCCCAAAGCTTTTCGCGGCTGTGTTCGCCGTATTTTTTTTCGTAGCGGCCGACCACTTTCTCCTGCGTCCAGCGAATCGGATGGATTCGAATCTCGGAGGCGAGAATGAAGGCGAGGACGGCCGCCAAAACGAGCAAAACCTCGATCCGGTTTCCGGTCGTTAGAATCCGGGACGCAACCGGAATGTGGGCCGAGTGCCAATGAATCCGGCAATTGGGGCAATCCTCCTGGGCAAGCAACATGGCCCCCGTTGGGGCCGCAACGCTTCGGCCCGGGCTAGTTGGTGTAGTCGGCGCCTTTGACCAGCTTCACCTTGAGGAAGCCGTCTTTGACCTCGAGGCCGCCGAGGGCGAGGGCCCTCGCGCGCAGGGAGTCCAGGGCCCGCTTCTGCTCAACGTACTTTTTGGTGCCCTCATCGAGGGTGTTCCAGGCGGGAGGGAAAAGGATGAGGAAGATGCCGACCGTTCCGACCACGGCGGCGGTCGCCTTGAGCTCCACCCGGGCCTTTTCCCATTGCTGGACGACGCGGGCTTTCTCGTTGAGCGGCTTGAAATTCGAACCCCAGCAGACCCCGCAGGTTTCGTCCTCGGGCTCCTCGGCGCGGGGCGCCGGTTTCACGGGCCTGCGTTCCGCCGCTCGGGCCGCGGCGTCGATCTTGAACGCCCCCACCGCGGGCTGGAGGGAGCTGAACGCCGACGCCAGATCGGGCAGTTCCTCGGCGCCCAAACCGGGGGGCAGGGAGGATAAGAGCAGGGACAAGCTCAAGGCGGCGCGGGCCGCGGAATTGGTGCCCATTTTTAGAACTCCTTTTCTCCGGCGACGGCTCCGTAGATCCCTCGGGCGGCGCCGACGGCCAGGGCGACGGGCGCCAGGACCAGGCCGGTGACGATCGCGGTGGCGGTGGTGAAGAAGTAGAACGGGGTCGGGATCCAGAAATAGCTCCCTTTGGCGAAACCGGCCTCGTAAATTTTCATGGCCGGGGTCTCGGTCCAGGCAAAGCCCTTGCCGAAGCCGTTTTTAAAGCCGTTCCACCCTTTTTCCTTGGGATTCCAATCCTTCTCCGGGGCGGGAACGCCGTCTGGTCCGCCTTCCGAGGGCGCGGAGGGGCCGAGAAGATTGGGAACGCGGGACGAAGGAGGGATGACCACCGCGGTTCCGGGTTCCGAAGGAGCGTTTCCGGTTCCGATTCCGGCCCCGAAGGCGGCCGCGGCCGAGGCGCGGGCCTCGACCATGTCCTTGCTGGCCGCGCCGGACAAGCTTGAATCGGCCGAGGTGCGCAGGGCGGGGCTGATTTCGGCCAAGGCGGGGGAAGGCAGGCTCAGGGCGACGGCGAGGGCGACCAAACGCTGGAACATTCTCAAACCTCCGTGTGAATTCTCCCCATATTTTAACAGGGGGGCCGCCCGGGCGCCTGAGCATTCCGGGTCGGCCCGCGTGGGTCCAAAGGCCTACCTCAATCCGGGAGGTGCGACTCCTTGACTTGGGAGAACGCGCAAGAGACGATGATCGCCGCCCCGAGAATGGTCAAGGTTCCCGGGAGGGACCATTTGGACAGGAGGCCCACGGCGGGGTAGAGGAAAGTCGCCATGAGCTTGCGGAGCATCCCCACGCTGGAGAGCACCGTGGCGCGATTGGCCGAGGGGATGTGCTTGTTCATGTAATTGCTGATCAGGATGCTACGGGAAAGGCCGAAGGCCGAAAGGATCACGAAGAGAGCCGCGCCGACGGCCGGGCTTTTGGTCCAGGGCAGGAGCAGGTAGCAGGCCGAGGCCAGCAAAGCGCTGGCCAGAAGGTAGCCGCGCCTGCTTCCCATCAAGGCTTCCAGGCGGCCGAAGTTGTTGACCACCAGAATCTGCGAGCCGGTCATGGCCGAAAAAAGGAAGCCGAGCCAGGCGATCGGCAGTCCCAGGGAGAGGAGGTGGGGCTGGGACAACCAGACGCCCATAAAACAAAGCGTTCCGACCGTGACCGAGTCCAGGGCCAGCGCCAGCAGGATTTTGTGCCGGAGGAAATAACGGGTCCCGGCCCGGAGGGTTTCCAGGTAATCCTCGCCGGCCGGGCGGCGGACCGGGGGTTCCTGAATGGTCAGGGCGACGAGGAAGGCGAGCGCGAACGGCACCGCCATCGCCACCACCGGAATCTGGAGGCCGAAACGCGCTCCCAGGAGGCTTCCGATCGGGGCGCTGACCATGATCGCCCCGGTGTGGCAGGAGGCCAGGCGGGCCAGGGCGGTTTTTGAGCGGTCCTCCTGGCCGGCGGCGATGAGGCTGTCGTAAATGAGGGCCTCGTCGGCCCCGGAAACGAAGGCCGCCGCCATGGCCCAGAGAAACTCGCCCAGCAGGAAGGTCGGAAACGACGGGCGCGCGACGTAGACGATGACGGCCACGGTGACGCAGGCCGCGCCCAAAGCCAGGGAGGTTTTTCGGCCCCAGTGGTCGGCCACCGCCCCGGTCGGAATCTCCAGAAGGAAAATCCAGCCCACGAACCAAGCCTGGAGGATCATGGTCTGCGTGAAGCTGATCCCGCCCCAATCCGTGAAAAACGGCACCAGCACCCCCGCGATGAAGTGCATGCTCACGAGGAACTGGAATATGTAGACCTTCAGGATGTTTCCGGTGGGCATGGCACGCCAATGATATGAAATGGGGGCCGTTTCGTCGCGTGGCTGAAATCGGGGTTGACTGGCCCTGGGACAAGGGTTAAACTTGGGCGTTGGCGGACGAGCCGTCATGGGGGTTTTATGAGCCGAGTTTTGGGTTTCTTCATGGCCGTGGTTTTGGCGCTTCCGGTTCACGGGCAGCCGGCGCCCGCGTCGAAGGATTCGGAAGCCAAAATGAAGCAGTTGGTGGAGCTCCTGAAATCCTTTTCCGACGAGGAATACAAAGGCGCCCTGGCCCAGGCCGGACCGGCCGCCCAAAGCCCGAATCTGGCCTCGCGCGGAGCGGCCCTCTCTTCGGCCTACACGACCTTGGCCGGATATGAATACCGGAAGGCCGCCGACAAAGCGGCCGACGACAAAAAGACCGAATATGACCAGGCCTACCGCCGGGTGGCGGGGCCCGACGGGACGGTTGAGACCGGCTGGCAGGTGGACCTTCTGAAGTGGGTGGGAAACGCGGCCCTCAATTATTGGCTCAAAGGCGGGCAGGATTTCGTGGGCGGGGGCGGGATGCGGCCGGGAGCGGAGGCCGCGGGGCGGGCCGACGGGTTTACCGAATCGGCCGCCGAAGTGGCGGCCGACGCCGCTCCCGAAATTCATTTCCAGAAGGGCGCCGAGTACGAGCGGCTGGCCAAGGACTCGGTCAAGCCCGAGACCGCGGCGGAGCGGGCGGCGGACCGGCGGCAGCGCCTCAAGCGGATGGCCGAGCTCCTGAAATCGGTTTCCGATGAGGAATACCTGCAAATCCGCAAGCAGGCCCCCAAGGCGGAAACCGGCGCCCCGCAGTTGGCCACCCGGGCCAAGGCCTTGGAATCGGTCTACGCCGCCCTGGCGGCCGTGGAATACGAGGCCGCCGGGTTGCCCCTGAAAGAAGGCGGACCGAGCCCCGAGGAAGCGGGGTGGCAGGTGGACCTGTTCAAGTGGCTGGGCAACGCCGCCCTGAACTATTGGCTCTACGGCGGCCGGGATTTCACCGGGCGAGGGCCGGCCGATTCCAGGACGGCCGGGTTGGAGCGGACGGCGGCCGGCTTGGAGAACCAGGCCCAGGACCCCGGGCTGAACTCCGACAGGCGCGTGGAGGTTGGACGGCAATTGGGCTCCACCTATGAGCAGTTGGCCGCCGCCGCCCTGGAGCCGGAAAGCGACGCCGAAAAGGCCGCCCGCAAAGCCGAGCGTGTGAGGCTCCTGGCGGAGCTTCTGGAAGCGGTCACGGCCGAGGAGTATTAAGGAGGCCGTGGATCTGGTTCCCGCCGAGGGCGGCGCCCGGGGGCATTTGGCGTCCCGGGACGCCATGCTCAAATCGGCCTACTCGACCTTGGCTTCCCTGGAATACCGGGAGGCGGCCCGCGCGGCGCCCAAGGAATCGGCCGAACCCTACGCGGCTTCCCTGGAGAGGGTCAGCCGCGACGCGGGCAAGGACTTGGTGATCCGTCCGAAGGATCTCCAGGAGACCGGGTGGGGGGCCAGGCTTCTCGGCATCGCCGCCCTGGGCGGCATCGGCTACGCCATTTACGAGAATCAACACCGTCATGGACGAAGCCGTCCCCGGGTCAATCCCCACTATACCCCCGGGCCCGCGGGCGGCGGGGGGGGCGGGCCGACGGGGAACGCCTACGACGGCCTTTGGACGATGCGTTGGAGGACGATTTCCAAGAGCGGGCGGGGAACCCTGGCGAACTGCCACTCCGTTCATCCGGTTGTGGTTTCCAGAGGGAAATTCTCCGTGGACGGGAGTCAATGCGGGTCCACCATCGGAGTGGGCGGCGAGATATCGACCGGCGGGTTGGTGACCGGGAAAACGACCACGGGGGGCGCGGGCCTGCCCTTCACCTTCGCCGGGAAATGCGTTTCCCGCAACGCCTGCCACGCGGAGGGTTTCAACAATATCGCGGAGTGGAAATTGGAGTTGCTGCCCCCGGGCGCTGCCCCGTGTCTGCCCGGGCTGGTTTTCGACAAGGGACAGTGCATCGAGGGTTCGCCCGTCGTCATCAAGGACCCGGAGGTCGTTGTCGGCGGCGGCAAGAAAACCATCAATCCCGTCTGCGTGACCTGCAAAAACCTGCCCTGCGGCTGCGATTGCTACGGCATGCCCAGGTATTGCCCGGCGGATCGCCGGCATCCCGGGGCCCTGCGTGAAGCCGCCCGGGCGGTTTCAGACCAATTGGGCCGCGGAGAGTGGACCGGGGAACAGGCCGCCTCCCTGCACGGCCATTTGGCCGGGATCTACGAGGATTTGGCCCGGGGACCTCAACCCGAGGCGCCTGCGACCGTCGAGCCCCCTGCGGAACAGGCGAAGGCTCCCGAGCCGCCCCCGGCGGAAAAACCCGCCGCTCCTGTTCCCGCTCCCGAAAAGCCTAAGAAGCGGGCCCGGGTCGAGGATCCGGTGAAAACCGGCGTACGGGAAATGGAGGAGACGGAAAAGAAGATGCGCCAGGAAATCGAGAGCCGACGGGGGCCGTAGACCTCAGCGCGGCTTGCGGGCCACGACGTCCAGGATCGCGGGGGAGACGAAGAGGGCGCCCGGCTTGCGGCGGAATTTCTTCCAGTCCGCGCGGAATTTCCGGGCGCGCGCGGGAGTCAGGGGCGGCTGGCGCGCGATCTCGTCCAGAAATCCCAGGAAGAAGGACTCGGCCCACTTCCAGACCGGGCTGCCCGGCCGGCCGGTCTTGACCCAGGGCTTGACCTCTCGGACCTCGAGGCCCGCCTTGATCATCAGCTCGGGCAGGCGGCCCGCGATGCAGACGTCTCCGCCCTGGGAGGCGAACCATTTGCGCTCGGCCTCGGCCACCCATTGCCAGGACTCAAAGCGGGGATAGAACGCCATCCCGTCGCGGTGGTAGTCCTCGACGGCCAAGATTCCCCCGGGCTTGAGGGCCGCGGCCAGCCGCCGCAGGTGCTTTTCCGGATTAGGAAGAAATAGGAAAACCCAGCGGGCGAAAATGAAGTCGTAAAACTTGGGTTTGAGGGGAGCGTCCAGGATCTCGGCCTGCATGACCTCCACGTTGAAAAGGGCCAGCTTCTTGGCCTTGCGGCGGAGGTAATCGGCGTAGATCGGGGAACGCTCCACCGCGTGGGCCAGGCCCCCGCGGCCCCGGACCCGCCTGGCCAGGGGAAATAGCACCGTTCCCGAGCCGGCCCCCGCCTCCAGGCATTTCCAGCCCGGGCCCACGCCCAGGCGGTCCAGAAGGTTTTCGGTCATGTCCTCCCAGACCTTGGCCTGGAAGGCCAGGCGGCGAACTTCCTTGTCGGAATCTCCGAGGAGGTATTTGAAGCCGCGGGTCACGGGGCCGGAAGCAGCCAGAACCAGCCGGCCAGTTCCAGGTCCGGGGAGCCCGGTTCGCGCAGGCGGCGGAGGAGTTCGGCCAACGGGAGCTCTTCCCCGTCTAGCGGGTAGGGAAGGACGGCGGCCTGGGGCAACGAGGAGCGGCCGCGCAGGCTCTCCAAGATGCCCGCGTCGTAAAGGACATGGCCCATGCCGACGGCGGTCACGACGGGCCCCGAGGCCGCGGCCTTGAGGAGCGAGTCGGCCATGGTCTCGTTCCAGACCGCCATGGCCTCCAGCATCCGGGCTTCCCGGACCGGGTCCATGGGGCCGTGCTCGGAAAGGGATTTTCGGACATAGGCCAGGTAGCGCGGATCGCGGATGGGATTAATAACGGCCGGAATCAGGGCGCGCTGTTGGGCCGACAAGGACGAGAGCCCGCCCTTGGCGACCTGCCGGACCACGGAGATGGGAGCGTTGAGGGCGCGGACGGCGATCCCCTCGCGGCGGGCGTAATCCAGGAGCGGGCGGTAGATGTCGAAGGAGTAGCCCCAGGCCTTTTGCCAAAAGGCCTTGAAGTCGGCCTCGCTCATCGCGCCCGAGAGGTATTGGTCCAAGGTCGCCTGCTGGGTGAAGTCCAGCATTTCCAGGCCGAGGCAGACGCCCGGCCGACGAGCCCTCACGCCCTTGAGGACTTCCAGCTGGGTCAGGTGATGGGAGGCCTGGTCGTGCCTTTCTCCAACATAAACGAATTCGGCGCTGGCCAGGGCTTCGAACAGTTCGGCGGTTCCGGCCGCGGCGGCGCCTTGGGAGGAAATGATCACCGGCCCATCGGCCGGGAGGGCGGGGATCGCGGGAAGGTCCGGAATTTTGATTTTGCCCGGGACGGCCTCAAGCAACGCGCTCCAGGACTGGGCGCGGACGGGGGCGGCGAGGGCCAGGATCAGCAGGGAAATTCGAACCATGGAGGATTATAGCAACTTGCTAGAATTCCTCGACATGGTGACCTCCCTTTTGGCGTTGGCTTTGCTGGCCACGGCGGGCCTGTGGGCGAGCCTGTTGGCGACGCTCCTTTATTTCCGGCCCGGCGCCCGGGATGAGAGCGGCGAGATCCTGCCCATGACCCTCATCAAGCCGGTCCGGGGCTTGGACGACTCTCTGGCGGGCAACCTGGATTCGATCGCGGTTTCCGATCCTGAGGGGCGCCTTCAGGTGATCGTCGCGATGGAGACCGACGACGATCCCGCGTATCCCGTCGCCCGAAAATTCGCGGAGTCTTACCCGGGGAGGGACATTTCCGTTCTCTTGACCGGCCCCAGCGGCGCTCGCATGGGAAAGATCCATAACATGATCGAGGCTTTTCCCAGGGCGCGCCATCCCTTCGTCGTTTTTTCCGACGCCGATGTCACGACCACCCCGGACCTCCTCCGGGAAACCTCCCGGGCTTTTCGCGAAGGTTGGGACGCGGCCTTCGCCCTTCCCATCCACCAGGCGGTTGGCGGCCTGGGAGGTTGGCAGTACCAGGTGGCCTTCAACCATTATTTCGCGCTGGGCGCGGCCCTGGTCATGCGCCTGGCCGGACTGCGTCACTGCGCCGGGGCCTGGATGGCCTACACCCGCCAGGTCCTGGAAAAGGCGGGCGGCCTGGAACGGCACGGGGCCGCCATCGCCGACGATTTCGCCCTCAGCCGAGGGGTCGCCCGGGCCGGAGGGCGGTTGAAATTGATCCGGGCCGTCGCCCCCCTGCGGGAGAGCGATCCCGATCCTGTGGACGCCTTCCGGCACCTCTGCAAATGGGCCGCCATCATCCGCTGCGCGTTTCCAGCGGCTTTTTTCCTGGTTCCTTTGGCGGCGCCGGGGGTGGTGGCCGCGGCCGCCGTCGCCTTTGCCGGGGGCTCTTCGGCGTCCTGGGCCGTTCTGGGGGCCGCCTTGGTGTCCCGCCCCCTGATCGCCTTCATCCAGGACCGGGCCGTCTTCGGCGCGCCCATGGCCTGGTGGGGCTATCCTCTGATGGCGGTCTGCGACTGGGGGATGATGCTCTATTGGCTGGCCGGTCTGCGCTCCACCATCCTCTGGCGCGGCAAGCGCTACCGCTTGATCTCCGGGGGAAATATCGAAGTATTAAAATAGGGACAGCCACCATTTTTACCAAGTAAAAATGGTGGCTGTCCCTAATTTAGGTTAATTTTTTTTCTTGAACTTGGAGAAGTTGGCGTCCAGGTAGGCCACGGCGCGGTCCAGGCTCACGACCCCGGCGCCGGAGCCGGCGTAGGGGTTGCCGTTGGCGGTGGGCAGCGAGCTTTCCTTGAGGATGGTGCGGACCTGTTCGGGGGTGAGCTCGACTCCCTTCTCGCGGGCCGACTGGACCAGGAGGGCGGAGATTCCGGCCACGTGGGGCGTCGCCATGGAGGTTCCGTTGTAGGCGACTCCCAGGGTTTTATTGGTTCCCGCGTCGTAACCGGCAGGATCGTAATTGGCGCCGCTGACCCCTAAGCCGTAGGAGTAGACGTCGGGCTTGTGGTTGACGGTGGCGGCGTTGGGGCCGTACACCGTCTGGTCGGAGGAGAAGGCGGTGATCCGATTGAAGTAGTCCACGGCTCCGACCGTGATGGCCTCGGGGGCCACGCCCGGGCGGCCCAGGGTTTTGGCCCCTTCGTTTCCGGCCGCGACCACGACGATGACGCCCTGCTCGGCCAACTTCTTGACCCAGATGGAGAGGGGGTCGGGCTTGTTGGGGTCGGCGGAAGCGGTGTTGGACTCGGGGATGCCGAGGCTCATGCTGACGATGTCCACCTTGTCGCCCTTCTTCTTGCCGTCTTTGACCGCCTGGTTGTGCTCGTAGACATCCTTGAGCCCCCGGGCGATGGCGTCGATGGTCATGCTCATGTCGTTGCGGAGTTCCTCGGGGATCTCCTCGCGGGCTTCCTCATCGAGAACCTTCAGGTTGATGATCTTGGCCTGCGGGGCGTACGCCGCGATGGAGGAGGCGGTGTGGGTCCCGTGCTTGCCCCGGTAGTCCGCGGTCCCGAAGAGGTCGTTGCCCTTGGCGTCGACATGGTCGTGGTCGATGTAGCGGTGATTGGTGTAGGTGGAGCCGTCGAAACCGTTCTGCACCCGGCCCTTCAGAAAGGGGTGGTCCTTGTCGACGCCGGTGTCGAGGATGGCGATGGTGACGCCTTTGCCGTCGATCCGTTTGCGCCAGACGCGGTCGGCGCGGTCGACCCAGAGGCTGCGGCCCATGGGATAGGCCGAGAAAAGCGCGGCCCACTGGGATTCGGTCATTTCCTTCTCCGGGATGGAGCGGACGAGCTCGATCAAAGTCGAGGGGATCAGGGGGGTCCCGCCCGGCTCCAAGCGGAGGGTGGTCATTTCGGCCTTGATGCGGTTGAGGAACTCGATCTGGTCCGGGGCGCGCTCGGCTTCCGGGCGGCCCTCCAAAAGCTTGAGGGCGGTGTCGATGACCTTCTGCTTCTCCTCCAGGACGGAGCGCAGGCTGGGCCCCTTGGAGCGGCTCAGGCGGGCGTATTGCTCGTCTCCGGGGACTTCCATGGCGGCGATGTCGTCCACCCGCTTCCTGTAAGAGTTCAACAACTCGGGATGGGCTTGGTAGGAGGGCTGTTTCTCCCGGACCGCGACGTCGCGCACCGCCAGGAGGACGGCGAAAAGCTTTTTGAAGGTCACCTTTTTGACCTGTTCGTCGGTCATCTTATCGAGGACCGCCAGCAGGCCGGTGCCCAAGGGGGAGGGCGCGCCGAGATCCAGGGAGTAGAGCTCGGCCAGGGCCTGCTTGTTCTCCACGTCCGAAGGGTCCTGGATGTAGATCGAGGGGGGCAGGCCGTAATCCTGCAGGGCCTGGGCCTTGGCGCGGGCGTCGGCCGGGACCGCGGTTTTGCCGGCGGAAGCCTTGGGGACCTTGGCGGTCG
>CAYHPY010000020.1:0-48028 GCA_964358485.1 uncultured Elusimicrobia bacterium
GGTTCTGTGATGGTTGATGCTCACGACCTGCCCCGCCGCGTAGTATTCTTAGGCCGTCTCTATGCCGTTGGGGTAGGTCAGCCTGGTCCTGCGCCCGGCGGCGTCGTACTGGAAGTCAAAGACCCGCCCCTGCGGGTTGGTGAGCCGGGTCAGGCGGTTTAGATCATCGTAGTTGTAGCCGAAGTTCCCCCAGGGCGTTGTCATCAGCGTCCGGTTGCCGTTGGCGTCGTAGGCGTAGCCGATGATCGCCTGATAGCCCCCGGGCAGGGTCTGCTTGGACTGCGTCACCCGGTTCAATGCGTCATAGGCCAGTTCCACCACGCTGCCGTTGTGGTTCTGGACCCGCGTCATGTTGCCCGCCGCGTCGTAGGCGTAGCTCACGACGCCTTCCGGCATGGTCTTGGCGACAAGCCGGTCCCGGTTGTCGTAAGAATAGGTGATTTCCTGGCCCCGGGCGTTGAGCGTCCAGGTCAGGTTGCCCTTGGCGTCGTAGTCCGAGCTCTTGCTCTGCCCCAGGGCGGTGACAACCCGGGTGAGCCTTCCCTGCGCGTCGTATTCAAAGCCGGTCGTCTGGTTCTTGGCGTCCTTGACCGAAGCCAGGAGCTTGGCGCTTCTGCCGGGGTCGTAGGCGTACGCGGTCACGCCCCCCAAGGCGTCGGTCACTTGGGTCAGGTTGCCCGCCAGGTCGTACTCGTAGTTGGTGGCTTTGTTGGCGGGGTCGGTGTTCCGGGTGACATTGCTCAAGGCATCCGTTGCCAGCGCCGTCGTCCGGCTCAAAGGATCGCTCACCGAGGCCAAGGCTCCGTTGGCGGGCTTATAGGTGAAGTCCGTCGGCTCCCCCAAGGGGTCCCGGCTTTGGGACACATGCCCGAAAGCGTCGTAGGCCTTCAAGCTCACCCCCGACAAAGGGTCCTCGATCCTCGTGAGATTGCCCTTGGGGTCGTAGCTCATCAAGGTGGTCTTGCTCAAAGGATCGGTCAAAGAGGCGACCTGGTTGAACGCCGGCTCATAGGAAGCCAAGGTCCGGCCGCCCGCGGGGTCCTCGGTGACCGTAACATTGCCCAGGGCGTCGTAGGTGTAGCGGGTGACGCGGCCCAGGGGGTCGGTCTGGGTCAAAAGATTGAGGTTGGCGTCGTAGGTGAAGGAGGTGGAGGCGCCCGAGGGCTCGATGATGCGGGTGACCTTCCGCACGCCCTGGATCGATGTGAATTCGTGAACCGCAACCCGCCCCAGTGCGTCGGTGATGGTGTTGCTGGAGGCGAAGTAGGCGTAGGTCAGGCGGTTGGCGGTTCCCCCGTCGTCCTTGGTCAGAACCCGCCCCTGGGCGTCGTAGGCGTAATCGGTCACGCCCCCGTTGGGGTAGGTGATCTTGGTCATGCGGTTTTCGGCGTCGTATTCGTAGGCGAACGCGCCGTCCGGGCCGGTTTCGCCCGTGCGGCGGCCCTGGGCGTCGTAGGCATTAGTCAGGGTCCGGCCGCCGGAGTCCGTGAGCTGGGAAACGAACCCCTCCGGGTCGTAGGAAAGCTCGAAGAAGCGGCCGTGAATGTCGGTGGCGCGGGTCAGGCGGCCGGTGGCGTCACGGGTGTAGTCCACCGTGTTGCCGTTGCGGTCGGTGAGCCGGGAGAAGCGCAGGACGGAGGTCGATTCTTGGACCGTGAAGAGGCGGCTGGCGCCGTCCTTGTCGCGCTCGCGGACCGAGGTGGGCGCGCCGCTGGAGTAAGCCACCACCTCCAGGGAAACGAAGAGCCCGGCGGGAACGGAGTAGGCGGGCACGGTCGAGCCCGCGGTCTTAAAAAAGGTGAATTGGTTCCCCTCGCCATCGGTCCAAGTCAGGGATTGATCCCGGTTTATTTCGAAGGTTTGGTCGTTTTCCGAAAACCAGCCGCGTCCCCAGGTGGTGAGGCGATGGTTGCCGCTGCTGAAGGTTGGCGCGCCGGCGAGGGCGGGGGAGGCGTTTGCAAACGAATTCAGGAAGCTGGGAAGATCGAAATTTCCGGCGACCTCGCTGTTATTGCATCTAAGGGCGACGACCTTGACCGTCTTGACGGGAAGGACAATTGGAGCAAGGACGGCGGCTTGAACACCTCCGGGGCCGAACAGAATGGTCCCGGCTACAACCAAAGGGAAAATCCGTCCCCGGCGATACAAGGGAACAAACTCCCAACCCCACCGACTCGGCCTCGGCGTTATAATTTGCTCTCCCGGCTTTTGCGTCGTGCGGCCCCGGCGATGACAAGGGCTGTCAGCGAAGTTTAGCCCAGAAACGCGGGGGAGTCAACTACAGCAGGTAACATTAGGTAACAGATGGTAACAGGCAGGTCCCGCGGGCGGGTCAGACAACCAGCTTGTACCCATCGGGGATGGCGGCGATGGTCCGGTCCCCGCCGCTGCCATGGGAAAGGTCCTGGCGCAGGCGATGAACGGTCACGTCGAGGGTCTTGGGATTCTCATGCTCCCCCCAAACCTCCCTCAACAAGGTCTCGCGGCTGGCCCCATCCCTGTGGAGCATGAGAACCCGCAACAGGTCGAACCGCTTGGGGCCGATCCCTCCCAACAGCCGTCCGTCCAGCCAGACCTGCCGGCGGCCGAGATCCATGCGCAGGCGGCCGCGCTCCAGCCGATCCCCCGGGCCCCCGGCGGCCTCAACCCCCAATTGGCGCGAGATGGCCTCAAAAAGGGCCTCTTGCTTGACGGGCTTGCGAAGGAACTCCCGGGCCCCCGCGGCCCCGGCGGCGCTGGCGAGGACGTCGGCCTCTCCGGACATGCCGCTCAAAATCAATACCGGACGGCGGCCCTCATCGCAAAGGCGGCGCGAGAGTTCAATGCCGTTGAGCCCCGGGAGGACCAGATCAACAATGAGAAGGTGGGGCTGGAAGGACGCGGTCTTGGCCACGGCCTCGGCGGAGGTCGCCGCGGTCTGGACTTCGTAGCCGGCCAGGCCCAGGACCAGGCCCAAGTAGCCGCAGATCGAATCGTCGTCGTCGATCACCAAGATGCGCCGGCGCTCCACGGCTTATTCCTCCTGGGGTTGGAAATCAATAAACGAAGTTTCAATAATACAAATTGTCCCCCGGCGGCAGCCAAGAAAAAGGCCGGCGGACGATCATTGAAAACCCAAGGCCTGCCTTTGAATTTTCAGGGGAGGCCCGGCATAAAAAAACTCAGGACCGGCCTTACGGCCGGTCCTGGAATTTTTATTTGAACTCCCGGAATTCGAGCCGATTCCCCCCGCGAATAATATTACACTTTGAAAGTTGCACTTGCATATTGTAATAACTCCTGCTATCCTGACCTTATGTATAAGCGCACGCTGGAACCGATCCTCGTGTCCCTGGCCAAACAGTATCCAGTCCTGACAATTACCGGGCCGCGACAAAGCGGGAAGACAACCCTTTGCCGCGAGGCGTTTCCTCGCAAGGCGTATGTCAACCTAGAGAATCCGGATACCCGAAGGCTTGCGACCGAAGATCCCCGCGGGTTCCTGGCGAACATCCCGGACGGGGCCATTCTTGACGAAATTCAACGCGCGCCGCAATTGGCGTCCTATCTGCAGGAAGTCGTCGATGGCGAGCGCCGCAACGGCTTATTCATCCTGACGGGAAGCCAGCAATTCGAAGTCATGACGCGCATCAGCCAGTCCTTGGCCGGCCGGACGGCGGTCCTGAAGCTGCTGCCCCTGAGCCTCGAGGAACTGCCCCGCGAGCTTAAAACCGGCTCAATCGACCGCCTGATGCTGGCCGGTCTCTACCCGCGTCTCCATAAAGAGAAATTGGAGCCCGCAAGATTCTACGGCGACTACATGGAAACCTGCATCGAGCGGGATTTGCGCCAATTGGTGGCCGTTAAAGACCTGAACGTATTCGAGCGATTCGTGCGGCTGTGCGCCGGGCGGGTCGGAGGGTTGTTGAATCTCCACTCGCTTGGCAACGACGCCGGCGTGTCGCACACCACGGCGCGCGCCTGGATCACCTTGCTGCAAGCCGGGTACATCATTTTTCTCCTGGAGCCGCACCACGCCAGCGTCCGCAAGCGTTTGGTCAAAACGCCCAAGCTTTATTTCTACGATACCGGGCTGGCCTGCGGCCTCCTCGGGCTTGAGAACGAAAAGCAACTCGCCCGAGATCCGCTCCGCGGCGGCTTGTTCGAGAATTTCGTGGTGGCCGAGGCGCTCAAACACCGCCTCCATCGGGGGCAGCGCAGCCAATTGGCGTTCTACCGGGATAACGTCGGCAACGAGGTGGATCTTTTATATGGCCACGGAAGGGACGCCTTGCCGATAGAGATTAAGGCCGGGGCCACGGTCGCAAGCGACTATTTCAAGGGCCTCTTCCATTTCGCCAAAGTGTTTCCCGAAAATCACGGGGCCGCGCTGGTCTATGCCGGGAAGCAGGAGTATCTCCACCAGGGGGTTCGGATCGTCGGAGTGCACGGTCTTCACAAGCTTCTCGAGAGCCGACAGGCCGAAAGCGAGGGTTGATCCGCCGACGAAGAACTTAAAAAATTCCAGGACCGGCCTTACGGCCGGTCTTCCAACCCCCGCTTTCTCTCCGGGAACCACTCCGATTCCCAGTCCTTCTTGATGACCCGGTCGGGCTTAAGAGACGCCAGGCGCATCTCCACGCGGAAGAAAACCTCCCGCACCCCGCCCGGCCTAAAGCGGATCATGGCCCGGGAGACGAAGTCGTGGAAGACCTTGGAGATGATGACCTCTTTTTCGAAGGCGCGGTAGTCATGGATGTGGGAGAGTCCCCCGGTGGAGAGGATCTCGCTGCGCACCGCGCCGCCGAAGCGCCAGCCGCAGCGGTGCTCCTCGGGCTTGAAGGGAGTGCCGGCGGCGGTGGCGGTGGAGGAAACGGGAGGGCAGCCCCAGGGCGGGACCCAGCCGCCTTCCAGGTTGAGGAAGGTCCGCTGGGCGTCGGAAAGGTTGTAGCTGACACCTGAGGTCACGAAATTGCGGTCGATGTCCCCCCAGGTCCCGGAGACCAGGAAGGAACGGTTGCCGTCCTCCAATTGATAGTCGTTGCGCACCGAGAGGTCCAGGTCGGGGCGCGGCGTGTAGCCGAGTTCCGCCACGATGGGCTCCACCCGGCGGCGAAAGCCCACGTCGCGGTTGCGGAATTTGCGCCAGTCGTAGCCGGTGCCGACGCGCACCAGGACCTTGCGGGCGGGGCGGAAGGTGTCCTGAAGGGTGGTGAGATTGGTCTCGACGCCGTGGTCCAAGGCCCCGGCGTCGTCCTGGAAGGTGTTAGGCTTCATACGCCGGTTGTAGAACTGGGTCAGGTCCCAAGCCCCGATCAAGGTGTCCACCCGCATGTTCATCTCGGTCTTGTAGCGGGCCAGATAGGCGTCCTTGAGGGTGTCGGTGCTGGCCAAGCTCGTCAGGGAGTCGTAGCGGTTGAGGTAGGTCTCGCCCAGGCCGATTTTCGGGGTCAGGCTCACGCCCCGGCCCGGCAGGAAGGTGCGCGTGCCCTCCCAGCCCAGGCCGACCGAGCGCTCCTGGTAAGTCCGGCCGACGTCGAAATTGTTGTCGGCGAAACCCGTGACCGTGTTGAGCCAGGGGAGGTTGCCCCATCTGAGCGGCGAGGTCTGGTAATCCAGGCGGGGCGTGCTCTCCCGGCTCTTGACCCAGCGGCGGCGGGTGCCGTCGTCCCGGTCCACCCGGGAGTAGCTCACGCGGGCGACGGCGTTGGAGAAGCGGTAGTTCACGGCGGCGTTGTTGATGAGCTCCGGGGTGACGCGGAAGGAGCTCGAGCGCGCGTAATTGTTGTTGAAGTCGGCGTCGGATTGGACCTGGAAGCGGCCCTGGAAGGAGAAGGAGCTGGGGAGCTGTTGGAATTGGTCGGCGATCACCGACCAGCGGTCCTCGTGGGTGGAGGTCTCCCGGATGTGGTAGCCCGAGATCACGCCCCGGGAATCCTCCTTGCGGTGGTGCAGTTCGCCTCCGTAGCCGAAACCCTGGGAGGTGTAGTAGTCCATGAAGAGCCGGGTGTAGTGGTACGGGCTCCATTCGGTGTTGAGGGAGGTCTTCACGAAGCCGCCGTTGCGCCGGTCGTAGCCGGGCTGGAGGTAGTTGTGGAGCCAATGCTTCTCCCAGATGGGCTTGTAGAGGATCGGGAAATAAAAAACCGGGTAATTTCCCAGGTAGAAGACGTTGTTGTAGGAGAGCAGGTATTTCTTGGGCACGACCTTGGCTTTGCTGGAGCGGAACTTGAAGTGGGAGGGATGATCGTCGCAGCTGGTGAAGACCGCGTGTTCGTAGCGCAAGGTCTGGTCGGCGTCGGCGGTGACCCTGTCGGCGGAAACGTTCCATTCGCCGTGGCCGCCCTTGGTCTTATCGAGCCACCCTTCGTGCGTGATCAGGTTGAATTCTCCGCGCTCGCCGTAGATGGCGCTGTAGCCGTCCTCCAGGAGCATATAGCCCTGGGATTTGGCGCGGCGGCCCGCGGTGTCGATCCAAAGTTCCTCGGCCTTGAGCGTCCAGGTGGACTCCTTGACCAGCACCTTGCCCTTGAGGTGCACCGTGGCGCTGGCCGCGTCGTAGTCGAAATGATCCGCCGAAAAGGTGACGTGCGGCTCCGGGGGCGGCGGCGGGAGCGGGTACTCCGCGGCCCGGGCGGGCGCGCCCAGGACGGCCGTCAGGAGAAGTCCCGCGAGCAGGCGCATCAATTCCGGGCCGGGGCGGATTCTTCCAGGGCCAAAAGCGCCGCGCCCACGCAGCCGAGATTGGGATTGCGCGCGGCGCGCAGGGAGACCGCCCGGAAAGGGGTGCGGAAGGGCTCGCGGCGGAAGGCCTCCGACAAAGGGTCCAGCAAAAGTTTTCCCGCCCGGGACACGCCGCCCAGGATCAGGACCATCTCGGGATTGAGGATGAGGACGATCCCCGCCAGGCCCGCCGCCAGGGCGGCGGCGGCGCGACGCCAGACCTCGCGCGCCACGGCATCGCCGGCCTCCGCGGCTTCGGCCAGCACCCGGGGCGTGAGCTCCGCGGGGGAAAGCCGCCGCAGTTTCGAGGGCTTGCGGGGCTTTCCCGCCAGCAGAGCCTTGGCCATGCGGCTGAGGCCATAGGCTCCGGCATAGGCCTCCAGGCAGCCCCGCGCGCCGCAACGGCAGGCCAAGCCCCGCAGTTCGACGCGGGAGTGGCCGATCTCCCCGGCCGAACCGGTGGCCCCCCGGTAAAGCTTGCCGTTGATGATCAGACCGCCGCCGACCCCGGTGCCTAAAGTGACCGCCACGACCGTTGACGGGCGGCGGCCCAGTTCCACCACATAGCCGCCCCAGGCGGCCATATTGGCGTCGTTGTCGATGACGACGGGGCGCTTGAGGGCGGAGGAAAGCGCCCGACGGAAATTAAAACCGCTCCAGCCAGGCAGGCTGGGGGCCGCGCGCATGGTTCCTTTTTTTGAGTCTACGTCCCCTGCCAGCCCCAGGCCCACCGGGGAGTGCTCCAGGTCCAGTTCGGACTCCCAAAGGTGGATGACGGAAACCACGCGGCGGACGAAGCGCGCGGGGCCGAGGGAAGGCTCCGTCGGAATCTCCAGCTCCCGCAGGATTTTTCCCTCGCTATTGGCGACGGCGATCTTGGTGTTGGTTCCCCCCACGTCGATGCCGATCCCGATGAGGGCCGAGGGCGGGGTCATGAGGCGCTCCGAAGATCCAGCAAGGTCCGCCGGGCCGCGCCCGCCAGGTAAAGCGAGCCGCACACGACCGCGGTCTTGGGCGCGGCGGGATCGGAAAGCCAGCGGGAGAGGGCGGCGGCCGGCTCGGCTTGGACCTGGACGCGGGCGCGGGGGGCATGACGGCGCAGGAGGGCCGCCAGTTCGCGGGCCGCAAGCGCGCGCGGGCTGGCGGGGCGGACGGAAATAGCATCCGAGAGGCCCGCTCGGGAGAGAAGCGTGATCATCGCGGCCGCGTCCTTGTCCTTGAGGATGCCCAGAAAAAAACGGCAATTTTCAGCCCTCCAAGGGGAGGTTTTGAGCGTGGCTAGGAGGGCTGAAATTGCCTGCGGATTGTGAGCTCCGTCAACAACCGCGGTCTTGGCCCCGACCCGGAGGACTTCAAAGCGCGCGGGCCAGCGCACCAAGGCCAAGCCGCGGCGGATGGCTTGTTTCGTTACCGGAAATTCGTTTGAAAGGCCGTCTAGAACGGCGCGGACGAGGGAAGCGTTGGAGGGTTGGCGGGAGCCTAAAAGGCCGAGGTGAAAAGTTTCGCCGGTTTGGGATTGGATGTTTTGGGAACCGGAAAGCCAATTTACGGAAACGGTACGGAAAATTTCGGGGACGGAATAACAACGGCTGCCACGAAGGACGGAAAGAGAAGAAACGACATTTCGGATCGCCTCGGCGCAGGCGCCGAGGTAGACCGGACGCCGAGGCTTAATGATACCGGCCTTCTCCCCCGCTATCGCGGGTAAAGTTGTTCCAAGCCATTGAGTATGGTCAAGCCCGATGGAAGTGATCACCGAGGCCAAAGGGGCCTCGATGACATTGGTCGCGTCGAGCCTCCCCCCCAGGCCGGTTTCCAGGATCACGATGTCCACGCGGCGGGCGGCGAAGATTTGGAAGGCGGCCGAGGTCAGAGCCTCGAAATAGGTGAGGCGTTCGTCGGCCAGGGCGCGCTCCAGGGACCGGGAAAATTCCCGCGGCGAAACGGGGCGGCCGTCCAGGCGGATGCGCTCGCGGACGTCTTGCAAATGGGGAGAGGTGTAGAGTCCGGTTTTATGGCCGGCTTGGCGCAGGACGCTTTCGAGGAGGGCGCAGACCGAGCCCTTGCCGTTGGTTCCGGCCACATGGATGACCTTCAAGGCCGCCTGGGGATTGCCCAGGGCTTGGAGGTGCGAGCGCATGCGCTCCAGGCCGAACTCCCAGCGGGTTTCCTGCCGGGCGTCCAGGCGGGCCAGGAGGTCGGAAGAAGAATTCGCCATGACCGCCGCCGTCACCGGTGGACCCGCCGGATTCGGGCGCCCGCCGCGCGGAGCTTGACCTCGATATGGTCGTGGCCCCGGTCGATGTGATAGACCCGGGAGACCACCGAGCGTCCCTCGGCGGCCAAGGCCGCGATGAGCAGGGCCGCTCCGGCCCGGATGTCGGAGGCCATGACCGGGGCGCCGGCCAGCCGCCCGACGCCTTCCACGACCGCGTCCGAGCCGGAAACGGAAATGCGCGCGCCCATGCGGGCCAGTTCGGCGGCGTGCAGAAAGCGGTTCTCAAAGACCTTCTCGGAGATGCGGCTGCGGCCCCGGGCCAGGCACATCAAGGTCATCCACTGGGGCTGGAGGTCCGTCGGAAAGCCCGGATGCGGGGCGGTGACGATGGAGACCGCCTTGAGGCGCTTGGCGGCCGTGACGACCACGGCCCCGCGCTCTTCCCGAATCTTGATCCCCGCGGCGCGCATCTTGTCCAGCAAGGCCTTGAGGTGTTCGGGCCGGGCGTCCTTGACCCGGAGGCTGCCCCCCGCCGCGGCGCAGGCCAGCAGAAAAGTTCCGGCTTCCAGCCGGTCCGGGATCACCCGGTGGCGCGTCCCATGCAGGCGCGGCGAGCCGGTGATTTCCACGCGGGGGGTCCCGGCCCCTTTGACCTTCGCGCCCAGGCCGGCCAGGAAATCCCCCAAATCCTCCATCTCCGGCTCGCGGGCCGCGTTGAGCAAGGTGGTTTTTCCGGGCAGGGCGGCGGCGGCCATCATGATGTTCTGCGTGGCGCCCACGCTGGGAAAGCGCAGGCGGACTTTTCCGGGGCGCAGACGGGCCGCGCGCAGGACCACGTCCCCATGGGACTGGATGCGCTCGGCCCCCAGGTCCTCGAAGGCCTTCAGATGAATGTCCACCGGCCGCAGGCCGATGGCGCAGCCCCCGGGCAGGGGCACCCGGACCCCGCCGAAGCGGGCCAGCAGGGGACCGGACACCAGGACCGAGGCCCGCATTTGCTTGACGAGATCATACGGAGCCGCCGTTTTAAGAGGGCCGTCCGCCGTTACCGTCAAGGTGGTTCCGTGGACGGAGATTTTCTTTCCTAGGCTCTCCAGGAGGCGGCGGGTGGTGCGGATGTCGCGGCTGTTGGGGACGTTCTCGACGACGCAGGGCTCGTCGGTCAGAAGGGTGGCGATGAGGATCGGAAGCGCGGCGTTCTTGGAGCCGTTGACCGCGACCGTCCCCCGGAGAGGCCGCCCGCCTTCGATTACAAATTCATCCATGCTCGGCGGGCTACTCTATCATTTTTCCGGCGACGATGCGGTCCCTCCCCTGCAGGTCCTGGCGCAGGGTCCGCTCCGCCAGCCCCGCTTTCTCCAGAAAACCCATGACGGCCGCTCCCTGGTCGGAGCCGATTTCCAGGACCAGCCACCCGCCCGGGCGGATGTGGCGGGAGACCTCGCCCACGATGGCCTTGAGGGCCTGCAGGCCGTCCTTGCCCCCGTCCAAGGCCAGGCGGGGTTCCTTGAGAACTTCCGGTTCCAATTTGTCGATCTCGGCGGAAGGAATGTAAGGGGGGTTTGAAATGACCAAGTCCGCCCAGCGGGGGGCCTTGGCGTCCGGCTTGAACAGGTCCTCCCTGAGAAAGCGGACGCGGTTGCCGACATGGTGGGCCACGGCGTTCTTCATCGCCAGGTCCAAGGCGGCGGGGCTGATGTCGGTGGCGTGGACCATCACGCCGGGATTGCGGGCGGCCAGGGCCACGGAAACGCAGCCCGAACCGGTTCCGATCTCCAGCACGCGGGGGTCGGCGCGGCCGAGGCTCTTGAGAATGCGCTCGGCCTCCAGGACCAGCTCCTCGGTCTCCGGGCGGGGGATGAGGACCCCCTCGTTGACGGCGATCTCCAGGCCCAAAAAATTCTGCGTGCCCAGGATATAGGCCAGCGGGATGCGCCGGCATCTTTCCTTCAGGAGCTCATTGAGGTGGTGTCCCTGCCGCACGGTCAAAGACCCCCGGCGGACGGCCAAGTCCCCCCGGCCGCATTTGAGGACGGCCGCCAGAATCCATTCGGCATTGGCCCGCGCCTCCGGAACCTTGGCGGTTTCCAAGCGCCGGATGGCCCCGGCCAGGGCCTCCGAGACCGCCTCAGGTTGCGGCAAGGGCCAGCCGCCGCGCTTCCTCGCGCAGGGCCTCGAGCACGGGGTCCACGCGGCCTTCCAGGATTTCGGGGAGGCTATGCCAGGAGCGCTCCAACCGGTGGTCGGTGACGCGGTTCTGCGGGAAATTGTAGGTGCGGATCTTCTCGGACCGATCCCCGGTTCCGACCTGGCTGCGGCGGCTCTGGACCTTGTGGCTCTCGGCCCGCTCCCGCTCGGCGCCGGCGAGCTTGGCCAAAAGGACCTTCATGGCCTTGGCCCGGTTCTTGCCTTGGGACCGCTCCTCCTGGCACTGGACGATGATGCCGCTCGGGATATGGGTGATGCGGATGGCGGTCTCCACCTTGTTGACGTTCTGCCCCCCGGCGCCGCCCGCCCGGTAGGTGTCCACCTTGAGATCCTCGGTCCGAATCGAGACTTCCACCTCCTCGGCCTCCGGCAGGACGGCGACGGTGCAGGTGGAGGTGTGGATGCGCCCCGAGGCCTCGGTGGCGGGCACGCGCTGGACGCGGTGGACGCCGCCTTCGTGCCGGAGCCAGGAGAAGACCTCCTTGCCCTCGATGTAGAGCACCGCCTGCTTGACGCCTTTAAGTCCGGTGGAGTTGATCTCGACCAATTCCGCCCGCCAGCCCCGGGCCTCGGCCAGACGCGTGTACATCCGCACCAGGTCCCCGGCGAACAACGCGGCTTCGTCGCCGCCCGCGCCGGCGCGCACTTCCAGGAACACGTTTTTGGCGTCGTCCGGGTCCTTGGGGAGCAGGTCCAGAAGCAGCCTGTCGGTTAGGGTGACGACCTGTCCCGAAAGCTCGGCCTCCTCGGCCAGGGCGAGCTGGCGCATCTCGGGATCGGAGCCGGTCAAAAGCGCCCGCGCGTCGGCCAACTGGCGCTCGGCCTCGGCCAGCTTGCGCACGCGCGCCGCCAGCGGGGCGAGCTCGGCGTGGCGCTTGGCCAAATCCTTGAGCTCCGCCCCCGCGGCCCCCCCCGCCAACTTTTCCTCAAGCGCCTGGAAGTCGGCGGACAACTTTACAAGTCTAGGATCCATTTTTTCCTTTGGTGCCAGGTATCCACTTTCTTAACATTCTCGGGAAAGTTTAGAAAGTGGATACCTGGCACCATAAATAAAGCGCCCCGGCCGTGTGGCCGGGGCGGCGGGAAGGCGGACGGCTAGGCCTTCGCGGGTTTCTTCGCGGGCTTCTCCCCCTTCTTGGGCTCGGCCTTGGGGGCCGTGGTGAGAACCTTGGGCTTGCGGGAAGCGACGGGGACAAGCTTCTTCATGGTGCTCTTGACGGGAGCGCGCACCACGGTCTGTCCGGAGGTCTTCGAGAAGCGTTTCTGGAAGCGCTCCACGCGGCCGGCGGTGTCGAGCAGTTTCTGCTGGCCGGTGTAATACGGATGGCAGGCCGAGCAGATTTCCAGCTTGATGACCTCCCGGGTGGAACGCGTGTCGAAGGCTTCTCCGCAGGCGCAGGAGACCTTGGAGTTTACGTAGATGGGATGGATGCCGGCTTTCATGTGTCGTTCCTCGAAAGTGGGTTAAAGGCCGCTTATTATAGCAATAAAATTAACCTTCACGCCATCGGCGCCACCGGCGGTGCCGGGCACCGGTAAACTTTGGCGACTAGCGGCGGCCGATCTTGGCGCCGGGATTGACGGCCTTGCCGTTGCGGTCGCGGACCTCGAAGTGGAGGTGCGGCCCCGTGGAGAGGCCGGTGGAGCCGACCCGGCCGATGAGGGTTTTCCCCCGCTCCACCACCTGGCCCGCCCTGACATGAACCTTGGAGAGGTGGCCGTAGCGCGTCGTGGCCCCGTCGGCGTGGCGGATGATGACGATCTGGCCGTAGCCTTCCTTCCAGCCCGCTTCGATGACCTTGCCGCTGCGGGCGGGATAAACCGGGGTTCCCCAAGGCTTGGGAAGGTCCAGCCCTTCATGGAGCTTGCGCCGCTGAAGAATGGGGTGGTAGCGGTAGCCGAAGCGGGAGCTGATGCGGGTGGGCCCCCCGCCGGCGAAGGGGAAACGGTAGGTGTCAAAGACCATAGAGATCTTGGGAAGCAGAAGGCGCTGGCCGCGCTCGAAGGTGAATTCTCCCAAAAGCGCCCGCCCGGGGAGACGGTTGGCCGCCACGACCGACTCCTTGAAGCGCTGAGCGGCGCGGGGCTCCCGATGAAAACGGCCGACGATCTCGTCCAGGGTCTGGGAATCCTTCTTCACCTCGTAGAGCATCCCGTCCTTGTTGTGAACCCAGACCTTCATGCCCGGATACAGGATGAGCATCTCCTCCCCTTTGGTGGTCTGCAGGCTCATGGCCGTGGTCCCGTACTTCTTGGCCAGGTGCCAGGCGCTGTACTCCCCCTTGGCGATGCGGTGCTCGGAATAGACCAGCTTTTTGACCTTCTTGAAGAACTCCGGGGAGGGTTCCTCGGGCCCGGAGGGCGTGAGCACCGAGAATCGGTTCCAGTCCAGATGGGAAACCGCGGACTGGGCGCGCACGCCCACGGTGACGGCCAAAGCCAGCACGGCGGCGACGCACCCCGCCGAGAGGACGGGGCGGGCGGAAAATCGCGTCATGCCAGGTTCGACAACTCCATGGATTTAAGAAACTCTTTATTGGATTTGGTCGTCAAGAGCTTATCGCGCAAAAGCTCCATGGCTTCCACCGAGGACAGCGGGGCCAGGACCTTGCGGAGGATCCACATCTTGTTGATCTCGTCCTCGGAGAGCAGCAGTTCTTCCTTGCGGGTGCCGGAACGGTTAATCTCGAAGGACGGGAAAATGCGGCGGTCGGCCAGCTTGCGGTCCAGGTAGACCTCCATGTTTCCGGTGCCCTTGAACTCCTCGAAGATGACCTCGTCCATGCGGCTGCCGGTGTCGACCAGGGCGGTGCCGATGATGGTGAGGCTTCCGCCCTCCTCCACGTTGCGGGCCGCTCCCAGGAAGCGCTTGGGGCGCTGGAGAGAGGTGGCCTCCAGGCCGCCCGAGAGGACCCGGCCCGAGGACGGGGTGACGGTGTTGTAGGCGCGGGCCAGGCGGGTGATGGAGTACAGCAGGACCACCACGTCCTTGCCCATTTCCACCTGGCGCTTGGCCTTCTCCAGGACCATCTCGGCCACCTGCACGTGCCGGTCGGCCGGCTCGTCGAAGGTGGAGGCCACCACCTCGCCCTTGACGCTGCGCTGCATCTCGGTGACTTCCTCCGGGCGCTCATCGATGAGCAGGACCATGACCACGGCGTTCGGGCTGTTGTGGGCCACGGCGTTGGCGATCTTGGCCAGAATGACGGTCTTGCCGGTCTTGGGGGCGGCCACGATGAGTCCCCGCTGGCCCTTGCCGATGGGCGCGATCAGGTCCAGCAGGCGGGTCGTGATTTCGGTCTTCTCGGTCTCCAAGGTATAGCGCTTGTCGGGGTGCAGGGGCGTGAGATTGTCGAAGAAACGCCGGGCCTTGAGATTATCGGGCTCGATCCCGGTGACCTTTTTGGCCTGGAGCAGGGCGAAGAAGCGCTCCCCGTCCTTTGGCGGGCGCACGAAGCCGCCCACGATGTCTCCCTTGCGCAGGCCGAACTTCTTGATCTGCGACGGAGAGATGTAGATGTCGTCGGGGCCGGAGAGGTAGTTGTACTCCACCGAGCGCAGAAAGCCGAAGCCGTCCGGGAGAACCTCCAGGACGCCCTCGTCGTAGATCATGCCGTTGGCCTTGAGCTGGCCTTCCAGGATCTTGGCGATGAGTTCCTGTTTTCGCAGGCCGGAAATCCCCTCGAGCTTCAGGTCGCGGGCGACCTGGTTGAGCTCGGCGATGGTCAGCTTCGAGAGCTGGGTGACGTCGAGCTCCTTGGCCGGCTGGGTGGGTTTAGGGGGCTGCGTGGCGCTTTCCATGGTGAGTCCTCCTCGGCGGTGCGGAAATCAGGCGGAAGGCCTGATAAAAGGAACGGATTTTGGAACGGAACTGGGATTTGGGGCCGTCGTTTTCAACGACAACATCTGAACGAAGACGCTTCAACGGCAACGGCATTTGGGAACGGATCCTGCGCCGGGCTGACGCCCGGCTGAGATGATCACGTTCAATGACGCGCGCCAACTGGCGCGCGTGAGTTGCCGCCACCAGCATCGTCAGGTCGAAGCGCTTTTCCATGCGCGCCTCAAAAAGCAGTGGGGCGTCCACGACGGCCACGGCGCCCCGCAGGCCGCGCAGACGGCGCTCCATCTCGCGCAGGATGAGCGGATGGGTGAGCCGTTCCAGCTTGCGGCGCAGGCGCGGGGAGCCAAACACCCGCTCTCCCAAGGCCTTGCGGTCCAGGCCGCCGTCCGGCGCGGCGACGGCGGGGCCGAAGGCGCGCAGGACCCGGCGGCAGGCCGCCCCTCCGGGGGCCGACAGCTCCCGGCTGATCTCGTCGAGGCACACGGTTGCGGCCCCGGCCCGGCGGAACTCCGCCAAAGCCAGGCTTTTGCCGGTTCCGATGCCGCCCGTGAGGCCGACCAAAAGGGGTTTGGACATCAGTGCTTGGTCCTGTCGGAGTAGCGCTTCATGAGGGCGCGCTCCTCCTCGGTGAGCGACTCAAGGCCGCTGGAGAGGATCTTATCCAGGATCCGGTCGACCTCCTCCATCATTTCCTCGGGGGCGCGCGCGGAAGCGGCCTCGGACTCCGCCGCGCGCCGACGGGAAGGCGGCCGGACCGCCGGGGCTTTTTCGATGAAGCCGCCGGCCCAGGCCTTCAGCTTGATCTTGATCTCCCACCACCAGCGGATGTAGACATAGCCGGTGGCCATGCCTCCCAGATGGGCGAAGCGCGCCACCATGGGCGTGGAGTGGGAGACTCCGGCGAAGAACTCGATGACGGCGAACAGGATGGCCATGTTCCGCGCCGAGATCGGAATGAGGAAATAGAGATAGATCACGGCGTCCGGGTAGAGCATGGCGAAGGCCACCAATAGGCCGTACACCGAACCCGATGCGCCGACGACGGGCAAGGTGGAATGGGGAGACAGGCCCAAGGTCAACAAGGCCGCCCCGATTCCGCAGAGGAAGTAATACTTCAGAAAATCCCGGGTGCCCCATTGCGCCTCCACGGGCATGCCGAACATCCAGAGGGCGAAAAGATTGAACAGGAGGTGGAGGATCCCATCGTGCACGAACAGGTAGGTGAAGATCTGCCAGATCCAGCGGTCGTGGAGCACCTGACGGGGGACCAGGCCGAAGAGTTCGTCGAACGGCCGGCCGACGATCAGGCGCAGGACGAAGACGGCGGCGTTGGCCACCACCAAGGTCTTGATCCCCGCGGGGAGGTTCTTGAAATTGATGGGCTCGTGGGAGAAGGAGCGGCTCACTTCATTTTCTCCATGTCCTGCCAGTTGTCCCCGACCTTCAGGCTGACCGTCAAGGGAACCGAAAGCCGGACCGCGGCTTCCATCTCGTTTTTCACCCAGGGTGCGAAGCGCGCCAATTCGTCGACCGGGACCTCGAAGAGCAGTTCATCGTGGATCTGCAGCAGGGGCCGGGCCCGGAAAGCGTTCTCGGGTTTTTTCAGGCCCTCGTGGACCCGGAGCATGGCCAGCTTGATGACGTCGGCCGATCCGCCCTGGATGGGGGTGTTGCCCGCTACGCGCTCTCCGAACTGGCGCAGGGCGCCGTTCTTGGCCTGCAGTTCCGGCACCCGCCGCAGGCGGCCCAGGAAGGTCCGGACCACGCCCTCGCGCCGGGCCGCGTCCAGATTCTCCTTGATCCAACGGGCGACCCCCGCGTAGCGCTTGAAGTAATCCTCGATGTAGCGGGCCGCTTCCGGACGCGGGATCGACAACTGCTCCGAAAGGCCGTGGGCGGTCTGGCCGTAGACGATGCCGAAATTGATGGCCTTGGCCTTGCGGCGCATGTCGTCGTCGACGCCCTCCGGCGGGACCCCGAAGACCTCGCAGGCGGTGCGCTGGTGCACGTCCTCGCCCGCGGAAAACGCCGCGCGCAGGACTTCGTCGCCCGAGGCGTGGGCCAGAACGCGCAGGTCGATTTGGGAATAATCCACCGAGAGCAATTTATAGCCCTTGGGCGCGACGAAAGCCCGCCGAATCTTCTGGCCCAGGGGGCTGCGGATGGGAATGTTCTGCAGGTTCGGGTCCAGGCTGGAGAGGCGGCCGGTCGCCGTCCCGGTCTGGTCGAAATGGGTGTGGACGCGCCCCGTGGCGGGGTCCAAACGGCCCAAGAGGCCGTCGATATAGGTGGACTTGAGCTTGGAGTGTTCCCGGTACTCCAGGACCTTGGCGGGCACCGGATGCTGTTTGGCCAGGACGCTCAGGGCCGATTCGTCCGTGGAGCGGCCCCCCTTGGCCGTCTTGTGGACCACCGGAAGGCCGAACTTGTCGTAAAGGACCTCGCCGAGCTGTTTCGGGGAGTTCACGTTGATCGGGCCGCCGCACAGGCCGTTGAGCGTTTCCTGGAGCTTTCCCATGGCCGTCTCGAATTCCACCCCCAGGTTGCGCAAATAATCCGCGTCCAGGGCGATTCCTCGCAATTCCATCTCCGCCAGGACCTCGGCCAACGGAAGCTCGACTTCCGCATAAAGCTTATGCACGCCCGCGGGCTGGAGTTGGGCGGACAAGTCCCCATGGGCCAGGGCCCGCGAAAGGCTCCAGCCCAGCAGCTCCCGGGAAGATTCCCCCTCGGGCCGGCCTCCCCGCCGGGACGGATCCAGGCACCAAGCCTCGAGCATCGCGTCCGCGAAGGGTCCGTGTCCCTCCAGGCCGAGGAGACGCAGGGCCAGGCCGGTGGATTTCCAGTCATGGGCGATTTTCTCGGCGGGGCCCTTGAGGAGGGCGGCGACCTCGGTCCGGGCCGCTTTTAGGGTTTCGGGATCGAAGAAAACCGCGCGGCCGTCGGGAAGACCCAGGGCCAGGTGGGCGGGGGAGTCGTTTAAGAGGTCGGGGGAAGGATTTTCGCCGCAGGCGACAACAATTTTTTCCGCTTTTTTAAGGGCCGCGCGAAGAGAAGTCCAAGGAACATCCGTAACGGAACGAATTTCACCTGACGGAACTGATTCAGGAACGGATTTAACATCTCCCGAAACAACGGGGCCGCCGGCCCCTTCGGGGAGCAGCTCCCTTAACAGGGAGGTGAATTCAAAACGGGAAAAGAGTTCCGTCAAAGGCCCGGGGGCCGGTTTCGGACGAGGGCAATCCGCCGGCCCGAATTCCAACGGAACGTCCGGAACCAAGGTGATCAGCTTTTCCGCCGTTTTGACCGCCTCCTCCCCGTCCAAAAGAGCTTTCGCGGTTTTTTCGGGAATCGCGGGGTCGGCGCGCTTGGCCGCCTTCAAAAGGGCGTCGAGACTCCCGAAAGATTTCAGCAGCTTGGCCGCGCCCACCGGGCCGACGCCTTTGACCCCGGGCACGTTGTCCGAGGAGTCGCCCGTCAACGCCAGAAAAGCGACCACCGCCTCCGGCTCGACACCCAATTTCTCCCGGACCTGCGCGGCGTCCAACCAAACCTTCTTGGCCGCGTTGTAGACGCGGATTCCGGGCCCGACCAGCTGGAGCACGTCCTTGTCCCCGGTGACCAAAACGGCCTCCATGCCCGCGGCCTGGGCGCGGACGGCCAAGGTCGCCATCAAATCGTCGGCCTCGAAGCCCGGCTTCTCCACCGTCTTGAAACCCATGACCTCGGTCATCTCCCGGGCGAGCTTGAGCTGGACGAGGAGATCGGCGTCGATCTCCTTGCGGGTCGCTTTGTAGGCTTCGTAGGCCTTATGCCGGAAGGTCGGCCCAGGGGCGTCGAAGCAAACCGCCACGGAGTCCGGCCGTTCCTCTTTCAGGAGTTGAAGCAGCATCCGGGCGAAGCCGTACAAGGCCCCGACGGGCTCCCCCCGCGAGGTGGTCAAAGGAGGCAGTGCGTGATAGGCTCGGTGGAGGAACGCGTGGGCGTCCACCAAATATAGGCGCGTCTTGGTCGCGACGGCGGTTTTTGTTGGAATGGTTGGGCTCGAAAGGACGGAGGACTCCATTTGAGGCGGCCGAACGGCGACGGCGGACGGCGTAAAGCGCTTCTTAGGCGGCGCCGGAGGCGACCATGGAATCCAGGGTCTTCTTGATTTCGGCCTTGGAATGCACGCCCACCAACTGCTCGACGACCTTCCCGCCCTTGAAAAACAACAAAGTGGGGATCGCGGAGATCCGGAACCTCCCTGCGGCGTTGGGATGCTCGTCGGTATTGATCTTGGCCACGCGGACCTTGCCCTTGTACTCCGCGGCGAGTTCCTCGATCAGGGGCGAGAGCATCCGGCAGGGGCCGCACCAGGGCGCCCAGAAATCCACCAAAACGGGCTCGGGGCTCTGCACCACGTCCCGGTCAAAAGTGTCGTCGGTCAAATGGATTTCAAAGGACATGGGGATCAACCTCGGCGCGTCGGAGTGGGATCATGTTGCGGCTAACCTAATGATAGCAGGAGTGCGGCGGGCTGTCAACACCGTGTCGAAATCGCGCCGCCGGCTCATCGCTGGAGCAACTTCAGTTGCTCCTGGACGAACTTCCGGGTCTTCGGGGACGGTTTGGCCTCCAGAGCCTTCGAGAAGAATTTCAACGCGTAGGAAACGTTGTTCTCCTTGGCCAGGCACTCGCCCATGCCGGCGTAGGCGTTGGCGACGTCGGAACCCGAGCGGTCCTGGCGGACCGCCAGGCGCAAGGCCTCTGAGAACGAAGATTTGGCCTTGGAGATCTCCCCCTGCAGAAAAGACACCCGGCCCAAACGCTCATAGTAGAAGATTCGGCGCTCATCGTCGTCCGGCAGGGCCTTGGCGGCCTCGTGGAGTTCCGCTTTGGCGTCCAAGTACGAGCTCTCCTTAATGTATTCCTCGGCCTTTTCGAAATGCTTTTCGGGCGTCATCGGCTTGGGCTTGGCGGGGGCCTTGTCCTGGCTCTCCTCGACCGAGGTGCGCTCGGCGGGGGCGGGCGCCGCCCGGCGCGGAGGAGCCTCGTCGGTCCCTCCCCACCGGAAGGCGGCGCTGACGCGGTGTCCGAAGCCCAGGTCCCCGTAAGGGACGAAGGCGTAGTCGACGCGCATGCCGCGGTGCAGCCAGCCGACCCCGGCGGTGACTCCCGGGCCGGCGTCGTTGCGGCTGGAGTAGCCGACGCGGACCGGCATCATCCCAAACATCACGGATTCCAGGCCGCCGTTGACGACGGCCTTGCCGCTCCTGGCTTTGGTGAGATCCGCGGAGAATGTGTTGCGAAACCCGCCCAAATCGAAACGGTAGGCTCCCCCCCATCGGAAGTTGACGGGCAGCTCCTCTTTGGGCCCCTGGAAGCGGACCGGCGGCCCGAGATTCTGGGCGGAGAAACCCAAAGTCAACGCCTGGAAGGGCCGAAACAAGACGCCCAAATCGGCCGCGTGGCCGCTCGCCGAGAGATTGTCGATCACCTCGCGCAGGTATTTGTAGCTCAAGCCGACTCCCAGGTTTTCCATGACCCGGTAGCCATAGCCCATCGAGACGGCCAGGTCGCTCAAGCCGAACTCCCCGAGGCCGGTCCCGTCCGGAAGATCGTAGCGGGTCTTGGCGATCCGGTTGAAGCTGAGGTAATTGACGTTGAGGCCCGCCCCGCCCCAATTCCCAAGGTCGTAGGCCAGGCCTCCGTATTCCTGGGTGAGCTCGTCCACGTATTGGTTGTGCATGAAGGTGGCCTCATGCCCGTTGAGCAAGCCCAGGCCGCCGGGGTTGTAGAGCAATGCGTTGGCGTCGTCGGCCAAGGCCGTATATGCCCCTCCCAGGGCCACGGCTCGGGCGTTGGCGTCCAAGAACAGGAAATTGTAGGGCTCCGCGCCCGCCGACGCGGCCTGGGCGGGCCGGACCCCCAGGCCGAGAACCGCTGAAACGAGCAGGGAGGAAATCCTCATCGCAGGATCACGAACCTCTTGATCACCCGTTTAAAGCCGGGGGAGGTGATGACGGCGAAGTAGCCGCCCGTGGCGACTTCCTTGCCCGCGGAGTTGCGCGCGTTCCACTGCAAGGTCCCGCCGGAGCGGGCCGTCGAGATCCGCTCGACCCGCTGGCCGGCGGCGGTAAAAATGTCGATGGCCACCTCGTTGGTCAACTGGTCGAAGACGATCCCCTGACCCGCCCCGCAGGTCGTGCCGCAGGGCCGCCCCTCATTGGCGTTGCCGGAATTGGGCCTGTAGGGATTCGGATAGACCCGCACCCGGTCGAGGTTGGCGGAAGGGGCGGCGAAAGCCCCGAAGAAGGTGAAGTGGGTGGTGACGCCGCGCAAGGTCTTATTGGCCTTGTCCACGGTGGTCGCCACGTCGGGCTTCCACTGGGACCCGTCGTAGCTGTACATTTTCAGGGAGTCGACCCGGATCGTGGTCCCGTCCAGGTAACCGTCGTCGTTCTTGTCGTTGTAGCTCATCGTGATGTTGGCGCTCCCGACCAGGGGCTTGGAGGCCGCGATCTCGGTAAAAAGCCCGGCGGACAATCCGATGGTGGCCGGGACCACCGGGGCCGAGGAGGGGACGGGGATCACCGTGACCCTGACGCTGGTCTCGGCGCCGAAGGATTCGGCCGGGAACTGAACATTGACCTCGGTGACGACCCCGTCGGGGCTGGTGTCCGAGGTCGCCACGTTGCTGTCCACGGAATCGTCGATCGTCTCGACCTTGGTGACTTCGCCTTCCGCGTCCACCGTCTCGCTTTCGCTGGCGGTGGAGGGATCGGCCAAGGAGACGGTGATGCTCCCGGGGGTTGAATCCGTGCTGCCGTCGACGTTCACGGCCACGGCGCGCAGGTCGTAGCTCACCCAGGACAGCCCGGACAAATCCCACGGGATCGAGAAGGGTTCCTCGGTCGCGGGGTTGGGGCGGTTGGACGAATCGGCCGAAGTCATCACCAGCCAAGTGTTGGAATTGGAGGCCTTGTACTCGAATTGGACGCGCTTGACGCTGTCAGTGTCCCCGCTCACGATGGAGGCCGAAACCGTGACCTGGGCGTTGTTGCTGCCCGTGTCTCCGGCGATCTCGTCGCCGCTTTCCGGGGCGTCCAGGGCGGCGCGAACGTCGCTCAGGGTCGCGGCCACCCCGGCCGCGGCGGAGGCGCCCGTCTTCTCCTCGACGCCGCAGCGGTGGCGGGCCCGGACCGTGTATTTATAGGCGGCCGAGGAGGTCAACACGCCGGTCGTGTAGCTGGTCTGGGTGTAGGGCACCGCCGCCAACAGGCCCGTGGTGAAACTGACCGTGCCGGTCCCGGAGTCGGTGTAGACAAGGTAATCCGAAACGCCCTCGGTTCCCGAGGCGACCCAGTTCAGTCCCACTTGGGAACCCGTCAGAGAGGAGGCCGTCAGCGAGCCCGGGGCCGCCGGGGTCGTCCCCTTGGTGGTGAAATTGACCGCGGAGTCGGAACTGGTCCGAACCCCGTCTCCGTTGGCGTTTTGAACCATGGCGGAATAGAGAGTGCACCCGATCAACCCCGTGACCGTCGAAAATTGAACCGTGCTGGAAGAAATTTCCGCGTAGGAGGCGGTATTGGATGATTTCAGGAAAACATAGGAGAGGGTCGTGGCGGGGTTGGAGTTGACCGTCTGCGCCCAGGAGATGGTCGCCGAGGTGGGAAAGATCGTGGCCGACGGGACATTGGTCCCGTTGGGCGCCAGCGCCAATGTGTAGGCCGTGGCCGATGTCGCCAGGGGGGATTGCCCGCTCCCGTTGACCCCGGCTACCTTGACGGCGTAGGCCGTGTTGGTGGACAGGCCGGTATTGGCGAAGGTCAGGCCGGCCTGGGAGGCCAGCAAGGTGGCGGGGCTGGAAGCCCGATAAATGTTGTAAGTCAACGCCCCCGAGGCCGCGCTCCAGGTCCAGGAAATCGAGGAGTGCCCGAGGACCGTCCCGGTCGGCGTCCCGGGAACTCCGGGGGCTTGGGGATTGGTGGTCGTGCTGACCGTGGAGTCGAAGGCGGATGGCGTGCCGGGACGATTGATCGAGCGCACCCGAATCCCGTAAGCGGTTCCCGCGGCGAGTCCCGCGAAGGTGGTCGGGACCAAGGCCGCCGTGCCGATGACCCCATTGGTCACCACCAAGGTCGCAAACGCGTCGGTGGAAATCTGGGCGTAGTAGGTCGTCCCGTTGGGGTTTGAATTTGAGCTCCAATAGGCGACGGCGGTCGTGGAAGTCACCGAAAGGACGGTGGTCCCGGCCGGGGCGGCGGAGTAAGTCACGGTCGTCCCCAAGGAAAGGTTGTCGCTCAGGTTCGGGGTGGCCGAAGATTTGACCTGAAAGAAGTAGCTGGTGTTGGGCGTCAGGTCCGCGCCGGCGCCGTCGTAACCGAAAGTGGCCGAGGTGTTGAAGGTCCGGGAGGTGAAATTAACGGTCGCAAAAGCGTTGGTCGAGCTCTGGGCCTGATATTCGGTCCCCGCCCCGTTGCCCCCGGTGGCCCAAGAAATAGTCAGGACGGTCGTGCCCAGATTTCCGAAGGTGACCCCCGCGGCGACGGGCGCGCTGAGCAGGGTGGTGGTCGCTGGCAAAGTCGTGAAGGACGTTTGGCTCCCATCGTTGCCGTAGGCGCGGACTTGGGATGCGAAGGCGGTGTTTGCGGGCAGGCCGGAGAAGGTGGCGAAGGCGTTATAGGTTTTGGACGAGTAAGTCGTGGTCAAATATCCGTCGGAAGAAGCCCAGGCCTCGTATTGCGTCGTCAAGGAGTTTCCATTGGCCCCCCACGCCACCTTGATCGAGGAGGAGGCCACGGTCACGGGATTGGCGGACGCCGGGAGGGCCGCCAAAGTGGAGGTGGCCGAGAGCGTGGAGAAGGAGGTGTTGGTCCCCGACCGGTTGAAGGCGCGAACGCGGGCATAATAAGTCGTATTGGCCGAAAGCCCGGAGGCCAGGACCGAGGTTTCCCGATCGGTGCCGGAGACCGTCAAGGTGGCGAAGGCCGCGTTGGTCGAGAGCTCCACGTAATAGGTTGTCCCCGCGATGTTGGAGTTGGCCGACCAGCTTAGGACGGCCGAGGAGAAAAACACCGTGGCCGAGGAAACGACCGGCGGATAGGCTAAGGTCGCCGAGTTGGCGGCGACGACCCCGGTCGGGGTATTCCCGAGGTTCAGGGCCCGCACTTGGTAAAAATAGGTCGTGTTCGGGGAGAGGCCGGCGAAATCCGTCGTGGCGGCGGTCAGCTTGGCCGAAGAATTCATCGTCCCGAAATTGTCCGTGGAAACGGCCGCCTCGAAGATCGTCCCGGCGGGATTGGAGTTCGCCCCCCAGCTCAGGGATGTCGATGTAATGAAGACGCTCAAAGAGGCCGAGACCGGAGGGTTGGCGAGGGTGGCGGTCGCCCCGAAAGCGTCGAAAAGAGAGGGAACCCAGTTGTGGTTGACCGCCTTGACCCGCAGGTAATAGGTGGTGTTGATCCCCAAATTCACGAAGACCACGGAGGTTCCCAAAGACCCCGCCGTGACGATGCTGGAACCCAAGGTCCCCGGGATGATGGAGGTTCCATTGACGCCTGCGTTGACGTTGAGGCTGGAGAAATCGCTCGCGGTCGAGATCTGCGCGTAATAGGTCGTCCCGGCGGAATTACCGTTCGAGGACCAGGCATAGCTGATGGAACTGGTCCAAACCTGGACGGCGGAACCCGCGGGGTCGGCGGCCCAGGTCGAGGTTGACCCGAGGTTGACGAAAGCGCTGTCGCCGTTTTCCGAAGAGGCCTGGACTTGGAAGTAATAGGTCACGTTCTGCGCGAGGTCGGCGCCGGCTCCCCCGTTTCCAAAAAGAACGGAAAGATTTTTGGTAAACGAGCTGAAGTTGATCGTCGCGAAATCGGAAGCCGTCGAGATCTGGGCCCGATAGGAGGTAATCCCGGCTGTGTTGCCGCCGGTGGCCCAAGTCACGGTCACGCTGGCCTTGCTGACTCCCGAAAATGCCGGAGAAACAGTTCCGGGAACGAAAACTCCGCCGCCGCCTCCGGCGGCGGTAGTGGCCTGGGGCAGGCCGGTTTTGGCGGTGTTTCTCCCGTTGTTTCCCAGGGCGCGGACCCGCGACTGGAAATTGGTCCCGGAGGCCAGCCCCGTGAAGGTGGCGAAGGCGTTGGCGGTGAAGCTCGAGGCGTTGACCGTCGCGAAGCTGTCCGTGGAGAGTTCGCATTCGTATTCGGTCTCCGAATGGTTGCCGTTGGCGCCCCAATTGACGGTCACGCTCGAGCTGCCGATCCCGGCGGGCGCGGCGGCGGTGGGCGCGGCCGCGGAGGTGGCCGTCGTCACGGTGAGATCAAATTCCGAGGGATGTCCGGCGTGGTTGAGCGCCCGAACCCGGATCTGGAAGGTGGTGTTGGCTTGAAGGGCCGTGAAGGTCGAGGCGAGCTGGCCGTAGGTGAAGGAAGAGAAGACCAGGGTGGCGAAGCCATCCGTGGAGAACTGGGTTTCGTAGAGGGTTCCCGCGGGATTGGCGGGAACCCCGGAATTGAGGGAAGTGACCGTGATGGAGCTCTCGAAAACCTTCTCGGGGTTGAGGAACGGCCCCGAAAGCTTCTGCGCGTGGGTCACCGTGCTGACCCCCGCGGTGTCCGCCGATTCCAGGACGCCGTTGGTAGCCGTGATCTGCAGGCTATAGGTGGTGTTCGGGGTCAGACCGGTGACGATCCGGGAGGCGCCCGTGGTCACGCTGCCCACTAGGACGGTCGGGGCGGAGGGAAGGTAGAGGCCGTAAGACTGGATGTTTTCAGCCCCCGCGTTGGCGTTCCAGGTCCAACTGATGGACGACACGCCCATGGCGTTGCCGGCCAGGCCGGTCGGCGTGGACGGGGCCTTGGGAATGTCCAATTCGAACGCCCCACGGCCGTAGGAACCGACGACAAGCTTCCGGGTCCCGGAGTTGAAATGAAGGGAATGCGCGATGGCTCCTTCAGGCATTCCGACGTCCGAGCGCGCCCAGGTTTTTCCGGAATCCAGGGAGTTGTAAACTCCGATGTCGGAGGCGGCGAACAAATTCGAGGGAGCTCCGGTGTCCAGAAGGATGTCATGGAAGGGGGCGTCCGGCAGGCCCGTGGAGATACCGACCCAATTGGTGCCCGCGTCGGTCGTTTTGAACACATGGAGCATGGCGGCCGTGTCCGTCCCGAATTGGCCGAAAGTCGCGTAAGCCGTGTTGGGATCGGTCGGGTGGACCGCGAGGGCGGTCGGGACCTGGTTGGCCGGCAGGCCGGAATTCTTGAGGGTCCAGGTCGCGGCGTTGCCGCTGTCGGCGGTGGAGGAAACATAGAGCCGATAGACCCCGTTGCCTTCCTGGCCTTCGACCGAGGCGTAGATCACGTTGGAGCTCGACGGGGCCTCATGGACCGCGAGGATGTTGTTACCGTCGGCGGTCCGAAGGTCTCCGATCCTCGTCCAATTCGAGCCGGAGTCGGCGCTCCGCCAGACGTTCTGGAAGCCGAGAATGACTTTCTGATAGGTCTCCGCATCCATGAAAAGCGTCGGGTAAAACATCGAGGTTTCCACCCCGACCGCGGCCGGAGGCGCGATATTGGTTGCGTTCATCCCCCCGTTGCCGCTCCGGAACACCGCCGAGTCGGTGACGTTCCCGCTGATGATGTAGGTGTAATACATTTTCTGGGAATCGCCGGGATCGATCTTGTTGTAGCCGCCGTCGCCGCCGTAGACCACGTGCCACGCCTTGTCGGCGGCATTCCCCAGGATTCGGCCGCTGCCGTTGTCCTGCCACCCGCCCATCAGGGTGCCGTCGCCGCTGCGGCTGATGCCCATGAACAGGCCGCCGGTGAGGTTTTTATTGAGATTGAGCCAATTAAGGCCCGCGTCGACGGATTTATAAATGCCGCCGTCGTTTCCTATGTAGGTGGTCGCGGCCGAAGCGAAACCGTAGGAATGCTGGTCGGAATGGATGATCATTCCGGCGCCGAAAGGAGCGAAATCCCGGACTTCCAAACCGCCTTTCGAGGAGCTCGCGATATCCACGCCGCCGAAATAGACCTGCTCCGGAGCCAGCGGATTGATCGCCGCGTACTGGTCGTAAAAGCATTGGCCCCCGCAGAAGCCCTGGGCGGATGTGAGCTCGAACCAAGTGGCCCCGCCGTCGGTGGATTTATAGGCCGTTCCGTTTTTGCCGTCACCGAAGACGGGGTTATTGTAAGGACCCTTCGAGTTGGTGTAAATCACGGTGGAGCCGAACACGGTGACGGAGTTCTTGTTGTTATTGGGGTTGTTGTTGGCCTGCCCCGCGCCGCCGGACGGGGAAAGCTCGTCCCAGGTCGTCCCCCCATCCGTGCTTTTGCAGAGGCCGTTGCGGTTGGAGGCAAAGATTGTCCCGGCCGTGCCGATCCCGACATCGTAGGTGGAGGAGTAGCAGTTTCCCGCGGTCGTCACACGCGTCCAATTCTGGCCGCTGTTGACGGACTTCCAGACGCCGAACTTGCCCGTCCCCACCCCGAGGCAGGAAGCCACGCCGGCGTAGAGGGTGGTCCCGGTCGTCGCGGTTCCCGGGCTGAGGGTCCGGGCGTCGATGGCCAACTTGTAAACGGAACAGCCCCGCATGCTGTTGGCGTCGGCCGCCGTGGTTCCTGAAGCGTATTGCTGCCAGGACGCCCCGCCATCGATGGTGCGGTAGATCCCGACCCCGGAGTAGGACCCCCCGCTGGGAGAACCTCCTCCACGGCCCGCGAAGTTCGGATCCCCGGTCCCGGCGTAAGCCACGCTCGGGGTGGTTGTGTCGAGGGCCAAGGACTGAACGGATTGGCTTTCCAGGGAATCGCTCACGTAATTCCAGTTGATGCCGCCGTCGGTGGACTTGGCGATGCCGGCGAAGGCCGCGATGTAGACGGTGTTGGGGTCGAGGAGATCCGGGGCGATGGCGTTGATTTTCGGCCCGGCGTCGCCGAAGCCGTAGATCCCGGCGCCTCCGTTGAAAATGTCGTCCTTGATCGGGGTCGGTCCGAGGAGCTTCCAGGTATTGGTGATCTTCGGAGTCGGCACTCCCCCGCCCAAAGGGCTGATGCCCCCGCTCGTTTTCTGCAGGGGGGTGACCGGGGCGGCCCTAAGCTGGGAAAGGCCCCGGGCGCGGGCGCCGGCAGGAATCGTCCCGTTCTTGTCGAGCCGGCTGCGGTAAAAATACTCGTGCCGCCGCTTGATCTCCTCGGCCTCGTCCTGCTTGCCGCTCCCTTTCCGGGGAAGAGCAAATGCCGGGAGCGCGCTGAAGGCGAAAAGCCCGAGGAGGAGCGCGCGAGAAATCTTAGTCGGCGGGAAAAATTTCACGGGAAAGCCTGTGGAAGTGGACTATACCACATGACCCGACGCCGCAGGCAAGACCCAGAGGGGCCTAACTTATATCAGCAGGCCGATCTCGGTGGAGAGCCGCTCCATTGAGATGGGTTTGGATAGGAAGAGCGACGCCCCGGCCAAGAGGCCTTCGGCCCGGTCGCGAGGATCGTTGTAGTGGGTGGCGGCGGAGAGGAAAACGACCGGGATTTTCTTGAGGCGATCGCTGCGCTTGATGCGGCGGCAGAGGTCGAAGCCGTGCACGTCCGGAAGCTGCACGTCGATCATGATCACCGAGGGCCGGACCCCGTCCAGGGCCTGCATGGCCTCGCCGCCGGTGCGGAAGCCCTCGACGCGGATGCCTTGGAGGTTCATCGCGTCGATGAAGGTGTCGCGGAAAAGATCGTCGTCCTCGACCATGAGGATGGAGACTCCCGCGGTGGCGCCGGGCTTGCTCATCCCCCGAGGCCTCCCAGGAGCGAAGCGGCGGACGCCGGTCCGATCAAGGCCCCCGCCACGGCGCCGGCGGCCGAGAGCACGACTCCGCCCAGAAGCGCCAGGACCAGGATCGTCGGAATCCAACGCAGGATCGGGTGGCTCTCGTAAAAGGAATCCAGGGCCGTCGCCGCCTTGGCGGGGAGCAGGGCCCGAAGGATGTGGTGCCCGTCGAACGGAAAGACCGGCATCAAGTTGAGCATGGCCAACGCCGCGTTGACGAAGACAAACAACGCCGACGCCGCCAACACCGCTCCGCCGACGCCGAGAGCCGACAGGCCCCAGAACACGCCCGCGCCCGCGATGGTCAGCAAAACATGGGTCGCGGGACCGGCTAAAGCGGTCAAGGCGGTGTCCCGGACGGGATGCTTGAAATTCGCGGGTTCGGGTTCCACGGGCCGGGCCCAGGCCCCGATCCCCTTGGCGGCCAGGATCAGGGCGACGGGAATAAGAATGATGCCGGTCGCGTCCAAATGGGTGAGCAGGTCCTTGGGCCGCCAGCCGAGGCGTCCTTCCAGACGAGGCGTCGGATCGCCCAGGAGATCGGCCACTTTGGCGTGGGCCATCTCATGGAGGATCAAGGAGGGCACGATCATGAGGAAGTGCACCGCCAACAGACCCGCCACTCCCATGGAGGCCGCCAGGCCGGTCCAGGCCAGCACCGAGGCCCCGAAGAGCACGGGGCTGCCGCCGCCGCGGTCCCCCCCGCGGTCGATATCATCGGTCGTGTCGTCGGGTCCGGGAGACTGCCGGCGCGGGGGGTTGCCTAAATCGTCCACGGGCTCATTGTCCGGGGAACCTTGGCCCCGGCCGTCGCCTGAGCCCGAACCGTCGGGATCGGGGGTTTTTCGCGAGCCTTTCTTGAGGGAGAGGCGGAAGTCGGATCCGGGAGCCGCCGTCGCCCCGGCCCAGGTCGGCACCGGGGACTTGAAAAAAACCGGGGAGCCGCCGCGGTCCCCGCCGCGATCGATGTCGTCGGTCGTGTCGTCCGGCCCGGGGGACTGGCGCCGCGGAGGGTTGCCCAAATCATCGACTTCCTCGTTGTCGGGGGAGCCTTTGCCCCGTTCGTCGCCGGAACCGTCGGGATCCGGCGTCTGGCGGGAACCCTTCTTGAGGGTCGTTTCACGGCCCATAAGCCAGTCGATGATCGCGTGGCCGTTGGCGCGCGCGGAGGACGCCGGCATGTCGGTGATCTTTTCAACGGAAAGTTCGGGGGCCGAGGAGGCCGGCTCGAGGAGGGCGTCGCCGCCCTTGCGCCACTCGCGATCCCAACGCTCGGGCCGATCCTGCGGGGCGGGAGTCTCCCGGCTCTCGCCGGAATTCCCGCTTTGGCCCCGACCCTCGTTTTCCCGGGGAGCGTCGGAGGGCGCCGGAGCGTCGTCGCCGACCAGGCGGCCCGAGCCCGGACACTCGGAGCCGGGAAGGGCGCTGGGGGCCAGCTTCGGGGTGGAGAAGGATTTCAGGGAGCCGGAAAGGGATGGGAGGGAAGCGGACGGAACAAGATTGGAAACGGAACCGCGGGAACCGAAAGAAATTGGGACAACGGAATTCCCGGAAACAGCCACGCGGCCGGTCGAACGAAATGATTGCGCGGCCGCGTGGTAGAAATCCAGCCCCGGCATGACACCGATAACGGAGAGGGCCACCGTCAGGCCCGTCGCCCGTCGGAGAATGTTCATGGTTTTATTATAGCCCCGCCCGCGAATTCAATGACGGGTCCAAGGGCCCGACAAGCGCCGGGCATTGGGCCCACCCAACCGAAGACCTTAGGCCCCGCCCGCGCCTAGGACCCGGGCCCACCCTACTTGCTCCCGGACCCACCGGCGGGTGGGTCCTTTTTTAGGGCCAGGAAGGGCAGCAGGATGTCGAGGGCGGCGGAGGCGGTCATCGTGACGCCGATGACCCAGAACGCCGTGACGGTGGGCACCGCGGCCATCATCATGCCGATGCCCAACAGGCCGACCACGGAGAAAATAAGCTGGTAGAAGGACATCGAGGCGGTGATCTTGCCCTGATGCTCGGGATATTTTTTGACGAGCACCCGGGTCAGGAGGCTCGACCAGATCACGGAGCTCGGACCGCCCAGCAGCGCGACGAAGAACATGGACGCCAGGGAAAGCCAGAAATTCGGGAAGAAGAACACTCCCCAATAAGCCAGCAAGCCGACGCCGAGAAGGATTTCCCCCCACCGCCCCTGGCGTTCCAGCAGATCGTGGCCGGTTTTGGCCTGCTTGCGGGCCTCCTTGGTCAAAGCCGCGAAATGCTTCTTGGCCCAAGCCGAGAGCCCGGCTTCCAGGCCGGTCCTCTCGATGAGGGCCGCGGCCTCCTCTTGGGATATCGCGTTATTCTCGGCGATGGCGGCCCGGGCGCGGTCCAAGAGATCCTTGGAAAATTCCTCGGCGGAGAATTTCACTTTGGGGTCTTTCTTCCAGGCTTTTTGATAGGCGGCCAACGCGGCCTCGCGGGCGGCCCGGACCCCGCCCACGGCCGCCTCCTGGAAGGACTTGTCCTTGGACTCCTTGGCCATCGCCTCCCGAAAGCGCTGGAACAAAACGGATTCCCCGGAAGCGGCCTTGTCCTCCTTGAGCATCACCATGGTGGAAATTCCCATGCCCAAAGCGGCGGCGGAAAGATACATCCCGAAGATTCCCTCGGAACTGGAGAGGCCCGCGGCCAGGAAAGGCCCGATCAGAGGGAGGGAGTGCACCGAGGAGACGGCGGCCGCGGCGATCGGCTGCATGACTTCCCCGATGTAGCGGGGAAGCGCGGCGAAGATCATGGCGTCGGCGGTCGCCACGTAGATCGTCGTCAAAAGCAAGGTCCAGCGCAGGAACCGGTCCTTGAAGATCAGCTGGAAGCCCTGGATCAAATCCCGAAGGCGGCTGGTTTTCTTGACGGCTTTCACCGGGAAGCCGTTGAACTCGGAAAGCGGGAGGGCCGACGCGGTCGGCTCCCCCTCAAGCTCCACGATCAAGATCGGCTCATCGTTGATCCGGGCCGAAGTGACTCCTTTATAACCTTCCGGCGCGCCGTCCTTCTTGAATTTCTCGGCGAGGTCCCGGCGGGCCTCCAACAGCGAGTCCTCCGGGATTTTGAGCTTCAACCAATAGAGCGCGGCCACCGAGGCGGCCAAGATTCCGTAGACGGCGTAGGCCAGGACGTTTCCGGACAGGAGCCCGAACTGGACGTTCATGTAGCCGATGAACGCCCCCGCCACCAGCGGGGCCACGACGCCGACCACGTTGAGCAGGAGCATGTACACGGCGTTGGCGCGGTTGTAGGCTTCCTCGTTGTCGGCCAGGAGACGGTTGAAGGCCACGGCTCCCCCGGTCAGCGCCGCGCTCTGCAGGAAGCCCGCCAAAAAGATGGTGACCAGGAAGATCGGGAAGGAAAAGCCCCCGGTCGCGAAGTAGAGGATCGGGACCGACATGAGCAGCAGCGAGCGCCCCAGGTAGGAGGCGACCAGAATCTTCTTGACCGAGAGCTTGTCGGCCAACGGGCCCGTCGTGACGCTGGAGAGGGCCTGCGCCGCCCAGTTGGTGGAGCGGGCGTAGCTTACGTTGGCCGAGTCGTCCTTGCCCTTGGACACAAGTTTTTCCATCGCGGAGTAGTGGAAATAAATCCCGACCACGATCAGGGCCTGGCCGATCATGAATCGCCACAGTTGGGCGTTTCGTTCCCGGTCGGGCAGGAGGTGGAACAGCCCGGTGACCCAATGCCAGGCCCGACCAAAGATCGAGGGCGATTTCGCCGGAGCCGGCGCTTGGGGAGCCTCGGCCGCGACGGCCGGGGCCGCGGGGTGGGAATTGGCGGCCGCCGGGCGCAGAGGGGAGTGGGTCCGAGAAGCGGCCCGTCCGATCGGCTCGTCGCCGCCGGAGGGGCTTCTCCGGAAGGAAAGGCCGAGGATACGGTCGTTGATCTGCTCGCCCTTTCCGCGGGTCTGTCCCGCGGAAAGGCGGTTCACTTCCGGTTCCGTTAAGGAAATTTCTTCAGGATTATTGAGGAGGGCCGTAATCCCTTGGCTCTTTTCCCCCTGAGCCGTCGGAGACGCCTCCTCGGAACCAGGAACGAAATTAGGCGCGGAGGAAGGCAGAAGGGACGGAGCCTGTCCGACGGACGGAGCCGTGAAGAGAGAAGCCGAACCGGACGGCGAGGCTTGATCAAGAGCCGGGAAGGGGCGGACGGACGGGAGGGAGGAGCCTAACGGGGACGGCGAAAAGGACAACGAACGGACGGAAGAAAAAGAATTCCCGGAAACGGAACCTAACGGAGAAGAACGAACATTTGAGGGGACGGAATTTACGTTACGAGGGGCCCCGCGCAAGGTCTGAGCGGCCGCCTCGTAACACAATGGCCCAGGGGCCATTGTAATCAGCGCCGCCGAAACGAGAGAGGCTACGAACCTTTTGATTTCGGTTCTCCTATCCTATTTCTGGTCTTGTTCTTTCTTGTTGAAAATCGGCCCTTTCAGGCCGATCAACTTCGGAGCGAACAACAAGGCCACGCCCGCCGCGACGAAGGCGACGGCCATCGGATAGAGCATGGAGGGGAAGGCCGGGCTGAACAGTCCCGCCGCCATGCTGACCGCCCCGTAGCCCACCGAGATCGCCGCGTTGAAGAAGGAACCTTGAACCCCGATGAGGCTCTCGGCGCCCTTGGACGGGACGTTTTTGTAGAAGTACCCGTTGAGGGAGACCACCAGCGGCCCGTAGAACAAGCCGATCATCAGGATGCTGCCGAAGAGCACGGGGACGCTGCCCCAGAACAGCGCGGGCAAGACGATCAAGGGAAGGGCCATGATCTGGAGCTTCACCCACCCTTTATTGGTCAGCTTGCTCCCGAGCCACATGAGCCCCGCGCCGACGGCCGCCGCGGCGGCCGCGATGCCCACCGCCGCCAGAGGCGCCGAGGCGATGAAGGCCGCGGGAATCAGGCCGGTGAAAACCCACGTCGCCAGAAGGCCGAGGACCCCGGCCTGCAGGAGGCGCTCGGCGCCGAAGCGTCCGAGCAGGGGAATGCGGAGCTTCGGAAGTTTGGCCTGGCCGGCGCTGGAAATCAACTGCCCGAAGAACAGGGCGCCCAAAAGCTGGCCCAGGAGCAGGGCCTTGCCCGCCTCACCGGCGATGATCTTGGCCATGATGGGCATGCTGTAGTATTGGAGCGGGAAGATCAGGAAGGCCATCAAGCAGGAGAAGGCCACGGCCCACCGGAGATCCTTGCGAGCCCAAAGGTCCTTGAACCCTTGGGTGCGGGAAATCCAATAGGCCAGCGCCGCGGCGGCCGGAAGAGCCGTGGGCCAAATGAAGTAGGAGCCCAGGGCCGCGGAGAAGAGGAGGGCTTCCTTCCAGTATTTCCGGGCGAACCCCGCCACCTTCCCGGCCTTGGCCTTCGCCGCTTTGCCGGCGGCCTCAACCAAGGCCGCCGCGCGCGATTTCCCGGCGGGCGCCGCGGGAGCGGCCGCCGCCTCGGGGGCTTTCTCCATCACGTTCGGGATGAATTTCCAGGTGATGGGCAGGATGACGAAAGCGTGGACCGCGGCGGAGATGTAGAACGGGGTCATGGGGTCCCAAAGGTCCACGAAGGCGCCGATGCCCACGATCAGGCCCAGGAACACCTGCAGGAAAAGGTAACGCATCAGGAAGATCGCGTTGACCGTGCCCACGTTCTTTGGCCCGGCGAAGCGGCGCAGGTAGATGTTCTCGGTGGTCATCACCGAGGACATCAGCCAGCCGTTGGCGATGGACGCGACCAGGAGGGTCCAGAAATTGAGCACGCCCAGAGCCGCGAAGGCGGGCAGGGCCAGGGCCAGCACGGCGCGGATGGCCATGTTGAGAGCCATCGCGTTGCGGGCGGTGAGCTTCTTGGCGATCATCCCGTTGAGCGGGCCGGTGGCGATCGCGGCCAGGGGACCGAAGGCCATGAGGGCCCCGAAAGCGGCCGGGCCGACGGCCGGAATGGCGATAAAGGGATAGGCGATGGAGGTCAGGATGAAAACGCTGATGCTGAAAAGGCCCGACACGAATTGGGCGACCAACGGACCGGTCTGGGTGGCGCCCGGACCGGCGGGATGGCTCGCCGACGGGAACGCGTAGTGGAAGGCTTTGACCAGGGCCCGCACGGGGCGGGAGTCGAGCAACCAGGCCGCCAGGCGCGCCGGGGCCGAGGTCTTGCCCGCCAATCCGCCGCCCGCCGGTGGAGCCCGGGCCGCCAGCGCACCCATGATCTCCTGGGTGGCGGCCTTCCCTTTAGTGGGCCAGACGAAAATGTTTTCCAGGCGGGGATCGGCCAGGCCTCCCACGGAGAGGGCGAGCGCGCCGGGGGCTCCCTTGACCATGGGCCCGTCCACGATCTTGGTCCCGAAGAAATGGTCGCCCACGACCACCATCGCCTTGGCCGCGACGGGATCGGCGGGCAGGCGGGCGAGGAGCTTCTTGATCCAGGGCCGGTTGAGGCCCAGCTTCATCGCGTCCCGCAGGCGGGACCAGTGGCCCCGGTTGGCCCGGAGCAAGCCGATCCCTAGAGCCTTGTCGATCTTGGAGGTGGAAAGATAAGGCGGGTCCGTCGCCTTCATGGCGGTGCGGCCCAGAACTTCCAGCTTGATGCCTCGCTTTTCCAGCTCGCCTTGGAATAGGCGGGCGGCGGCCTTAACCTGCTCCTCGGGAAGGCCGAGGGGCAAAAAGCGCGCGTAGCCGAACCGGCTCACGTCCTCGATCTTGCCGTTGTACTCCTGGGTGCCGAACTGCCGGCCGACCTCGACCGACGCTTCCGCCACGGCCTTCTGCTCGGCCTCGGTCCAGCCCGGCTCCTCGCGGATCGTCTCCCACTTGCCCGACCGGCCGTCGTAGAGGGCGATCTCGGCCCCGCGGTTGGAGCCCACGGTGATCGAGGTTTTTTCCTGGACGGTGAATTTGTCGATGGAGTGGAGGATGGACTCCGCCGGGTCCTTGCGTGCGACGGACGGGCGGTCGGTCAGGATCATGGTTTCGATCCCGGCGTCGGCGACGGCCTTGAGGGCCGCCCCGGTGTCGGCCGCGGCCTGGACCTTGTATTCTTCCAAGGTCCCGTCGTAGTCGAAGACGGCGGCTTCGGGCTTGTCGGTCCGCAATTTTTCCAGAATCTGTTCGGCGTGCGGCCGGGAGACGGCCGGCAGGCTGACGACCTTGCCCTGCTCGGCCAGGGCCTTGAGGGCGGCGCGCTTGATCTCGTAGTCGACCGCCCCGCCCTCGGGGTTGGAAGTTCCGACGGCTTCCAAGGCCGCGCGGGATTGATCGTCGTCCTTCTTGGCCAGGGCCGCCACGGCGGACCGGCGGTCCGCCTCGGAGGCCTTGGAGTCGGAGGCCTCGGCCTGCAGGTCCGAAATCGATTTGGGCGAAAGGTCCGGGGAGGAGGCCGAGAGGCCGGAAGGTCCCTCCGAGCCGGGGAGCGATAGCGACCAATCCGCGGCCGGCGCCGCCGGGCCGCGGAGCTCGTAAATTTGGGTGACGGCCCGCTCGGTCTCGGTCTGGCTCCGGGCGGCCTCGATGTTCTCGACGCCGGTCCGCAGGGCCTCCTGAACGGTGACGGCCGGGGCCGCCTCGACCCCGGGGGCGTAGACCGCCGAAGCGGAGATTCCGGGAACCCGTGCTTCCACGACGGAGAGGACGGCGGACCGGCCCGGAGCGGAGAGGGAAATCGCGGGGGCGGCCAGCGGCGCCGCCAACCGGGGCGCGGCGCTTCCCAGGGGAGAGGCCAGAACCTTGACCTGGGGAACGGAGGCGACCGGGGCCGTGCGTCCGGGGCCGGCGGTGACGGTTTTAACAATCTGGGAGTAGCAAGGGTAGCCCGGTGATAGCAATACAAGCGCGGCCCCCAAGGCCGCGCTTGTCACTTTCTTTATCGTTTTACCGTTCATTTCTCGTTGCTGTTTTTTCCGTTGCCGAAATTTTTTCTATTCCGTTCCCGTCCCTTTATTATGGCCGAACCCCGCCAATTCCGCCCGGGTCTCCCGGTCCCCCGGGAAAAGACTTTGGACCTATGCCTTTTTGTAACTTTTGCCGGTCTTGGCTTTGGCCTTGGCGGCCTTCTTGACGGGCTTCTTGGCCGCCTTCGGATCCACCGGCGCCGGCGGAGCCGCCGCCTTGCGCATGCGGCCCATGGTGTTCTTGAGGAACTTCTCAAAGACGATGCGGCTGGCCTCGGTCAATTCCGGCTCATAGGCCTCGACGGGGAAGATGAAGCGCACGCCGTAACGGACCACCTTCTTGGGGGTTCCCGCCACGCCGTAGGGCACGGGCAGTTCTTTCCACAGGGCGCGGGAACCCAGGTCATAAAGCTGAAACTGGGTGTCCTTGCCGAGGGTCTGAACGGTGGGAGTCTGGCCGGTCTTGAAGTCCACGACCATGACCTCCAGGCCTTCCGGAGTTTCCCGGGCCACCGCGAAGTCGAAGACCAGGCGGAGGATGTCCCGGTGGGCCAACTGCTTGGTTTTGTCGTAGCGGTTGACCACGTAGAGGTTCGGGAGCTCGGTTCCAATGACGATCGGATACTGCTTGATGATGTCGGCGGTGACCTTGTGCATGGTGCGCAGGCGCGAGACCATGACCTCATGGTAGCCGGCCAGCGACTCGCCCGGCTTGTCGATCATTTTCTTGGTCCGGCCCGCTTCCTCGTGCCGCCAGTTCGTCTCGCCGCGCGCCACCAGCTCGTCGGCCGAGGGGAACACCCCTTCGGTCCGGTACTTCCAGACGGCCCAGTTGAAGGCCGAGTGCATCACGTGGCCCATGAGCATGTAGACGTTGTAGAAATCGCCGCCCAGGGAGTCCTTGTATTTCTGGAAGGACGAGATCTTGGAGGCCGACGCCGCGAAGTCCGCGGGCATGTTCTTGCGGTAATCCCCGAGGAGAGCGGCCATGGACATGTCCACCAGTTCCCCCCCCTTGAGTTCGCTGTGGACCGCGGGCTGGACCGAGCCGGCCGTGGCCTTGAGCAGTTCGGGGTCGCGCGAGATCACCATCATGTCGGAGGGCATGACGAACAACCCCTGGTTGTCCTGCAGGCCCTTGTAAAGCTGGGGCAGGGCGCCGACCAAAGAGGTCGGGCGGAGGGTCGCCACGGGCTTGCCGCCCTGCTCCTCCGAGGAGAGGAAGTACTGGGACGCCGGGAGGCCGTAGCGCTCCAAGGCCCCGGCAAAGCGCGCCGCGAACTCGGCGGGCGCCGTCCCGGCCGGACCGGACACGCCCAACTCGTAGCCCTTGCTGACGAGCACGGTCCCGTCCACGGCCCGAGCCACGTGCTCCATGATCTCGAGCTTGTCCTTGGAGAAGCGCTGGGCCGGCAGGGGGGCGGCGAAGGAGCCCTGGTACTCGGAGAGCTGGGTTCCGCCGCCGGTGACGGTGACCATCTTGTAGCGGGTCAGGCCGTCGCGCTGGCGGTTGGTCAGGCCCTTGATCAACTGCTCCTCCAAGGACCCGGGGCCCTGGCTGGGCTTGTCGCTCATCAGCACGAAATAGACGCCCGCCTTCATCAGCTTGCCCATGTCCTCGACGAACTCGGCGCCGACGCGGTCTCCGAATAGGCGCATGTCGAGCATGACGACCTTGGGCAGGAAGTTCTTGGCCTCGGCCAGGGCGGCGGGGATCGGAAGGTCGGCCCGGGGCACGACGGGCAGGGGAACCTCGTGATTCTCGGGCAGGGCCTTGGCGGTCCCGTAGGTCATGAACTTGACCAGGCGGACCTTGGATTGGAGGGAGATGATCGTCGGCATGCCGGGCTTGGAGAAGCGGCTGTAGGACGCCAGGTCCTCCATCAGCTTCTTGCGCAGCTCGGGCGCGCCTTTTCCTTTAAGGACCTGAGGGGAGTAGACCCCCTCGAAATCCTTCTTGAGCAGTTCCTTGATGGTCGCGGTCTTGCCGGACTCGACCTTGGAGACGAAGAAGGTTTGGCCGCCGACCAGCACGCGCAGGGCCGTGCCGCGCTTGAAGCGCTCCCAGTACCACTGGCTGCCCTTGCCGCCGACCAGGCGGACGGAGGCGGAAAGGGCGGAGGTCTTGAGGGCCTTCTTGGCGTCCCGGGAGAAGCGCAGTTCCAGGACCTCGGGAGTCGCCGCGGCGACTTCCTGGGTCACGGTCTCTCCCTCGGCGGGGGTTTCGGTCTCGATGGCGACCGCGTCCTTGCGGGCCTTGGCGCCGTCGTAGCGCCGGCCGGAGTCGCCGCCGGGGGCGGCGGGCTGGACGAATTCGGCGGAGATCGCGCCCAAGCTGCCGAGGGAACCCTCGACCAGCGGGGCGTCGGCGCCGGGAGCGGCTTCCCGCATGGCGGCTTCCACGACCCCGGCTTCCAACGAGGGGGCCAGGGATGGAGCGGCCGTCAGGCCGCCGGGAAGAACAACGGCCCGCAGGGCCGGTGAATTCAAGGACACGACATTGGAAACGGAACCCACCGCCGGAGAAACGGCAACCGGCATTCGAACGGGAGAGACCTTCACATTAACCGCGAAGGCCGGGGAGAAGGCTACGGAAGAAAGAACCGCGGCCAACAGTCCGCGGTTCATTTTCCCCTCCCCTTGGGGGAAGTCTTTTTGGCCGCGGCCGCCGCCTTAGCGGGAGCCTTCGCGGGTTTGGCGGCGGTTTTAGCCGTCGCCTTGCCCTTGGCGCCCTTCTTTTTAAGATCGTCCTTGGAGGCCTTCTGTTCCTGCTCGTCGTAGTGCGCCTGGTACTCCGGATCGGCTTCCATGCGCTCGATGGTGCTGGTGATCTGCTGAACGATGGGGCCCTGCACCGACTCGCTGACCCCGGCGGCCTTGCCGTCGGCCGCGGGAGTCACGACCACCTTGTAGAACTCCTCAGGGGTGAATTCCCAAGAGCGGTGGCTGGACCGGTACTCGAGCTGAACGCGCAGGCGGGCGATGACGGCGCCCTCCGGCGAGCCATGGTGCCATTTGCCATCCAAGCCCATTCGCCCGTGTCCTTTGAGGAGGGACATCGCCAGGGTCTTGGCGAAAACTTCCTCGCCGTTGTCCGGGGTCTCTTTTCCGGTGCGATAGGCGTAGGCGGTGAGGACCCGGCCTTCCGAGGTGTCGAGCTTCATGACCCGCGGGATGCGGGTATGGATGCGGTAGAGCTTACCCGTGGAGGAGGAGGCGAACTCCAAGGTGATCAAGCTCTTGCGGTCGGTGGCCAATCCCACCAAGTTGTCCTGCACGTTGCGGGCCGCGGTGGTGTAGTCGCCGAATTCCCGCAGGTAGAAGTTGGTCAGGTAGCTATTGGCGTGCTCCATGTAACCCCGGTTCATGGCTTTCCAGGCCGGGGTGTTCATGGTCTTGGCCAGAGGCTTGGAGACGTAGACCCCGTACTTGAAGGGACTGCGCCACATGGACCGCAGGCGGGCCTGCATGGCCGACAAGGAGGTCATCTGGTGCTGTCCGCGCCAAACCTGCTCGTAGAACCAAGCCATCATCTGGTACATCAGGCCGCCGGTGTACATCGAAAGCATCTGGCTGGTGGCACGGTCGCTCTTGGGCCCACGAATACCCCCGCCGCCGCCCCCCCCGCCGCCGGAAGTCTCATCGGTGTTCATCCAGCGCTTGGACGGCTCCCAATATTCGACGTACTGGCGGAGCTTGCCGAGCTTGACGGAAACGGAGGGCAGGGCTCGGTTGCCGAGCACGGCCCCGAAGATGTCCTCGACTTCCTGTCCGGACTTGGCCACCTGAATCTGGGAAGCCTCCGGGAATGAGGAGGTAAATCGCGGGGAACGCTTGGAGTCGGCCAGGATCAGGAACTTCTCCGGAGCGGCCTGGAGGTTCTCTCCCGGGAACACGCCTTCCAGCGCGTTCATGACGCGCGGCAGGGAGAAGCGCAGGGGCATGGACTGCGTGATCAGCGCCCGGGGATTCTCCGGATGCTCGGCCATTCTATAAGGAAGACCGGCGGCCTGAAGCTGGGTGTTGTAGGCCTTGAGGGCCGAGGCGCGGGCCTTGGCCAAATCGCCTTGGGGAATCTGGTCGGGGAGTTCGACGGTGTAGGAGAACGCCGCCTCCTTGGAGGGCAGGGCGGCCTCCTTAAGAGAACCGGCCAGCTTCAAAGTCTTGGAGACTTTGGCGTTGATGGCCGCAAAGGCATCGATGTCGGCGGGCTTGAAGGCGTCCACGTCCTCGATGACGGATTTGGGATTGGCGGCGCGCCCATGCAGGGAAATTTTCCCGCCGTTGAAAGCGACCACGACCACCGGGTTGTTGCGATGGGCCTTGATGCGGCTCAGAATGACCTCGTCGGCGGAGCCCGGGCCCTTCTGGGGGCGCCAGGTCAAAAAGACCACGTGGACGCCCCCGTTCAAGAGCTTTTCCATGTACTCGACGGTCTTCTCGGAGGCCGCCTTGCCGAACACGTCCTGCACGAAGACCACGCGCGGGTAGAAATGGTTCAAGGGAGAGCTGGGGTCCGCCGCGCCAGGAATGTCCGTCCCGCCACCTTCGCCTCCGGTGCCGTCGCCGCCGGCGGCCGCGAAATTGACGCCGCCCGCGTCCACGGCCCCGGTTTCCGGGGCCTTCTTGTCGTAAATTCGGCCCGCGGCGTCGTTGACGTCCTCGGGAGACTTATCCTTCCCGTCGGAGCCGGGCACGACTTGGGCGGCGTACGCCTCGACCGAACCCAAGGTCCCAAGCCCGGAGGCTTCGGCGGCGCCGGGGATCGCGTCCGGAGAGAACGGATCCTCGAGCGGGATCGAAGTCATCGGCAATCCGAGCGGGCTCTCGGAGCCCAGCGCGGAAACGGGAAGCGCGGGAGCGGCCAACCCACCCTTGAGGGACACCCCTAAAGCGCCAATCCCGCCGTTGCGGGCGGGATTGAATTTCGGCGTCGCGGCGGATGAGCCCGGAAGGACCGGGCCGACCCGGCGCGTGACCGCGCGGGTCTGGCCCCAGCTAAGGGACCAAGTTCCGCACGCGAGCATTACGACATAAGCGAGGTACGCGACCGCGAGACGCTTTCGGTTCATCGGATCTTTCTCCGTGGGCTTTGGGTGTCGCCGAGCATGGTTCATTATATCCGCACCCCCCTCGACCCCTGCGGGTCGAAGGGCCCAACTTCCTCGAGGTATTGGGCCCACATCTTCGTGGGACCATGGGACTAGTCGGACGCGAGGCGCAGCCGAGCGTCCATCCAGTGTCTTTTATTATTATTCTTTTCCCCAATTGTCCGTTTTTTAAAACTTTTTCCGTCAACCCCATTGGTGCCAGGTATCCACTTTCTAAACTTTCGTCGCCAATAAAAAATGTTTAGAAAGTGGATACCTGGCACCAAGAATTGTTACTTCTTGACGTCGAGGATCAGTTGGGCGCGGAGGGCGTCCAGGTTGCGGACGGCGTCTTGACGGGAGGCGCCGCGGGCGACCAGCATGCCCATGCGCTAGTAGCCGTCGGGAGGGACCGCGATGCGGTCGCCGATGCGCTTCATCTGGCGGAGTTCCTGGAAGCCCGCGCTCCGCTTTCCTTCATCGGTCAGATGGAAGGCCGCAATCACCCCGGACTCGCGGGGAATCAGGAACTCGCCTTCCAAATGCGCCAACGGCTCCGGAGATTTCCACGGCGCCGCGGCGATTCCCGCGGCGGAGTGGAGATTCTCCTCGACCAGATCCACGCCCCAGACCCCGTTGACCCAGTCGCGCACGTAGACGCCGCCCATTCTGCCGTTGGCTTCGATGATCCGCGGTCCTTCCTTGGTGTACTTGCCCTCGATGTGGATGACGCCGTCGGTCAGGCCCAGCACCTTGGCCGTGGCCACGGCCAAGGCCTCGATCTCCCCCTGCTTTTCCCGGGCGAGCACGCTCGGGAGGCTTGACCCCGTGGCCAGGAAGTAAGGCTCTCGGGTGGGCCAGTTGTCGGTGACGGAGACAAACCGCGCCTGGCCGCCCTGCATGACGATGTCCACGTCATATTCCGCGCCTTCCAGGTACTGCTCCAAAACCAATTCCGTGCCCTGCTTGAAGATGGCGTCGGCGTCCGGAGAGATTTCACGGGCCACGCGCTCGTAGGCGGCGCGGGCTTCCTCCGCCGAGTTGACCCGGACCACGAACATCGCGGCCGCGCCGAATACGGGTTTAAGGACCGAGGGAAAGCCCACGGCCTTGATCGCGGCTTCCAGGTCCTCCTTTGATTTGATCATTTGAAAACGCGGGGTCGGCAAGCCGGCGGCCGCCATGACCTGGCGGGTCTCGAACTTGGACCGCACGCTGCGGGCGGCCTTGGACGAGTGGTACGGCAGGCCCAGGGCTTCGGCCAGGTCGGCGGTCAGGGGCACGTCGTCTTCCCAGAAGGTGGTGATGCCCTCGATGGGCGCGGCGGTCCGGACCGAGCGGGCGAGCTTGCGCTTCAAGGCGGCCAAGGCCTCGGCGGGCTTGCCGGTGTCCACCGCGATGAACTCCGAGACCAGGCCTTTGGCCCAATGGTCCTGGGACTTTTTGTCGAAGAAGGTCCGGACCGAGTCCTTGACCTTGGCCCAGCCGGTCAGGCCCTTGTCGACCAGGACGATCCGCACGCCGAGTTCCTTGGCCCGCTCGAAAATGAAGCGCTTTCCTTCATAACCCGCCCCGACAATGACGATCCGCTTGCCCTTGAGGGCGTCGCGGCGCGCGCGCTGAAGCATGGTGGCCACCCAGGCCGCCGAGTGCTCACCCGCCCGCTCGGGATAAAATTGGTCCAACTGCCACTGGCCGCCCGCGTCGTGGTCGTTGACCTCGATGATCTTGGGCACTAGGCGCCCGGCGGCGTCCCGCTCCACCATGACGTCCAGGCCGATGTAGTCGGTCTGTGCCTGGCGGGCCTCGCCATCCTTGAGCTCCCGGCCCGCTTCGTTGGCGGCCAGGGCCAGGAGGGCGTCGGCGCCCATCTTCTTCAAATCCGCGACGAAGGCCGCCGCTTCGGCGTCGGTCTTGAGAAAACCGTGCTGTTGCCGCAGGGAGCGGATCACGTCCTCCAGGCTCACCACGGCCGCCGCGTCGGCGGGGTCGGCGGGCTCGGCGGTGGTCGGCAGGCCCCAAGTTCCGGCCCGGGCGAAGATTCCGGTCGTGACCGCTCCGTTCCAAGGGGTGCGGGCGGCCAGCACCCGAAGATTCCAGTCCTTCTTTTCCTTGGGACCCGCGGCGGGGACCTCGTCCTTGGTAAGGACATGAAGGGGCAGGCGCTCTCCCAAATAGGCGTGGCTCTCGGAACCGGCCGCGCCGGTCCGCAAATAGAGGGCGGGCGGGGTCAGGCGGCCGTCCACCAGGACCGCGCCGTCCTCGGTCATCTGGGGATCCTCGGCCAAGGCCATCACATGGGCCACGATCCCGTCCAAATCTTCCCGGTTCAAGAACTTCACGCCGCGGGCGGAGTGGAACTGAGCCCCGGAGGGTTTGACCACGACCTCGGGGCCCTCGTAATGCCGCAGAAAATCCTCGACGGTCCGGCGCACGGAGTCCCGGCGCCCCGACGCGCCGGGCATAGGAGCGATCTGCACCCCCTCGGCCGTGCCCGCCAATTGGGCGGCTTTGGGCAAAAGGGGATGGGCCGCCATCAGGAAGGCGGCGGTGGCGGGCACCGCCACGCCCTTGGCCGCCAGGACCAGGCGGGTCAAAAGCTTTTCGTTGGTGACCTTCTCGAGCTCCACGGAGCTGGAGGTGGGAACGTCCAGGTCCTCCTCCAAGGGAACCCCGTCGGCCCGGTCGTTGGCGCCCAAGGTGTAGAAATCGGCGAAGTAATGGACCCGGCGCGGGGTCTCGTACTCGGCGATCACCGGCGCCCCGTTTTCGTCGAAATACAGGCCCTTCTTAAGGAGGAGCATGTTTGCGCCGTCCATGTAGCGTTCCTGAATGAGCCAGGACGGATCGAAGGCCAGATGGACGTCGCCGGGGGATTGGCGGCCTCCCTCGCGGGCGATGGAGAGCTTGTAGATCGAGGCCGGGGACAGGATCACCGAGGTCGGGCGTCCGGCCGGGGCCGGGCCCGCGATCTTGACGGTCTTGGCCTCGGGCAGGCCCATCTTCTTCAAGCTGGCCGAGAGCCGTTCCAGGGCCTTGGCTTCAAGCGCCGCGGCTTCGGCCGGATCGGCGTGGGAGGCGTGGACTTTTTGAACCGGCTTGGCGAACTGCCCCTTCACCCATTTGAGTCCCAGCAGATAGACCAAGGAGAAGCCCGCCAAGGCGATGGTGACGACCTTCATCGGAGCGTAGGCGCCCAGGGCCGCCCCGATCAAGGTGGCCGGGCCGGAGTTCTGGAACAGCCACATGAAGGCCAGCCCGCCCAGGCCGGCGGCGACCACCTCGAAGGTGGTCATGATGCTGTAGATGTTGTCCCCCTCGGCCTTGGCCTTCGGGTCGGCCTCGATCTCGTTCTGGAGCAGAGCCTGCATGCGGGACTGGACCGGGTCATAGAGGAATTTCATCACCACGACCAGCGGCAAGGTGACCCAAAGAGAAGGCGCGGCCCACAGCCCGATCGAGGGCAGGAAGGCCAGGGAGGCGGCCACCGACAAATAGACCAGGAAGCGGTAGGAGCCGATCTTCTTCTCGATCTTATGGGCCCGCTTGACGAGGATCATGCTGGCCAGCATCCCGCCCAGGTAGGTGGCAGACAGGACCAAGCCTTGGCCGAAGTTACCGGCGCCCAGGACGTCTATGACGAAGGTCGGCAGGACCACCATGAAGAGGGCGTCCTCGATGAACTGCTCGAAGGTGGCCATGCTGGAGCGCGCCAAAATCGCTTTATTGCCCCAAATCACCTTGAGGGTCCGCCAGTTGCGCTTGGGGGTCTCGACGAGAATTTTCCACCCCGTGGCCGCCGTGGACTTGGCCTTCGCCCAGAGGCCCGAGACCTTGGCCGCGGCGGTCTCGAAAGTCGCGTCGGCGGAAATCTTCAAGCGGCTGAAATAGATCCAAGTGGAGCTGGCCATGGCCGCGGCCAGCAGGACAAATCCCGCCTTGGCGCCCGTCCCCGCCCCGAACGCGCCGTCCAAGCCGTCCAGGCCCAGCCCCAAGATCCAGGGAACGCCCAGGAGCATGGCGTAGCGGATGGTCTTGTACAGGTAGAGAGCCTTCTCCCGCTTTTTCTTATCCTGGAAAACCTTGGCCGCGCCGCCCGCGTCGATATCCACCAAATGGTTGTGGGACACCACCACCGCGTTGACCGCGACGATGGCCAGCAGGACCGGCAGGGAAAGCCCGCCCGCCAAACCCAACCCGCCGATCAAGCTGTAAAGGACGACCCGGGTCATGCCGGCCCCCACCAGGACCCGCTTCATGGGACTGCGCCCGACCACGTCCCCCGCGAAAAGCGAGACCGCGCCGAACACCCAGTAGTGGACCATGCGGACCAAGCCGGTGGTGGCCGTGCTGCCGGTGATGGAGTGAACCAACAACGGCAGAGAGGTGATGTATATCGACATCCCCAGGAGGAAGACGGCTTGGCCGAGGATAAAAGCTTTTTCGCTCGGCGAGTAATCCGAAAGGTCAACAAGCTCGCGCAAGCGAGCAAGAAGGTTCTTTTTCTCCGTTTTCGGCGTCTTCCCATCAAGAACCGGCTTTTCCGAGCCCGCGGCGGACGGCTGGCGAGCCGTCAATCCGTTCCCGAGAATCCGTTCATTCCCACCCACCGCAACTTCCGTTCCCGGAACTTTCTTTCCGTTGTCAAAGATCCGTTTCAGCGACCCCGGCCGATCCCCTTTAGGATCGGCCAACTCCCGGACGCTCTCATTTCCAGCGATGGCCTCGACACTTTCGGCCGCCTTGGACAGGCCCCCTTCCACCGGCCCGATTTTCCCCGGAACGGCCTCGATCGTCCCCCCTTGAAAAGCGGGAACCGAAGCGGCCGCCTCTTCCCCCGCGACGAAAACCGAAGGCCCGGCTTCGCTTCCCGACAAAGTCGGGGCGTCGGCGGAAAGGCCGGCTTTCAACGGAACAACGGAGCCGGGAAGGGCAACGTAGGGGTTTAAAGAACTGTTGAAACGGATATTCCGCCCAACGGAACCGGAAACGGAATTGGAGACGGAACCGACAGCGGAACGATTGCCGGCGCCGGAGGAGCCTCTGGCTCCTCCGGTGCGAAAGTTTTGAGCCGCCGCCTCGTAGCCGGCCAGCCCCGGGGACGTGACCACCAGGGCCAGGGCCAACGCGGCGGCGATGACTCGCTTCATGGCTTTAGTGTGCTCTCTTTCCTTTATGATGGGCAGGGCCCAAGGTCCCCTTCTGGACGGACAAAAGGCCCAGCTTTGCTGGGCCTTCTATCGTTCCGGTCGAAGACCGGAGTCTCTAGCGGTTAAGCGACTCGGCGATAGCCGAGGCGCCCATTTCTTTCAGCTTGGTAATCGTTCTTTCCAGTTTCTCGTTATTTTCCTTCGTAAAAACCGTCCCCAAAACCCGAACCCGTTGATCCACCTCAAAAGCCACCGTCGCGTGCTTTCGCACCTTCCGCGCGATCCAAGGCCTGGTCCTCATCTGAATGTTGAAGGCGTCCCCCTTCGGAGCGACTTCCCGATAAATCACGATCAGCCGGGAGGCCTCGGTCGGATCGGTCATCAATTGGGCCTCGATCTTGTAGCCCCCGGTGGACTTTTCCCCAAGAGAGATCATCACCACCATTTCCTTGCTGAAATCAGCTTCCGGCGCCGGGCCGGCCTGCCCCGCCGCGGCCCACGCCGCCTGCCACTCCCGCGAGGTCTGGAACACCGCGGTGCCCGCCGTCGCCGGGCCTTGCCGCCCCGTGACGCTCGCCCAATCCGCCGCCGACGCCGACGCGGCCAGAAGTCCGACCGCCAAGCCCGTCAAAATCGTTTTCATGTTCATGTCCTCTCGTGAAGCCATTCTATAGAAATGGCCCTGGGCCCCGAATGGGACCAAGAGGAAAAAAAAGGCGGGTATTCGACCTAGGACCGATTGGGCCTAAGAGCCTATGCCGAAATAAGGCTCAGCCGAGGCGGTCGCCGGTGGCCCGATCGAAGAGGTGAAGGCCCGCCGGATCAAAGCGCAGGGAGACCTTGTCGCCCGGCTTTCCGTCGAAGGAAGCCGGGACGCTGGCCAGGACCTTGGCCCCGGCCATGGCCAGGTGGACATGCTTGCGGTAGCCCAGCAGTTCCACCACCTCGACCTCCGCGCCCACGCCCCCCGGCTCGATCGAAATGGCCTCCGGCCGGACCCCGAGCACCGCCGGGGCGGGACCCGCGCCGTAGGCCCCCGCGGCGACGGCGATGTCCGCGCCCGCCGCCCGGAAACGCGGCCTGCCCCCCCCGGGCTCGAGTTCCCCCTCGATGAAATTCATG
>CAYHPY010000021.1:0-47015 GCA_964358485.1 uncultured Elusimicrobia bacterium
GGACGGGACTTCCACCCGCAAGTACGATGCAGCTTGTTCAGGACGCACCATGGGGGCGATTCTAGCACAGGCGGCCTCCCGCTTTCCCGCCCCGACGCGCCCGGCTCAAAAGCTGGCCGACGGCAACCGTTTTTCAAGTCGGCGCCCCCCGAAGGGGCCTGACCGCGCCGCGGAGCTTCGGAGATTCCATTACTCCGGGGAATTTTCCTATCATCGATGCGTGCCAGCCCCCCGCAGAGTGCTCGCAGCCGCGCTCATTTTCCCCGCTCTATGCGCGGGCCCGAGCGAGAGCCGGGCCCAATCCGCATTCCCCGCCAACGAGTACTTCAACGAGTACGCGAAGGCCCATCCCCTCGGAAGGATGGGCATGCTGACGCAGGGCCAAGCGGCCGACTTCCAAATGGAATGCATCGCCGCGATCGCCAAAGTCCGCGAGGCGCTCGTGGGCGACGATGGATACCGGCAGTTCATCGGCGAGGGATTGGACGAACTCTCGGCGCGGCTGCCGGAAATCTCCCGCGGGGCCTACGACCCGACCGTCGCCGTTGCGCTGGTCGCCAAGTTTTACAACATGTGGGGAAACCTGAAGTACGGCGAGGGCGCCTCGCCAGATGCCGGCTACAAGGAAGCCCTTTCGAAGTTCCACGCTCTCGCGGATCGATGGTCCTGGCACGCGAAAGCGGTGACGGCCCGCTATTCCGAGGAGTCTTCGCGGGCCTGCGGGCCCAAGGAAAAGTCCTTAGCGGAGCTGAACGCCGACCTAGAGGTCATCGACGCCGGCTGGACCACCGCCTGCCGAGCGGTCAAAGCCCTCTCGGCCAAGGGCTCGCTCGACGCCGTCCGCCGCAAGCTCGCGGACCCGTCTCCCAAGGAGCGTGCGAAGATCGCCTTCTGCGTGCAGGGGCTCGCCCTACCCTCCGGCCAGGACTTTAAGAAAGACATGGCGCTCCTGCTGAAGGACCCCGACGACGGCCCCAAGATGACGGCCATCTTTTACTTTTTGCTCATCCACGACAGGACCCAACACGACGCGGTGGCCGCTCTTCTCAAGGATCCCAGTTCCGGTGTCCGGCAGAACGCGCTGTCCTACCTGGGGTTGATGGGCGGTCACAAGTACAAGGACCGCATCAAGGCGATGAAGGCCGATTCCGATCCCAAGGTCCGGGAAGCCGCGGCGAAGGCCTTAAAAAATCTCGGTCTCTAAGCCGCCGCTTGCGCCACGCAAGTCACCGGCCATTGACGGAACGCTTTTGCCGACCTATACTCAGGGAATGCATATCCCCGGTTTTGATCCGCCCGCTCCCGGCCAGCAGCCACAGGTGGCCACCCCCCCGCCCGCCCCCATCGGCGTTCCGGCTGCGGCGCCCGCCCCGCCCGTCCCCGCGGGGCCCTCGGAGCTTGAGGCGGCCTACAAGCGCTTTCTCGCCGCGAAGGGATCGACCGACGGCAACTCCCTGACCAACCAGGTCGTGAGAACCGTCCTGGAGCAAGCCGTCAAGGAACAGGCCAGCGACGTGCACTTCGACCCGACGGAACAGACCTACCAGATTCGTTTCCGGGTGGACGGCTCCCTCAAAGAACGCCTGACTTACAACAAGTCCGATTTTCAGATCTCGGCCCAACTGCGCGTGATGGCGGGCTTTCCCCCGCAGGCCGCGACCGCCTACTCTCCGGAGGACGGCGGCTTTGAGCTGGCCGTAGCCGGGCGCCAAATTCGCTTTCGCGCCTCGGCCTTTCCTTCCATCCACGGAGACAAGCTGGTCCTGCGGGTCCTGGACATGGGCGCCAACACGCTCAACCTCGACGCCCTGGGTTTCGCTCCGGACGTGCTGGCCAGCCTCAAAGCCGCGATCCAGGCTCCCAGCGGTATTTTCTTCGTCTGCGGGATCACCGGGGGCGGCAAGACGACCACCCTGTGCAGCATCCTCAAGACCTTGGTCCGCCCCGAGATCAACGCCATGACCCTCGAGGACCCCGTGGAGTACGAGATTCCGCACGTGGTCCAATCCAAGATCAACCCCAAGGCGGGCTTCAATTTCGCCGACGGCCTGCGCTCGATTCTGCGCCAGGACCCCAACATCATCATGGTCGGCGAGGTCCGCGACCTGGAAACCGCCGAGATCGCGATGCGCGCCGCGCTGACCGGCCACCTGATCTTCTCCACCATCCACACGATCAGCGCCATCGGCGTCATCAGCCGCCTCATCGACATGGGGATCGAGCCGTTTTTGATCTCCAACGCCCTGATCGGGACCTTGGCCCAGCGCCTGGTCCGCAAGGTCTGCCCCCATTGCGCCCAGCCCGCCCCCATCGACCAAGCTTCGGTGGAAAGCGTCCTCAAGCCGCTCGACACCGATTCCGCCAACCTGGTCCGGGCCGCCATCAACGCCCCCGGGGGCCGCTACGTCCGCCCCAAGGGGTGCGCCGAATGCGGGATGGTCGGCTTCCGGGGCCGCGTCGGCATTTTTGAGCTCCTGCTCCTGGACAAGGAAATGCGGGCCAAGATTTCCGGAAAATCCACTCCCGACGAACTGCGGCGCGCGGCCCTGGAGTCGGGCATGAAGAGCCTTCTCCTGGACGGGGTGGAGAAAGCCCGCGCCGGCATCACCACTTTCGCGGAAGTCGCCAAAGCCGCAAAGGAAATGTAAGGAGAAAAACCATGGCAAGATCGGCCCACAAGAAGCAGGACGTCCTCAAGGAAGTCGCGGACCTCGGCCGCCAGGTGCAGAAGGCCATTGAAGCCGTCGCGACCAGCGAGGAAACCCGGGAAATTTTCAGCGAGATGTCGGCCAGCATCCAGCGGGTCGGGGGCAAGGTGACCACCGCCTTGTCCGCCGCCAAGGAAAGCCCCGAAGGCCAGAGGATCGGCAAACAGTTCAAGAAGGTCCTCGACGTGGGCAAGAAGTCCGGCAAGGAAACCGGCGAGAAGGTCCGCGCCAACCTGGCCACCGGCCTGCGCGAGATCGGCTCCGAGCTGGCCAAACTGGCCCAGAAACTCCAGGACCGCTAGGCCCCGTGGGAGCCCTCCCTCCCCCCTCCGGGGAAGCAACGCCCGGCAAGGGCAAGGGCCTGCTTTCCTGGGAAGAACCTCCTCCGGAGAGGGATTGCGGCCGCTATGACGGCGGCCTAAGATATCTGATCGGAGGAAAACTCCGTTCCTGGGACGGGCCGTCCCAGGAGGTGTTCTCCCCCATCCACACGCGCATCGACGGCGTCTTGAAGCGCCGGAGCTTGGGGCCCTGCGCCCTGTTGAGCCCGGAAACCGCCAAGGAGTCGGTCGCGGCCGCGGTCAAGGCCTTCGACAAGGGGCGCGGCGCCTGGCCCACGGCCACCCCCGCCGAACGCATCCTCGCGATGTCCCGGTTTCTGGACCGGATGGAGGCCAAGCGCTTCCAGGTAGCCCGCCTGCTTTGCTGGGAAATCGGCAAGCCCTGGGCGGACTCCCTCCAGGAGTTCGACCGGACCGTGGCCTATGGGCGCGACACGCTTGAGGCGCTCAAGGAGCTCGACCGGAACTCCTCGCGTTTCGCCATGGACGGGGGCTTCCTGGCCCAGATTCGGCGGTCCCCCTTCGGTGTGGCCCTCTGCATGGGTCCCTTCAACTACCCGCTCAACGAAACTTTCACCACCTTGCTCCCGGCCCTGGTCATGGGAAACAGCGTCATCCTCAAGCTCCCCCGGGTGGGGATGCTCTGCAACATGCCCCTGTTGGGGGCTTTCGCCGAATCCTTCCCGCCCGGCGTCGTCAACGTGATCCTGGGGGAAGGCTCCAAGATCGTCGGGCCGATCATGGAATCGGGAGAGGTGGACCTTCTGGCCTTCATCGGCTCGGCCAAGGTCGCCAACATCCTCAACCAGAAACATCCGCGGCCCAACCGCCTGCGATCGGTCCTGGGACTGGGCGCCAAAAACGCCGCGATCGTCCTCAAGGACGCCGACCTCTCCAACGCGACCAAGGAATGCGCCGCCGGGGCGCTCACCTTCAACGGCCAGCGCTGCACGGCCCTCAAGATCATTTTCGTCCAACAACCGCTCGCGGAGAAATTCCTGGCCGGGTTGTGCGCAGAGATCGCCAAGCTCAAGAGCGGGGCCCCGTTCTCCGACGCCGTGGCGCTGACCCCCTTGGCGGAAGACGGCGCCGTGGAGCGGATGTCCGCTTACGTCGCCGACGCGGTCGAGCGGGGCGCGCGGGTCGTCAACCCCGGGGGCGGCGAAACGGACCGAACCTACTTCCATCCCGCCGTGGTCTATCCCGTGAGGCCGGGAATGAAGCTTTACGACGAGGAGCAATTCGGCCCGATCGTGGCCGTCGCCTCCTTCAACGATCCCAACGAAGTCCTGGAATATCTGGCGGCCTCGCCCTTCGGCCAGCAGGCCAGCCTGTTCGGCAAGGACCCCTCCGTCGTCGGTCCCTTGGTCGATGCCCTGGTCAACCAAGTCTGCCGGGTCAACCTCAACTCCCAATGCCGTCGGGGCCCGGACACCTATCCGTTCGGCGGGCGCAAGGATTCCGCGGAGGGAACGCTCTCGGTCACCGACGCCCTGCGGGTTTTCTCGATCCGAACCTTGGTCGCCGCCAAACAATCCCCGGAGGCCGCGGACCTGATCCAGGAAATCGTCCGCGGGCGGCACTCGCGGTTTCTCAACACGGATTATCTTTTTTGATCTTCCTGAGAGTCGCCGTCGCCTGGGTTTGGACGGCCTTGTTCTGGACGGCCGCCTTCCTGCTCCAGGCCCTCTGCCTCAAGAGGCTCCCGCGGGATCTCATCCATCTGGCTCCCCGGTTTTGGGGCCGGGTCACCTTCGCGATGTTGGGAATCCGGCTCGAGATCATCGGTGAAAGCACGCTCGAAACCCCGGGCCCCAAGGTCGTCGCCTTCAACCACCAAAGCGCCCTGGACATGATCTGGTCGGCCGCCATCTGCCCGCCGCGGGCCATGGCCCTGGGAAAGAAAGAGATCGCCTTCATTCCCTTCATCAATCTGGCCTGGTGGGCGTTGGATTTCCGCCTCGTGGACCGGTCCAATCCTTCCAAAGCGCGGGCGAGCCTGGCGGCGGTCGCCCGGGAGATCACCGAAAAAGGCCGGGCCCTCATGATCGCCCCCGAGGGAACCCGCTCGCCGGACGGGGAACTGCTCCCCTTTAAGCGCGGTGCCTTCGTGGTGGCCGTGCAGGCCCAGGTCCCCATCTATCCGGTCGTGATTTCCGGGGCCTACGCGCTCCTTCCCCGCCGAAGCTTTCTCCCGGCCCAAGGAGTCATCCGTCTACGATATCTGGAGCCGATCCCGACGGCGGGACTCACGGTCTCGGGGATGGACTCCCTGGTGGAGCGCGTCCGCGGCGCGATGGCGGCGGCCCTGGCCGCCCAGCGCTGACTAGCGGGCCGCTGAAAGGTCCATGTCGATGCGATGGACCCACTGGGTGATTTCATGGCTGAAATCCTCGGGCACGTCCTTGAACTTCAGCCCCGCCCTGTAAAAACCCACGCGGGTTCTCACATGGCACACCTCGGCCCGCACCCGGGCGGCGGAACCCACGATCTCCGCGGGCAGTTCCAACTCCAGCTCGCTTCCCGCGGGGATCGGCGCGAAAAACTCAACGGCGCACCCGGTTCGGCTGATGTCGTCCAAGCGCACGCTGAGCCGCTCCTGGCGCGGTAAAAACGCCCACGCGTTCTTGTCGACATGGCGCCTCATGTGGCGGCGGGCCGCCCCCGGAACGTCCTTAAGCTCGTAAACCTCCACTGGAGCGCGCTTTCCCTTGACCACCACCTTATCCAGCATTCCCCAGCGGCAGCGCCCCGAGAGGGCGGAAAGCAGGGGCCAACTCATGAGGATTTGTCCCGGGCGCGCCTTGCCGCAGAGCCGGGCCGCCGTGTTGATGGGATCGCCCACCACGGTGTAATCCATGCGCCGCTCGGCGCCCATGTTGCCCATGACGACCTCCCCCACGTTGAGGCCGACGCCCACGGTCAGCACGGGAAGGCCGCGCCGGGCGCGGGTCTCGTTGAGGGTGGAGATGAAATTGACGATCTCCTGGGCGGAAAGGGCGGCCTGGAACTCGGCCCGCTCCCCTGTAAAAATCGCCATGACCTGATCGCCGATGAACTTGTCCACGCTCCCGCCCCGCTTGGTAATGACCTCCGACTGGGTGTTGAGATAGACATTGAGGGTTTCCACGACCAAATCGGCGTCCGTTTTCTCCGCGAATTCGGTGAAGCCGCGGATGTCCGAGAACAACACGGCCACCCGCCTTTTTTCTCCCCCCAGGCGGACCTTCTGCGAATCCCGCGTGCGCTGGACCTGCTGAAGGGTGGAGCGGGAGAGATATTTCTCCATGTGGGCCTTTTCCCGCATTTTTAAAACCATCCGGTTAAAACTCCGGCCCAGGCGGCCGATCTCGTCATGGGTGGAGATTTTCGCCAGCCGCTCGGGGCGGCCCAGGGAGAGATCGTCCATGAGGCCCGCCAAAATCGTGATGTTGCGGGTCAAAAAAGCCCCCAAGGCGAAGGAGAGAAGGAGTCCGGCGGCCGCGAAAATTCCCCCGGCCGCCATCAGCGCGTTTCTTTGCTGAGAGAGGCTTTCCAGCACCCGGCGCTCCGAAAAGGTCATTTCCACCGAGCCGATCGGCCGCGCCGCCTTTTCGCCGGAGTAGATGGGAGCCCTGACGTCCAGGACCTGTTCCCCTTCCCGGCTGGAGCGGCGATAGACCGCGTCCCGGATCGACGCGCCACGCGGACCCGCGCTCCGGGTTGGGATTTCGGAGGCCGTTCTTTGATGGTCCGCCACCACCTTCCCGCGTCCGTCCCGGACCACGAGCCGCAGGATGTCTTGCCGGCGTCCGATCCGCTCCAAGAATTCCCGAAATTCCCTGGAATCGGCGCCGCTGAGCGCGCTCTTGGCCGCCGCAGAGGCGTTGTCCAGCATCCGGTCGACGCGGCCCCGGTTTTCGGCCTCCAAAACCCGGCGCTGCTGCCGCAGTGAGAGGACGCTCACCGAGACCAGGCCCGCGGTCAGAACGGTCGTCAGAATGGCCGTGATCTTATAACGAATGGCGAGCGACGACCAGAGCCTCCAGGCGAAACGAGGGATCACGAGATTATTGTAACAGCCCCCCCTCTCGGGGTCAGGGGTCCTTCGGCCCGCCGGAGAGGGACCAGGGACCTACCTGGAATCGGACTTGCCGGCGGGGGCCTTCAGGCCGCCGCTGACGATCTCGATGGTCTGCCAGTACCGGTGGCCGGAACGCCCGGTCCGGTCCTCCTCGACATAACCCCGGGAACGAAGGTACGAGATCCAATCCCGGCTCCCTTTGGAAAGTCCGGCCGTGATAGCGGGGATTTTTAACGGAACGCGCCGGGAGATCACAGGGCGCAGGGTAAAAACACTCTTCAAGGCGGGCTCCACGAGCGGGCGGCTAAGGCTTGAAAGAATGGTCATGAAGACCCCGTCCGGGCGCAGCATCCGCCCCGCGTTGAGGATCATTTCGTCATAAAGGAAAAGGCCCTCATAGGGGTTGTGCCGTCCGGCGCCCGGCCTGGGGATGTACGGAGGGTTGGAGAGGACCAGGTCATAGGGGCGGTCCACCTTCAGCTTGGCGTCGCGCTGGGTGTGCGTGTAGTACATCAAGGTCCGCCCCCGAACCGCCTCCAGGTTGTCCAACGCGCAGCGCAGGGCGTCCTTATTGATGTCGCTCAGATGGGCCAACCGCATCTCGCCCCCGGCGGAGCGCTTCTTGACCAGCAGATACTTGCTCAAAAAACCGCTCCCGGTGCCGATTTCCAGGAAATCCCGAATTTTTCGCAGGCGCCCGGTGGACGCCAGGTCCAGGCGGATGGCCTCGGCGAAGAGCATCGTGTCGATGCTGGGCGACCACGCCCCGGGATAGAGTTCCGGGGACCAGAAGGTCGAAACCCCGTCGAACTCCACGATTTGGCCGGGGAAATCCAGGAGATTGAGAACCGCGTCCCGCCGGGGGGACTCCAGGGCCGCCAGGCGGGCCGGGTCCCTCATGAGAACGGGCTCCGGCACGGAGGCGATTAAAAGCTCCTTGTCCCGGGCCCCCGCGGCGGTTTTGCCGACCTCCGCCCCCAGGGCGAAATATTCGACCTTCTTGAGGCCCTGGGAGACGCGGAGCTTCACTTCGGGGAAACTCCCGACCGGGGAAGCTCTCCCGCCTCAAGCCCCGCCTCCAGCCAAGCGCGGCGAAGGATGGTGGACCAAGCGCCCTTGCGCCTCATGGGCCGGGCCGCGGCCCAAATGCGCTCCGGTAGGACCTCGATCTTGCCCAAGCGGCGCAAGCGGGCGCAGAAGATCAGGTCGTCCACCGGGGAGTTCTCCGGAAACCCCCCGCTGGCCCGGAAAAGCTCGGGCGTGGTGCACAACCCCTGGTCGCAGACGGCCCGACCGCTCCAGCGGGACGCGGCGTTGTAGAGAAAGGCGGCCGTCCGGTAGGAGAACCCGCTCCCGTAATCCACAGTGAAGGCGGTCGCCGCGATCGCCTCCCGGTGCGCCTTCAGCCAAAAGTGCTCGAGGGCCTGCTGCCAGTTGCCGGGCGGCTGGGCGTCGGCCGCCAAAAACAAAAACAGGTCGCCGCGCGCGCGCTCCACGCCGGCGTTCATTTGGGAGCCCCGGTCGGCGCGGCCGTGCGAGACGATCGCGTCGGCCAGGGGGCGTGCCTCGGCCACGGTGTCGTCATCGGAGCCGCCGTCCACGACGATCACCTCCATCGGGCTGTCCCGGGAAATCTCCCGCAGGCGCTTGAGAGCGGAGCCTATCTGCGGCCCGTCGTTGAGGGTCGGGATGATGACGGAGAATTTCAAGCGAGTGGTTTAAAAACGATCCCGGTGGCGATCTTCGGATAGAAGTAGGTGCTCTTCTGGGGAAGCAGCCCCACCGCGGCCACGGCCCGGCGCACCTGGGCCACCACCATGGGCTTGACGAACAGGACGGCCTTGCCCGACTCTCGCGCCAAGCGCTCGGCCCGGTCCGCCTCATGGCTGTAGACGATCCGGTCCGGGGGCAGGTCCGCGAGGAGATTGCGGCTCAACCATTCCACGCAGAGGCCGCTGCGGGCGCCGCCCCGGGACCTGGGCTCGGCCAGGCGGTAACCACCGTCGAACAAGCCGAAGGCGTAAGGATTGCCCGAGGCCGCCAGGGCTTTGAGCAATGCGCCCCGCGAAGATAATTTTTTCAAGGCGCAGAGCCGTTCGGCGGCCCCCAGGACTCCCTCCGCGGGGATCACCCGATGGGTTTCCAACACCCGCAGACCCCGGTCTTCCTCCGGACAGATGAACGCCAGCAAAGTCTCGGCCCAAGGCTGGGGATGGCGGCGGTGGAATTCCCGGGAGACCTCGTAGCGATGATGCCCATCGGCGATCAGCACCGAGAGGGGCCGCAGGGCGGACTCCAAGGCCTTGACCTGCCCGGGATCGCCCAACGCCCAAATCCGGTAATCGACGCCCTGGGCCGCTCCCGTCGAAGACGGCGGGCGGCGGGCCGCCGCCGCCAGAAGGCGGCGGACCGTTCCCCGGGAATCCTTGACGAGCCCGAAAATGGGGCTGATATTGGCCCGCACCGCGGAAAGAAGCCGCAGCCGGTCGGCCTTGGGCTTGGCCAGGGTTTTTTCGTGGGGGATCACGCTCCGATGCGCGGCCGGGGTGACGCCCATCGCGCCCAGCAAGCCGCGCCGCGTCAGCCGGCCTCCTCGAAACGAAAAAGTCTGCTCGACCATGTAAAAGGACGGCTCGGGATCATCCCGCAGGACTCCGCGTTTTCGCCAATTCTTCCACAGGGACGCCGACCGGGCGTAGCGGGCGGCGCCGCCCCGGGGAAGCTCCAGATGGATGGCGTTGAGCGGGGTCTTGCGCAGGGCCCGTTCCAATTCGGGGACGATCGCGTCGTAGGGAGGGCACAGCGCCTTGCCCAGGGGAACGCGGGACGGGTCGTAACGCGCGCCCCGAAACGCCCGGATGTCGGCCATTAGAAATCCGCCAGGGCGGGATGGGCCGAAATGTCGGCTTTGGCCGCCTGACGCCTCAAGCCCGCCAGCGTCTCCAGCGGCCACCGTTTTTGAAAAATATTAACCAGCCACTTGGGCACGGCCCCGGCCGGGTCGGCGTGAAGTTCCAAGGAGACCTTGGTCCGGCGCTCCCCCAACGCCTCCACGATGAACTCCCCTTTTTCGATGCGGCCCCGAACCACCCCGGGCTCCGCGGGCGCGGCGGGATCCTCCACCGATTCCAGGCCGATCCAAAGCCGCCGGGCGGCGCGGTCGGGGCGGACCAACGCCCGAAAAACGAAGGCTCGGTCATGGATAGGCCAGGGGGCGGAACTCCGGTTGTATTCCACGCGCTCCAGAACGGACGGCTCGCGAACCAGACGGGCCTCCGATAGGGAAAACACCCACTCCCGCTTGCGTGTCACGTCGCTCAAGGCCGAGATGACCTTGGCGATCGGGGCCTCGATCTCGCACTCTCCTTTGAAGGAAAGCACGCGGGACCCCGGAACGACCCGGCGATACACGGAGATGCCCCCGCGGGTCTCCAGGCGCTCCCAATGCGGAGCGGCGAAACCGGGAGAACCCAGCAGAAGCAGCAGGACCAAGAGCCGCGGCACCCGCCGATTATAGCCAATTCGGTGCCGGTGGTTGACTTGCTTGACTTGCTTGCCTTCCCGAGCGGCCGTCGGCGAGGCCAGGGCGCCGAAAAGGTCGAATAACACCCTCCTTCTCGTATTCCTTGGACGGGCTGCGGTTCAACTGGATTGCGGGCTATTGCGGACCGAAAACCTCGCCGCCGCGCGCCGGATCCCACACCCCAAGCCCCACGCTCACATTATTGTCCGGGTTCAAAAATGTCAACCGCCCGCAAAACTGACCGATCAGATTTATCGCCGCGAGTTTCTGTTTCCGCTCAAGTTCCCCCCATTTCAAGTGGTCAATGCGCGCGAAGGCCGCCGGTTTAACATCTCCAACGACCGGGGCGGGGTTGCAGTTAATCTCCTTAACGAAGCCGAGCCCCATGACCTTGTCGATTCCAGATCGGCCAATTTCCGCAGGGGATTTTCCGCCACCGTAGTATTTTTGCCGGGCCTTCAAATACTGGCGGTCCGCCTTGCGATCCGCCTCCGTCTGCAGCGGGAACGAAGTGCCTGAATTACCAGACCCCGTATTCGTCGGCTGAATTTTCTGCCCATGGACTATCTGATAAAGGAGTGAAGCTCGACCGCTTCCGCCTTGCTTGGGAGCCCCCTTGCCGCAACTGCCGATACTAAAAAAAACAACGCCCCCGAACAATAATATTAGCGGGAGGACGATGAACATTCCGCAGCCCAACTTCACGCCATCCATGACGCCGCTTCTGGCTTGGACCTCTTTGACCTTTTTGAATTGCCCCGGACCTTTCAGGTTCCGATTGCAAAATCGGCAAATCTTCGCCTCTGCCTTAATAACTTCCGCGCAGAATGGGCATTTAATTTCATCTTCATTCATGCCAGAGCTCCAAAGCCCCCTGAATTCCCCTTGCGCCCAGGGACCCAAACTCCCGCCCCAATGGATTACGGGGTGTTCCCCGACGCAGCATCAACGTGACTGCGGCCCTCACCCTTGAGCCAGAAATCAAGTTCAACCTGCAGGAGGAGCCGGGTCTCCGGAGATTTAATTTCCAGGTCTCGAATGTTCCCAAGGCCCGATCCCCGGACCGTCTTCCCATCCGGTCCGATTATTCCTTTTGATAGGAGCGCTCGTTCCAGTTTTCCTTGGGGGGTGAGGCGGAGACTGAGACTGGAAATCTCCCCCCTGGTTGCGTCTTTCTGGAATTTTCCAAAAATCAGGTGCCGCGCCTGGACGGTTGTGGTAGATGGGCCCGTTAGTACTTCGAAAACCCGTGAGCAGCCGTCCAAATTCTGGGAACGAGGAACGGCCAACCGTTGAATTTTCAAATCCGGGGAAACTCCAAGATTTTTTGCGACTACGGGCGGGTAACTAGCTTTTTCGCCCTCAGCGAGTCCTTTCTGCACCAATTTATCCAGGGTCAACCGGGAAGGAATCCGCCCCTCCTTCCGGAGTCCCGCAGCATTGACTCCTGCCTTGTTTGGGGCCATACTTAACAATAGGAAGGCCAGCAAGGGTACTCGTCCCATTACGAACAAGTTTAGCACTTTAGATTTATAATGATTAAATTCGAAAAATACGCGGCGGCGTTAATCGTATTTTCCGCCCTTTTGACCATGGGTGCTGCTCCGGCCGCAGAGAACGCCCCGGAGGAATCCGACGCCCCCTGGGCAGAAATGGATGAAGCTGTTAAAGAACAGCAACAAGAAAACGCCAAGCCCCCCACCCCTCCGTCTCAAGCTGAGCAAAAAGCCAAGGAGGAGCGCCAAGAACACCGGGACAAGAAAGCCGAGGCGGCTCTCGCCAAGAAGCCCGAAAGCCCGCGAACCCAGGAGGCGGGCTCCCGCTACTTCATGGAGCGCGGAGACAACGAGCGTGCCGAGGCACTGGCCGAGAAGGGTCTGGCCCTGGCCCGTCCCGACGGAGACCCGCGACTGACGGCCCGCCTGCTGGTCAACCGGGGGTTGGTGCGCTACGTGCGGCATGATTACTCGGGTGCGCATCAGGATGCCAAGCAAGCCCTTAAATTCGACCCGGCCAGTTGGTCCGCCTGGGAGTTGGCCATGTACTCCCTGAACAAGTGGCCCAAAGGGAAAAGGCAGCCGGCCTTGGCCCTCAAGCCCGGCGAGTCGGTGGCGGGGAACTCGAGCGACGGGCAGGGTGACGGGCTCCGCCCCGCATCCGGGGCAATCGCTCGCGCGCCGGGTGAGGGCCCGCACACCCCCCGCGCCGCCGATTCAGAAGAGGACTCCCCCGAGCGGGAAAAGATCTCCCGCCTTCTGGCCCTGCAAACTCCGGGTCTGTCCCGAACGCCCGAGGAATGGGTCCAGCGGCAAAAGTTGTCGCCTTCGCCGACATTCGAATTGATCACCCGCTCCATGGCGAGCCGGCAAAAGGGCTCCCTGTCCGAAGCCCTGAGCTTGGCCGAGGCCGCAGTCAAGGCCGACCCTTCCGATCCAATGACGTTCGCCCAAAGGGCTCTCATTCTTAACCAAATGAATGACTCCAGGGGAGCGGTGCTCGACCTCTCCCGGGTGATCGCCAAAGGTTGGAAGTGGTCTTTGGCGTTCAAGATGAGGGCGGACGCCTTGTTCAAGGCCGGGAGGTGGCGGGCGGCCATGGAAGACGCGGAGATCGCGCTCAGATTGGACCCCCAGGACGCTGACGCATATTTCATTCGTGCCATGGCGCGGGGCAAGCTGCAAGGGGCCGCCGAGTTGGTCCTGGCCGACCTCGAAAAAGCCGCCGCGCTCAAGCCCGCCCTGGCGCCGTTTCTGGAGCAGGCCCGAGAGCGCTTTCGCAAGTAAGCGCCGGGAAACGGGCTGCTGGCCTTGGGGGCTCCGTCGCGGCAACGACCCCTCCCGTTTGGGCTAAGCGGAGCGCCCCCTCGATCCAGCCCCCTACCTCCGCCGGATCAATCGCGGGGCCATGGGGCATTAGACCCAGCCGGACTTGGGTCCGAGGGCCCTGGGCCGGGATGGGAAACCGTGTTAGCATGGAGGCAGCCCTGTAGCCCCTGGGATCGGCCGGGGGGTATCCACGGTCCGGCCGCAACCGGGCGAGGCCAGGGGAAGCGGAATCCGTCCGAGGTTCCGCTTCCCTCGGCTTTTTTCTTTCGGAACCGCGCGAAAATGAAACCGATTCATTGGTCGTTGATCTTGGCGGCGGCCCTGGCCGCCTGCGGCCGCCAGGAGCCTCCCAAGCCCGCCTCCCCGCCGGAGAAATTGGGCCCGCGGCTGTCCCCGGAGGACCAGGTCCGGCACCAAAAACTCAAGGCGGAGTTCGACGCGGAGATGGCCAAAATCCCCGCGGCGCGGCGCGCCAAGGAGGCCGCCTTCGAGGCGGCGGTCAAGGCCGGCGACGAGGCCGAGCTCGTGCGGCCGGCCCCGCCCGGCTTCAAGCCGGAGCCGGTCCGCCGGAAGGTCAAGCTGACCCTGATTCCCAAGAAGACGGTCCTCAAGCCGGGGGAGCGGCTTTGGTACCGGCTCGAGATGCAAAACCTGGGGAAAGAGACGATTTCATTTAACTCGAACCGGTCTTTCTGGAAGGAAGGAAACGCGGAGTTCAGCGATTGGAAGTTCTACGTGACCCCGCCGGGCGGCAAAGAGGAGCATACGTTCATTCGATATTACGACTATTCGGTAATGGGGCATGGCGCGCGCGGCGGCATGAACGCGGCCCAGCGCAAGGAGCACGCCTTTCGGATCATGCGGCGCAGCGCCCTTGACGTGGACGTCAAGCCGGGGCAGACGCTGGTCACCAAGGCCTGGCGGCTCCTGTCCTACGGAGAGCTGGACGACCGCTATTACAAGGACATCGAGCCCGCGCCGGTCGTCGGCGAGTTCCGGGAATTGGCCTTGGAAGAGTTCCGGTTCGACGCCCCGGGGGCGTACCGGGTCAAGGTGGTGTTTCAAAATCCTCCGCTGTACACCGAGCAAGATTTTCGAGAAACCGCCAAATATGGCTCGGAACGCGAAGAGTATATTCGGAGATACAAGAGATTGAACAGCGAACGCCTCGGCCATGTTCATTCCAACACGGTCCTAATCGAGATTAAGCCATGACCCTCCTGGTGATACTGTGGTTGGCGGCCAGCCCGGCCTCGGCGGGGACGCCCTGCCCCAAGAAGGTTGAAGATCGAAAAACTCCCTGCACGGCCTCCACCAAAGAGCAGGAAAAAATCATGAAACTCATCAACCGAGGGGTGGCGGCTTACGATAAGTACGAGACCGACAAAGTGGATGAAACCAATCTCCGGGAAGAGATTCGACTCCTTGAGTCGCGGGGCGTGGAACCGTCCTTTAAATTGCGGGACAAATGGTTTAAGGCCAATTCCGGAATTGAGATAAATAAGGCCAGGATGCAATCCGACCTGAACGAGGCCGCCGCCCTGACCTCCCTCTACTATGGCCTCGGTCACAAATCCCGGGACATCGCCAATGGTCCGCTGGAAAGGCGCGAGGCCCGGTGGAAACCGCAATTCGTCTATGCCGCGATAGGGCAGGGCGGCGACTATGAGTCGGTGTACCGGAAGCTGTCCCTCCAGCCCGAGAACCAAGCGCACCATCTGGAGCTGAATTTCGGCAAGGTGGACGACGGGGTCCAGGCCTTCACTCTCGAGGACGGAAGTGTCAACATCAGCATCGAGGCTTTTAAACTGGCAAGGGACAAGGGAAGTCCGCGCCTGCTGGCCAAAACCATCTATCATGAGGGAATTCATTTCGACGATCTCGTGAAGGGCGGTTGGAAGGAGTCCCGGGAGGCGCTGGAACCGGACGCCTATGGCCGAACTTTCAAGGCGGCGCACATCTTCGAATTGACGGCGGCGGAGAAGGCCGCGGTCCAAGCACAATGGACCAACGCCTCCGTGAAGCGCGTCCAGGTCGATGTCGGGATGGAAAAGCCCACTCCTTCTTTCAGCACTCCGGAGCAGAGGCGGAAAGTTGGTAAAGATTTCGAGGGGCGAATGGAGGCGGATTCGGCCGCGGAGGGGGAGCGGAGAACCCTGGAGGAAGGGTTCGAGGCCGCGCGGGAGGCGATGGAGCGTTCAGGGAGGGAGCGCCGTGCCGAAGAGGAACGCCGGAAGTTTGAAGAGGAGGGCCGCCGCAAGGACGAAGCCGGGGCCCGGGACCTTCTCTACATTAAAGACCTCGCTGCCTGGGCCTGCGTTATGGGCTCCCTTGATCAACCGACTCTCGCCAAGTTCATTCCTTCGGCCGACCCCCCATTTTATTGCGACCGCGCTCCCAAGACCGTGAGCGCCGATGATTCCTGCTCTGAGCGAATATTCGGCCGCATTCTCGGCCAACTCTGCCGGAAAGAAGCCATCTCCGCCGCCTTGATCAATGAGATAGTGGAAAAATACCGCCCGCGCCCAGGCGCTGGGGCGACGCCGGATGTCCTCCCCCCAGGAAGGTCGCCGGTCGCCGTCGAGGCCTCAATCCCGCCGTCGGCAAGCCGGGATCTGGCCCGCCTGGCGGTCAAGGCGTGCGCCGATCCCGGCGGCTTGACCGAAGCCGATCTTGCACCCCTGAACTGGTTCCCTGGACATTCCAACGGGGACATGAAAGCTTGGCGGGACGAACTGCCAGGCTGCCCGGGGGAATTGCTCGGGGAGCTCGCGCGAATGGCCGGAACCGGCGTCCGGCTGGAGATCGAGCGCCTGCGCCGGGACGCGGCCAGGATTAAAGGGGCTTTGCCCAACGATTCGCCCCCGGATTCCGAGCCGGAGGACCGCCGGGACCGCGGCGGCAGCCGCGTCGGCGACGGTTCCGGCCCCGCCCGAGATCAAGCCGGGAAAATCGGGGGCGGCGGGCGCTGGCCCCGCTGAAGTCCCAAAAAACAGTCTAGGCCTTTTGGCCCAGATTCATCTGGGCCCTTTGGGGAATAGACGGGGGCCCCTTCCGTGGTATGCTAGTATCGACGCCGATTTCAGGAGGATGACAAACATGAGGATTTCCGCTCTTCTTGCCGTGGCCGCGCTCGCCGTTCCCGCGAGCGCCGATCAGCTGCAACGCCTGACCCTGGAGGCCCGGGGCGCCCTGGGCGCGGGCTTCGGGACCGCCGCCGGAATCGAGGCGCTCCCCAAGGGCCGCCGCGCTCCCCACCGCCGCCGCCTGCCCTCTCCCCAGGCCCCGTACGGCGCCCCCCACCAGGATCCCTACTACCGCTGCAACCGCCCGCTGGTCCACGTGGACAACTCCGGCTACATCTACAAGGACGGAAACCGCCTCGGCTCCTCGGCCCGGGATTTCAAGACCTCCTGCAACGGCTTGGTCGCCTGGCGAGACTCGAGCAACAACGTCTACAAGGAATCCGACCGGCTCGGGTGGAACGCCCAAAGCTACGACATCGCCTGGAACACCGGCGACGTGATGTGGAAGAACTCCTCCGGCGACATCCACAAAAACTCCGACCGGCTGGGCTGGAGCTCCCAACGGGAGCAGATCAACCACTGGACCGGAACTGTCGTCTGGGTCAACTCCTCGGGCGCCATCCACAAGGACAGCAATCAGCTCGGCTGGAGCTCCCAGGAATTCGCCCAGGCCCTCTTCACCGGGGACGTGGTGTGGAAGAACTCCAGCGGCTATCTCTACAAGAACGACCGCCAGCTGGGCTCCGGCGCCCGGTCTTTCAAGATCAGCGACTATACCGGGACCGTGGCCTGGCTGGACAATTCCGGCTACATCTACCGGGACGACGACCGCCTGGGCTCGGGGGTTTCCCGCTACGAGCAGGCCGCCTATTCCGGCGACGTAGTGTGGCTGGACAACTCCCGCTACCTTTATAAGAACTCCGACCGGATCGGTTCCGGCGTCCGCGAGTTCCGCATGGAGCCCGACGGCCGCATCCTCTGGGTCGACGACTCCGGCCGACCCCACTTCGTCCAGTAGCGATCGGCGCCGACTCCCCCGCAACCCCGCCCCCGGCAAGCCGCCGGGGGCGGCGCTTTTCAGCGCAATTTCCTAGAATAGGCGTGGTGAAAATCCTCGTCTTCGGCGGCAGCTTCGACCCGCCCCACCTGGGCCACGCCGCGCTCCTCAACGCCGCCGCCCGGCGACTCCGGCCCGACCGGATCATTCTGGTCCCCGCTTGGCAAAGCCCGTTCAAGGACGCGGCCCAAGCATCCCCGTCCCAACGCCTCAAGATGATCGGGCTGGGGCTCCGGGGAAGGCTGCCGGAGGGCGCGCGGAAAAAATGCACGGTCGACCGGTCCGAGCTCAGCCTCATGCGCAAGGTTTATACCGTCGACACCTTGAGGCGGCTCCACGCGCTCCACCCGGAGGCGGAGCTTCATTTCCTCACAGGAACCGACGCAGCGGCCGATTTTGATTCCTGGAAGAACCCCGAGGAGCTCCGGCGCCTGGCCCGCTGGCATACCGGCCGGCGGCCTGGGGGTGGAAGGTCGCCCAAGGGGTTCTCCGTCCTGGAAGGGCGGTTTCCCGACATTTCGTCCACGGAAATTCGAGAACGGCTGGCCTTGGGAATGGAGACGGGAAGGCTCCTGGACGAAAAAGTAAAAAACTACATCTACAAAAATGAACTCTACGGAACTGGACTGCTCGAAGCCATCAGACGGCGCCTGACCAAGGAACGCTTCGAGCATTCCGTTTCCGTGGCCCGGTTGGCCGGAGAACTCGCCGAACGGAACGGAATTGACGGCGCAAAGGCGCGAGTGGCAGGCCTGGCGCACGACCTCGGACGCGCCGTTTCCGTCGAAAACATGCCTGCCTACGCCCTACTCAACAAGATCGACGCGCCGCTTCGAGATGAAATCATCCGGCACTGCCCCCTCCTGCTTCACGCCTACATCGGCGCCGACCTCGCGCGACGGATCCTGCACATCCGGGACCCCGAAATTCTCTCGGCGATCCGGGGACACACCCTGGGCGCGCCGTCCATGAGCCCCCTGGACCGCCTTCTTTACGTGGCCGACTGCTGTTCCCCGGACCGCTCCCATCCCGGATCCGCCGCCCTACGGTCCCTGGCCCGGCGCAACCTCCCGGCCGCCTTCAAGGCCTGCGTGCGCGCCAAGATTTCCCACGCCGGAAAATCCGGGGGCTGGATGCACCCGATGACCCAAAGGTTATGGAAAAGCATCCGGTCCTAGGCGCGCGCCTGCTGGCCCTCCTGCTCGCGGCGGCCGTCGCGGGGGCCTGGGCTTTGGAGGAGCGCTCCCCGGTTTCCGCGGCCCTTCGGGACGATCGGCCCGTCATCGCCGCCGTTTCGTTCTCTTCCGGGAACGAATCCAAGAAATCCTTCCTCCTCGTTTTTCAGCCGGTTTCCAAAACCTTGGACCTGGTCCTCCTTCCCCCACCCTCAGGCCCTAAAATCTCGCCCCTCCCGACCCTCCCCGCCCCGTCCGCCCGCTTCGACTGGCCGGCCCTTGACGGGGACCCGGGAGAAACCCCCTTGGCCGGGCGCCGGTGGCTGATCGAAAGACTTCGGGGCCCGGTGTTTTGGCGGGAGGCGTCCTCCTTGGCCGCGCCCTGGAACGAACCCGCCGCCGTCGACCGCGTCCTTCTGCTCCTGGAGTTGGCGGCGCTTTCCCCCGAATCCTTCCGGGCGGCGTGGCTCCCCGAGGGAGCGGCCGCCGGGCCTTATCTGGCCCGCCTGTTGGCTCCGCCCGCCAAGAAGAGCGCCGGCCGGCCCGTCTCCGCAGAGGTCCTCAATGCCTCCGGAACCAAGGGTATCGCGTCGGACGCCACAAAAGTTCTAAGATCGGGAGGCCTCGACGTCGTTTACTACGGCAACGCCCCGGTGTCCCAGGCGAAAACCGTCGTCTACGACCGGCGGGGAGACATCGAAAACGCCATCGCCGCGCGCCGGGCCCTGTCCTGCGCGAGCGCCGAGGCGGCGACCCGGGTGGACTCTAAATCCCTGGCCGACGTCAGCATCATTCTCGGCAGCGATTGCTCTTGGAAGAGGTGATTCATGGAACTCGTTGAAGTCTTGAAAACGGCCGTCCTGGCGGGCGCCAGCGACATCCACCTCGTCATCGGAAAACCGCCGAAGATGCGCCTCAACGGCGAGATCGCGGAGATTCCCGGGTTCCCCAAAATCAACGCCGACGAATCCAAGCGCCTCGTCTACTCCATCCTCTACGAGGAACAGCGCGCCAAGTTCGAAGAAAACTGGGAGTTGGACTGCTCCTTCTCCGTGACGGGCCTCTCCCGCTTCCGGGTCAACGTCCTTCTCCAAAAAAACGGCGTTGAGGCGGTCATGCGCGTCATCTCCTCGAAAATTCCAACCCCGGAGCAGCTTCGCCTTTCGACCGCGGTGACCAACCTCTCCGACCTCGATCGCGGGCTGGTCCTGGTCACGGGGCCCACCGGCTCCGGGAAATCCACCACCTTGGCCGCGATCATGGAGCTCATCAACCAAAAGATGACCGGCCACATCCTCACCGTCGAGGACCCCATCGAATTCGTCTACGAATCCAAGAAGAGCATCTACCGCCAGCGCGAGGTCGGGCAAAACACCAAGAGCTTCAACGCCGCCCTCAAATCCGCCCTCCGCCAGGACCCGGACGTCATCCTGGTCGGCGAGCTCCGGGACCTGGAGACCATCGCCCTGGCCATCACCGCCGCCGAAACGGGCCACTTGTGCTTCGGCACCCTGCACACCCACGACGCCCCGTCCACCATCGACCGCATCATCGACGTGTTCCCCCCGCACCAGCAGTCCCAAATCCGGGTCCAGCTCGCGGTGGTGCTTCAGGCCGTGGTCTCCCAGATCCTGGTCCCCCGCAAGGACGGCGACGGCCGCGTGGCCGCCCGCGAGATCATGATCATGACCCCCGCCATCTCCAACCTGATCCGGGAAGGCAAGACCCATATGATCTACGGCGCCATCGACACCGGGGCCAAATTCGGCATGGTGCCGATGGACAAATCCCTGGCCGAGATGGTCCGCATGGGCCTGATCTCCACCGAGGAAGGCCTCCTACGGGCCCACAATCCGGAGGGCTTCAAGATTCTGGCCGGCATCAGCGGCCGCACCAGCTCCGCGAGCTCGATGTAAGCGGAACGATCATGGACAAGGCAGACAAGCTCAAGCTTCTCAAGACCCTTCGCCTGCTCGACCAGATTCCAGCGCAGAATCTGGAGAGCCTAGCCGAGTTCCTAATTCCCGTCGCCCTCCAGGACGGAGCGATGGTCTTTGAGGAACGCAGCACCGGGGACAGCCTCTATTTCATCTCCAGCGGGCATGTCCGCATTTCCAAAAAAATCTCCGCGGGCGTCGACAAGGACCTGGCGGTGCTTGGCCCGGGGGATTGCTTCGGGGAAATGGCGATGATCGAGGATTCCCCACGGTCGGCCACCGCCACGTCGTCGGGCGACTGCGTGCTGTTCCAGCTCGGGCGCCAGGACCTCAACCGCTGGCTCAAATCCCGGCCCGAGATGGCCATGGAATTCTTCGCGGAGATGGTTCAGGAGCAATCTCGCCGGCTTCGGCGCACCTCCAACGAGCTCGCCCTGATTTTCGACCTTTCCACCCTATTCCTGGAGAACGTCCCGACCGAAAAGGAATTCCTGACCCGGGTGGTCGGCCACATCCTCCCCCATCTTCAAGGCTCTTGGTCGGGGGCGGCCTCCCTCTACAATGTTTTCAACGAGGAAATGGACTCCGTCTCCCGCCAGGGCGAATTCGACTTTGACAGCGTGGGGAGCCGGCTCCCGTCAGCCTTGGAAACAAAAAGCGCCTGGCTCGACGATCAAACCTTCTACGCCCCTCTGCCCGGGGAAAAACGTCCCTTGGGATATCTGCTCTTTCACTCCCAGCACGTCGCCTCCGCCGAGGACCGCAACGACATCGGCCGGACCCTGGCCACGGTGGGGCGCCTGGTGGCCTCCGCCCTGGGCAACATCCAGCACCGGAGCGAGGAACTCCTGCGCGCCCGCCTGAAGGCCTCACAATCCTATGGCTCTAAACTCTAAAAGCTCCTTCCGGACGGTCGCGTTGGCGGCGGCCAAAATCCTCGACGGCAAGAAAGCCGAGGACATCCTCATCCTCCACCCGGGCCCCTCCAACCCGGTCGCCGATTACCTCGTCATCGCCGGAGCCATGTCCCCCGCCCACATGGAAGCCCTGGAGACCGAGGTCGTCAAGACCATCCGCGACTCGGGAATCCCCTGCGTCCATCGCGCCCGCCCCCGGAGCGACTCCTGGCGAATTTTGGATTTCGGGGGCCTGCTGGTCCACATCATGACCGCGGAGGCCCGCGAATTTTACGCCCTCGAGAAGCTCCACGCGGGAGCCCGCCGAATTAAATTCGAGCCGCCCCGGGCCAAGTCCGCCGCGGCCTGACCGACATGGCCGATATTTTCGAGATCCTCAAGGCCACGGCCTCCTGCGGCGCCAGCGACCTCCATCTGGTCGTCGGCAAGCCCCCGATGGTCCGCCACCAGGGAATCATCCGGCCTCTTCCTGACTTTCCGGCGCTCAACGCGGAGGAGACCAAAAAACTCGTCTACGCCATTCTAATGGAAGACCAGCGGGCCAGATTCGAAGACCGCTGGGAACTGGACTGCTCGGTCTCTTTGGCCGGCGTGGCCCGATTCCGGGTAAACGCCTTCCTTCAAAAAAACGGAGTGGCCGCGGTCTTTCGAACAATCTCCTCGCACATCCCCACCCCCGCGGAACTGGGATTGATGCCCGCGATGCAAAACTTGGTCGACCTTCCACGCGGCCTGGTCCTGGTGACGGGGCCGACCGGTTCCGGAAAATCCACGACTTTGGCCAGCCTCGTCCAACTGATCAACGAGAAGCACCACAAGCACGTACTCACCATCGAGGATCCCATCGAATTCGTCTACGAGGACAAGAATTCCATCATCCTCCAGCGCGAGGTCGGCCAGCAGACAAAATCCTTCGCCGAGGCCCTGAAACATTCCCTGCGTCAGGACCCCGACGTGATTCTGATCGGTGAGATGCGCGACCTTGAGACCATCTCCCTGGCCATCACCGCCGCGGAAACGGGCCACCTCTGCTTCGGCACCCTCCACACCCACGACGCCCCGTCCACCATCGACCGGATCATCGACGTGTTCCCCCCGCACCAACAACAGCAGGTCCGCGTCCAGGTTTCCACGGTCCTGCAGGCCGTCATTTGCCAAACCCTGCTCCCCCGCCTGGACGGCAAGGGCCGCGTCTGCGCCCGGGAGTTCATGCGGATGACCTCGGCCGTCGGCAACATCATCCGGGAGGGCAAAACGCACCTGCTCTACGGCGCCATCGAATCCGGGAGCAAGCACGGGATGATCTCGATGGACCAATACCTCGCGTTTCTCATCAAACAAAAGCTCATCACCCTGGAAGACGCCAAGGCGGCGGCCCACGATCCCTCCATGATCCAGAAACTGGTGGAGATGGAGGCGCCGACGCAAGGATGATACTCGCCTCGCTTAAAAAATCCCTTTTGCCGAGAATCGCCTCGGCCGCCGAACAGGTGGGGGCCCAACCTCCGGAAAAAATAGAATTTCAACCCGCCCCGGCCCATGTCCCGGCCGACCTGTGCCTGCCCTGGCCCCTATCGGCGGCCAAGCAGGCCCGCAAACCGCCCATGGAAGTGGCCGCGGCCGTCTGCGCGGCCCTCCAAAGCCTTCCCGAGATCGAGGAGGCCAAAGCCGCGCCCCCGGGATTCGTCAACCTTCGGCTCCGGCTCTCGGCCCTGGCGGCCAACGTCAAGGCCGCCACCCTGAACCCGGCCGCCTACGGACGGGACGAGGGAGGAGGCTCGCGGAAAATCCTCATCGAATTCGTGTCCGCCAACCCGACCGGCCCGCTCCACCTGGCCTCCGGCCGGGGCGCGACCCTGGGCGACGCCTTGGCCCGCATACTCCGCCGGTTGGGCCGCCAAGTCCACTGCGAATATTATGTCAACGACGCCGGCGGCCGCGTGGAACTGCTGGGGCGGTCCATCCAGGCCCGGTGGGACCAAAACCACGGGAAGAACACGGAAGTTCCGGAAAAAGGCTACCAAGGAGAATACCTAAAGGAATTGGCGGCCTCCGCGCCCGCCGAGGCCGGCGGCTGGACGGCCGAGCAATGGGGGCGGTTCGCGATGGACGCGTTGCTGGCCTCCCATAAAGAAGACATGGACGCCTTCGGGGTAAAATTCGACCGCTGGTATCTGGAGAGCGAGCTTTACGCCTCCAAGCTCGTCGAGCAGACCTTGGCCTTCCTCAAGGAACGCGGAATGGTCTACGAGAAGGAGAGCGCCGTTTGGCTGGGCACGGCCGAGGCGGAAGGTTCAACCGACGACAAGGACCGCGTCCTGGTCAAATCCGACGGGCGCCCGACCTACTTTCTTCCCGACATCGCCTACCACCGGGACAAGTTCGGCCGGGGCTTCGAGGAGCTCATCGACATCTGGGGCGCCGACCACCACGGCTACGTTCCCCGCATGCGCGCCGCCATCGCCGCCCTGGGCAAGCCCCCCGAATCCTTCAAGCCCATCGTCCACCAACTCATCCACCTCTTCCGGGGCAAGGAAGCCGTCAAGATGTCCAAGCGGGCGGGGGAATTCGTCCGCCTCAAGGAGGTGGTCGACGAGGTGGGCCGGGATGCCTGCCGGTTCTTCTTCGCCCTGCGGACCCCCGATTCGCATCTGGCTTTCGATTTGGAGCTGGCCAAAAAGCAGTCCGCGGAGAACCCGGTTTTCTATTGCCAGTACGTCCACGCCCGCGTCTGCTCGATTTTCCGGGAGGCCGCCAAGCGCGGCAGCCCTTACGAAGACGGGATCGTCAACGGGGCGCTGCTTTCCAAGCCCGAGGAGCGGGCGATCCTGGTCAAGCTGGCCTGGTTTCCCGAGGCCCTGCGCGCCTGCGAGCGAGAGCTCTCTCCCCATCCTCTGGCCAATTACCTGTTGGAAACCGCGGGGCTATTCCACCCCTTCTACGAGAAGTGCCGCGTCGTCGATCCCGAGGAGCCCGCGCTCACCCAGGCCCGGCTGCTTCTGTGCGCGGGGGTCCGGGACATTATCCGGGAAGGCCTCGGCCTTCTCGGCGTCTGCGCCCCGGAGGATATGTCGTGCCTCCGGAGCGGAGCTCCGGAGGCACCCCCTTGTTCCGTTCCCTAGATGCCTTTTGGCCCTTTTATATTTCCCAGCACCTCAAGCCCGAAACCCGCCGTCTTCATTTCATTGGCACGACCTCCGGCTTGGCGTGCCTGGCGCTCGCGCTCCTAAGCCGCCGCTTCGGCCTCATCCCCGCCGGCCTGGCCTCCGCCTACGGGTTGGCCTGGATCGGGCACTTCTTCGTGGAAAACAACAAACCCGCCACCTTCCAATATCCCGTGCTGTCCTTGCGGGCCGACTTCCGGATGTACCTGCTGATGTGGAAAGGAGAGATGGAAAAGGAAATGGCCCGCCTAAGAGACGAGATTTCCCGCCACCTCGCTTAGCGCGATCACGAGCTCCTTTTCCCCGATTTTCCTTCCGTCGAAAGCGCCAAACTCCGCTTCCAGCGCCTTCTGGTCCTCCGGGGTCAAAATCCCGTCGGCCATCATAAAAAGGACGTTGTCCTCCTTATGGATGTGCTCCCGCAAAAAGGCGATGTAGCGGCCGAAATCCTCCGTCACCGTCCTTCGAGCGGCTTGGTCCCCCGCCTGCGCCCCCGGCAAGGCCGCCGCGACCGAGGCCAGGAGCCCTCTCCCGTATTTGTGCTCCTCGAGCATGCAGTGCAGGGGCCCCCCCTCAAAGGGCATTCCGCGCCGGTTCATCGCGGGAAACAGCCGCTCCTCTTCCTTGCCGTGATGCCGGCGGTCGGCGTACTCCCGAAGGAAGGCCAAGGCGATCTCAAACCGACGACCGTCGAATGCTCCCCCCTCGGCCTTGGACAACGCCCCCTCCAAGCCGTCCAGGATTTTCTCGATGTTGCGGTGCTCCGCCATCAAAATTTCGGTCGCTTTCATGTGTATACCTCGATAAAAATCCCTATGCAACATAAATGCCATGCCCCCCCTCAGGGGGAGCCGCCCCCCCTGAAATTTAATCAATCCGTGCTTGACTCTTTTTTTTCCCGGGGCTACCCTTCGAACACCGGAATCTCATGACGACAAAATCCATGCGTTCCTTGATCGCGGCCGCCGCCCTCCTCCGGGCCGCCTGGGCCGGCGCGGCGGAAGGCGTCGCCGTTTCCAGCGGCGCAGCGCCGAACAGTTTTTTCGAAATTTTCACGGGCGCCGGCTCGGCCCCCTCGACCCACCTGCTCCTGGTCCGGGTCTGGCCCAACCCATATAAGCCCAACGGGGGCAATCCGGAAATGGGAAAACCGTACTCCCCCTCCGACCCCGATTCGGGAATCACCTTCGACAACCTCGCCCTGGATTCGACCCTCAAGATCTACGACCAACTGGGGACCGTCGTGACCGACCTTTCCACCAAGATCAAAACCGGACGGCTCCAATGGGACGTCAAGAACAGCCGGGGCCGGGACCTGGCCTCGGGAGTCTATTACGCCGTCATCAGCGCGCCGGGCTCCAAATCGATCACTAAACGGATCATGGTGATCCGGTGAGGCTCCTCGGCCTCCTGGCCCTGCTCGCTCTAGCCGCGCCCGCCTCCCACGCGACGGGCGAAGGGGGCGAGCGAAAATTCGGCTTCCTGACGATGGACGGCAACGCCCGGGCGGCGGCCATGGGCGGCGCCCAAGGCGCCCTGGCCCGGGGCTCGGCGGCCCTGCATTACAACCCGGCGGGACTCGCGTTTTCGCCCTACCACGAGGCCGGGTTCATGCACAATCAATATTTCCAGGGGATGACCCAGGACCACCTGGCGGTCTCCTCGCGCCGAGGCTGGGGGGCGTTTCTCAACAACTTCGATTTCGGCTCCGTCGAGCGGACCACTCTTTCCAACAAGGACGCCACCTTGGGGCAGGTCGGCGGCTCGGACCTGGCCTTCGGGGGCGGCTTGGCCTTTAGCCCCCTCAAGCCGGTGGCGCTGGGCGCCGTCATGAAATTCATGCGCAGCACCCTGGATTCCATCGATACCAAGGTCCTGGCGTTCGATTTCGGAGGTCTCTACCTTCCCCCCTTGCCCGGCTTGGCCGTCGGCTTGAGCGCCCACAACCTTCGGGCGGAGACTCGCTTCGAAAAGGACAAAAAAAAGCTCCCGACCTATTTCCGGGGCGGCGCCGCCTACGCCCTGCAGCGGGGCCGTCTGCGCGCCAATTTCACCGCCGACTACACCCACCGCCCCAACCAGAATTTCATCGTCGGCCTGGGCGCCGAATTCATCCTGGGCAAGGTCATGCCGGTCCGTTTCGGCTACACCAACCGGAGCGGCACCGGCGAGGGCCTGACCGCCGGGCTTGGCTGGATCCAGGGCAACTACCGTTTTGACTACGCCGTCGTGCCCTTCGGCGATCTCGGCCTGACCCACCGGGCCGGCCTGACCATCCGTTGGGGCGCCGACCCTCCCAAGACCGAGCCGCCCCCCGCGCCTGGCCCTCCCGCCATGCCCGACCTCCCCGGCTTGACCCCGCGGCCTAAAACGCTAAAATGAGCCCATGAGACTCTTTCCCGCGCTCCTGGCCGCCCTGCTCGCGTCGCTGGCCGTCGAGGCCCGCGCGGAGGTGCGCGCCCGGGAGCAGTTCCTTTCCCTCGGCGCGGGAGGAGCTTATCCCTTCACCAGCCGGGCCGCCATCGACACTTTGCACAACGTGGACTTGAACGAGAACCGCCTCGCCGACGAAATTCAAACCAAGGAGGCGATCGGCGGCGCGGGATTTTCGGGTTTTCTCCAATACACCTATCACTTCGTCGACTACGTGGGCGTGGGCTTCGAGGTCCAAGGCGCGCAGTTCAGCGTGGCGCGACACCGCCCGCTCGGGCTCACCCGGCAGGGAGTCGTCAAAACCGACGGCGGGGTAATCCAAGGTTTGGCCATCGCCCGCTGGGTGTTCCAGCCCCGGAAGAAGATCAACCCCTATCTCATCACCGGGGTCGGCTTCGGCGGCGTCAGCGCCCGGGTCCGCTTCACCCCGGACGGCGGTAACCCGTGGAACTCCGGGACCACCGAGGAGCGTCTGCTTTACAAGCGCATGTCCAGCGGCATGGCCGTGACCTTCGCCCCCGGCGTCCAAATGGCGGTCGGCGACAAATTCATGTTCGGGGCCGAGGGCCGCTGGAACTACAACGAGGTGGAGATCAACGTCCTGGGCAGCAACAACCTGGAGACCGTCCGGGGCTTTCTCTGGGCGGGCTTCAAGTTCGGCGGCGATTACCTCGACTACTAGCGGGCCGCCGAAAAAACCCCATGGCCCCCGACCGGGCTTAGGGCCCAGACGGCTCTAGAGCCTAAGACCCATTGAGGGGGGTCAACAGCGCCCCTTGCCCGCGGTCATAGCGGGAAATCCCCGTTGCGGGTATCCTATAGGGGCTATGATCACCATGTCCTACACCCCCCAACGCCGCAAGGCCCTCGAGGCCGCCATTTCCCGGGTTCTCACCCCGGCCCAGCAGACCATGGTCCGCGAGCTTCTCTGCGCGGAAGACCCCACGGTCCGCGCTCCCAAGGCCGAGGAGATGCTCTACTGGATCCGCTTCAACATGCCCCGGGCCGCGGCGCGCATCGAGTTCGTCCTTCACCCGGCCGAATAACCTTCCCCTAGGGAACGGCGCCCAAAAACACGGCCAAGGAGCCGGGATCGACGGCGCAATGGCCGCCCTCCAAGGGCACCCACTCGGCGCGCGCCCCCAACCCCCGCGCCGCCTCCACGAACCGAAGAGCCCCATTGAAAAAACCGTATTCATCGGCCTTGCCGCAGGAGACGTAAAGCCGGGGGAAGGACCCCTTGAGCCGGAGAAGGTTCTCAAGGGGAGCCGCCTGCGCCCAAAGGCCGGGCGTCGGGAAAAAGCGCCGGGCCAGCTTGGCGGCGGTCCGGACGCGCCAGTACGCGGCCTTGTTCTCCTTCCGATAGCGGCGCAGTTCCTTGCCCGAAGCATGGGGCGAGACGAGGCCGATCCCCGGGCAGACCAGCGCGACGCCCTCAAACATCGCCGGCCGGACCAGAACCAACTGCGCGGCGTTGAAGCCTCCCATGGACTCGCCCGCCAATAATCGCCGCCGCGGAGCCCCCAGACGCGACTCCAGCCGGGGCATCACGCCGTCCAAGAAAACCTTCATCAACCCGCCCGCCGGACCCGTGCTGGGCGGCCCCAGGAGCCAGGACGGCCCAAAAGAAACCGCGGCCACCGCCGGCTCCGGAAAGCCGCGCTCCCGCCAAACTCTCGCCACGGCCCGGCCGTACCCTTGGGCATCGTCCCAGTTCCGCTCGGACCCGCCTCCGCCGTGAAAATAATAGAGCAGGTCCCCGCTTGGCTTGGCCGGAATCGTCAGGCAGTAAGACCAGGGCGTCGGACCGTCCTCCCGGCCGCAAACGGTCTCCGCCGAAACGAGGGAGGCCGCAAGGAGGAGGGTGAGCAGGCCGGTCAAAGCTTCAGCTTGGCCCGCGCCAAGCGGTAGCGTACGTCCTCCGTCCGCAGGGAGTCCGGATCGTGGCCCAGGCTCTTGCAGGCCTGCAGAGCCAGAAGCTGCCCCAGGAAAAGGTGGGTCAACCACCCGGCCGCGCCCGAGGACTTGAGTTCCTGAAAAGGAACCTGGACGGTCTTAAGGAAAGTCCGCACATCCGCCCACCGCTTCTCGGAGGGCCCGGAGAACCCGATCACGACGGAACCGGGCCCGACTGAGCAGCGCGGGCCGTGCAGGAACTCCTCCAAACCGAAGGCGCGCGCGTTGAGCCAGGCCGTTTCCTGCGCCTTGAGCCCCGCCTCACGGGCGGTCCATTCCCTGATGGCGTCGCCCAACAAAACAAGGTCGGTCCGTGGACCGACCTTGTAAAACTTTTGTTCCGTCGGAATTCTTTTTGCCGTTTTCCTAACCGCCGCCGTTAGTTTTTTGTCGTCAATCCACCGGACGACCCAAACCAACGCCGCCGTCAGGGACTTGGTAAACCCCCCGGTATCCTCCTGCTCGGTGGTCTCCAGCCGGTGATGCAGGCCCTTCCAAGGACTGTCCTTGCCCGTGATCCCGATGACGACCGCCCCCACTTTCCTGGCCCGAGCGGCCGCTTCGACGCTGAAGGATTTTGTGCCCCGGTGGGAGAAGACGACCACCGCGTCCCCCCGGCGAACCGGCTGGGAGGCGCGGCAGAAATCGAAGCTGGAAACCGCCCACGCCCGCGGGCCGACATGGGTCCGCCACAGCCACTCGGATAGGCGCGCGGCGAAGTAGCTGGAACCGATGCCCACGAAATGAATATCCCGCTTCTTGAGCCGGTCCATCCAGGCGGGCCGAGGGGCGTCCAGCACCGCCTTGATCCGGGCGGGCTGAAGCCCGATATTGGTCTCGTAGCGCGAAGTCATGCCGCCACCGGAACCCGCGCCGCACTCATCATGTACATCTTCGCCCGCTTGAGCCGGCGCGACCGGGGATCGACTTCCAGGGCCAGAGACTCCAGGGTCAATGCCCCCAAGAGCGCCTCATCGGAAGAGCGGCCGAAGACGACTTCCGAAGAACCGACGCTCCCTCCGATTCGAAACATGGCGATTCCGACGCGCCGCCGAATCACGCTCCCATCGGCCAAATGAAAGCGGCGCGAAGTCAAAGCCTGGATTCCAAGTTCCGTCAGGAGCTTTCCGGGAACCACGCTCAGAAAAGCCCCTGTATCCACCAGAAACTTCAAACGGCGGCCGATGCCGCCGCCCGGCCGCAAGACCAAAGCCTCGACAAATGTCATTCCCATGTTTCGCCTCCTTCGGCAACGGACCCCCGTTGCCCTACTACTTATACGAGTGAGGAGGCGGTTTTGTTCCATTTTCTCATCTCAAGGGGCCAGCCAGCGGGCGGCTTCCAGGGCGTAGTAGGTCAGGATAAAGTCCGCCCCGGCGCGCTTGATGGAAACCAAGGACTCCAGCGCGGCCTTGCGCTCGTCGATCCAGCCGTTGGCCGCGGCGGCCTTGATCATGGCGAATTCCCCGGACACGGCGTAGGCGGCGGTCGGCAGGCCGAAGCGTTGGCGGACCGCGGCAAGAACATCCAAATAGGGCAGGGCGGGCTTAACCATGATCATGTCCGCCCCCTCCTCCACGTCCAGAGCGGTCTCCCGCATGGCCTCCCGGAAATTGGCGGGGTCCATCTGGTAAGAGCCGCGGTCCCCGAATTTGGGCGGGGACTCGGCGGCCTCCCGGAACGGCCCGTAGAAGGCGCTGGCGTATTTGGCCGCGTAGGCCAGAATCGGGGTCTCATCGAGGCCCGCCGCGTCCAGCCCGCGCCGAATGGCGCGGACCTGGCCGTCCATCATCCCGCTCGGGGCCACGATATCGGCCCCGGCCTGGGCCTGGGACACGGCGGTGCGGGCCGCCAGCTCCAAGGTGGCGTCGTTGAGGATGGCCCCTTCCTTGACCACGCCGCAATGGCCGTGGTCCATGTACTCGCAAAAGCAAAGGTCGGCCATGACGACCATGGCCGGGTAGCGATTCTTGATCTCGGTGGCCATGCGCTGGACCACGCCGTCCCGGGCGTAGGCGCCGGAGGCCTGGGCGTCCTTCTTGTCCGGAATGCCGAAGAGGATCACCGCGGGCACGCCCAGGGAGACGGCCTCCGGGATGACCTTGATGGCCTCGTCGACCGAATATTGGAAATGCCCGGGCATCGAGGAGATGGGTTTTTTCTGCCCTTTTCCCTCCCGAATGAAGAGGGGCAGGACGAAATCACCGGCGTTGAGTTCGGTCTCGCGGACCAAGGCCCGCAAGCCGGGACTGCGACGGAGGCGGCGAAGGCGCATATCGGGGAAGGACATGAGCCGATTTTATATAATTGCCGGGCCCATGAGAGAAGCGATCACCTTCAACGACGTCCTGCTGGTCCCCAAGCGCTCCCCGGTCGCCTCCCGAAAGGACGTCGACATGACGGGGCGCTTTTCGCGCAACGTCTCCCTGAAAACGCCGATCATTTCGGCCAACATGGACACGGTGACGGAATCGGCCATGGCCATCGCCATGGCCCAGGCCGGAGGACTGGGCATCGTGCATCGCTTTCTCACCATCGAGGAGGAAGTGGCCGAGGTCGAGCACGTCAAGCGCGCCGAAACCATCGTCATCGACGAGCCCTACACCGTGGGCGTCGCCGAGACCCTGGGCGCGGCCGTCGCCATCATGCGCCGGACCGAGGTTGGCGGACTTCTGGTCGTGGACCCGAGCGGCAAGCTCGTCGGCATCCTCACCGAGCGCGACATTCAATTCCAAGAGAACATGAAGCGCCCCCTGCGGGAGATCATGACCTCCAAGCTGGTCACCGGCCGCCCCGGCATCGCTCCCTCCCAAGCGCACAAGCTCCTGAGCGAGCACAAGCTGGAGAAGCTCCCCCTGGTGGACGAGAAAGGCCTTCTGCGCGGACTGATCACCGCCAAGGATTTGAAGAAGACCCGCCTGCACCCAGACGCCTCCAAGGACAAGAAAGGGCGCCTGATGGTGGGCGCCGCGGTGGGCGTAGTGGGCGACTATTTGGACCGCGCCGCCGCTCTGTTGACCGCCGGGGCCGACGTGCTGGTGGTGGACGTCGCCCACGGCCACGCGGAGCATGTCCTGGCCGCGGTCGCGCGCATCAAGAAGAAGTGGGGCTCGGCCGAGGTCGTGGCCGGCAACGTGGCCACCTTCGAGGGCGCCCGGGACCTGGCCGAGGCCGGGGCCGACGGGATCAAGGTCGGGGTCGGGCCCGGCTCCATCTGCTCGACCCGCATCGTCTCGGGCGCCGGCGTGCCTCAACTGACGGCCGTCATGGACTGCGCCAAGCTCACCGAGAAAGCCGGCATCCCCATCGTCGCCGACGGCGGCATCCGCGGCTCGGGCGACATCGCCAAGGCCATGGCGGGGGGCTCCTCCTCGGTCATGATCGGCAGCCTCCTGGCCGGCACCGACGAAAGCCCGGGCCTCATGGTCTCGCGCGACGGGGTCAAGTACAAGCTCTACCGGGGCATGGCCTCGCTCACCGCCAGCCTCACCCGCAAGCGCAAGGCCGGAACGGCCGAGCGGGACCTCACCGACGGGGACGCCGCCGAACTGGTCCCCGAGGGGGTGGAGTCCATGGCCCCCTACCGCGGCCACACCTCCGAGGTCATCCACCAGCTGGCCGGCGGCCTGCGCTCCGGCATGAGCTACTGCGGCGCGCGAAGTTTGGCGGAGTTATGGAAGAAGGCGGAGTTTATCAGGATCAGTCCGGCGTCGTGGCAGGAGTCCAGGCCGCACGCCTTGGATAAATAGCCGCCGCAGGCGGCCCTCGATTTTTTCCCTTTCTTCTTTTCCCCGTTCTTTTCCCTCTTTTCTTTTATTTTTTTATTTTTTCCGATGATGACAAAATAAGAAAAAAGAAATTTCGGGGACGGAGTAAAAAATATAAAAGAGAAAACGAAAGAGGGCGCCGGAAGGAGGCTTTCGCCTCCTTCCGGCGCTTATTGAGCCCGCCTATACCCCGAATTCTGTCCAGCGCCTTGCGGCGCCTGGAGGGCCATTTCTCTAGTGCGGCTACCGAGCGGCCGCCCCCGCTTTCACGGGAACCGCGCGAGCAGCGCGGGCCGCCCTACTGCCTTGCTCCCGGTTGGGTTTGCAGTGCCCCGTTCCTCGCGGACCGGGCGGTGAGCTCTTACCTCGCCTTTTCACCCTTACCCCGCACCATGCGGCGCCGGGCGGTATGCTTTCTGTTGGACGTTCCATCAATCGGGGCGTAAGCCCCGATCGTCCCGCCTTTCGACGGGAACCGCGCTCTATGGAGTTCGGAAGTTCCTCCCCCTCCCCGGTTGCCCGGGAAAAAGGCGGCCCTCCAGCCGGCTCAAATTGATTATACCCGGATTACTGGGCGACCGGCGGCGCCTGTTCGGGGGCCGAAGGCGCGGCGGGCGCCGGGGCGGCCGCCGCGGCCTTGGGGACTTCCACCCGGTAGAGAATCCGCTGGCAGCTTTCGCAGGTGACCAGGCTCGTGCCCTTGGCCGCGTTGACCACGACCTGGGGCGCCAGGCTGATGCGGCAGGCGCTGCAGATGTCGCCCTCGATGGGGACCACGGCGTCCAGCTTGCCCCGGGAACGGACATGGTTGTAAATCTTCATGATCTCGGGAGGGAGGGGCGCCGCCAACTGGTCCCGGCCGCCCTTTGCCTGATTGTACCGGGCCTCAACTTCCTTCAGCTTGCCCTCCAGGACGGCGATCCCCGCCTTGGCCCTGTCCTCGACGCCCTTGAACTCGCCCTGGGCCGCCTTCTCTTTCTTGCGGACGGCGTCGAGTTCCTCCATGACTTCCAAAATTTGGGTTTCGAGCTCGCCGCCCTCGGCCTTGGCGCGGTCGATTTCGTTCTGGAGCGCCTTGAAAGCCTCGTTGGTCTTGACCTGGTTGAGCTCCAAGCCGTGCTTGCGGGCGGCTTCTTCCTTCCCGGCCAGGTCCAGTTCCTTCTCCTTCTTTTTTTTCTCCAAGGTGATGATCGCGGCCTTGAGCTCGTTGATCGTCCCCTTGCTGGAGTCCAGGCCGGCCTGCACGGCCTTGATGGCCGCGGGGATCGTCTCCATCTCCTTTTTCAAGGAGTCCAGGACGGCGTCTTCCTTTTGAAGGGTCCGCAGGGCCGGGATGGTTTCTTTGGAGAGGGGCATCGCGCTATTATACAATAATCGCCATGCCCGCCGATAAAACCCCCGCCCCGAAACCGGTCGTCATCCTGGTCGGCCACGGCGGGGTTCCGACGGATGCTCCCGGCCCATTGATCTCGGAGCTTAAATCCCTGGAAGCCCGCCGAAAGGCGTCGGGAGGGCCGATGAGCGCCCAGGAAAAGGAAGTGGACGGAAAAATCCGCTCCTGGCCGCGCACCCCGGAAACCGATCCCTACAAAATCGGCCTGGAGGCCGTCGGTCGGGCCCTGCAGGAGCGGATGCCCGGATCCCAGGTCCGCCTGGCCTACAACGAATTCTGCGCGCCGAGCCTGGAAGAAGCCGCGGAGGCCGCCGTCAAAGACGGGGCGCGCCGGGTGACCATCATCACCACCATGTACACGCGGGGCGGGGTGCACGCCGAGACGGAGATTCCCCAAATCACGGCCGAACTCCAGAAGCTGCATCCCGGGGTCGACATTCGAAACGTCTGGCCCTTCTCGCTAAACGCGGTTTCCGATTTTCTCGCCGGAGAGGTCGAGAGGGTCGCTAATCCTGGATGAAGTCGTGGTTGTACCCGCCGCCGAACTCGATGGTCATGCGGGTCCCGGCCTTGCCGCCCCAATACGACTCTGACTTCGTGTTGCCGCCCTCTTTCCAGCGGATGCTCCCCTCGTCGTTCCCGGTGTTGTAGCTCACCGCCACGTCGTTGACCGCGTCCTGGACCGGACCCCAGCCGCCCTTGCCCTGGTCCCAGAGCCGTCCCTGAAACCTCATCTTGTCCCGCCCGGTGGCGCCGTCCCGGGACAGGGTCAAGGTCGCGTCGATGTAGCCGGTCTTGATCGAAAGCTGAAGCTCCAGGGGCTCGTTTTTGAGCACGGAATAGCGCCCGTTGCCCTTCTTTCCCGGGCCGTCGATCTCCCCGGTTTTGCCGGCCTTGCCCACAGCCTGAAAGCCGGTGGTCAGCGGCGTCGCGGCGCCCTGCCGGTTGAAGTTCGGGGACGGGTCCGCGCCGCCTCCGGCTCCCCGGCCGCACAGCACGCCCCAGGGCCCGCAGCGCTCCAACTCCTCCGACATGCATTGATCGGCGCGAGGCTCTTCCTCCTCCGAGGCCCCGGAGGCGTAGCCTCCGCAGCCGCCCCCAGCCGGCGCCACGGGGCGGCCGCGGGGAACGGCGGGAAGCTCCATGCCCGCTCCGGCGGCGCTGATGAAGGAAATCGCCTCGGCCCAGGAAGACCCGAGTCCGTCCTGCCCGGCGCGGGCGGAGGAAACGGCGAAAACGGTCAAAAGCACGCCGATGGTCTTGTTCATGGGAAAAGAATACCCCTCTGCAAAGCGCCCCGCTTGGGTCCCTGGACCCAGACGCATGGGGGTCTTTGGACCTAGGCGCAATTGGCCCGCCCCGCCTTTGACCTGAGCCCTCCTCCCTGCTATAATGGGCCCCATAGGCCGCCGATGACCACCAACGCCATTTTAATCGTTGATGACGACGAGGACCTCTCCACCCTTCTGGGCGACGCCCTCAAGAAGGAGGGGGCTGAAGTCCACTACGCCCGGGATGGCCAGCAAGGAATCAGCCGGGCCAAGGAACTGCGCCCCCGCCTGCTTTTGCTGGACCTGCACATGCCGCAATCCACGGGTTTCGAGGTCTGCGAAGCCGTCCGGTCCGATCCCGAACTCAAAGGGACGGTGATCGTGATGACCTCCGCCCAAGCCTTTGTTTCCGACGTCAAAACGGCCAAGGAACTGGGGGCCAACGCCTACATCGTCAAGCCCTATGTCATCAAGGAAGTGATTTCCTTCCTGAAGCGCTTTCTCCCCTCAAGCGGCAACCCGCCCACCCCTTCCCCCCCCCCCCCCCCCGCCGCGCCCTGACCGCAATACCCAGATAGCCCATAGACCCCCCACGCTTTAGCTAGCCCTCCTGGGCTTTGCGGGAATCAATTTTCTACTCGCCGCCGGGCCCGGATTCGCGGACCTCCTCCGTTGCGCTCAAGCCCTGCCCTGCCTCTTGGCCCTGACGGCCCTGGCGGAGGGGCTGCCGAACGCGTCGAAAACCTGCCCGGTGACCGGCATCCCGTATCAAAAGACCGGGGCGGGAGTTTCGTGCGCCGACCCCGCCCGCCATCTTGGGCTTCAGGCCGCCGTCAACGCCACCGGCCCTCGTCTGGCCGCGGACCTTCCCCCTTTTAATTCGGCGGAGGGAATCCGGAGGCTGGCCGTTCCGGGCGACCGCCTGAGGGTCCTGCTGGACCTCCGAAAAGACCGGGCCACGGTCCTCATCGAGCGAGGGCCCGCCCTGAGGAAATTGTTCGGGCCCGCGGCCATTGCCTTAGGGGTCATTCTCTTCATCCTGGGCGCGGCCCGCGGCCCGGCCGACCGCGCCCGCCTGGGGCCGCAATTTGCCGATGCCCGGGACCCTTACCGCCGGGGAACCCTCCTAAAGGAAGGAGTCGCCTCGGTCCTGATCAGCGTCGCGCTGATGGCGGCAGGCGGCTTCTCATCCGCCTGGGGGCTGGACGCGGCCGCGGGAACCCGCCGGGCGGTTTTCCATCGCGACGGCCGCGCCGAGTTCCAGGACCTTCATTTCGGGCGGGCCTGGACCGAGCCCGACCTGGTGCCCCGAATTACGGCGGTGCTCCCCGCCTCCGCGTTCGGGGGGCGCCGGCGCCTCTACGCGTTCTACGCCAAGGACGGCGTCCTCCGACAGCGTTTCGTGGCCGTGATCGCGGACCGGGACCTCGGACTGCTCGCCGTCCTCAACGCCCCGGGCGCGCCATGACGGACACCCCCGATCTCTCCCTGGTTCGCAAGGCCAAAGCCGGGAGCCGGGAGGCCTTCGAGGAATTGGTGAGGCGCCACCACCCCCGGATCGTGCGCCTGGCCGCCGCCCTCCTCGCGGACCCCGAGGAAGCCCGGGACGCGGCCCAGGAAACGTTCCTGAAAGCGTTCCGATTCCTGGTGAAATTCAAGGAGGATTCCGCGTTCGGGACCTGGCTTTACCGCATCGCCTCCAACCATTGCCTGGATCTGATCCGGGCCCGGCGGCCGAATCAGTCCTGGGACGAGTTATTGGAAAAAGACGGGGACCGCCTGGAAAAGGCCCTTCGCGGCCCGGGGACCGATTCCGACCCCCTGGAAAACCGGGACCTGCTGGCCCGGGCCCTGGGGGCGCTTTCCCCGGAATACGCCATCGTCCTGACCCTCCGGGAAACCGAAGGGCTCAGCTACGAGGAAATCGCCCAGGCCACCGACAGCTCCTTGGATTGCGTCAAGGCGCGCCTCAAGCGGGCCCGCAAGGAATTGGAGGAGCGTTTACGCCCTCTTTTCAAGTCCGACACTTTTTGAGCCCCGAATTCGTCTAACCTCCAGGAGCCGACCCATGGACCACGAACAATTTCGAGATTCGCTTCACGAATATCATGACGGAGAGCTATCTCCCGAAAAACGCCGGAGCCTCGAACTCCATCTTAAATCCTGCCCGGACTGCGCCGCGGACCTGCGCCGGCTGACCCGCCTTTCGGTCCTTTTCCAACGGCCCGCCCCGGCCTCCGAGGAATTCGTCCGCGCCGTGATGGCCGGGCTTGCGGCCGAGGCCCCGGAGCCCGCCCTTTCCGCCTGGCGCCGCTGGCTGGTGCCGGCCATGGCGCTGGCCGCGGCGGCCCTGCTCCTGGCCCTGGACCTCGGGCAGAAGCCGAGCCCGGGCGAGCGCGACGTTTTTGAAGACGGCGCCGATTGGGTCTTTCAGGACGCGGAGCCCGAAACCGAAGAGCTTTTCGCGCTGGCCATGGAGGGCCCGTGAACCAATCTCGGACCATGATCGTCCTGGTCGTCCTATCCTCCCTCCTGGCGGGATTGGCGCTCGGCCGGCTCAGCGCCCGCCGTTCGCATTTCGGGCGGGACGGCTATTCCCTCATGATCGAGAGCTTCGGCGCCGAGCTCGGGCTGACCCCCGAACAAAAGACGCGCATCACGGCGGTCCTGGAGGCCAAGCGGGAAAAATCCCGCGCGATGCGGGCGGAACTCCGAAAAGGAACGCGGGAAGAGATCCAAAACATATTGACCCTCGAACAAAAGGGCCGTTTTGACGCGTTCGAAACGAAATGGCGCGCGGAGCATCCGCCCCGGAACCCCAAACCGGAGAATCCCAAGCCATGACGCCCGCGCTTTGGGCGGCGTTGCTCTTAGCGGCCCCATCCCACGCGGGGGAACCCCGCGTCCTGACCTGGCCCGAGGCCATCGCGGCCGCCCGCCGGGAAAACCCCGAGCTTTCCTCCTCGCGGCACGCGGCCGCCGCCAGCCGGCAGTCCTACCTCGGCTCCTACGACGGCCTGCTTCCCAGCCTTTCCCTTTCCAATGGGTGGTCGGACTCAAACTCCGCCGGCCCCACCACCAATCACTGGGACGCCTCCGGCACGCTGGGCATGAGCCTCCTGGACATGGGGACGGTGGCGGGCATCCGCCGGGCCAAAGCGGGCCTGGACCGCGCGGGAGCCAATCTCCGGCTGGCCGCCGCAACCCTCCGCTTCAATCTCCGCCGGGCGTTTCTCCAGCTCCTCCAAGCCCAGGAAAACCTGGAAGTCTCCGGAACCATCCACGGCATCCGTAAAAAAAGTTCCGAACTGGTGAGGCTGAGGTACGACTCCGGCCGGGAGTCCAAGGGGAACATGCTCCGGGCCGCGGCCCAGGCCCTGCAGGCCGACGCCGACCTGGCCCAGGCCGGGCGGGATCTGGGGACCGCCCGACGGACCTTGGTGCGCCACCTCGGCCTGGCGGCTTACGAGGCGGTGGCCGCCGCGGGGAACCTTTCCCCGGCCGAGCCTCCGGAGTTTCCGAAGGATCCCGAGCCCCTGATATCCCGCCGCCCCGACCTGGAGGTCGCGGCCGCCCAAGTCCGCACCGCCGAAACCGGCGTGGGATCGGCCCGCAGCGTTCTTTGGCCCACCCTCTCCAGCCGCTACAGCCGCGCGGTCGCCGGGCGCGACGCGTTCCCCTCGGACCGCTACTCTTGGACGGCAGGGGCGACTCTGAGCCTCCCCGTCTTTGGCGGCGGCCCGACCGCCGCCTACCGGGACATCCGAGCGGCGACGAGCGACCTGGACGCCGCGCGGGAAGACCTGCGCGCCGCCCGAGCCCAAGCCGCGGTGGAGCTTGAGGGAGCCTGGTCGGACTACGCTCGGGCCGCCTCCCAGGCAAAAGTCCAAGCGGCGCTGTTGGAGGCGGCCCGCCAGAGAGGGGAGGAGGCCGACATCCGCTACGCCAGCGGCCTGCTCAGCTACGACAATTGGGAAATCATCAGCACCGACCGGGTGGTGCAGGAGCGCCAAGCGCTCCAGGCCCGGCTCAACGCGGCGCTGGCCGAGGCGGCCTGGGACCGGGCCCTCGGAAAGGGATTAGAGGAGTGACCATGAAGAAAGTTTTTGCGCTCATCGCGGTGGCAATCCTGGCGGGAGCCGGCGGCGCCTACTGGTGGTCGGGGAAGGACAGGCGCCGCGGGGCGCAACGGGACGGCCGGACGGTCGAGGTCGCGCGCGGGTCCATCGAGCAGACCCTGGCCGCCACGGGTTCGGTGGTCCCCCTCAACCGCGTCGAGGTCCGGCCTCCCATCGGCGGCCGGGTGGAGGAACTCCTGGTCCGGGAAGGCGACCGCGTGGAGGCCGGAAGGATCATCGCCTGGCTCAGTTCCAACGACCGCGCCGCCATTCTGGACGCCGCCCGCGCCCAAGGGGAACAGGAATTCCAGCGATGGAAGGATTCCTACAAGCCCACCCCGGTCGTGGCCCCGCTCTCGGGCCTCATCATCCTGCGCAACGCGGTCGTCGGCCAGACCGTGGAGCAAAGCACCGTCCTCTTCGCCATCGCCGACGCATTGATCGTGCTCGCCCAGGTGGATGAGTCCGAGATCGGCCGCCTGCGGCCCGGTATCCCGGCGAGAATTCTCCTGGACGCCTACCCCGGCAAGCCGGTCCTCGGGAATATCTTCGACATCCTCTACGAGGGTAAAAGCGTCTCCAGCGTCATCACCTACGGGGTCAAGGTTCGGCCGGACCATGTTCCCGCGTTCTTCCGGTCCCAAATGACCGCCAACGTCACGTTCATCATGGGCAAGAAAGAGGACGCCCTTCTGCTTCCCTCCGCCGCGGTCCAAGATCTCCCCGGCGGCGGCAAGCGCGTCATGGTTCCCGGGGCCGACGGGCCGCAACCCCTGGAGGTCAAGACCGGGATCGAAACCGGCGAACAGATTGAAATCACCTCCGGCCTTCAGGAGGGCGACCGGGTCGTCCTGACGCGGGGACGATACACCCCGCCCGAGGCGCCCCAATCGAGCCCGCTTTCCTTCGGGGGGCGGGGAACGGGGGGCGCGGGCCAGGGCGCAAGTTCGCGGGGAGAGACCCGCCCCCGACGCCGGAGCCAATAGGCCATGCCCTTTATCGAACTCCGGGGACTGGTCCGCTCCTACTGCGTCGGCGGGGAAGAGCTCCGGGTTCTTAAGGACGTCAACTTGACCATCGAGGAAGGGGAGTTCGTGGCCATCATGGGTCCGTCCGGCTCCGGGAAATCCACCCTCATGCAGATTCTGGGGCTCCTCGACCGCCCCAGCGCGGGCAGCTACCGCCTCATGGGGCAGGACGTCTCCCGGCTCTCCGACGACGAGGGGGCGGCCCTTCGGTCCAAAACGATCGGATTCATTTTTCAAATGTTCAACCTTCTTCCCCGGACATCCACCCTCGACAACGTGATCCTGCCGATGATCTACTCCCGCGCCCCCCGCCGCGAGGAGCGCGCGCGGGAACTGCTGGCCGACGTGGGGCTCCAGGACCGGATTTTCCACAAACCCAACGAGCTTTCCGGAGGCCAGCAGCAGCGCGTGGCCGTCGCCCGGGCCCTGGTCAACCGCCCCCGGATCATCTTCGCCGACGAGCCCACGGGAAACCTGGCCTCCGACCAGGCCGGAGACATCCTCCGCCAGCTCAAACTGCTCAACCAAGCGGGCATCACCATCGTCATGGTCACCCATGAGCCCGACATCGCCGCCCATGCCGAGCGCATCATCCGCCTCAAGGACGGGGAGATCGTCTCGGACCAGTCCCGGGACGGCGGCCGGGACGGGCGGACGGCCGTCAAAGCGCCCCCTCGGACCCGGGCGGCCGAGCCCGTTTCGGCGGCGGGACTGACCTTCGCCCAGTTCCGGGAAAACGGGGGATCGGCCCTGCGCGCCATGGCGGCCAACAAATTGCGCAGCTGCCTTTCGATGCTGGGCATCCTCATCGGCGTGGGGGCGGTCATCGCCATGCTCGCCGTCGGCCAAGGCGCCCAAAAGGCCATCGAGTCCCGGATTTCCGGCCTCGGCTCCAACCTCTTGTCCCTGCGTCCCGAAGGCCGCAACGTCGGCGGCGTCCGGGGCGCCTCCGGCTCGGTCAGTCGGCTCAACGACGGGGACGTCAAGGCCATCGCCGCCCTGCCCGGCGTCCTCCGGGTCGAGGGCAACGTCCAAGGCAACGAACAGGTCGTCTACGGGGACAAAAACGCCAACACCCAGGTGACCGGCGTGACCCCCCTCTACGAGTCCATGCGCAATTCCAAACCCTATTGGGGCCGCTTTTTCACCGACGCGGAGAACCGGGACCAGGCCCGCGTGGCGCTCATCGGCACCACGGTGGCCGAGAAGCTTTTCGGGGCGGAGGACCCCGTCGACAAGCAAATCCGGGTCGGCCGGGCCTCCTTCCGGGTCATCGGAGTGCTTCCCAAAAAAGGATCGGGCGGCTTCCGGGACCAGGACGACGTGGTCCTGGTGCCTTTGGTGACCGCCCAAAAACGGATTTTCGGACAGCCCTACCTTCAAACCATCAACATCGAATGCGAAAGCCCCGAGGCCATCGCCCAAGTCCTGGAGGACGTCCAGGTCCTGATGCGCCGCCGCCACCGCCTTCCGGATTTCCGCGAGGACGATTTCTCCATCCGCAACATGGCGGAACTTCAGGCCGCCCTGACCGGCACGACGCAGACCTTCAGCCTCCTGCTCGGGATCGTGGCCGGCATCTCGCTTTTGGTGGGAGGCATCGGCATCATGAACATCATGCTGGTGTCGGTCTCCGAGCGCACCCGCGAGATCGGCCTGCGCAAAGCCGTGGGCGCTCCCCGCCAAGCCATCCTCTCCCAATTCCTCATCGAGGCGGCCGTCCTTTCCACCGTCGGCGGGGTGGCCGGAATCCTCCTCGGGGTCTCGGTCTCCCTGATCCTGTCCAAATTCGCCGGCTGGGCCGCAATCGTTCGCCCCGACGCCGTTCTCCTGGCCTTCGTCTTCTCCGCGGGCGTCGGCATCATCTTCGGCTTCTGGCCCGCCCGCAAAGCCTCCCTCCTCTCCCCCATCGAAGCCCTCCGCTACGAATAATTGGGGACACCCCCCATTTTTACCATTGATGGTAAAAATGGGGGGTGTCCCCAATTAATGTGTGTCCCCTTAAAAGGAGGCGTTGCCGGGTGTGCGGGGGAAGGGGATGACGTCGCGGACGTTGGCCATGCCGGTGGCGTAGATGATCGTGCGCTCAAAACCCAGGCCGAAGCCGGCGTGGGGGACGGAGCCGTAGCGGCGCAGGTCGCGATACCAGGAGTAGGCCCGCTTGTCGAGCTTCATTTCGTCCATGCGGGCGTCCAGGACGTCCAGCCGGTCCTCGCGCTGGGATCCGCCGATGATCTCGCCGATGCCGGGGGCCAAAACATCCATGGCGGCCACGGTGCGGCCATCGTCGTTGACGCGCATGTAGAACGCCTTGATCGCCTTCGGGTAATTCATCACGACGACCGGGCGCTTGACGAATTCCTCGGTGAGCCACCGTTCATGCTCGGTTTGCAGATCAATGCCCCAGGACACCGGATACTGAAAATTCTTCCCTGATTTTTGGAGGGCGGCCACCGCGTCTGCGTAATCCATCCGCTCGAAGCTGGAGCCCACGAAGCGCTCCAAGCGGGCGATGCAGTCCTTGTCCACGCGCTCGGCAAAGAATCTCATGTCGTCACCCCGCTCATTGAGCAGGGCCTTGAACAAATATTTCAGGAACTCCTCGGCCAGATCCGCGTCGGCCTTGAGATCGGCGAAGGCCACCTCCGGCTCGATCATCCAGAACTCGGCCAAGTGCCGGGGGGTCGTGGAATTCTCCGCCCGGAAGGTGGGCCCGAAGGTGTAGACCTTCGAAAGCGCCAGGCAATAGGCCTCAACGTTGAGCTGTCCGGAGACCGTCAGATAGGTGGGCTTGGCGAAGAAATCCTTGCCCTCGTCGAGCTTTCCTTCGGCGGTGCGCGGAGGGTTGGCCAGGTCCAAGGTGGAGACGCGAAACATCGCCCCGGCGCCCTCGCAGTCGGCCCCGGTCACGATCGGGGTGTGGACCCAGTAAAAGCCCCGCTCGTGGAAAAATCGATGGACGGCCTGGCTCAGGCAATGGCGCACGCGGGCCACGGCGCCGAAGGTGTTGGTCCGGGGACGTAAATGCGCCACCTCGCGCAAATATTCGTAGGTGTGGTGCTTCGGGCTGATCGGGTAGCTATCGGGCTGGTCCACCCAACCCACAACCTCGAATTTTTCGGCCTGAAGCTCGAAGGATTGCCCCTTGCCCTGGGAACGCGCCAAGGTCCCGGTGGCTTGGATCGAGCAGCCCGCCGTCACCTTCAGGACGTCTCCCTCATAATTGGCCAGGCTCGCCGGCGCCACGATCTGGAGCGAATCGAAGCAGGAACCGTCGTTGAGATGGACAAAGGAGAAGCCGCCCTTGGAATCCCGGCGGGAACGCGCCCAACCCCGGACGGTGACCTTGGACCCCTCCGGGAGTTTCCCGGCCAGGGCGTCAGCGACCGTCGCGAGCGCCATGGGCGGGATCCTTGAGGACCAGGAAATAGAGTTTTCCGGGGAAAAGCATGTTGTGCGCCTCGGCCTCGGCCTTGGGCCCGCCGCCCCAGAAGAGATCGACGCGGGTGGGGCCCCGGATGGCGGAGCCGGTGTCGTGGGTAAAAATAAAACGGGTAAAATCCTCGAAACGAACGATCCGCCCGTTGTCGTCGGCCACGGGTTTTTTTGAGATGATGAGCCCGCCCAAACCGAGGGGCACCCGAGATGGGTCCACGGCAATGGACCGCCCCCCGACCAACTCCAAACCGGAGGCGCCCCAAGGGCCTCCCGGCCCGGCTTCCTTAAAGAAAACATAACGGGGATTGAGGCCCACCAGCTCCGCCTCCCGTTCCGGGGTCTGGGATTTCAGGTAGGCCAGGATCTCCATCGAAGGCGTGCTCCGCGGGATCAAGCCGCAGTCCATGAGCGCCCGCCCGACGGATTTGAAAACATGCCCATTGGCCCCGTCGAAGGCCAGGCGCTTGCGCCGTCCGTCCGGAAACACCGCCCAACCCGAGCCTTCGGTTTGCAGGATCAGCAGGTCCGTGGCATGGCGGGTCCGGTAGAGTTCAAGGCCTCGTCCGGCCAGGGAGCCGCCGAAAATTTCGGAACGGCTGTCATAGGGAACAAAACCGCCTTTGCCGTCGGAGCGGCCGTAATCGAACGGAAGGCCGAGGGAAGAATCGATGCGGACAAGGTCCGAGGGGCGGGAAAGAACGGGAACAGTTCCGGTCTCGCCTCCGGGCGAGACCGGGATGTCGGCGTCGAAGTAAGCCGTTACCGTTCCTTTGTGTTCTCCCGCGTCCGTCACCGCCCAAAACAAGTCGAACTTCTCAACCAAAGCCTGTTTCAGCGCGGCGGGATCTTGAATGCTTTCCAGAAGAGAGGCCAAGGCGGAGAAGCTTTCGGCCATGCGGGCGGCGGAATAGCGCCGAGAGCCCACCGCAACGGTCGTCCCCGGGGGACGCCGCTCCCAATAGCCCAGCGTGCGGCGGGCGGCCAGGACGGCGGAAGCCCGGTCCAGGTCGTCGGCGGGAATCGGAAGGTCGGCAGGACCGGCGGGGTCCAGGCGCTGGATGGCGAAATCGGCTTGCGGCTCCAGGGGCTCGATCCGCTGACCGGAGAGGGGACAGTCGGAAACTTGGGAAGTCCTGGGAACGGAAAGGGTTTCAGGAAGAGAGGGCGGCCACGACTCGGCGAAAGCCGAGAGGGAAACGGCAATCAACAACGGAATAACGGAAAGCATGGGGAACGAGGCAATGATAGAACATTTCCAGGCGACCTGACGGCCGCTATTTATTCCAGTCGCTTGGCAGCGACTGGTTCAAGTCCATCTCCTTAAACTTCTTGGCCCGGGTCATGATGGGCGGGTGGTCCGCAGCCTCCTTGAGGTCCATCACCCAGAAGAAGTCCTTGGCGTGGAGCATCATGGAGGAGCCCTTGGCCTTGTATTTCAGCCGCCCCAAGGATCTATTGAACTGCTCCACGATTTCCCGACCCTTGAGGTCGGCGGCTTCCTCGAAGGGAAATTGAAAGGCGGCCAAATCGGCCCCTTTGTCCTTTTGAAACCGGGCCAGCTTGGTTTTCGTGTCGAGATCGGCGAAGGAGAAATCCTTCCCGGACTGCTCGTCATACCAGGCCTCGAAGACCTTCGCGTTGTTGTCGGCCACGAGCTTGGGATGATTGAGGACCAAATGAGCCATTTCATGAGCCATGACGAACGCCAGCTCATCCTGGTCATGGCAGATGGAAAACAGCTCGACGGTTGCCATGATGACGGCGTTGTTATTGCCCTTGTTCATCCCGATGTTCGGGGCGAAGGCCGCCGCGCCCACCCCCCGGAACTGCGGAGGAATCTCCCCGTCCTTGAAACTGCCGTCCATATTCTTGACGAACTTGCCCTCCGCGTCCTTCTGAGGCTGGGGAAAGTAGGCGAAATTCGTGTTCGTCGCGTAGCCTGAGGCTCCCTTGATGTCGACGAAGGCCTCGTTGAGCCTCTCCCGGAAATCGTTGCCCCAGCCGGGGCTCATGGGAGTTCTGGTGCCTGGGCCGTCGGCGGCGGCGGCAAAGGTGGGAAACAAAACGACGGCGAGGACCAGAATCGAAAGGGTTTTTCCCATGGAAACTCCTCCGGACCGGCTCACTCAAGTGTAGCCCCAGGGTTGGAAATCCGCAAGCCCCTCCCCGGCGTCTATCTGGAAAGTTGCCGGACGAGCCGCTCCAGAAAACCCGCCAGGCGCGAGGGCTCGTTGGGGGCCGAGCCCGCGGGGGCGGGGTCCGGGGCAGGGTGGACGACAAGGCCCAAGGAGCCGTTGTAGACCGTCGCCTCGATGATCGACCCGTCCCAGCCGGCGTTGACCGTCAGGCTGTCGCGTACGCCCCGGTCCCCGCGGCAGACGGCCGTCAGACGGAGCGGATGAATGTCCCCCCCGCTCCCGGAGACCGGCCGCGAAACATAAAGGGTGTTCTCCGCCCGGGTTCCGGCGGGGCAGTCCTGGCCGTCGATCGGCTCCAGGACCCGCACGATGGAGACCGCGTAGACGCCGCCTCCCGCGCGGACGGTTTCCACCCGGTCGGGACGGGTCTCGGCCCGGCGGATCATCCTCTTGACGGCCGCCTCTTCCGCGATCCGGGCGGGGGCGACCGCGGCCCCGGGCCCGGCGGGCGGCGCCTCCACGGCCCAAACATTTCCGGCAGCAAGCGCCAGAAGCAACGCTGAAATTTTCACCTTATCGTCCTCCCTCGAAAAGCGCGTCCGCTCCCCGCTCCTGGAGCAGTTTCATCACCGGCTTGAGGGCGGGGACGGGCGCGGGGGCCGCCACGGCCTTGCGCAAGGACGGAAGGCGGCCGTAGAGCGCGTCGCCGGGACAGCTCGTGCCCTGCTGGTCCCGGT
>CAYHPY010000022.1:0-46665 GCA_964358485.1 uncultured Elusimicrobia bacterium
GGCGGCGCCGAGGCGGGCGGCGCTTTGATTGAGCGGCGCCAAGCGCCCGGGGACTCCTTGGAAAGAACGGGGGACGGCGCCTTGGGCGCGGGAAGCGGAACGGAGTTGTTGGGCTTGGGCCTGTGAAAGGAAAAGGAGAACGGATACGAACGGAAAGAGGGGACGGAACATTGAGATATTTTACCGGGAAGGGGGGGGGAATTGGGGGCCGGGGGGACCTAAAAAGGGAAGTTATTGGACCTATTGAGGACGGGGACCTCCGGCCCCCGTGTTGAGATCAACGCCCGGCACCGGCACCTCTCGTTTTTTTCTAGAATACCTCTGTGCTCAAGCTCTACAACTCCTTGACCCGTTCCGTGGACGCCTTCGAGCCCATGGAGCCGCCCAAGGTGGGGCTCTATACCTGCGGGCCGACGGTTTATAATTTTCTCCACGTGGGCAATTGGCGAACCTACGTTTTTGAAGATGTCCTGCGGCGTTCCCTGGATTTTTTGGGCTACACGGTCCGCCATGTCATGAACATCACCGACGTGGGGCATCTGACCTCCGACGCCGATTCCGGAGAGGACAAGCTGGAGGTGGGCGGCGCCCGCGAGGGCAAGACCGCCTGGGAAGTGGCCAAGTTTTACACGGACGCCTTCCTGGCCGACTCCCGCGAGCTCGGCTTGCTCCCGCCCGAAGTGCTCTGCCGTGCCACCGACCACATTCCCGAGCAGATCGAGCTTTGCCGCCGCCTGGAGGCCAAGGGGCTTCTTTATAAGACGGCCGACGGGGTCTATTTCGACACCGCGCGCTTTAAGGACTACGGACGCCTGGCCGGGATCGAGAATTTGGCCGGGGCCAAGGCGGGGGCGCGGGTGGAGGCCAATCCCGAGAAGCGAAACGCGGCCGATTTCGCGGTTTGGAAGCTTTCCCCGCCGGGGAAAAAGCGGCACATGGAGTGGGACTCTCCCTGGGGTCGGGGCTTTCCCGGCTGGCACATCGAGTGCAGCGCCATGGCCATGAAGTATCTGGGCGAAAGCTTCGATATCCATTGCGGCGGCGTGGACCACATTCCCATCCACCACACCAACGAGATCGCCCAGGCCGAGGGCGCCACCGGCAAGCCCTTCGTCCGGGTCTGGATGCACGGCGAATTTCTGCTGATGAACGCGGCCAAGATGGCCAAATCGGCCGGGGGCTTCATCACCTTGGCGGATTTGAAGGCCAAGGGGATCGAGCCGCTGGACTACCGCTACCACTGCCTGACGGCCCATTACCGCAAACAGCTCGAGTTCAGCTGGGACGCCCTGGAATCCTCCAAGACCGCGCGCCGGCGCCTGCGCGACGCCGCAGCCGAACTGCGCAAGCGGGCCGCGCCGGGACCGGTGTCCTGCGCGGATTGGGAGCAAAGATTCAAGGCCGCCTTGGCGGGCGACCTCAATATTCCCGAGGCTCTGGCCGTGGTCTGGGATCTCCTGCGCGCCGACCTGCCCGACGCGGCCAAGCTTGCCTTTCTGCAAACCGCCGAGAAGGTCCTGGGGATGGGTCTTTTCGAGGAGGCCCGGGCCCTGCCGCCGGAGTTGGCCGAGCTGGTGGAAAAGCGGGCCAAGGCCCGCGCCGCCAAGGACTTCGCCCTGTCGGACTCGTTGCGCAAGGAACTCGACGGCAAGGGCGTGCTCGTGGAGGACGGCAAGGACGGCCAGCGGTGGCGCTGGAAATGAGCCACCGCGAGAACACCAATTGGCTGTGCGGCCTGCACTCCGTGACGGAGACCGTCCGGGCCGCCCCCAAGCGCGTCCGGGAGCTCTGGGTGCTCAAGGGCCGCGGGCCCGAGTTCGAGGACCTCATCAAGACCGCGCGCGCCGCCGGGGCCTCGGTGCGCTTCGTGGAAGCCCGGGACTTGGAGCGCCTGTCTCCCCGGCACCAGGACCTGGCTGTGCGGGTCGTGGAGGCGCCCCCCCTGGAATTGGACGATTTACTCGAAACCTTGGGGGCCGATCCGGCCGCCAAAGAGGGCATGGTCCTGGTCGCCCTGGACCAGATTCAGGACCCGCATAATCTCGGAGCCATCGCGCGCTCGGCCGCCAATCTCGGCGCGGCCGGCCTCCTCCTTCCGGAACGCCGTTCGGCCCCCGTCACGCCCGCGGCCATCGCCGCCTCGGCCGGGGCCTTTCAGCACATCCCGGTCTACCATGTCGTCAACCTGACCCAGGCCTTGGTGCGCCTGCGGGAGGCGGGGTTCTGGATCTACGGCGCCGACGCGGCGGGCCTTCCGGCCTGGGAGTCCCAGCTCAATCTTCCGCTTGTGCTGGTCATCGGCTCCGAGGGGCAGGGCCTGCGCCCCCTGGTGGCCAAGACCTGCGACGAACTCGTCCGGGTCCCGCAATCCTCCGGCGGGGTGGAATCGCTCAACGCCTCGTGCGCGGCCAGCGTTCTCCTTTATGAGATCGCCCGCCGCCGCGGCCGTTCCGAGGGATAAAATGGACTGCGCGCATCCCGTTCCGGACGCCTCCCGCGGGGAGCGTCCCCTGGGGATCGCCTTCGCGATGACCGCGGTCATCTTCGTCGCCGAGATCGTCGGGGGTTGGTGGACGGGCAGCCTGGCCCTGCTGGCCGACGCCGCCCATATGGGCATCGATCTGGCGGCGCTCGGGCTTGGGCTGGCGGCGACCCACTTCAGCCGGAAGCCTCCCGATTCCCGGCGCACTTTCGGTTATCAACGGGTCGAGGTTCTGGCCGCTCTGGCCAACGCCGTCTCCCTGTTGGTCGTGACCGGTATGATTCTCCGGGAAGCCTTTCTCCGTTGGCTCAACCCGACGCCGGTTTTGGCGATCCCGATGATTGCCGTCGCCGTGGTGGGGCTGGCGTGCAACGCGACCTCGGGGATGCTCCTCTACGGAGCCAGCCGAGAGAACATCAATCTTCGGGGGGTCTTCCTGCACGTGATCTCGGACCTGCTGGGGTCGCTGGGGGTCATCGCGGGAGGACTGGTCATGCTCGCCACCGGCTGGCAGGGGGCCGACCCCATCGCCTCTGTCCTCATCTGCGGCATCGTCATCTTCACCTCCGTGATGCTTTTTCGCGACTCGGTTCACATTCTCCTGGAGGGGGCTCCGACTCATCTGGACCTCGATGAAATCCGGGCCGCGCTCTCCGGTCTGCCGGGGGTCCGGGAGGTCCATGACCTGCACCTCTGGTCCCTGAGCAAGGGAAGCGAATCCCTCAGCGGGCACCTGGTCCTGGACGCCGGCGGCGAGCAGGGGGCCGTCCTGAAAGCCGGAACCGAACTTCTGCGCGCCCGATTCGGGCTCAATCATGTCACCCTCCAAATCGAATCCGAAACCTGACGAGCGGGCTTGGCTCCTGCCGGCCTGCCTGGGCCTGATGACGCGCGGCGCGGCCTTCCATCTGGTGGAATGGGGCGCGCGGAACGGGCTGTCTCTCATCGCCGACTATTTGGACCGCCCGCGGCTGGTTTCTCCGGCCGGGGAAGTCCTCCCTGGGCCCGAGGAATATCCGCGAAATCCCTACCCGGTCCTCAGCCGGACCGGACTGGGCCCGGAGGCCGGCCCGCCTCCCGAGGAGCCCGCCCTTTGGCTGCAGTTGGCCCGGGAAGCCTCGGGACCGCGGCTGGAGCGGCTGTCTTGGGCTGACTCCGAGCGGCTCCTGGCGGAGCGCTGGACCCCGGGCGAGGCCGAGGGCCTCGTCGTGTTCAGCCCCCTCGCCGGGGTTCCGGCGGGGCTGGCCGCGATCCTCGAGCCGTGGGGGGACCTGGGCTTCTGGGTGGAGTGGCGTCTCGGGCCAGGCGGGACGGCCGAACTGGCGGTCCACCGGTTTGTTGAGGGGGAACTGCGGACCGCCGTCCTGGGACGGGCGGAGGCGGTCGGGCTCACGGTTCTACCCGGCTGGAATTTCCTCCAACCGACCCTTCCGGTCCGGCGTCCCCGCCACACCATCGAGGAGCCCCCCCGGAAGATGAAATAGGGCCCGGAAAATGGCTATCATTGAACCCGCCGTGAAATTCGGGAGTCGTCCTCATTAGGGAGAAATAAATGCGAAAATTAATCGTCGCCGTCATCCTTGCCGGTGTCGCCTCGGGCGCCGAGGCCGCCAAATTCAACATCGACACCGCTCATTCCAGCGTCGGCTTCAAGATCCGCCACCTGGTCAGCCAGACCCGGGGCGGCTTCAACGAATTCTCCGGAACCATCGATTTCGACGATAAAAAGCCGGAGGCTTCCATGGTGGAGGCGGTCATCCAAACGGCGTCCATCGACACCGCCAACGCCAAGCGGGATTCCCACCTTCGGGACGCGGACTTTTTCGACGCGGCCAAGTTCCCGACGATCACCTTCAAGAGCACCAAGGTGTCGGCCGCGGGCAAGGGCAAGTACAAGATGGAAGGCCTGCTCACCATGCACGGGGTGGAGAAGCCGGTGACCCTGGACGTGGTGTTCGGCGGGAGCATGAAGAACAAGAAGGGCAAGCTGATCGCCGGCTTCACGGCCGAGGGCAAGATCAACCGCAAGGAGTTCGCAATCGTCTACAACCAGGTGTTGGACGCCGGAAGCCTGGCGTTGGGAGAGGAGGTCTGGATCACGCTTGAGATCGAGGCCGCGGAGGCCGAATGATGCGCCGCGCCCTCCTCCTGTCGGCGTCGCTCGCCTTTCTCCCGTCCCTGGCGGCGGCCGTTCCGCGCCTGCTGGTGGTCCTGAGCGTGGACCAGATGCGGGCGGACTATCTGGACCGCTACTCCGGGAAATTCACCTCCGGCTTTAAGATCCTGTTTGAGACGGGCGCCGTGCTGACCTCGGCCCGCCACGACCATGTCCCCACCGAGACCGCGCCGGGACACGCCGCGATCCTGACGGGGCGCACCCCCGACCGGCACGGCATCGTCGGCAACGACTGGTTCGACCGTGCCACCGGCAAGGAAACTTATTGCGTTTCCGATGAAGTCCACGGGAAGGGCCCCCAGAATTTGGAGGCCTACACTTTGGGCGACATCCTCAAATCCAAGAGCCCCAAGTCCTTGGTGGTCTCCTTCTCCCTCAAAGACCGCGCCGCCATCCTCATGGGCGGACACAAGGCCGACGCCGCGGTGTGGTGGGATAAATCCAAGGGGGAATTCGTCACCTCCAGCTACTACGCCCGGCCGGCTTGGTTGGACGACTTCAACGCCAAGCTCAAAGTCCCCGGCGGTCCGTTGGCGGGGGCCCCGACCACGTTTTTCTCCAAGCTCTTGGACACCCCCAAGGCCGACCGCCTCCTGCTGGACTTGGTGGAGCGGGCGATCCTCGAATATCCCTTGGGAGAGGATGAGGCGACCGACATCCTGATCGTGGGTTTTTCCGGGACCGACTATGTCGGGCACACCTACGGCCCCGACAGCAAGCAGATGTCCCAGCAGCTTCTGGCCCTGGACGGGGAAATCGGAGAACTGCTGAAGGTTCTTGGCTCCAAGAACGGGGTGGCGGTCGCGCTGACCGCCGACCACGCCGTGATGCCCCTGCCCGAATCGGCCTGGGGCAAAGAGGTCAAGGCCAAGCGCCTCATGGACAAGGACCTGCAAGCGGCCGCCGAGAAGGCCTTGCAGGCCCTCCAGCCCGCCCCGGGCCAGAATTGGGTCCTGGGCCTCTCGATGCCGAACCTTTTCGTGAACCGGGAATTGGCGCGGTCCCGAGGTTTGGATTGGGGGCTCTGGCTCCGCCAGGCCGCCCAGGCGGTCGGCAAGCTCGACGGCCTGTCCTACGCCTATGTGGCCGGCGAGGTCCGGGCGGTCGCGGCGCCCCAGGCTCCGATTCCCGGAATGGCGGACCCGCGTCCGGTGGAGCAGAGGTTCGCGGCCGAGCATGAGCGGAGCTTTTTTCCCGGACGGTCGGGAGACCTTTTGCTCCTGGCGCGGGAAAACGTTCTGATCGCCTTCGATAAGACGGGGACGACGCACGGGACTCCGTACGACTACGATGCGCGCGTGCCGATGATCTTCTGGGGCGCCGATTTCAACACCGGCCTTTATGCGGCCCCGGCCCGGGTGACCGACTTCGCCCCGACCCTTGGGGCGGCCCTGGGAGTGCCTTTCGAGCCCGCCCGGGGAAGCCGGGTCTGGACCGAAGTTCTCAAGCGTTGAAAACGCGCTTGGCCTTGGCGCTGGCTCTGCTTGCCTCCATGGCGGGCCGCGCCGGCGCGTTTCCGTTGGAGTGGCGGGAGGCCGAAGCCTCGTCAAGCCGCGAGAAGCGTTTTTCGGCCGACAAACCCCGCCTGCGCCGGGACCGGGAGGTGGACGTGCTCCACACCCGGTTGGAGATCTCGCCGGATCTGTCCGCGCAGACATTTGAATCCGCCGTGACCCACCGGTTCAAGGTGCTGGCGGCGGATTTTGACCGTTTGTCCCTTGATTCGCGGGACCTGGATATTCGTCGCGTCAGCGACGAATCGGGAAAGCCGTTAGAGTTCGAAACCGGCAACGGCAAACTGATCGTGCAATTTCAAAAAATGATTCCGGCCGGAACCGAACGGTCCGTCCGGGTCGAATACATGGGCTCCGGCCGGTTTATGGGCCTTCACTTCTTCAAAGCCGACCCGCGCCATCCCGGGCGGCCCGACATGATTTGGAGCCAGGGCGAGGCCGAGGAGAACTCCTACTGGATCCCGATGGTCGATTATCCCAACGAACGCTCCTCCACCGAAATCCTGGCCGCCGTTCCGGAGGGCTTCTCGGCCGTTTCCAATGGACGGTTGGTGTCCCGGGGTCCCGGCAAGAAGCCGGGAACCGTCTTGTTCCATTGGCTCCAGGAGCGTCCCCATGTCGGCTATTTAATCACTCTGGCGGTCGGCCGGTTCCAGGAACTCGGGCAGACCGCGGAGGTCTCCGAAGGGGAAGGCAAGCGGCAGGTTCCCATGACGGTTTGGGTGGACCCCGCCCGGGCCGAGGACGCCCGCCGCACCTTCGCCAAGACGCCCGCCATGGTGACCTATTTCTCGGAGCTCCTGGCATCTCCCTACCCTTGGGTCAAGTACGACCAGGTCGTCGTTCATCAATTCTTCGGGGGCATGGAGAACACCTCGGCCACCAATATCCTGGACCGGGCCCTGATCGACCGGCGGGCCGCGTTGGACAACGATTCCGACGGCCTCATCTCGCACGAATTGGCCCACCAATGGTTCGGGGACCTGATCACCTGCAAGGATTGGTCCCACCTCTGGCTCAATGAGGGATTCGCCAGCTACTTCCAGGTCGTCTGGAAGGCCAAGGACCTTGGGGCCGAGGAGGCCGCCTTGGATCTGGACGGCAAGGCCCGCCGGTACTTCTCCGAGGAAGGCGGCCACGCCCGTCCCATCGTCACCGACCGCTACGAGGACCCCGACGACATGTTCGACCGGCATACCTATGAAAAGGGCGCCTGGGTCCTGCACATGCTCCGCTGGAGCCTCGGCGAGGACCGTTTCTGGAAGGTGATCCGCGCCTATGTCGCCCGGCACAAGGACACGGTGGCCGAAACCGAGGACTTGCGGCGGATCATCGAGGAGCAGACCGGAAAAAGCTACCTGGCTTTCTTCAATCAATGGATCTACGGGGCGGGGTCTCCGAATCTAAAGGTGAAATACGAGTGGGACCCTTCCGATAAGAAGCTGACCCTGAAGTTCAAGCAGAAGCTCGAGAAAGGGGCGGCCCCCTTCCGTTTCTCCCTCCCGATCGAGTTTCACGGCCGCGGGGGCAAGCGGGTCAAGGTGGAGTTGGACCAGGACGAGCAAAGCGAGTCCTGGGTTCTCCCGTCAAAACCCAAGATGATCCGCCTGGATCCGGACCAGACCGTCCTGGCTCGCTTTGAATCGGATTTTCCGGAGGAATGTGACATCGAACAGCTTCGAAACGATCCTTCCGTCCCCGGCCGACTGAGGGCGGCCCGGTTATTGGCGAACGAGGGCTCCCCCAAGGCCGTGTCGGCGCTTGCGGAGTGCCTGCTTAAGGATTCGTTCTGGGGAGTGGCCGCGGCCTGCGCCGAGGGTTTGGGCGCCGTCGGCGGCCCGCGCGCGCTCGCGGCCCTGAAAGACGGCGCGGCCCTCAAGCATCCCAAAAGCCGCCGCGCCGTCGCGACGGCCCTTTCCCGTTTTCTCCGTCAGAAGGGCGCCTTTTCCGTTCTCGTTCCGTTGTCCTCCGATCCGTCCTATCAAGTCGAATCCGCCGTCCTCTCCTCCCTGGGCGCCCTCCGTCTGCCCGAGGCGGAGCCGATTCTTAAATCTAAACTCTCCGTCGGCTCCTGGAACGAAATCATCCGAAACGCCGCCCTTTCCGGGTTGGGCGGACTGCGCGACGAGCGCCTGATCCCGCTGCTGATGGAACACGCTTCGGAAGGCAAGCCGTATCAGATTCGGAGCGCCGCTCTCTCGGCCCTCGCCGGCGTCGGGGAAGACAAGAGGGAGGTCCGCGAATTCGTGGAACTGGTGCTCGAGACCGAGGAGGACCGCTCCATCCGCGGGGCCGCCATCTCCGCCTTGACCAACCTCGGGGATCCCGAGGCCGTCGGAAGCCTTTCCCGGATCGCCGCCCGCGATCCCGTCCCCGGCATGAAACGGCGGGCCTCGGAAGCCATCGAGGACATCCGCGAGGGCCGGAAGGGAAAATTGCAGGATCTTTCCAAGGATGTGGATCGCTTGACCGAGAAGTTGGACCGGCTCGAGAAGCGGCTCGAGGACGCGGAAAAGAAAGGCAAGAAGTGAAACGGCCGCCGACGCTTCTGTTGCTTAACGGAGAGCTCGGCGACCCCGCCCGCGTGCGGGCCCTGTCGGCCAAGTGCCGGGGCATCGTTTGCGCCGACGGGGGCGCGCGCCATGCCGTCCGTTTGGGAATCAAGCCCCGCTTCGTGGTCGGCGACATGGACAGCCTTCCGCCTTCCGGCCCCGCCTCCCGCAAGGCTCTGGGCAACGCGGTCTATTGGTGCGATTTCGACGAGAACCGCTCGGACCTGGAAAAGGCGCTGGACTTCATCCTGGAGATCGGAAGCGGACCGGTGTGGATCGCGGGCGCGCGGGGCGGGCGGTTGGACCATGAGCTTGTCAATCTCGCCCTTTTGGAGCGCTACGCCGGGCGCATGGACCTTTTCTTGCTTGGAGACCGGCAAGACGCCCGCCTCCTCATGCCGGGCGTCCATCGGATCCCTTTTAAAAAAAAGACGGTTTTTTCGTTGGTCGCCGTCGGTCCTTCGGAAGTGTCCTTGTCCGGCGCCCATTACTGCCTCCGCCGGCAAACCTTGCCTCCGGGTTCCCGCGGCCTCTCCAACCGGGCGCTGGGCCCCGTCCGGTTGACCGTGCATTCGGGCCTGCTCTGGCTGATCGCCGAGCGCCTGGCCTGATGGACCTCAAGGACTCAAGGCTCATTTATCTGAAGGGGCTCCTGTTTTTGCTTGGAGGATTCTTGTCCGGAGCCCTTCTGCTGGCGGAAGTTCCGACCTTCAAGGGGGCCGCCCTCCTGGCACTTTCGGTTTGGTGCTTCTGCCGCTTCTATTATTTCGCGTTCTACGTGATCGAGCATTACGTGGATGGGAGATATAAATTCGCCGGCCTGCTTGATTTCGCCCGCCATCTCCTCCTGAGAAAGTGAAGAATGTGGATACCTGGCACCACGGGCATGCTTAGCGGGGGGGATTTCGCGGTTTTGGCCGCCTTTTTGGGGGCCGTGGGGTGGCTCGGGTTTCGGGCCGCGTCCCGGCGCAAGGAGGGGCTGGACGATTATCTTTTGGCCGGACGCGCGCTCAGCTTTCCTTCCTTCGTCGCCACCATGGTCCCGAGTTTTTTCGGGGGGGTTCTTGGGGTGGGGGAGTTCACCTACCGCTACGGCGTCAGCAATTGGCTGGTCCAGGGCGTTCCTTATTACTGCTTCGCCCTGCTGTACGCCTGGCTCCTGGCCGGCCGGGTGAGGGCCTTTCCGGGCCGCACGCTTCCAGATCATCTGGAAAGCGTGTTCGGCACGAAGGTGGCGATCCTGTCCGCCGTGTGGGTGGCGGTCCTCGCGAGTTCGGCCGATGAGATGCTCATGCTCGGGACCGTCGCGCGCTGGGCCACGGGGTGGCCCCTGGCGGTGTGCGTTCCGGCGGCGGCGGCCGCGGGGCTTTTCTTTTTGGCCGTCGGGGGGCTGCGGGCCGACGTGTGGACCAACCGCTTGGAGTTCGGCGGGATGTTCCTGGGGTTCGGCTTGATCCTGCCGTTCGCCTATAAGGCGGCGGGGGGCTGGGGCGGCATGGCCGCGGCGGTGCCCGCCTCGCATTTGGACCCGACCGGAGGAAACTCCCCGGGCTATATCCTCACCTGGTTCTTCATCGCCCTTTGGACTTTCGTGGACCCCGCGTTTCATCAACGCGTCTGCGCGGCCAAGGACGCCCGGACGGCGCGCCTGGGGATCGCGGCTTCGGTCTTTTTTTGGTTTATTTTCGACTTCATGACGACCTCCACCGGGCTCTTCGCGCGGGCGCTTCTTCCGGAATTGGGCGAGCCGCTCATGGCCTACCCGATGCTGGCGCAATGGCTCCTTCCCCCGGTGGTCCGGGGAGCCTTCGTCGCGGGCATGTGCTCGTCGATCCTGGCGGCCTTGGCCGCCGGCGGATTCGTGGCGTCCACGAGCCTGGCCAAGGACGCGGCCGGAAGGATATTTAAAATTCCGGAACGGGCTCAGGAGCGCTGGGTGCGGTGGGGTCTGCTAGCGACGAGCCTGGCCTCGATCGCCCTGGCCCTGGCCTTGCCCTCCGTGGTGGGCCTATGGTACGCGGTGGGTTCCGCGGCGGTGCCGGGCCTGTTGGCGGTGACGCTCTCGTGCTACTTCCCGTCGTTGCGGATCGGGCGGGGCTGGGCTCTGGCGGCGTCCTCCCTGGGCGGAGGGCTGTCGGCGGCGTGGCTGGCGGCCGGCTGGTGGCGGGGCGGGATGCAGTCCCCGGAGTATCCCTGGGGCTGGGAGCCGTTTTACCCGGGGCTGGCGGCCTCGCTGGCCGCGTGGGCGGCCGGACGGGCTTTCCGGAGCCCGGCGTGACCTGGGCGGCGCTGGCGTTGGCCCTGACCTTTTCCGGCGGGGCCAAGGAGGTATCGATGGAATTTTTCGGGGCGGCGTCGGAAGGCTTGGCGAAAGTCCGGGCCGCGCCGCAAGACCTAGACCTGCGCCCCGACCGGTGGGCGACGCCCTTGACCATTCAAGCCGTCGACGACCTTATGCGGGACCCGCTCCGGACGCCGGAGCGCGCGGGCGCCTGGGCGGACAAACTCGGAAAAGGCGCCCTGCTTTCGGATCGTTTCGCCTTGGGCCTTGAGATTCTGGCCCATCCGCCCGGCGCTCCGGTGCGGGGCCTGCCCGAGGCTCTGCCCGCGGCGGCCAAGGTCCTTCCCGACGGGGCCCGGGCCGCGGTCGCCGACATCCTTGGAGCCATCCGGGACGCGGACGCTCTCGTCAAGAAATCCCTGGAATCCTGGCCCCAGGGGAAACGCCGCCACGCCCTGGCGGCGGCGAAGTCCTTCCTGTTGGACGAAACTCCGGAGGAGGAAGATCTGAAGGTTTTCCTGGAGGCCGAGCGCTTCGAGGTTGAACCGATGCTCCAGGCCGCCCGCCAAGTTTCGGCGGCGGTGGAGCGGGGGTTGGCGGTTCTGGGGAAAACGAGCCTAAAAAACGGACTGAAGTGGAAAACGGCATTTGGGGACGTAATAATTAAGGGGAACGGAAATGATGAATTCAACGCCGCCTCCCTTCGGGAGGCGGCGTTGATTGTTGATTTAGGGGGCGATAACGCCTACTTAGGCTCCCCGGCCTCGGCTGGACCCGGGGAAATAAGGGTGGTTATCGATCTCGGCCGGGGAGTTAAGATCGACGGCTCCGGGGAGAGCGGAACGGCCTCCGGCGTGTTCGGCGTCGGCTTGTTGTACTTGCCCAACCCCTCCGGGGTCAAGACGGTCCGGGGCGGGGATTTTTCCCTGGGCGCGGGTTTGTTCGGAGCGGGCGGGCTCTTCATGCGGGGCTCAGCCTCGGTGGTCAACGGCGGCCGCTTCACTCAAGGGGCCGGCGCTTTCGGGACGGGCGTGATGGTGTCGGAGGGCGAGGGGGCGCGGATCAACGCCGCCCAATCGGGGCAGGGTTTCGGTTTTACTCGGGGCGCGGGCCTATTTCGTCATAAAGGAGGCTCTTCCCGGATCGAGGGCGGATTGACGGTTCCCGATCCCCACGAGGCGGTGGGGGCGACCAGTTTTTGCCAGGGCGTCGGCTTGGGTCCGCGCGCCTTCGCCGGGGGAGGCGTGGGAGCGGCCTCGGTGGACGGCAACGGCCTGGACCTGCGCGCCAGCTACATGGCCCAGGGCATGGGCTATTGGCGCGCCCTGGGGATACTCTCGGTCCGCGGAGACGGCAACCGCCTCCTGGCCCGGCGCTACGCGCAGGGCGCGGGCGTCCATGCCGCTTTGGGTTCCTTGATCCTGCGCGGCCACCGCAATTCCCTGGCGTCCTGGGGGGCGGGACCGGCCCTGGGTTGGGATCTGGCCGCGGGGTTTTTGGATTCGGCGGGCGATGATAATTCTTTTTCCAGCGAGTGGGGCTCCATCCGCGGGGACGTCAACGGCCACGGCCTGGCCGTGGTGCGGGGGGACCGAAACATCGTCGGCCTCTCCGACGCGGCCACGGGGGCCGTCAAGCGGGGAGCGGGGTCCTACGGGGTCCTGGTCATGAGCGGCAAGGAGAACCGGCTCAAGGGTCCGGCCTCGGCGCCCGCCGTTTCCTATTCGCGGGATCCCTGGGGCGCTCTCCTGGTCCGGGGCGAGGCGGTTTTGGACTCGGCTTTGGCCCCGCCCCCGGCGGATTGGCCCGCGGTCCCGCGCGAGGAGGCCCTCAAGGCGGAGCGGGCGCGCCTGGCCCCCTTGATGAGGGCGGCCGAGGGGGGCTCCGGTCCGGCGCGCATCAGGGCGCGGCTGGCGGTTTTGGCCGGAACCCGCCTGGATGGGGAGACGGCGGGACGAGCCGCCGCGGGCTTGTTCGCCGAGACGCCCGAAATCCTGGCGCGCGCCGCGCAAGCCGCTTTCCCGGAGCGCTTCAACGAGTTGGCGTGGATCCGCCTGGCCCTGGCGGGCGCGGGCCGTCCCGCCTCGGGGGCCGCCGCCGCCGAGGCCGAAATTTCCACCGGGCCGCGCAAAGCCCTGCTCGTCGGATATCTCGGCATGTTGCCGGTGGAGGGGACGCTTCCCGTCCTGAGGTCCGTCGCGGCCGATCCCGATTGGCGGGTGCGCCGGGCCGCGGCCGGGGCCTTGGGCGCTCTCTTTTCTTCGAAGGAAGGCGAACAGCCCGGGAGGCTCAGGCTCTTGGCGGCCGCCGAAGCCGCGGCCGGCGGGAGGCCGGACCCCGAGGGAAAATTCTACGGCGCCCAGCGTCTGGCGGAACTGGTGGCCGTCCTGTCCTTGGGGCCCGCCGGTCCCGCGGAGAAAACTTCCCTGTTCGCCAAGTCCGCCAATCCCTTCGACTTGATGGGCCCGGGACATGGCGGCCTTCAGGAATTTTCCCGCTTGGCGGCGGCGGGGGGAGCCCCCTTGGCCGCCGAACTGGCGGCCGAGCGCGCCCGGACGGAGGCGCTCGCGCCCGAAGCCCGGGAAATCCTCCTCGGCCTGTTGGAGGATCCCGAACCCGAGGTAGTCCACGGGGCCGTGTTGGGCTTGGGGGATTTGGGCCGGGCGCAGGACGCCCCCCGGCTGGCGAGCTTTCTCAAGCACCGCAATGCCTCGGTCCGGGAAGGGGCGGCCGCGGCTCTGGGAAGCCTGGGAGCCGGAGCCAAGTCCGAACTGGGGGCGGGGGTCCGCTCCCCGGATGCCGGGACCGCCCGCATGGCCGCGCTGGCCGCCGCCCAATCCTCCGACGAAGGCGTGCTGTCCTTGCTCCGGGAGGCCCTCAAGCACGGCGAATCCTCGGTCCGGGCCGGCGCGATCGCCGCCTTGTTCACGGTCCAGGCCCCCTTCCAACCGATGGCCAAGGAATATGCCGCCGAATTGAACCGCCTGGCGGCGGCGGACCCTTCCGCCGAGGTCCGCTTGACTGCGGCCCAGGCGGCGGCGCGGCTGAAATAACGAAACAATATCAACAACGGAAGAAATGGACGGGACGAAAGGAAAAAATTGCGGCCCTGAGGGCCGCTGAGTCGCCGCTCCGACGGGCCGCAAGTATTGTATACTCGGCCCATGAACATGAAATCCCTCTTCGTCCTGGCCGCCTCCCTTTTCGCCGCGAACCTTCCCGCCGAAGCCCTGAGCCCCGAATCGGTCAAGGCCCAGGCCTCCGCCTTCGAGGCGGTCCTGCCCGGCCTTCCCCCGGAGGGCTTTCCCGCCGCCCCGGTCCCCGCCCCGATCTCCATGGACGCCTCCGGCCCGGCCGGATGTTACGGCGCGGCCAAGGATCTGACCCAATATCCTCCGCTCCTGTGCGCCGGCGCCCAATCCTCCGCCCCGGCCGACTGCTTCCGGGACGCCAAGGGCCTGACCAATTACCCCGCCTTGCTTTGCTCCGGGGCGCGGTCGAGCGCGCCGGTCGATTGTTTCCGCGCCGCCAAGGACCTGACCAATTTTCCCGCCTTGCTATGCGCCCAGGCCCGTTCCACGGCCCCGACGGACTGCTTCCGCCAGGCCAAGGGCGTGTCCGATTATCCGGCCCTGCTCTGCTCGGGCGCGGCCTCCTCGGCCCCGCTGGATTGTTTTCGCGCCGCCAAGGATTTGACCCGCTACCCGGCCTTGCTCTGCGCCGGGGCGTCGTCGTTGGCCCCGATCGAGTGCTTCAAAGCGGCCAAGGGCCTGACGGATTATCCCGCACTCCTTTGCGCGCGGGCTTCCTCCCTGGCCCCCGTGGACTGTTACCGGGCGGCCCAAGGAACGACCGATTTTCGCGCCCTGCTCTGCTCCGGAGCCGAGTCCAACGAGCCGGTGGACTGCTACAAGGCCTCCACGGGCGTCTCGCAAAACGCGGCCCTTCTGTGCTCGGCCAACGGCGCGTTCAAGGTCATGACCCACGAGAACATCCATTCCTCATATCCGCATCCCTACCCGATCCCCTATCCCCACCCTTATCCCTTCCGCTATCCTTTCCCGGATCCCAACCGCGATCCGAGCAAGGACCCCAACCAAAAGCCGTAAGTGGCCGCCCCCTTCAACGTCGTCCTCATCGAGCCGGAGATTCATTGGAACACCGGCAATATCGGGCGGACTTGCGTGGCGACGGGGTCCACGCTCCATCTGGTGGGCAAGTTGGGTTTCAGCATCGCCGACAAGGAGATCCGCCGGTCGGGGTTGGATTACTGGGCCAAGCTGAAGCTGGTCCGCCATGAAACGGTCGAGGGTTTTTTCGCTTCCCTGAAGCCCGGCGCGGACCTGTTCTTTTTTTCCACCAAGGGCCCCAAGACCTACTGGGAGGCGAAGTTCCGGCCCGGGAGTTATTTGATTTTCGGCCGGGAGGCGGGGGGCCTGCCCGAGGACATCCGCGCCGAATACGCCGACCGGATGTACCGGATTCCCATCGGGCCCCAGGTCCGGTCCCTGAACCTCTCCACCTCGGCCGGAGTGGCGCTTTTCGAGGCCCTCCGGCAAGTAGGACCATTGGCTCCGAAAACCGGCCCTTAGGGCCCTCTTGGAAAAATTAGTCGCCGAAGAGCCAGCCCTGTGGCCGTTTCCCGATTAAGCGGGCGCCGCTTCCCGCAACGGCATGGAGCGTCGGACGTCCTCCGGCCAAAGCTCCGGCCCTTCCGAAGGGTAGATCCGGACCGGCGGCCCCTTGGCCGTGAGCAGGTCGTCGGAGCGGCAGCCCAGGATGTCGGCGGCGGCCCCCAGTCCGGAGGCCGTGGCCCCTAATACGCCGTGGCTGGTGGTGGAAGCCCCGCAGAGCCAGAGGCCGGGGATGGGCGATCTCAAAGGATAGGACCAGGGCCCGATCTGACGCAGGCTTTTCTCGGTGCCGTAGAGGCAGCCGGCCTCGGCGTTGACGAAATGCGCGTTGGTCAGCGGGGTGCCGAGCTCCGCGAAGGAAATCTTTGAGCGGATGCCGGGCAGGACGCGTTCCACGGCGTTGAGCATCGCGTCGCCGTAGCGCTTTTTGCGCTCCTCGTAGTCGGGCCCCTTTTCCCGGAAGGCGTCCGGGGACACGAAGGAGAAGACCTCCAAGGTGTGCCGGCCGCGGTGCCATTTCGAGGGGTCCTTGAGGGTCGTGACGGTCAGGAAAAATCCGCGGGCCTCGGGTCCGGTCCAGGCCGTCATCCCTTCTTCGTAGACCCCGTTGATGTCGTTGTCGCGCAGCCACCAGAGATTGCCGGAATCCAGGCCGCGCGCCCGCAGGTCGTCGTCGACCCCCAAAAACAGGCTCAAGGACGAAGTCGACCAGCGGGTACGCGCCAGCCTCCGGCTCAAGGCCGCGGGAAGCTGGGCGGGCTCGATCAAGCGCCCGTAGGTCATGCCGGGGTCGGCGTTGCTGATTACGACCCGGGCCGAGACTTCGGTCCCGTCCTCCAGCTTGACTCCCACCGCGCGCCCGCCGCGGATCAGGATTCGGGCCACCCCTTTGCGCATGGAGATGGTTCCCCCGGCGCGCTTGAGGGCCCGGGAGAAGGCGCGGGGAATGGCGTGGGCGCCGCCCCGGGGATAATAGGCGCCGTCGAAATAATGGGCGGTGACCGCCGCGTGCACGGGCGCGGGGGCCAGGTTGGGGGGAAGTCCGTGGTCGCCGCTTTGCGCGGCCAAGACCGCCTTGAGGAAAGGATCGGACACGAAATGCCCGATGTGGGACCACGAGGAGAAAAGCGCCCATCGCAGGACGGTGGGGGCTTTTAAAATTCCCAGCCAGCCCGAGAGGTCCCCGTCGAGTTCCGCGGCGATGTCGGCCACCGACCCCAGGTAGCGGTCGATCCCCCGCGCCTCGCGGGGGAAGCGGTCCTTGAGCTTGCGGGCAAATTGTTCGCGGCCCTTGGGAATGTCGAAGCGCTCCTTTCCGGCCACGACATGATCGAACCCGTTCGGGTTGAGCTCGCAGAACTCAACGTCCCCGGAGACGCCCAGGCCCTCGTAGATCTCCCGCAGGCGCCCGCCCGGCTGGAGCTTGCCCACGTAGTGGACGCCGGGGGAGAACCGGTAGCCGCCCCGCTCGAAAGTCTGGCACCAGCCGCCGGGCAGGTAGTGCTTCTCGAACACCGCGACCGATTTCCCCGCGTTGGCCAGGGCCACCGCCGCGGCCATGCCGCCCGCGCCCGAACCTATGATCGCGACATCGACGTCAGCCATGGCTCCCTCTCAACAACAATGCTTTTTCTTTCCGTAGGAACCGATCAAATCCTTGACCTGCTCCGGGGTGAGCTTCTTGACCCCTTCCGCCGAGCCCGCCAATTCGCGGGCCGCCTTCAGGATGGAGGCGGCCTGCTCCAGCTTCTCGATGAGCAGGTAGGCGCTCCAAGGGTCGGGCCCGACGGTGACCGCGCCGTGCTGGCCCAGGAGGATCGCGTCGTGCTTGGCGAGGTAGGGCCCCGCCGCCTCCGCCAGCTCCTTGCTTCCCGGGGTGAGATAGGGGACGGTGGGAACGATCCCCAGCCGGGCCACCAATTCCGGAATGACCGGTTCCAGAAACGCTTTTTCGGCCCCCGCGAAGGTGAAGGCCCCGGCCAGCGGAGGATGGGCGTGGACCACGGCGCGGATGTCGCGCCGCGCCCGATAGGCGGCCACATGGACCAGGACCTCCGAGGAGACCTGCCCGGTCCCGCGGATCCGCTTGCCTTCCGGGGTGCACAGGAGCACGGCGTCCTCGGAAACGTCCCCCTTGGCGGTGTTGGAGGGCGTGACGAGGAGGTTGCCGGAGGGCAAGCGGGCCGAGAGGTTTCCGTCCCAGGCGGCGACCAGACCCTTCTCGGAAAGGGACTTGCAAGCCCGGACGATGAGCCGGCGCAGATCGTATTCGGTCGGGGGGAGTTTCATTTGCTGGTGGCGACGAAGACGCCGTCCCATTCCTTTTTCGGGGGATTCTCGATGAAGGCGTCGATGCGGGCCGCGTAAAGGCCGTAGAGTCCATCCAAGGGAAATTTCATGCCCCGGCATTCGCCCAGAAGCCCCCGGGCTTTTTCCCAGTCCTGGCCCCGGTACGCCGCCAGCATCTCGGCGTGCTTGGCGGCCAGGGTCCCAAACGCGGGGGAGCCGGCCAGGGCCCCGTTCCCCATCAAAGCGTGAATGCGGACGGGGAGATTCTTGCCCTTGACGCGGATCAGGTCCAGCTCCAGGGTCGCGAAGTCCTTGGCTTTCTCGAAGGTGCCCGGGCCGATGACGATGTCCACCCCGTAGGTCTTGGACTGGCCCTCCAGGCGGGAGGCCAAGTTGACGGTGTCGCCGATCACGGAGTAATCGAAGCGCTGGTCCGAGCCCATATTGCCCACGCAGGCCGGCCCGGTGTTGAGGCCGATGCCGATGTGGATCTCGTGGAGCTTCTGCTTGGCCTTCTCGGCCTCCTTCCTCAGGGTGGCGTTGAGTTTCTCCAGGGCGGCGCGCATGGCCAGGGCCGCCCGGCAGGAATTGACGGCGTGCTCCGGGTCGTCCAGGGGGGCGTTCCAGAAGGCCATGATGCAGTCGCCCATGTACTTGTCGATGGTGCCGCGGTGTTCCAGAATCAGGCCGGTCATGGGGGTCAGGAAACGGTTGAGCAGGCGCGTCAGGCCGTGCGGGTCGAATTGCTCCGAGATCGTGGTGAAGCCTCGGATGTCGGTGAAAAGCAGGGTCATTTCCTTCATTTCGCCGCCGAGCTGGAGCTTTTCGGGATGGGCCGCGAGCTGTTCGACCAGGACCGGGGACATGTAGCGGCTAAAGGCGCCGCGGACCTGTTTCTTCTCGTTTTCGGTCCGCCAGTAGGTCACGAAGGTGGAGGAAAGATAAACGGCCAGGACCACCGCGAAGGGGTAGAGGGGGTCCACCAGCCAGTGCCAAGCGGTGAAGGCGTGCCAGGAAAACCAGAAGGCTCCGCCCCCGGACAAAAGGGCGAGCAGGCCCCCCCAAGCGGCGCCCAGCTGGGGAAGCAGGAAGATCATGAGTCCGCCCAGCGCTGCCATGTAGACGAATTCGGCCCCGTCGGCCCAGTCGGGGCGCTCCAGGAACTTCTGCAGGAAGATTTGTTCGGCGGCCTGGGCGTGGACCTCCACGCCCGGGGCGGCGGGCTGCAGGGGCGTGGTGCGCAGGTCCTTGAGCCCGGCGGCGCTGGTTCCCACAAAGCAGATGGACCCGGCCAGGGACTCGGCGGGAAAACCCTTCTCGAAAATCTTCCAGGCCGGGACGGTCCGCCCCGGGGCCTCGGCCGTGTAGTGGATCCAAATCCGGCCCAGTTCGTCGGTCGGGATCTTCAAGGCCAGGCCCTGGCCGGACAGCCGGAGCATGCTGATGCCGGTGTGCTGGCCGAAACTCACGATGCCGCTGGCCCCGGAGGATTTGACCGACACCGCCGTGCCTCCGAGGGCGATCCTCAGGGCTTCCAGCGACAGCGAGGGATAAAGATCCGCGCCCCGGCGGAAAAGCAGGGGCGCCCGACGGATGACCCCGTCCTGGTCGGGGATGATCGAAAAGCTTCCGTTGCCCGCCGCGGCCTTCTCCAGAACCGGCAGGGCGGTCACGGCTCCCGAGAAATCCGGCAGATAGACGATCGGGTTGTCCCCGGCGTAGGTGAACCCGGCCTTGAGCTCCGGCCGCGCCGCGTTTTCGGCCGGGGTCAGGACAAATCCCGTCACCACGTTGGCCTGGCCGAAGGCGGACGCCAGGACCTGGTCGTGATCCGGCAGGCGACCGGAGCGGGCGGAGGCGCGCATGGAGGCCAGCTCCGGGATGTCCGGCCAGATGTCCAGCATCTTTTTGGGGGAGGTGCGGTCGGGCTCGGAGAAGACGATGTCGAAGGCCACGGTCGAGGCGCCCAACTGCCCGAGCCTGCGGACCAAGCGGGCGACCTGGGTTCGGGGCCAGGGCCATTGCCCCAGCTTTTCCAGGCTCTCATCGTCCAGATCGATGATCCGGATGGGCGCCTCCTCATAAGGGCGGGGCCGCGCGCGCTGATAGGCGTCGAAAACGCGGTTTCGAACGAGCTCGACGCCCTCGTGGGCCTGAAAGCGGACGACGGCGGCCATGAGCAGCAGGAAGGCCGGAACGGCGTACTCGGCGCCGCGGCCGAGCCTTCGGAGAAGGGGGCCCAGGAGTTTCATGGAGAGGTCCGATTCTACCATTATTCCCCAAATAGGAAATATTGTCGAAATCACATTTGCGCGATGTGTGTTATAATCGGCCTTGTATGAGCTGGCGCGCGCGGGTTCTCGTCGGAGTCGCGGGGCTTGCGGCCTGCGTCCCCGCCTTCGGGCAGATCATCAATCCGGACGCGGAGACCGAGCGCGGCAAGATCGAAAGCCAGGCCCGCAAGGACCGGGAAGCCGCCTCCGACGAGGCCGCCAAGCGCAGGGCGGTGGAGGGCGGGGGGGAAGTCACCTTCCAGGCCGTCCTGGCCGATCCCGACAACGTGGACCTGAATTTCCGCTACGCCCGCGCCCAAGTGGGGCGGGGCAACCTCAAGGGAGCCGCCGCCACCTTGGAGCGGGTGCTGATGGTCAACCCGAAGCTCCATCAGGTCCGCCTGCTCTACGCCCTCGTGCTTTTCCGCCTCGATAACATCAACGACGCGGAGCGGGAACTCAAGGCCCTGGCGGAGTTGAAGCTCCCGGACGCCGTCCGCGCCGAGGTGGACGATTTCCTCAAAAAGATCGCCAAGAAGCGCCGCAAGACCAACGTCTCGGGAACCTTGAGCCTGGGTTTCGATTGGGACACCAACCGGAACTCCTCCCCGTTTTCCAAGCAACGCCTGATCGGGGACCGGTTGGTCGATCTCACCGGATCCAACCTGAAGGTCCAGGACACCTCCATCGTCACCGTCGCCAACACCCGGATCACGCATGACCCGGGGTCCCAGGCGGGCCATGAGCTCTTCTTGTCTTTGACCTATTTCCGGGCCGAGCAGACCGTGGCCGACAATTTGGACCTGGTCTCCTACGCCGGCCAAACCGGGCTGATCTATAAGGGGGACTGGGCGGAGGTCACCCCGGCCATCGCCTTCGACCATGTCCGGCTCTCCGAGGACACCTTCCTGCGCCAGCCGACGGTGTCCTTGCGCGTGGAGCGCAAGGTGAGCGGCCGGTTCTCCGTTCATTGGCAGGGTTCGGCCCAATACCAGCAGTACGATCGGACCCGGGACATCGCGGTGGCGCCGGAGCGGGATGGGGCGCAATACGAAACCGGGGTCGGGGCAAGCTACCTGCTCACCCCGACCCAGCGGGTGGCCGGCGCTTACGCCTACGTGGACAAGGATTCGGCCCGGCGTTACAACTCGTTCGAGCGGAGCTCTTTCCACCTTTCCCATTCCTGGTTTCTCGGGAAAGGGCGGTTCTTCACCACCTCCGCGCAGGCGAACATCGACCATTATTACATCGCCGATCGCGCCATCAGCCCGCGGATTCGAAAAGACGAGACCTTCCGGGTCCGCCTGACCTATGGCCATCCCCTGGGCCTGCTGCATAAGAGCCTCAAGGATTTCCTCTGGACCGGGGGCTTCGAGTATTACGCCTCCATCTCCACCTTGGCCAACTACGCCTACGACAACGATAAGCTCACGACCATGCTGACCTACCGCTGGGAGCTATGACCATGAAACGATCCGCCCTGTTCCTCCTTCTGCTCGCCGCCCCGGCCGGGGCCCAGCCCCAGTTGGCCCGGATCGGCGCCGCCGCCGCGGTGCGCGGCCGCGTCGAGGCCGTCGCTCCGGTCTCCGGCGCCGTGGGCCGGGTCATGGAGAGCGGCAAGCCGGTCTATCTCAAGGACAAGGTCTCGACCGACGCCGGGGGCCGCATGCAGGTGATTCTTCTGGACGAAACCGTGTTCACCATCGGCCCCAACACCACCATGGTCATGGACGAGTTCGTCTACGATCCGGCGACCGGCGCGGGCAAGGTCTCGGCCCAGGTGACCAAGGGCGTGTTCCGCTTCGTGACCGGCAAGGTGGCGCGCAACGCCCCCTCCAACATGAAGGTCAAGCTTCCCGTGGGCGTCATCGGCATCCGGGGCACCATGGTGGCCGGAAAGGCGGACTCCAATTCCTCCCTGGTGGTTTTGCTCGGTCCCGGAGCCTCCAACAACGCCGGCGAGGCCCCCGGGAAGGTGGGCGTCGCCAATCAGGGAACCGAGGTCGAGCTCTCCAAGCCCGGCTTCGGTTCGACGATGGAGGCCGGCAAGGAGCCCTCCCCGCCCTTCGAGGTCCCGCCGGGCCAGATGGCCGAGCTCAACGCCGCTTTGGCCCCCGCTCCCGAGGATTCCCCTTCCGGCGGCGGCGGCGCGGCGCCCGGAGGTTCCGACGAGGAGTCCGCCTCCGAGGCATCAGGACAGGAAACCGCGGCGGCCGGAGAAAGCGTCGCGTCCACCGGCGAAACCGCGGCCATGAGCGAAGAGCTGAGCGCCGAAACCGCGACCGCCTCCCAGGACGCCGCGGAGTCGGCGGCCGGGATCGCGGACGGGATCGCCAAATGGGACGACGTCCGCAGCCGGACCGAGACCGGGTCGGTCTCCTACGGCGGCTCGGGGGGTTTCACGACTTTAACCACCGCCGGAGGCTCTCCCTGCAGCGGGAGTTGCAGCGGTTCCTGGGATTATTCCGTCTACGTCGATTTCGCCAACCGGTCCGTGTCCGGGACCTCCAACATTTCGGCCCCCAGCATCACCGTCAGCAACCACGTCGTGACCCACAACTTTACCTCGGACGCGGGCGGTTCCCCGGCCTCCTTTGATTGCGCCGGGGCCAACTACAGCTTCAATTTCACCTTCCTGAACTCGGGCGGGCAGGCGGCGACCCAGATGACGGGGAAGGCCACCTACAACAACATCTCCTCCGGGGTGACCGGCACCGGCAGCGACATCACCACGACCGGTTCGGTCGTCCCGCCGTGATCAGGCTTTGAACCGCAGTTCGGCCGCGATTCCGCCGACGATATCCAGCCGTCCCTCGTAGAGCACGGGAAACACCTCGCAGCCCCGCTCCAGGGCCCGCTGTTGGATTTCCAAGACCACGTTGAGCACCGGCTCCAGGGCTTTTCCGCAGGCCAGGCATTTCTTTCCCGCCAAGTGGGGCCGGCCGCAGGCCGCGCAGACCCGCCCCATCTTGGCCAGCCCATCGCGGACCAACAGGCGGCGGGCGCGTCCCTCCTCCACCGCGAGTACGGCGGCCTCAAGCCCCGAGGCCACCCACCCGGTCTTGAGGGCGTCGAGCATGCGGATGACCAGGACGCTCTCGCGGACCTTGCGGAACTCCCGCTCGTTTCCCGCGATGCGATCCCGGACCTCCTGGTTCGGGGTCTGCGGACCCAGGGAGCCGTCCACGATCAGGTTGTCCTGGAGGAAGGCGTGCAGGTGGTTGACGAATTGGGCCTCCAAGTCCGCCGCGACGCCGGCTAGAATCCGGTTGAAGCCCCTGCCGCGCGCCAGGTCCATGAGACGGTCGGCGGCCCGGGCGAAGCGTTTGTGGGGGTCGGCGGACGAAGCGCCTTCGTCGCCGGGATGCTCGATGATTTCCCCAAGGTGGTACTCCAGGAAGCGGGCGCGGGAATCGTCGATGAGGACCACTCCGTAACGGTGGTGCTGGTCCATGATGTTAAGCAGGGGGGCCAGGGAGGGGAGCTCCGCCGCCGTCAGGGAGGCCTTCGTCGGCAGGGGCAGGGCCGCGGCCTGCCAAAGCTTGGCGGCGTCCGCGGAGAAAACGGCCAGACCCCGGTGGCCCGCCGGCTCGAATTTCTTCAAGACGAATTCCTCGAGCCGGGCGAGATCATCCGGGCATGATTTCTTCAGGCCCGGATCATTTGCCGTTGTCTCCTTAATCAAAGCCTTGAAGGCCCGCCCGCATTCGGCCGGCGAGTCGAAGGGGAGGTAGCAGCTCAAAATTTTCAGGCCTCCGGCCTGAAAATTCTGCAGCGCAAGCATGTCCTTTGCCGAGATCATTGTTCCGTCTCTTTTTAATATATTACCGCATTATGGGTCCCCGCGGCGTGATCGCCTTCTTCTTCGCCTCGGCCGTCCTTCTTCCCGGCTGCGGCCGCGAGGAACCGCCCAGGCCCGTCCTGCTCCCGACCGGCGGGGCCGAGCGGCGGGCGGCGGCGCCCCCGGGGCGGGAGGGCCCGCCGTCCAGTTCCCACCCGCCGCCGGCGCCTTTGGCGGTGAACCTGGCGGTTCCCCGCCGGTCCATGGAGACGCCGCCGGATGGGAAACCCCCCGGGGACCCGCTGGGGCTCAATAAAGGAGGCGCCTCCCGGCGGCCCGCCGGGCTGGCCCTGCCCCGGCCCCGCGCCCGGTCGGAAGCCGCCCCGGCGTCGAGGGAGCCAAAATCCGCGCCCCCACAGGAAGGACGCCCGTCCCACCCACCCCCGGAGTCCTTGGACTCCCAGCAGGAGGGGGCGTTGAAGCCCGGCGTGCCCGGCTCCCGCTATCTATCCCCGGCCCGGCCCAAGGAGGGAAAGGTGGCGGAGCCGAAGGTGGCCGCCGCCACCCAATCCGTCGCCGCCAAGATCGCGGCGCCGAGTTCCGACTTGGACGCCAAGACCGGGGAGGCGCAACCGCCCTCGGCCAAGGGGCTCAACGCGGACATCATGAACGCGGTGGTCGATCCCTTGGAGGTCGGATCCTACCGGGTGCAGGTCTCCCAGACCGAGGATTTCAGGGTCGTGCTCTTCGATCGGACATTCGCCTTCCTGGAATCCCAGGAAGTCGAGGCCGATCTGCGCCGCGCTCTTCCGAAAGGGGGGAGATACTGGGTGCGCCACGCCTTCATCGATCTTCTGGAGTTCCAGCATCCGTATTCAGCTCCGAAACGCTATCGCTTCCGACCTCGTCGTTGAGAAGAATATCGCCGGTTCCCGGCTTGACACCCGGTTTCGCGCGGAAAAGTCCCCGGTACGGAACCGAAAGCCGTTCAAGACCGCTCAAGTACCAAATTCAGACACTACCCCGAGCCGTCTGGGTCTTCTGTCCTGGCACGGGATAGGACTTTCGACTCATTTTCTGCTTGACAACATTGCCGCCTTGTGTGGATAATGTGGCGTTGCCAGTGTCGTGGATAGCCGGGCAACGCGAGGTATTCTCACGCCGAGAAACCATCTTTTCTGGCATCGCTCTTACGCGCCGGATTCAGCAGCCTGTAGCGGGGCGGACGTCTTAAGGGGGCCCTTCAACGGCCCCCGCATGCGGTTATCCCTGCCCATTCGTCAGATCACCCGCACCACGGCGGCCGCGCCGGGTGCCAACCTCTGACCATGAAGAGGACCCTGACCGCGGTGCTCCTCTTGGCTCCCATCGTCGCCGAGGGCTTCGCCGGCAAGGCTATCGGCTTGAGGCGCAACGCGGCCACGCCCGGCTCCTGCGGCCTGGCCACGGGCGGCACGATCTCGACCTTGAGTGGCTACCGGATCCACACTTTCACGACCGGCGGCGTCTTCTCCCCGGCCACGACGCCCTGCGCCGTCGAGACCCTTGTGGTGGGCGGCGGGGGCGGGACGAGTGGAACGGGCGGCGGCGGCGCGGGCGGATTTAAAGACAACATCGGCGACGGCCAAACCATCAACGGCAACATCACCGTTTCAGTCGGTTTCGGCGGCATTCGGGGCTGCGGCGGTTGCGCGAGTTCCGGCAACCAGTCGGTCTTTGGCTCCACGACGGCCGCGAGCGGCGGGCGGGGCGGTGGCAGCGACATGTCCTGCCTTGCCGGCGCCTCCGGCGGCTCGGGCGGCGGCGGAAGCGCTAACACCCTCGACCCCGCGGGCGGCGCGGGCACAGCGGGCCAGGGAAATAACGGCGGTAACGGGCTCTTCTTCAGCGACGGTGATCTGGGGGGAGGAGGCGGAGGAGGTCGTGGCGCAGCGGGTCAAAACGCGGTCTCCGGAAAAGCGGGCGGCGGAGGAGCCGGGTACGACAGCGCGATCACCGGCGCCGGCGCCGGCTATGCGGGGGGCGGAGGCGGAGGGCGATACCCCGCCAGCGGCACGGCCGGCAGCGCCACCCACGGCGGCGGTGCCGGGTCGGTCTACCCCGGCGCCTGCGGCAACGGCGAGGCCAACACAGGCGGCGGTGCCGGCGCGCGCGCGTACGCAGGCGGAGGCGACTGCGGATGCGACGGCGGCTCCGGCATCGTCATCGTCCGCTACGCTTACCCATAGGAGAACCACATGCACTACGCTCTTGTCTTGGCGGGGATGGTCAAGGCGGTCATCCTGGCGGATTCCGCCTTCATCTCGGCCAAAGGCGCCGAACTCGCGCAGGTGTACGGCTACCCGAGCGGCGCCTGGGTAGAGACCGCAGGCGCGGTCGGCAGGGGATGGACGTACGAGGGCGGCCAGTTCGCGCGCAACATCCAAGGCCAGTCCGTTTCGGGCGCGACTCCGGCCGCCGCGGTGAGCGCGGGCGCGACGCTCCAGATCAACCTCAACGGCGACGGAGTGCGCACGATCATGCTCGGGGCCGGCTCCACCGCGGCCGGCGTCGCGGCCGACGTCCAGGGCAAGATGCGGGCGCTGACCCCCAACAACGGAGCCCACGCGGCGGCCTATTCCGGCTTCGTCTGCGCCTACAACTCCATCCTCCGGAAATACTACCTGGTCGTCCCCACCTGGGAGGGCGGGACGGTGGTGGTCAGCGGCGGGACCGCGGCCGCGTCCCTGAAGCTGGGCACCGCCAACGGCGGGGCCGAGGTCACGGGCAACGGGGAGAGCGGAGATTAGGTCAACCGTGTGTCGAGGGGGAGGCCTCAAGACGAGACTTCGATGCATCAAGCGGACAACAAACTGGGAGGTGTGATATGAAGACAGCCAAGATGCATCTAGCCGGCGTCGCCGCCGTTTTCTTGCTGGCGACTTGCGCGGCCGCCGTGCCCCCGGGCTTCAACGTGCAGGGCCGTCTGACCGACTCCAGCGGCGTCAACCGGGACGGGGTCTTTTCGATACGGTTCGACATCTACGACCAACTCACGGGAGGCAGCCCTCTCTGGACCAAGACCTTGTCCGGCATCAACGTGCGCAACGGCAATTTCCAGGTGATCATCGCGGATCCGCCGGATGCCGCGGGACAAGCCGGTCTGGCCGCGGTTTTTGCGGGGGACGCCCGCTTTCTGCAGATGCAGGTCGTCTCCGGGCCGTCCATCACCACGCCCGAGGTGCCCTTGGTTCCCCGTCAGCAACTCGTGAGCGTGCCCTATTCCCTGGTTTCCGCCTCCTTCGGGGGCGGAGACTTGGCCGTCACCTCGGGAATCGCCACGTTCAAGGTCGTCTCGGAAATCATCGCGCCGAGTCAGAGCTCAAGCGCCGACCCGGTCATTCATTTTCCCTTGGGGAATATCTGCAAGCTGACGCTCGACAACAGTCCGGCGTTGACTTTCTCCGGCGCGACGGCGGGGCAGACCTTGACTTTGTTCCTCCTGCAATCGGGAGGAAATCGAACCGTGACGTGGCCCGCAGGCGTGAAATGGCCGGGAGGAACCGCGCCCAAGCTGACCACGACCGACGGCAAGACCGACATCATTACTGTTTTTTACGACGGGTCAAGCTACTGGGGATTTACCAGCGGGTTGAATTATTGACGTGAAGAAGGAAGCGCCGGCCCTTGCTCCGGCAAGGGCGATGCTCGCGGGCGGGTTTTTCTTGCTTCTGTGCGCGATGCCGGCGCCGGGGGCGTCTTCCGCCGCCGCCCAGGCCGTGGACCTCTCGAACCGGGGCCGTCCTGAGGAGGGGGCCGCGAGGTTCGAGGAGGCGATCCGGGAGGACCCCAAGAACGCCAAGTTGCGGCTCGGGCTCGGCCTGGCCTACCAGGAGCTCAAGCGATACAAGGAGGCCATCAAGGCCCTGGAGGAGGCGGCGCGGTTGGCACCCAACCTGACCGAGGCCCATTATTCCCTGGGGCTGCTCTACGAGTCCATGGCGATCAATCCCGGCCTGGCGGAGGAGGGTAAGGGTGCCCGGCGCGGCTTCTGGCTCAAGGCCCGCCAGGCCTGGAGCGCGGTCCGCCGGCTCGACAAGAAGCCGGAGCGTCAGAAGGCCGCCAAGGAGCACCTCGACAGGATCGATGACGAGCTGCGGGAGGCCTCATGAGGGCTCGCCTGATGCTGTCGGCGGCCCTGCTGGCCGCCGGCTGCGCCGAGCCCGGGGTCCTCAATCCCGCCTACGACCTCTCCAGGGTCCGCAGGATCGGGGTTTGGAGGTTCGAATCGAACGGCCCGGGATCCCTCGGCGCCGAGGACCACTTCAACCGGCACATGATGGAGGCGGGCTTTCGCGTCGTGGAGCGGGCTCAACTGGACGCGGTCCTCAAGGAGCAGTACCTGGGGACGAGCGGCCTGCTCGCCCCCGAGACGGTCAGGAAGGTCGGGAGAATCCTCGGGGTGGACGCCCTCCTCATGGGGAGCGCGACCACCGTCGCCGAGCGCAAGCAGGTGGTCTTGATCCCCACGCACACCAAGGTCGAGGAGCCGGTCTTCAAGATCGTCAAGGAGCAGCGGGAGGGAGGCCAATGGGTCGAGGTGTCCAAGCAGGTGGGGACCAATGTGAGCCACGTCAAGACGGAGTCCCCCTACGTCTACGCGATCGAGGCGCACGCCGGCGTCACGGCGAAGCTCGTGGACGTCGAGACGGGCGAGATCATCTGGGCGGGCTCGATGGCCGTCAACGGAGCCGATGCCTTCCTGGCGCTGGAGTCAAGCGTCTACTTTCTAGTCCGGTCCTTGTCGAAGCAATGGATCAAACGGACGGCGCCGGGCCAAGCATCCGGCGGCACATAGAGCAGGAGGCCAAGATGAGGGAACCTCGAGGCGTTGCCGTTGGAGAAGCGCTGATGGGGCCTCGAATCCCCGTATCCCTGGAGTTCGGCTTGAGAGTTCCGACCCAGGCGAGCCTAGAGTCGTTCGGAACGGAGGTTCTATGAGACGCATTTTGATTCTTCCGATGTTCTTTTCGGGAGCCCTGGTCTTTCCGGCGTGGGGACAGTCCAGTCAGGGCGGGAAGGTTCTTGCGCTGGCGCCCAGCCAGGTCAGCGGCTCGACCCGGCCCCTCACCTATCAGGAGGTCCTGGACATGAAGCGCCAGGCATATGATGACATGGTGGGCAGTCACGCGGCCTGGCAGAGAGAGCTTATGAGGAAGGGGCGCAAATATCCATCGAATCTGCATGCATGGCTCGCCGAATGCGGCGAGGTCTACGAGCAATTGGGAGAAGGGTCCGCCAAGGACTATTGCGACAATAGAAAGATCCAAGTCCACGGGAGCAACGTGCTCGTTTCCCTACAGACCAAGAGCGTCTCCGGAAAGCCTGAAATGGAGAGCTTGAAACCATTCGGGGTTGAATTGACTACCGTCCCACACAACCTGGGACGCGTGGCTATTGTTCCATTTGGAGCAATCAAGGAGGTGGCACGCTCGAAGGGGATAGTATTCGGCAGGCCGATACTGAGATCGGAAGAAGGCGAGCGATTGGATCTGGAGAAGAAGGTTTGGAACGTCGATAGGACGAAGATCAAGAAGAAGACTGAGAAGTGGTATAGCCCGATGTCCAGAATGCAGGCGGACGTCATCGCCGGGGAATTAATGTTGAGCTTCAGAATAGGAACTGATCCAAGACGCGCGGAAGAAATCCTGCGGTCCTATGGATGCTGGGTGACAAGACACGACCCCAGTTCCCGCTATGGAGCCTACGGGGTCAGGTGCCGGCAAGACATCGACATGCAAACTCTGCTTGACTGGTTGGGGCACGATCCGGAAGTAGAGTCCATGGAGCCCAACAGGCCTCTTGAGGAACTGCTGGTCAATCCAAATGATCCGCGCTTCGCAAAGCAATGGAATCTTCACAATTTGGGAACCTCCCTGCAAGGAAATGGAAAGCCCGATGCCGACATTGACGCAGTGGAAGCCTGGACGCAATCCACCGGCAGTCCAAGCGTAACAATCGCCGTGATCGACTCCGGGGTTGACCTTGTCCACGAGGATCTTAAGAACAAGCTGTATGTTAGCCTAGACATCCCGGGCAATGGTTTTGACGATGATGGGAATGGATTCATAGACGATGTTCATGGCTGGAACTTCGCTGAGAACAACCCCGTGCCCGATGACCAATCGCTTCTGGCCAACGGTCATGGTACGTTGGTCGCCGGGATTGCTGCCGCCCAAACCAACAATGCCGCCGGGATCGCCGGGGTGAACTGGAACGCCAGGATCATGCCTATTCGAGTTCGTGAGACCAATGAATTGGAGGGCGCTATCAGGTATGCCTACCGCAACGGTGCCAAAGTAATCAATATCTCGCTTGCCGCCGGCTTCGACATCATTCAGGCCATCGAGTCCCAGCTCTTTGCCGCCGCTGCTTCTGGTGTTACCATCGTGGGGGGATCTGGAAACCATTTCCTAGACCGCGTCGTATACCCAGCCTCTTCACTCAATGTAATAGCAGTGGGAGCGACGGACAACACTGATCAACAGGCGCCTTTCTCACACACGGGGATTGCCCTATCCATGGTGGCTCCAGGGGTTGACATTCTGTCAACGACGCGATTCAGCACCTATGACTATGGCTCCGGAACCTCCTTCTCCGCGCCACACGTGGCCGGCGCTGCGGCGATTCTGCTCTCGCTGCGGCCGGAGCTCCCCTGGTACGAGGTTCGACAGATCCTTGAAAGGAGTGCCGATGATTTGGACTTGCCAGGATGGGACATTAGAACGGGCTTCGGGCGCCTGAACTTGGACCGTGCGATCCGCGCGGTCCTCCCGGCCGCCCCGCCCCCGCCTCCTCCCCCTCTTCCCGAGCCCTTTCGGGTGGCAGGTTCCACCGCCATCGATAATCGTTACGTGGAGGCGCGGTTCAACATGGCGCTGGACTCCTTCACGGCGGTCCAGGCCGCCAACTACGCCGTGAGCCCCGCCTTGGCCGTGGAGGGCGTCGTGCTTCTGGCCGACGGCATGAGCGTGCGCATGAAGACCTCCACGCAGTCCGCCCAGCTCGCCTACACCTTGACCGTGACCGGGGTCAAGAACGCGGGCGGGACGGTCCTCGCTTCGCCCAACAACGCCGCGCAGTTTGTCGGGCTCGCGCCCTCCGGCGGGGAGAGCTTCCTATGGCGCGTCACGGCGACGGCCGACGAGGCCCCCGGGACGCGGCTGGCCATTCCCAACGCGGCGGGTGGCGCGAGCTTCGCGCCCGACGGCGCTCGCGCGGTCTACCCCAAGGAGGTGGAATCGCTGGGCCAGGGCTCGAGGTTCTTCCTGTTCCGCGGCCTCGCCGACGGCTCCCAAGAGACGCGCCTGATCGCGGAGGACTCCGACGCCCGGCACTCCGACGCGGCCCCGGATTGGTCGCCCCTGGGAAACAGGATCGCCTTCTCCGGGGCGCGGACCGTGGTGTCGGGGAGCCTGACCTCAACGAGCCAGAACATCTATACGGTGAGCCCGGACGGGGGCGGGCCGTTCCGGCTGAGTCCCCTGGAAGCCCTCAGGTTCGAGAGCGACCCCGCCTGGTCGCCGGACGGCAGCCGGATCGCCTTCGTGGAAGGGGAGGGCAACATCGTAATGGTCAACTCCGATGGAAGCGGCCGGACGGTCCTGAACGCCTCCTCGATCCGGCGCTCCAACCTGTCCTGGCATCCTGACGGAGGCCGGATCGCCTTCGAGGAAGGCCCGAACCTCTTCGAGAAGAGCGTGCGCGTGATGAACGCCGATGGGACGAACCCAAGGACGATCATCCCCAACGCCCGCTCCCCGGCGTGGTCGCCGGACGGGGCCCGGCTCGCCTTCGCCCGTGACGGAGCCATCCTGACCGCCGACGCCGAGGGACAAAACCAGACCCAGGCGAGCTGCTGCTTCTTCGGGTTTCCCGGCGTGGAGGAATGGCTGGCGGATGGGATCCAGGTGAGCGTCTCCGGGGCGCGTCCGGGCGAGTTTGGGACTTTTTTGGTCGCGGCGCCGCCGGTACCGCCCCTCGTTCGCTCGACCGACTGGCGCCTGGGGGTGGCCTACTCGACGCGGGATTTCGTCGCGCCCTACGCGATCGATCTCACCCCGCGCTACGGGGGGAGCCTCGCCAACCTCCGGGCTACCCTTGAAGACGACTCCAGCCTCGTCGTGGCGACCTTCACGCGCGCCTTCGCGGCCAACGCCCTCACGGGCGAGGTTCGGGGCGTGATCGACACGGTCCCGCCCGGGCCCCCTGCGAACCTCAAGGCCAACGGGTCAAACCCCAGCCCCTGGACGAACCGGAAGGATTTCCAGGTCACGCTGGACCCTCCGGCCGACATTTCCGGGATTGCGGGGGCATTTTTCAAGCTCCTGACGCCGCCAGTCGGGCCGGAGGATGGGATTTTCGTGATCGGCCAGGGGACCTTCAGCGTGAGCTTGTCGGAGATGGTCAACGGTGAGACCGTGCTCTACGTCTGGCTCCAGGACCGCTCCGGCAACGCCGGGCACCTCGACACGGGGGTGGTGAGCCTGCGCTTCGACAACCTGCCCCCGGGCTCGACGGCCTCGGTGTCCGTGGCGGTGACGAGCGTCTCGCCGGTGGCGGTGGGCTTCGGCTCGACTGACCAGGCCTTCCTGAGCGGGGTGTCCCGGACCTTCCTGTGGTTCCGCAAGGACGCGGCCGGGGACGGGGTCTTCGCTGACTGGGTCGTGTTTTCGAGCGCTCCCGGAACCTCCGGAACCTTCGCCTTTACACCGGGTGGGGACGGGACCTACCAATTCTACACCCGGGCCGAGGACGCGGCGGGGAACCTGGAAGTGGCCCCTACGCCCGCAAGTTTCCCCAAGGCTCAGACCCTCTTCGACCGCAGCCCGCCCGTGATAGCCGGCGTCGCCGTTCCCGTGAGAACGCCCGCCTCCGCCCGCCTGGAGTGGACGACCGACGACGAGACGACGTGCGAGGTCGAGTTCGGCACCTCCACGGCCTTCGCGCGCTCGGCGGCCACGCCTCCGGGCCGCTCGCACTCGGTCGTCTTGGACGGGCTCATCTCGCCGGCCACCTTCTTCTTCCGGGTGATCGCGACCAACCGCACGGGGCTCCTCACGGCGTCCTCGGTCCACGCCTTCTCGACCCCGCTCGACATCCGCGCCCCGCTCGACCTCTTCGGGGTGGTGGACCCCTCCCAGCCCTTCATGATCGTCATCACCAACCCGGATTTCAATTTCGTGAGCCTGGGGGTGTCGGACGGCGTGGGCATAAGCACCTCGCTGGTCCTTCCCGGAGAGTTCGCCGGCCTAAACATGACGATCGGGGGACTCAAGGTCGATTTCATCTTCCCCCAGAAGCTCTCGGCGCCGGTCCCGGAGAACCCCTTCGTGGCCTCGGCCGGGGGCGTGATGACCTCCGCGGAAACCCCGGGCGGCATCGCCGAGCTTACTTTGGGGGAGCCCTTCGTGGGGCCGCCCTCGAATGAAATTGCCGACGGAGCGCTGGCCTCCGGGTCAAGCAAGCTGTTCCTGGGCTTCTATTCCCGGATCGACCCGATAGCGCCGGGGGTGATCGGCGGATTCTCGGCCTCAAGCGGACCCGGGACGGGGCAGATGACATTGTCCTGGACCGCGGCGGGCGATGACGCGGGGGTGGGGACGGCCATGCGCTACGACATGCGGATCGCGACCAGCCCCATCACGCCGGCGGGATTTTTGAAGGCCGCGCGCGTCCTTGAGGCTCCCCGTCCGGGGCGGGGCGGGGAGCTCCAGAGCGTCATCTTGTCCGGGTTGGAGGGAGGGGCCACCTACTTCCTCGCCTTGAAGGCGCAGGATGAGCTGTTGAAGGCGTCGGCTGAGGGGGCCACGGGATTTGCCCGCGCGCCTTTGGCGGGAGAGCCCACGAGCCCAACCCCGCCCTCCGTGGAGGTGGTGGAGCTCCCCCCCGGCGTGTCGGTCCCGCCCCCGCCGCCCAGCCTCACGCTCGACATCTCGACTTCGACGGCCTTGTCGGGCGAGCAGACCCTGACCGTGGGCTTGGACGGCTTCGCGTTTCAGTCGCAGTTCATCGTGGACTCGGCGACCCGGACCGTGCGCCTGGCGCGCGGCGTCCTGGACGCGGGGGGCGTCATGACCTCGACCCAGGCGGCGCCGGGGGCTTCTTTCTTGGACATGACCCTGGGCCAGACAGCCTTCGGACCCCCCTCCCTGGAGACCCCTGATGGGTTCATGTCGTCCGGGCAGAACCGGCTCTATTTGGGCTACTACGCGGGGATCGATCCGGCCCCGCCCGGGCCAGTGGGGGGCTTCTTGGCGGCGCCGGGTCCGGGTCCTGGCCAGGCGACCCTCGCCTGGACCGCCGCGGGGGACGATGGCGGCGTGGGCCGGGCCATGAAGTACGAGCTCAAGTTCGCGACCTTCCCCATCACGGAGGCGGGTTTCGCCCAAGCCGCTTCGTTGGCCCTTTCGACCCTTCCCGCCCCGACGGGGACCAGCCAGAGCGCCGTGGTCTCGGGCCTGGCGGCGGGGACGACTTTCTTCTTCGCCTTGCGGGCCGTTGACGAACTCGTGAACCTCTCCCCGGCGGTCTTTGCCTCGACCAGGACCTATGACGTGGCCCGGAGCTTGGACCTGATCGGCGGCTTGCCGGCGGTCGAACTCGTGGCCGCCGTGGCCGGGGTGCAGATTACGGCGGTGTCGACCGCCGGGGTGAACCCCGCCGTGGCCTTGGCCACCTCCGCCGCGGCGGCGCAGGGGCTGGTGTTCGCGGGCTCGATCTATGAGATTATCTCCCCGGGCGGGCTTCCGGGCGGGGCGACCATCCAGATTCGCTACGCCGACCCCGGCGGCATGGATGTAGAGGCTGCCTTGAGGCTGTTCCGGTTCAAGCCCGAGCTGAACCTTTGGGTCCTGGCGGCGGATATCGGCCCGCTCTTGGACCAGGACCTTCTCATCGCGCCGTTGGCCTCGCTCTCTTTCTTCGCCGTCATGGCGGTCGACAGGATGGCCCCGGCCACGGCGCTTGAGTTCGTGGGCGGCCTGCGCTTCGCGGCCGCTTCCGGAAGCTTGTTCGCGTCGAGTTCAACGGCCTATGGCTTGTCGAGCCGCGATCCTCCGCTGGGCAGCCTGCCGGGGAGCGGGGTGTCCCGGAGCGAGTTCCGGGTGGACACCGCCACGGCGGGCTTCACGGCCCTAGGTGGGACACAGGCATTCTCCCTGGCCGGAGGGCTGCGCACGGTCCAGTTCAGGAGCTTGGACCGGGCCGGCAACATCGAACCCATCCGGAGCGTGGCCATCGGCGTGGATTGGGCCCCGCCTTTGGTCCTCTTGTCGGCATCCTCCGGGCCGTTCTTCCCATTGGCTGACGGTATCGCCGTTGCGAGCACCTCGACCACTTTGGTCGCGCGCGTGCGCGACCCCCTGGTCCCCGGAGGCCCTCCGGAGGCGGGCTCCGGGGTCGAGTCGGTCCGGTACAACATGGATGGCGGCAGCTTTTCCGTGGTTGGGACAAGCTTCACGGTCTCCCTGGCCACGGGCGTACATTCCCTTGGACTTGTGGCCTCCGACAACGTGGGCAACGTCCTGGACCGAAGCACGCAGCCCTACCGGATCGTGGTGGGCGATTTCCTTTCCCCCGAAACAAGCTTGGCGGTCGGCGAGCCCCGTGCCGGGGCCGATCCGGTCTTCGTGTCGAGCCTGACGCTGCTGACCTTGAGCTCCACGGACGACCTGGCCCAGGAAGGCGACGGCCTGGGTCTGGGCGTGGCCCGGCAGGTGCTCAACGTTGACGGCTCCTCCCGGGCGTTCGTCCCTCCTGCGCCCTCGACGACCCTGGCTTCGACCTTCACTTTGGCCGGGCAGGCGGAGGGTGCGAAGGCGTTGGCCTTCTTCGCCGAGGACTCCTCCGGCAACCGGGAGCCCCCCCGGACCGCGGCGGTGACGCTCGACCTGACGCCGCCGGCCGTGGCGATCATTTCGCCGCGCGGCGGGGAGCGCTTCGTATCGGCGGTGTCCACTTTCGCGGTCAGGCTCGGAGTGACGGACAACTTCGACCCTTCCCCGACCTTTGACGCTTTCTTGCTCCAGGTTTCGGACAAGGGAAGCCCGCGAGGACCAAGGCCGGGCCTCGTCAAGGTCAGCACCGGCCAAGTCATCGCGGCTTCGGACCTTGACGACGGGGTATGGGAGCTTCAAGTCTCGGCTACCGACTTTGTCCGCAACTCGACCCGGGCGTTCTCAGGAGCCTTCGAGATCGTCCATGACACCCTTCCGCCGCGGAGCCTGATTTCCACGGGCCTGCCCAGTTCGGCGCTTGGGACGGGCGAGGTCGCGATAGGGAGCAAGACCGTGCTGAGCCTGGGCTCCGTGGACGACCTTGTCTCCATCGGCGACGGGATCGGGCTGGGCGTGGGGGGGCAGAGGACCTTCTTGGACGGCGCCGCTTTCCTGGAATTCGCAAGCACCTCGCCTGCGGCCGGCCAGGTCCTTGTCTCCACTTTCTCCCTGGCCGGCACGGCCGAGGGGAGGCATGAGGTCGGCTATCTTGCTTGGGACGGCGTGGGAAACATCGAGTCAAAGAGGACCTTGCGCGTCATCCTGGACACCACGGCGCCGAGCGTCTCCATCGAGTCCCCCTTGGGCGGGGACCGCTTCATCGCAGGCGCAAGCTCCATCACCGTCCGTTTCGTCGTCATGGACTTCTTCGATGCTTCCCCGCGGTTCGAGGCCGCGTTGGAGCAGTTGGAGGACCGGGGGTTCCCCAGAGGCCAGAAGCCGGACCTGGTGAGGGTCACGACGGGCCAGGTGCTCGATCCACTCGATCTTGACGACGGGCTATGGCGGCTCAAGGTCTCGGCCAAGGACTTCGTGGAGAACTCGACGGCTGCCCACTCCGGGTCTTTTGAGATCGCGCACGACGGCAGGCCTCCGCGCAGCTTCGTGTCGTTGAGCACCGCTCCGGCGGGCGTGGACGAGGTGGTGATAGGAAGCGGCACTGTCTTGAACCTGGTGTCCGTGGATGACCTCGCTTCCGCGGGCGACGCTCTGGGGTTCGGCGTGGTCTTCCAGGAGTTAGCCATCGCCCAACTCGGCGTGGATCTTCGCTTCGACAATCTGAACCCGGGCATCGGCCAGGTCTTCATCTCCACCTTCACGCTGCCTGCCGGACAAGACGGCGCTTACAAACTTGAGTTCTTCGCCCAAGACGCGCAGGGCAACCGCGAGGTAACGCACGCGGCTGTCGTCGCCGTTGATCTGGCCGCACCAACTCTTGCCCTGCTCAGCCCCAGCCCGGATTCGATCGGGATCTCGCAGCTTTTCAACGGCGTGGTCCAGATCATCGGCACGGTTTCGGACCCGCACCTGGCCGGTTATGCGCTTAAGCTTTCGGCAGGGGAGTGGTTTGACGCGGAGAGCTTTACGACCGTGTCCGAAGGCACGGACTCTATCCAGACCGGGGTTCTGGGTGTCCTGGACGCAGCCAGCGTGGCTGCCGGAACCTATACCCTGAGGCTGGAAGCAGTTGACTCGGTGGGAAACGCTTCCTTCATGGACGCCAGGATGTACCTGGACCTTCTGGCCGTGGACCTCGTGATAGGACAGACTCCTGGCTTGAACCACCCCCAGGGAGTCTCTGGGGACTCTCAAGGCAGGATATGGGTCGCGGATACGAACAACGACAGTGTGAGAGTCTTCGCTTCCAACGGAGAGCCTGCCGCCTCCTATGGGGAGCTGGGTTTGAACAAGCCGCAGGGACTCGCCTTTGACAGCCAAGGCGAGTCGGCATGGCTGGCTGACACGAACAACGACCGGATCGTCGAGGTGTCGACGAGCGGCGTCGTTCTTGTTTCATTGGGAAAAACGAAGAAGAAAGGAGGCGGGTTCCAGCCAGGCGCGGGTCCGGGCGAGTTCAACAAGCCCTCGGCGGTCGCGGTCAAAGACGGGCTGATCTACGTCGCGGACTCGAACAACAGCAGGATCCAGGTCTTGAGCTCCTCCGGCGCGGCATTGAGGACCATCGCCCTTCCCCTGCCCCCGGGGACCACGGAGGCCCATCCCGCGGGACTTGCGTTCGATCTTGAAGGAAACATGCTGGTCTCTGATGAGACCAACAGCCGCGTCCTCAAATACGACGCTTCGTGGAACATGCTCTCCATTTTGGGCTCTTCCGGGACCTTGCCTGGCCGGTTTGACAAGCCCCAGGGCTTGGCAGTGAGCCCCTCGGGGTTCCTCTACGTCGCAGATAGGAACAACGACAGGGTACAGAAATTCGCCCCCTTTGGAAACGTCGTGGCCATCCTGGGGCAAAACGGCAAGGAGCCCGGGCAGTTCAACAAGCCTTCGGGGCTGGCCTTGGACGGCCAAGGCAGGCTGCTCGTGGCTGATGCGAATAACGGCAGGCTTCAAAGGCTCCTGCCGGGGACGGGCGACCCGACAATCGTCGTCGTGGGCAAGCCCAAGCGGATCAAACAGCCCGTGACGGCGAAAGGCGGCAAGATCAAGCATCCTGACGGGTACAAGCTCGACATCCCGGAGGGCGCGCTGGCGCGGGACGCCTCCATCTCGATGGAGGAAGCCGATCCGGCGGATTCACAGGCTTCTATGAGAAAACAACGGATGGAACGGCAAACCCTCAAGGCCGCTTCGCCTGCCTTGGTCCTGGGACCTGAGGGCGCGGCTTTCCAGAAGTCCGTGCTGGTCGCGGTGCCCTACAAGCCCGAAGACTTGGCCGGGGCGGCTGAGGCGTCCCTGAAGCTCTACTACTGGAACGAAGTGCGCCTGGACTGGGAGAAAGTCGAGCGCTCCTGGGTGGCCGTCTCCAGCAGGGCCGTGCTGGCCTTGCTGGACCATTTCTCGATCTATCAGGTCATGGGTCCGGCGCCGCAGGAGGTTGCCCGGGACCTCTTGGACGTCCTGGTCTATCCCGTGCCGTGGGTGCCCAACGACGGGGCCGCGGACAACGGCAAGGTCTTCGACGCCGGGGACCCGACATCCGGCGTCGTGTTCGACAACCTGACCCGCTCGGCCAGAATTCAGATATACTCCGTCACGGGAGAGCTGGTCGAGGAGAAGACCGCCAATAACACGAACGGCAGGCTCCAATGGGACGGCAGGACCAGGTCCGGCAGGGAGGCGGCCTCGGGGATCTATGTGGCCGTGATCACGGACCTTGGGACAGGAAGGAAGACCAGGCGCCGGTTGGCGATTATAAGGTGAACCCGTGAGAACTCTCCTGGCCGTTGCGATCCTTTCGGCACTGGGCTTGCCGGCCGCAGCCGGCGGCAGAGGCGGGGCACCCGTGAATTTTCTCCTCATGGACGGCGGGGCGAGACCAGCCGCCCTCGGCGGCTCGTATGTTTCCCTTGCCGATGACTCCAACGCCCTGCACTACAACCCGGCGGGGCTGGCCTTCCTGGAGCGCAATGACGCATCCTTCATGCACGCAGACCATTTCTTCGGCACAAGCCAGGAGTACGTGGGGTTGGCGCTCAAGGGTCCTCTGGGACCGCTGGGCGAAGGCATGGGCGCGGGACTCCTGGTCAACACCGTGGGATTTGGCGCCGTCCAGCGCACCACGCTTTCCAACATCAGGGGAGCCGGGCTAGGCACCTTGAGCGCGAGGGACTACTCGGTCTCGTTTGGCTATGCCTCCAGACTGCCGTGGGTCGAGTGGATGTCCGCAGGCATGGCGGCCAAGTGGATTCATGAGGAGATCGACTCCCTGGCGGCCGATTCGGGGGCCACCGACATCGGGGTGCTGGCGGACCTGGATGAGGCTTTCTCCGTCCCGGTGCGGCTCGGCGCGGCTTTTCAAAACATCGGCGCTGATCTCAAGTACCAATCAGCCGACGAGCCCCTGCCCCTGAACCTCCGGTTCGGAGCGTCCTGGAAGCCTGTCAAGGCTGCGGTGCTCGCGTTGGACTTGAACCAGCCCAGCCGCGGCGAAATGACGGTGCACGCGGGAGCGGAATACGCCGTGGACTCGGCCGTGGCGCTGCGGGTGGGATACGACGGGCGTAACTCGTCGGATTCGGGCATCGCGGCCGGAATCGGGTTGACGTTCAAGGGGCTCGACTTCGGGTACGCCTTCGCGCCGTTCGGGAGCCTGGGAGACTCGCACCGGTTCAGCGTCGCCTGGCGCTGGTAGGGAGACAGTAGGGAGAATCTCTTGACAAGGCGGGGCCATGGATATAAACTACCCCCTTCGCGGCCGACGGCCGAGCGGTCGAAATCAATGATGCCCAAATTCTCCCCGCGCGCGGTTCGGCTCGTCGTGGCGATGTCGGCCTGGACGGCCCTGGCCGCGCCCGCCGCGCGCGCCGCGGACCGCTGGTTCAGCCAGACTCCCGTCGACGCGGGGATTCCCGTTTCCTCGGGGGCCTTCGGGGGAATTTCCTTCACCAGTTCCACCGGCGCGGAGTTTCTGCTGATGGGCACCGGCAACGGCACCCACGGGGCCGGAGTCCTCTGGCTCTCGACCACCGCGATCACGACCTGGGTCAGAAACGCCGAGCCGGGTTTCGCCCTGGCGGGCAGTTCCGAGCCCCGGAACCTGGCCGTCACCGCGATCGAAGCCCATAACGGCAATGTCTATGCCGCCACGGCTTCCTCGGCCGCGGGCACGGGTTTCGGGGGCCGGATTTACCGGAGCGTGACGTCGTTGGTTCCCTGGATCCAGGTTTTCTCCACCGCCACCTCCGGCACCGCCAATGAGGAGGCGGTCGTCACCTTGGCCCTGCACAACAACATCCTCTTCGCCGGAACGCGCAATAAAACCAGCGGCGGCAGCATCTGGTATTCGGACACGCCCACCTCGGAAGGCGCCTGGACCCACGCGGCGGGGTCCATCGGCGGCTTCGGCTTGGGGGCCGTGGCTCAGGAGGTTTCCGCCCTCAAGGAATTCTCCACCGACGGCTTCCTCTACGCCGGGACCGCCGGGACGACCGCGGGACGGGGGCAAATCTGGTATTCGGCCGCCGGTTCGGCTTGGAGCCAGGCCGTCGACGCCGCGACCACCTTCTCCGCCAATACCTATGGGGTCGGGGCCTTCGCCGAGCTCAACGGGTGGTTCTACGCGGGCACCCTCAATCCCGTCTCCGGCGCCCAGCTCTGGCGGACCCAAACCCCCCAATCGGCGGCCTCCTGGGCGCAGGTGTATTCCGGCGACGGCGCGGCCGGGACCAAGGACACCGGCCGGTTCTCCTTGGCGACCTCCACCGGCGTCACCTCCATGCTCGGCATGGGGGGCGTCCTGGTGGTCGCGGTGGACAATCCGACGGGCGGGACCCTCCTGTACCGCAGCTCGGACCCCGCGACCGGCAATTGGACGCTCTCCAACGCCGCCGGCTTCGGGGCGGCGGTCAACCGCCAGGCGACCTTGACCCGCTTCAACGGCTTCGCCTACGCCGAGACCGCCAGCGACTCCAACGCCACCGTCGGCTCGATCTACCGCGACGACGTCTTTCCGCCGGGGGCGGTGACCAACCTGGCCGCGACCACTCCGGGAACGGCCAACGCTCTGGACTTCACGTTCTCTTCTCCGGGAAATACTTTAACCCAGGACCCGCTTCCGGGGGGGAGTTCCTTCTACATCCAAGCGTCCTCCATGTCCTCCACGGCATTCGCGCCCCTGTCCGCGGACGGCGTCAGCGTCACCTTCACCACCGCGGCATGGCTGGCTCCCGGAAGCTACGTGGCCCGCACCATCCCGGGCCTGTTGGACAACACCACCTATTTCACGCGGGTCTTCACGGCGGATCCCCAGCTTAACTGGTCCTCCCTCTCCAACGGGGCGACGGTGGCGACCTTGGCGAAAGCGCCCACGACCCTCGGCACGACTTACTTGTCGCTCTTCCACTCCAGCGCGACCTTGGCCTGGGCGGCCTTCCCGGTCAACGACGTCTCCAGCATGACCGCCGAGGGCTTCCGCCTGGACGCCGCTTCCGCGGTCTTCACCTCCGGGTCGGGCCTGCTGGTCCTTTCCAGCCAGACCCCGAACGTGCTTCTGAGCACTCTGACCATCACGGGCTTGGACAACAACTCCACTTATTATTTCCAGGTGAACTCGCTCAACTGGGTCCTCAACCGAAATCCCACTCAGCTCAGCTTTCGAATCACCTTGCCCTTGCCGCCCGAAGCCTTATCGGCGGCGCAGACCTACACCGGCGTCACCTCCTCGGCGATCCGGGCGAACTATTCGGTCGGGCAGAGCTCGAACCCCTTCGCGCTTCGGTTCGTGACGGAGATGTCGACGGGCGCTTTCCCAAACACCAACTTCTTCAACGCGAGCACGACGACGGTAGTCTCCAGCGCGACCTTCGGCCTGGGTGGGACGCTTCCGGTCCTGGACCCCAACACCACCTACTACTTCCAAGCCCGCAACAAGAACGCCCAGGTCTCCAGCCCCAACCTCTCTTTGGGCTCCACCATGACCCTGGCCATCGCGCCTACCCCTTTGGGGGCGACGTCCACCTACCTTAACGTCTATCAGACCAGCGTTACGGCGGCTTGGGCTTCGATCGCCCCCAGCGTGTACTCGAGCATGACGGCCTCGGGCTTCCAATTGGAGGCGGCCGCCTCCGATTTCTCCGGGTCCCCCGCCGTGGCCGGGTCGAGCGCCGCCTACAACACCCTGTCGAGCACCCTGACGGTGAGCGGGCTGACGATGAACACCACCTTCTACTTCCGCGTGGGTTCGATCAACCAGCTCGGCGCGGTCAACTACGTCTCCCTGGGTTCCACGGTCACCGTTCCCGGCCCCCCGGGGGTCCCGTCCACCACCTTCACCAGCGTCTCGACATTGGGCTTGGTCGCCAATTGGACCAACGGCGGCAATCCCCTGCCCCAAATTCTCAGCTACGACGCCGACATCTCGACCGGGGCGTTTCCCAACTCCAACGCGGGCAATGTGACGGCCCGGGTGCAGACCACTTCCGCGGCCTTCGGCAGCGGCGGCCAAGCCCCCAACCTCGCCCCCAACACCACTTATTATTTCCAGGCGCGGTCCTTCAACCTCCACTTCTTCTCGCCGTACACCTCCCTGGGCTCCACTCATACTTTGGCCGTCGCCCCGACCACCTTGGCCAGCACCTTCACCGGGGTGTTCCAGACCAGCGTGTCGGCGTCCTGGGCGGCCATCCAGCCCAACGCCGCTTCCAGCGCCACGGTTCAGGGCTTCCGCCTGGACGCCTCCACCGGGAACTTCGACAACTCCGGGTTGACCATCTTCTCCAGCGGCACCACCAGCCCTCTGGCCAGCACCCTGACGATCTCGGGGCTTGCCATCAACACCACCTATTACTTCCGGGTCGGCTCGTACAACTTGGGCGGCGCGCTGAACTTTCTGAGCCTGGGCTCGACCGTCACCACCCCCAATCCGCCGGGGACGGTGTCGTCGACCTTCACGGCCGTCACCTCTTCGGCCGCCACGGTGAGTTGGACTTCCGGGGGCAACCCGGGCTCCCCCAGCTATGACGCGGAAATTTCCACCGGCGCCTTTCCCAACGCTTTCGCGGGCAACGTGACGACTCGGACGGCGTCGACCTCGATGCCGTTCGGCTCCGGCGGGGCCGGCTCGGCCCTGACGCCCAATACCACTTATTTCTTCCGCGCGCGGGTGGTCAACGGCGCCACTTTCTCGGACTACACCAATCTGAGCTCCACCGCCTCCTTGGCCAACGCCCCCGTCGGATCCTCGACGACCGTCCAAATCTCCTCCATCACCTTCTCCTTCGACACGGCCGGCAACGCCGCGGGCACCACTTTTTACGTGCAGGTCTCTCCGGACTCCGGGTTTTCCTCGATCCACCTGGCGAGCTCCGCCGTCACCTCGAGCCTGAGCCCAAACCCCTTCTCCTTCCTCGGGGACGGCCTGGCGGCCAACACCACCTATTACTCCCGGGTTCAGTCGGTCAATCGCAACGGTCTGCTCAGCGGCTACGGGTCCTTCTCCAGCACCTCCACCTTCGTGGCCGATCCATCGACCGCCGAGCCCAGCGGAATCTCCACCGAGAGCATCACCGCCAATTGGGGAAACAACCGCAATCGGGCCGGGACGCTTTACACCGTGCGCGCCTCCAGCGACGCCTTCGTCACCACCTTCACCTCCGCCACCCGCAACGCCTTCGCGACCTTCTCCGGCCTGCGGCCGCGCTCCCTGTTCGAGTTCACGGTGCAGGCCACCGGCAACAACGGGGGGCTTTCCTCCCAGATCGTCCTGCAGTCCACGCGGACCGGGATGACCGCGCCCTCGTCGGCGGCCACCACCTTCACGGTGGTGGGGGTCAGCAGCGTGGCCGTCGCCTTCGGCGACGGGGGCAACGCCGCGGGGACCTGGTTCCTGCTGGAACTTTCCACCATGAGCACTTTCGTGCCGCTGACCTCCAGCTCCCTGACGCTCAACACCAGCGCCATTCTGGGGACCGGGGGCCAGGGCGCCGCCCTGGCCGGCAATACCACCTACTACGCCCAGGTCAAATCCTCCTCCGGCGTGGACTCCAGCGCCTATTTCAGCCTGGGCTCCACCGTCACCTTGCCGGCGGTTTCGGCCCAAACCGCGGTTTTGTCGGTCACGTCCTACTCCGTCACCGTGGATTGGTCGGCCAACGGCCAGCCCGAGCCGGGCACCCGCTACGAGCTCTGGCAGGCCACCGAGTCCGCCTTCGGCTCCACCTTGGTCAAGACCGTGGTGTCCACTTCCGGCGCCACGGCCGGCAGCCTCTCGGCCGCCTCCACCTATTACTTCAAGGTCCGGACCTTGGGCAACGGCGGCTGGTACTCGGATTTCGACTCGACGCTCAGCACGGCGACCTTGGTCCCCACCCCGGGCACTCCCGGCACCCCGTCTGGAGCGGCCGCGGGCGTGTCATCGATCAGCTGGACTTGGTCCTTGGCCACCCACGCGACCAGCTATAACGTCTTCTCGGCGACCAATACCTCCTTCTTCTTGGGGACCACCACCGGAAGCTTTTCGCAAACCGGGCTTTCCCCGAACACCACCAACAGCATCGTGGTCCTGGGCGTCGGACCGGGAGGGACCGGACCCAGCTCCGCGGCCGGGACCGCGGTTTACACCTTGGCCAACCCGCCGGCCAGCGTGTCCTCGCCCACCGTCAACGCCGCCAGCGTGACCGTGGCCTGGGCGCTCAACTCCAACCCCTCCGGCACCACGGCCAAGGTGGAACGGTCCGTCGACGACTCCTCTTTCACGGTCGTCGCCAGCACCACCGGTCTGACCTTCGACGACTCCGGCCTGGAAGGCTGCAACACCTACTACTACCGGGTCAAAAACACCAACGGCGGCGGGGTGGACTCGAGCTATTCCTCCTCCCTCATGTTCGTCACCAAGGGCTCCACGCCCCTGGCGCCCGGAGGCCTGACGGCCTCCTCCGTGGAGGGCAACAAGATCACGGTCAATTGGTTGGTGTCCCCTTCCTCGGGAATCACGGCCTACAAACTCTATTACGACAACGGGTCCGGGGTCATCGACACGACCACGGCCCTGGGTTCGCTGGGGGCCAGCGTGACCAGCTACACGACGGGAGTGCTGGCCTCGAGCGCCGCCTACACCTTCCTCCTGCGGGCCACCAACCGCTGCTTCGTCGAGGAAAAGAACACCTCGGTCATGGCCGCGGCGGCCTCGCTGAGCGCCTTGGGCGCCTTGCGCGCCGGGATCACCGCTCCGGTTTCCGGGAGCCGGGTCTCGGGCAACCGGGTCGTCGTTTCGGCGGACCTGCTCTCCGGGGGCTCGAGCCAGACCAGCAAGATCACCTTCCAATACAAGGCCTCAACCGCGACTTCCTGGGTGGACCTGCCTTCGGCCACCTTGCCCAATCCCTCGCTCACCCCGCCGTATTACCTCCACTGGGACGTCACCAGCCTGCCGGCGACGAACTTCGACCTGCGCGCCGTCGCTTACGATCTAAACTCCAGCTCCGACACGGCGCCGGCTTCCGTCAGCGTCGCGGTGGATTCCGTCACTCCCACCGTGGCCCAGACCGCCTCCGGAAGCTCCGTTCAGGTCGTGCAAACGGTCAATCAGAACGTGACCAACACCATCCAGGCGGCCGACGGAGGGTCCAACGCCCTGACCACCGTGATCCTGCCCCCGGGAGTGCTCAGTAGTTCCCAAACGACCGTGACCGTGGTGACCAATTCGGCCCTGCCCGTCGCGCCGCCGACCCGGTCGGTCGCCGTGCCCGGAATGTCCGTCAACATCACCTTGAACAACGGCCAAACGACTTTGGCCAACGGCACCACGGCCAGCTTCTCCTTCTCCTACCAGGACGCCGACGGGGACGGCGTGCTCGACTACACCCGGATCGGTGTCGGCCAGCTTCAAATCATGAGCTACAACGCGGCGACCGGCGGTTGGGTGGGCGACGTCGAAACCGCGGTCGACACGGTCAACCGCCGCGTCACGGGGACCACCCGGCACTTCAGCTTCTTCGCGGGTTTCGGCGTGGCCGCCGCCAATCTCAGCAGCACGCGGATTTATCCGAACCCGTTCCGGCCCAATGGGTCGAACCCGGACGAGGGTAAACCTTTCAACGCCGCCGACGCGACCTCGGGCGACACCCGGGTGATCACCGCCGAAGGCACACGCGACCCCGTGGACTACTGGAAGTCAGGCTTCTACCGCATCGCCATCGAGGCCGACGTGCCGATCCAGTTCACCTACGTCGACAGCAGCACCCGATCCAGC
>CAYHPY010000023.1:0-45847 GCA_964358485.1 uncultured Elusimicrobia bacterium
CGCCGCAGCGGCCGCCGGCGCGGGACTCATCGGGCGGATCCGGCTGGCCGTCTCCTCGGCCACGCGCCCCGGCCGCGCCTTGGGGGAGGCGGTCCGGCGCATCAGCGCCGGGGACCTGGAGCATCGGATTCGCGAGACGGGGACCGGGGAGCTGGCCGTGCTCTCCGGCGCCTTCAACGAGATGGCCCAAAGCCTGGAGTCCAATCGCCAAGCCACCGCGCGCCTGCAAGCCCAGCTCATCCAGGCCGAAAAGCTTTCCGCCGTCGGCCAGCTCATCTCGAGCGTGGCCCACGAGCTCAACAACCCCCTGGCCGCCGTCTGCGGCTACTCCCAATTGGTCCTGCTCCAGCAACCCCCAAAAACCTTGGGCGAAGACCTCGAGCACGTCCGGCGCAACGCCCTCCGGTGCCGGAAGGTCGTGGAGAATCTCCTTTTCTTCGTGCGCCAAAGCCGCCAGGAAAAACGCCGCGTGGAGCTCAACGAGGCCGCGCGCGCGGCGCTCGAGCTCCTGGAATACCGCCTGCTCAAGACCGAGGACGTGGCGGTCGTCCCGGATCTGGACCCCGCGGAACACGAGGTGCTGGGGGATTTCCAGCAGTTCGTCCAAGTCGTCATCAACCTGATCAACAACGCCTGCGACGCCATGGAAGCCGGGCGGAGCGGCCGGGGGAAAAAGCGGCTCGCCCTGAGGACCCGCGTGGAGGCCGGCCACGCCCTGCTGAGCGTGGAGGACAACGGCCCCGGCATCCCGCTGGAGGCCCAAGGCCGGATCTTCGAGCCCTTTTTCACCACCAAGGAGCCGGGGCGGGGAACGGGCCTGGGCCTGTCGATCTGCAAACAGATCATCGAGGGGCACGGCGGGACGATCTCCTTCGAATCGGAGCCAGGACGCGGGACGACTTTTACCGTCCGCCTGCCCTTGCCCGCGCCCGAACAGCTCACGGCCCTGGAAGCCCCGGCCGAGCCGCTGGAATTGCCCCCCGTTCCCGGACGCCGGATCCTGGTGGCCGACGACGAGCCGGACATCGCCGACATCATCGCCCGCATCATGCGCGAGGACGACGACGAGGTGGAGGTCGCCGCCTCCGGGAGCCAAGCCCTGCGCCTGCTCAAGACGAAAACCTACGACCTGGTGATCTCGGACTTCGAGATGGAGCACTCCAAGGGCGACGAGCTTTATGACGCGGTCCGGGCGCGGGTCCCGGATCCCGGGACCCCCATGCTCTTCGTCACGGGCGACATCCTCAACCCCAAGGTCCTGAAATTCTTGGAGGAAACCCGCTCGGAATACCTGGTCAAGCCATTCGAGCTCGGCGACCTGCGCCAGGCGGCCCGGCGGCTTTTGGGCGGGCGGCGGGCTTGACGGCGGCCGGGAGACGCTTACCTGATAGGCTCTATCGGGTATAATTAATTTATATCCATTGACAAATCGGCTCTTTCGGGTATAATAATAAAATAACTATACCCGATAACGCCTATATTAATGGAAAATAATTCCCTGGCCGCTTTCGTCAAAGAAAAACGGCGCGGCGCCGGCCTCACCCAAACCGAGCTTGCGGCGAAAGCAGGCGTCGGACTCCGATTCATTCGGGACCTCGAACAGGGTAAAGCCTCCCTGCGCACCGATACGGTGAACAAGGTCCTCTTCCTTTTCGGGAAATGCCTTGGGGCGACCGATCTGCCCCGCGATTAGCGACCATGGAAAAGCATGAAGAGCGCGCCATCGTCTATTACGGCGACAAGGAAGCCGGAGAATTGACCAAGAAGCCGGGCGGTTATGAGTTCGCCTACAACGCCGCCTATTTGAGCGATCCCGCGGCCATGCCGATCAGCCTCTCGATGCCGCTGGCCCAGGCCAGGTTCGAGTCGCCCGCGCTTTTTCCTTTCTTCGACGGCTTGCTGCCGGAAGGCTGGCTTCTGGAACTGACCTGCACCGCGGCGAAAATCGACAAGAACGACAAGTTCCGCCTTCTGCTTCACACGGGAAAGGATCCGGTCGGCGCGGTCAGCATCCGGCCGGCCGACAAGGAGCGCCATGGCCAATAGCTGCCTATGCTGCCAACTCCCCGTCGACGAAGGAGGACGCCATCACGCGAAGTGCCTCCGCGCTCTTTGGGGCAAGGCCGCGGCGCCGAAGATTCCCTTCGCGCCGGCGGACTTGCCGGCCAAAGTCACGGCGGCCGCCGATCACATGTCGATTTCCGGCGTTCAAGCGAAAGCGCTGGTCCGCTTGAGCAACACCTCTGAAATCGAGGTCGCGCCGACGGGCAGCACTCACATCCTAAAACCCGAACCGAACGAGTATCCGGGGCTACCCGCGATGGAAAACGCCTGCATGAGCATGGCGGCCTCGCTGGGGATGAGCGTGCCGCCCCACGGGTTGTTTCCCATGTCGGACGGCCGCCTCTGCTACATCATCAAGCGCTTCGACCGGACGCGGGACGGCGGGAAGATTCAAAAAGAAACGATGTTCCAGTTGCTCGGTGCCGAGGACAAATACAAAGGCTCCCTTGAATCGGTCGGCAAGGCGATTCGCGTCCACGCTGGAAACGTCGGCCTGGACGTGATCGAATTTTTCGAGCGCGCCCTCTTTTGCTTCTTCACCGGCAACGGCGACATGCACCTGAAGAACTGGGCTTTGTTGATAAAAGGCAGGACGGCGGCGCTCGCGCCCTGCTACGACCTCGTCAGTTCGAAGGTCTACATCGGCAACGAGGAGGATTCGGCGCTGACGATCAACGCCAAAAAGAACAAACTCAAGCGACCGGACTTCGAGAGTCTCGCCGCCAATCTCGGAATCGACCCGAAGGCGGCGGCGAACAGCTTCGCCAAATTTCAGGCCTCCCAGGAGAAGTTACGGGGGATGGCGATCGACTCGGAACTGAACCCCCCGATGCGGCAGGCGTTCGAGGACGTGATCGGCGAGCGTTTCCGGAGGATCTTTCCCAGGTGACGCGGGCCGGCCCGAAGTTCAGCCTTCCCTGACCAACCACGCCCCATAAGCCGCCAAGCTCCCCGCCAAGAGCCAAAGACACCCGTCCGAAATCTTGCGCGCCGCGCCTTCTTCCCCCGGCCCCCGGCCGGTCACGGCCTCCACCAGGCGCGCCGAATAAATCCTTCGGACCCGAAGAATCTTAAGGACGGCAAGCCCCCCGCCTGCCAGGAGCAACGCCGCGCCCACCGCCGTCCGGGCCGCGGGACCGGAAGGTCCCGTCCCGAAAATCCGGATCACCGAATCGCGCGCCGCCCAGGCGGCGGCTCCCAGCCCCGCCCCGAAAATCCCGAACGCCAGCCCGGCCAAGCGGTAGACGCCGACCAAGGTCCGGGGGGGCTTGGCGTCGGCCCCGGCCGAAGGGTCGGTAAAACTGCTCCACTCCGCGGCGGCGCGGGCCTTTTCCTCGGAATCCAGAAAGAGCCGGACCCCCAAAAGCACGAACACCCAGCCCCAAAATAAAAACCAGCCGCGGGCGGTTTCTTCCACGGGCGCAATGCTACCAGTTCACGGAGGGAAATGTTAGTCTCTGGGCCATGTCGCGGCTCGTCACGCTTTTATTCGTCGTCTCCGGCGCCACGGGGCTGGTCTACGAGATCGCCTGGTTCAAGCGGCTGGCCCTGATCCTGGGAAATTCCGGACTGGCCCAGGCGGCGGTGCTGGGGGCCTTCCTGGGAGGCTTGGCGCTGGGAAACGCCTTCCTGGGAAAACGGGCCGGCGCCTCGGAAAATCCACTCCGGCTCTACGGCTTCCTGGAGTTGGCCATCGGCCTTTTGGGCGCGGCCTCCCCGTGGCTCATGGACCGGGCCGGGACCTTGGGCCCGGCCCCCGCGTTCCTCCTGGGTTCCGGAACGATTCTCGCGGCCGCGGCCTTGATGGGCGGGACCTTGCCGGCCCTGGTGCGGCATGCCTCCGCGGCTTTGGCGGACCTGGAAAGCTCGCTGTCCTTCCTTTACTTCGCCAATTGCGCGGGCGCGGTGGCGGGCTGCCTGGCCGCGGGATTTTTATTGATCCCCCATTTGGGGATCAACGGAGCCATCTGGACGACGGCGGCATTCAATGCCGCCGTCGCCTTGACCGCCCTTTCCCTTGGTTCCTTTGTTTCTTTCCGTTCTTTTTTAAAGGTCTCCCCCAAAGACCAGCACTCCTCTTTCCCCCTTCCCCCCGCCCTTCTCCTTTATTCCGTGGCCCTCTTTTCCGGCGCGGCCTCCATCGCCTACGAGACGGCCTGGGTGCGCCTGCTTTCTCTCATCCTGGGTTCCTCGGCCTATTCCTTCACCATCATGCTGGCATCCTTCATCGCGGGCATCGCGCTGGGAGGCTGGGCGGTGTCGCGGCGGCCGTTTCCGGGACGCGACCGCGCGCAGGTCCTGGCTTGGGCCCAGGCCGCGACGGCCCTGCTGATCCTGGCCACCTTCCCCGCCTATGACCGCCTGCCCTTGGTGTTTCACGCCCTGCGCCAACGACTGGTCGTTTCCCCGGACGGATTTTTATTGTTCGAGGGCGCGGCGTTTCTCCTGTGCTTTGCCTTGGCCCTGGGCCCGGCCTTCTTCATCGGCGCTTCCCTTCCCTTGGCCGCGCGCCTGGCGGTTTCCGAGTCCAAGGACGCGGCCCCGAAAATCGGCTTGGTCTTTTCGGCCAACGCCCTGGGCAATGTCCTGGGAGCGGCGGCGGGCTATCTTCTTCTTCCGATAGTCGGGGCCGAGGGGCTGCTGCGGGGAGGCGCGGGCGTCAATCTGGCCCTGGGCGCCGCGCTCCTGTTCTGGAGGGGCGCGGGAGTCAAATCCCTGGCGCTTCTAGGCGCGGGCGCGGCGGCTCTCGTCTGGTTTCCGGCCTGGGACCCGGCGTTTCTGTCCTTGGGCCTCTACCGCAGCCGCGAGGATCTAGGACCCGGCGGCTTTCCCGCCGTCCGAGAGCGCCTGCTTCAAGGCACTTCCCTGGTCTTTCACCGGGACGATCCCGAGGCCACGGTGGCCGTCCTGCGCCGCCCGGCGGGACTTCTGCTCAAGGTCAACGGCAAGACCGAGGCCTCCACCGCGGCCGACATGCCCACCCAACTTCTTTCGGCGCATTTGCCGCTGATCTTGAAACCGGAGGCCGAGGAAGTCCTCCTGGTCGGCCTGGGCAGCGGGATCACCGCCGGGGCCGCCCTGCGCCACCCGATCAAGGGCTTGGACGCGGTGGAACTGACCCCCGCGGTGGCCGAGGCCGCGCGCCTCTTTGACGAAAGCAACCGCGGCGCCCTGCGCGACCCGCGCCTGCGGCTTCACCTGGAGGACGCCAAGACTTTTTTGCGGCGAACGGGAAACTCCTACGACCTGGTCATCAGCGAGCCCTCCAACCCGTGGATCGCCGGGGTGGGCGCGCTCTTCTCCCGCGAATATTACGCCTCGGTCCGCCGACGCCTGAAGCCGGGCGGGGTCCTCCTGCAGTGGTGCCACCTCTACGAGATGGACGACCCGTTGTTCAAGACGATCCTGCGGACCTTTTTGGAATCCTTCCCCGAGGCCAGCCTCTGGGTGGTGGGCGGCACGGATGTGCTCCTGGCGGGCTCGGAAGAGCCCCTGGCCCCGAATTGGAACCGCGCGGCCGCCGCGTTGGCGCGGCCCGGCGTCGGCGAGGATCTCAAGGCCGCGGACCTTTCCTCCTTGGCGGGCCTGCTGTCCCTTCAAGCCGTCTCGGGGCCCACGGCCCGGCTCCTGGCGGGGGCGGGACCGCTCAACACCGATCTTCGCCCGATCCTGGAGTACGAGGCGCCCAAGACCCTCTTCCTGGACGGCCGATCCGAAATCCTGTTCACGGCGGATGAAAGAACCCACCCCTCGGCCGATCTCTATTTCCAGAACTATCTCAAGGCGCGCGGCAAGCCCCTCAACGCCGCCGAATTCCGGGAGTTGGCGGACCATCCGCGCCACCTCCGGGAAGCGCCCTTCATGAAAAACCTTCTGGAGCAATGGGCCGCCGCTTACCCCAAGGATCCGATTCCCCTATTCAAGCTCCTGTACGCCCAAGGCGCCCTGGGCGAACTGGAGGACGCGGAGCGGACCCGGGCGCGCCTGCTTCGCCTCAAGGTCCGATGAAGGAGCGCGGGTTGGCGGCGGCAAGCCTGCTCTACTGGGCCGCGGCGCTCAGCCTGGGCGCGGGACCCGAAACCCCGCTCAACGACGAGTGGGCCTACGCTCCCGCGGCCCAGGCCTTGGCCGCGACGGGCACGCTCCCAGTCCCCCAGGCCAGCGTGGCCGCATTCCTGGGCCAAGCCCTTTGGGGCGCTCTGTTTTCCCGGCTCTTCGGGCCCGGTTACGCCCCGCTGCGCTGGTCGGTCATGGTCCTGGCCTGGCTGGGGGGCTGCGCCTTCTACCGCCTCCTGCGCCGGTCGGGGGCTTCCGAGGAACCGGCCGCGGCGGGAACGGTCCTCCTGTTGATGAATCCGATCTTTTTCCCCCTCTCCAAGACCTTCATGACCGACGCGCCGGGCTTGGCGCTGACCTTGATCGGCGCCAGCCTTGCCTGGCCTTTGGGCGGAAAGGACGGCGCGGCCAGGCTCTGGCTTTCATCCATCGCCGCGGGCTGGGCGGGGCAGGTCCGACAGACCGCTCTGTCCCTTCCGGCCATGCTGGGCCTTTGGTCCATCCGGGCCCAAGGAAAATTTCGCGTCGTGGACGGGTTCGCGGTCTGGACCGCGCCCGCGCTGGCCGTCCTCGCGGGAGGAATTTTCTTCCCGGAGCGCGCCTTCAGCCGGCTCTATTTGACGGACGCGGTCGCCCGTCTGGCCGACCCGGGGGCCTGGACGGCCGCCTTTCTGCGCGCGCAGGCGTCCTTGGTTTACTGCGGGTTATTTGCGCTGCCCTTGGCCGCGGCGGTCTGGACAGACGGCCCTTTGGGCCGTCTGAAAAAAATTTCCTCCTGCCGGTTGGCGGCGGCGGGGATTCTAGGAGGAACTCTGCTGGTTTTCGTCCTGACGGCCGGAAGGCTCCCCTATCCCAACGGCATAGCCGAGGCCGCGGGACTTCCGGATTTTTTCAACCACTGCTCTTATCTCGGGTCCCGCGGCCTAGCCTGTTTAAATGTGGAAGGCGCCGACCTCCGCGCCCTGCCGCTTTTGGGCGCTCCCTGGTTCTGGACGCTCTTGGGAATTCTAGCCTGCGCCTCTTTCACGACCTTGGCCGCCTTGGGCCCGGCGACGAAAGCGGCGGTCTTTTTGGGAGCAGTCACGGGCCTGGAGGTCCTCGCCCTGACGGGCGGTCCGGCCTTCATGGACCGCTACATCCTCCCTCTGTCGGCCTTCGCCCTGGCCTGGGGCCTGCACCCGCCCTCGACTCCGCATGGACACGCCGTTTTATGGGCCGGGGTCCTGTTGACCGCGGGGGCGTCCTGGGCGGGCAACGCCGATTATCTCCGGCAGGTCGCCGCGGTCAAGGAACTCGGGGAGGCGGCCGCGGCCCAAGGAATTCCCCGAAATCGGATCAGAGCCGGGACTGAGTGGTGCTGGGCGGAGACGGGCGCCTGGCTCAGCGCCCCCGTCCCCGGGCGCCGGATCGGTTCCTGGCCCGAGGCGATTCCGAACGATTGCCTCCTCAAGCCCCTGGCCGCCGTCTCGTATCTTCCTCCCGCGGCGCTTGGCCCGCGCGGGAGAACCCTGCTATCGGAAAAACGCTTTCCCTCCGCCTTCGGCGGCGAAAATCGCCTTTACCTGTACCGCCAAAATCCTCCGTAATCGCAGGAGGAAGGCATTCCCGGTGCCAGGCATCAACTTTGTTAACTTGTAAATGGGGACACCCCCCATTTTTACTTTCCAATGGTAAAAACGGGGGGTGTCCCCAATTTAATTTGTATCATCCCCCCCGATGACCACCGCCTTTCGCACCGTGCCCAAGACCGGCGTGATCTTCGTCATGGGCGAAGCCGCCAAGCTGGGCTACTCCGAGTCCGACAAAGCCTGGCGCAATCTGGGGCAGGGCATGCCCGAGACAGGAGCGCTCCCCGGCGGCCCCCCGCGCGCCAAGGCCGTGGCCGTGGCGCCGGGGGATTTGGAGTACGCGCCGGTCGCGGGCCTGAGGGAACTGCGCCAAGCCGTGGCGGACCTCTACAACGCCCGACACCGCAAGGGGCTCCCCAGCCAATACACCGCGGAGAACGTGGCCATCGCCGGAGGCGGGCGGGCCGCCCTGACGCGGGTGGCGGCCGCCCTGGGCAACGTAAACTTGGGACATTTTCTGCCGGACTACACGGCCTACGAGGAACTGCTGGACGTGTTCCGGCTGTTTACCTCCATTCCGATCCTGCGGGAGCCCGAGCGCGGCTACGCCTTCTCGCCGGAGGACCTGCGCCGGGAAATCATGGGGCGGGGCCTGGGGGCGGTCCTGGCCTCCAATCCCTCCAACCCCACGGGCCGCGTGATTTCGGGAGAGGAACTCACCGGCTGGGTGGCGGCGGCCCGGGAGCTCGACTGCGCCCTGATCCTGGACGAATTTTACGCCCACTACGCTTGGTCGGGCGGGGAAGGGACTCCCCCGGTCGTCAGCGCCGCCTCCCGGGTCAAGGACGTGGACAAGGACCCGGTGGTCATCCTGGACGGGCTCAGCAAGAACTGGCGCTATCCGGGCTGGCGGGTGTGCTGGACCGTGGGCCCCAAGCAAGTCATCGAGGCGGTTTCCTCGGCGGGCTCGTTCCTGGACGGGGGCGCCTCCCGGCCCCTCCAAAAGGCGGCCGTGGAATTGGTGACTCTGGAGCGGGCCAAGGCCGAAGCCGAGGCCATCCAAAAGGGATTCGGCCCCAAGAGGGCGCTCATGCTTAAAAAGCTCCGGGCGATGGGGGTCGTGGTGGACCCGGAGCCGCAGGGGACTTTTTACTGTTGGGGCTCGGTGGAAAAATTGCCGCCGCCTTGGAACACCGGGATGGGATTTTTCAAGGAAGGGCTCAAAGCCAAGGTCATCACCGTGCCGGGGGAGTTCTTCGACGTTAACCCGGGCAAGCGGCGCGCGCAACGGGCGTCGCGGTTTCGGGGGCATGTCCGGTTTTCGTTCGGGCCTTGTGAAGAGGCGGTCGAGGATGGTCTCGACCGCCTCCTGCGATTGTTAAAAAGGGCCTGAAAAATTTTCGGAAACGGAACTACGGAAATAAAAATATAAAAGAGAAAACGGAAAGAACGAGAGAGGGCCCGGCTGAAGCCGGGCAAAATGCTGAAGCCGGGCAAAATTGGCGCGTACGGGATTTGAACCCGTGATCTCCGCCTTGAGAGGGCGATGTCCTAGGCCGCTAGACGAACGCGCCGAAAGTGGGAACGCCGAGGGTGACCTTGATATTATACCGTGAGGAGACCGTCCTTGTCCACTAAACTTCCCCTGATCCCGCTGGAAACCATCTTCGGCAACCCCGAAAGGGCGGGGCCCAAGATTTCCCCGGATGGAACGCGTTTGGCTTGGCTGGCGCCGGTGGAGGGCGTGCTCAACATCTGGGTCAAAACCCTGGGAAAGGAGGACGGGCGGCCCCTGACGACGGACCGGGGGCGGGGGGTGCGCAATTATTTTTGGGCCGAGGACCGGCGCAGCCTCCTTTATGTGCAGGACCAGGGCGGGGACGAAAATTGGCGGCTCTACCAGGCGGATCTGGAGACCGGCGCGACCCGGGATTTGACTCCCCATCCGGGGACCCAGGTCCAGATCGTGGGGACCGATCCGAATTTCCCCGACCAGGTCCTGATCGCCCTCAATCTGCGGGACAAGCGCCTGCATGACGCCTACAGCGTGGACTTAAGGAGCGGCGCCCTGCGCCTGGTGGCGGAGAATCCGGGGGCGGTGGTCGGTTGGCTGGCCGACGCGTCTTTCCGGGTGCGCTGCGCCAAGTCCATGCGCCCCGATGGAGGGAGCGAACTGCTGGTCAAGGATTCCGAGGATTCTCCCTGGCGGAGCCTCATGGCATGGGGACCGGACGATCAGGGCGGGGCGCATGGGTTCACCCCGGACGGGAAGGGGCTTTATGTGGAGTCGAGCCTGGGAACGGACACAACGGCCCTGTATGAAACGGATCTAAGCAACGGAACATCGAAGCACCTGGCCGGGATAGTGGGGGCGGATCTCGGCCAGGTGCTTTTGCACCCAACCAAATACCACGCCGAGGCCGTCTCGTTTGAAATCGCAAAGAATCAATGGCAGGTCCTAGACTGCGCGCTGGAGAAAGACTTCCAGGACCTGCGGGAGGCCGCCGGAGACTTCCAGATCGTCGGACGCGACGATGCCGACACCACCTGGGTGGTGCTCTTCAACAGCGACGTCCAAGCCCCGGCCTACCATCTCTGGAGCCGAAAAACGAGAAAGGCGGAGTTTCTTTTCAGCTCCCGCCCCGCGCTCGAAAAGTTCCGCTTGTCCGAAATGCGGCCTGTTCGAATTCCCGCGCGGGACGGCTTGAGCCTGCAGTCCTACCTGACCCTTCCGGCGGGACTTGCCCCCAAGAATCTTCCCTTGGTGCTCAACGTGCATGGCGGGCCCTGGGCGCGGGATCGGTGGGGCTACCACCCGGAAGCGCAATGGCTGGCCAACCGGGGCTACGCGGTCCTGCAGGTCAACTTCCGGGGCTCGACGGGCTTCGGCAAGAAATTCCTGCACGCCGGGGACCGGGAGTGGGGCGCCAAGATGCAGGACGATTTGACCGATTCGGTGGCCTGGGCGGTCAAGGAAGGCTACGCCGATGCCGAGCGCGTGGCCATTTACGGGGGCTCCTACGGGGGCTACGCGGCCTTGGCCGGAGCGGCCTTCACCCCGGACCTCTTCCGCTGCGCGGTGGACATCGTGGGGCCGTCCAACATCGTCACCTTGGTCCGCTCCATTCCGCCCTACTGGGAAATCCAGCGCCGCATCTTCGACCTCCGGGTCGGCAACGCTGACACGGAACAAGAATTCCTGGAAAGCCGCTCCCCCCTCTTCTCGGCCGACAAGATCAAGATTCCCATGCTCATCGCCCAGGGGGCCAACGATCCCAGGGTCAAGCAAGCGGAGTCCGAGGCCATCGTGGCCGCCTTGCGCCAAAGAGGCGGCGAGGTGGACTACATGCTCTTCCCGGACGAAGGCCATGGTTTCGCCCGCCCGGAGAACCGCCTGGCTTTCTACCGCCGGGCGGAGGCTTTTTTGGCCAAACATCTGGGCGGACGCGCGGCCCCGTGAGCCCCGCGGGCTCCCGGGGAGCGGCGCTCGGCCTCTTGCTGGCCTGCGCGGCCGCGGCGTTTTCCGCCCACGTCAAATTCCGCCACTCCACGGGCCTTCCCCACTACCGCCCCGGGGAGGACGCCGGTTACTTCAACGTGGAAAGCGCCTTCCAGTACCGTTACGCGCGCATGATCGCGGCCGGGATCGCGGTGCCCGAGGTGGACCGGGACGCCCAATACCCCGAAGGGGTCCGGACCTCCTCGGAACTGACCATGCCGATGAAGTATCTGACCGGGTGGACGCACGCGTTTCTGCGCGGGGCGCCCGGTCCCGATTTCCTGGGTTTTGTCCTGCTTTGGGTAGCCGCGGTCTCCAGCCTTTCGGTCCCCGCGTTTTTTGGGGCCGCCCTGCGCCTGACCAAGGACCCCGCGCTGGCCGGGGCCGGGACCTTGGCCTACGGCCTGTCCTGGGCGTCGATCTCCGACCTGATCGGGACCTACGGCTTTCAAACCTTGGCCCTGCCCCTGCTCCTGGGAAGCGTCTTTTTGTTTTTAGCCGCCCTCGAGCCGGAAATCGAAAACCCCCGGGCCTGGGGCACGGGCGCCGGCCTGCTGCTGGCCGGGGCCCTCTCCAGCTGGCATGTGTCCCGCTTTTTTCTGGCGGGGTGGCTCGCCGCGATCGCCTGGACGGCCTGGCGCCGCCGGGAAGACCGGGCCGCGATTGTCTCCCTGCGCCGGGCGTTGGCGTTTCTGCTGGGCGGGGCGGCCATCGCGGGCCTGCTGGTTCCGGTTCTCCGGGACACGCGCCTGCTCATTTCCCCGGCCATGCTTCTGGGCTGGATTCTGCTTTCGGCCCTCTACCTCAAGCCCAAGCCCCTCATCGCGTCCGTCGCCGCGATCATCCTGGGCGCCTGGTATTCGGGGCGGGGAGGCGCGGAGGCCGCGGGCTACGGGCATGTCTACGCCCTATTGGCGGGGAAATTAAAATTCCTTTTGGAGAAGCCGGACAACCCGGCCCTTCTTTCCCCGGAGGCCCGCCTGCTTTGGGTGGGGCCGTTCAACAGCCCGGAGGCCGGGTTTTTGATTTTCACCTTTTTCCCGCTGGGCCTGCTGGCCCTGCCGCGCCTGCTCTTCCCCCGCCCGGCGGACGCCCCGGACGAAGGGGCGGGCGCGGACCTCGTGGACGCGATGACGGTCCTGTTTCTCCTGGGCACGACCATGATTTCCCGGTTGGCGCCGATCCTGGCTTTTTTCGGGCTTCTGTCGGCCCTCCGGCTTCCCTTTCTCCCGGGCTCCGGCCGCCGAAAGCTCGCGATCGGATTGATCGCCGCCCTCGGCCTTCTGGAAGGCCTCAAGTCCCACGCCCCCGCCTCCCGCTGGAATCCGGCCATGCGCCTGTCGGCGCCCTTTTCCAAGGACGACCTCCGGCCCACCGTTTCCCGAGCCAGCGAGCGGGGCGTCATCGAGTGGCTCAAGACCCGCCAACCCGGAAAACCGGTCCTGGCCCACTTCGGCTTCTCCGGGGCCATCCTGGCTTACGCCGGCAACCCCGTCGTGCTTAATCCCAAGCTGGAATCCGGCCCCTTGCGGCGCAAGTGCATCGGCTATTTGGAGGCCCTCTACAAGGATGAGCAATCCCTGCTCAATTTCTGCAAGACCCAGGACGCCGCGCTTCTGGTTCACGGCACGGGGAACGTTCTCGATGAAACCCAAGACGGGACCCGCTACGCCGCCGGGGTCAAGGCCTTTCGCCCCGAACAGCCGGCCGTGCTCATGCAGTTTCACCCGGAGCGCCTCAAGCATTTCCGCCTGCTCTACCAAAATCCGGATTTCCGAGTATTCGCGGCGGGTTACGCGCCGGACCCCAAAGGTGATTTTCCCAAGGATCCGGTCTACGACGAAAATCAATACTCCCCGAAGACCCAAAAGGACGGGACTTTAGGGCTGGACGCGGCCGGGGTCCTGGCGCGCCGTCGGGAAAGCCGCCGGCATCTGCTGATGGCCCGCCTCTTCATCAGCCTGGGCGCCCGCGAGGAAGCGCTCAAGGCCTACGAAAAGGCCTTCCACGCCTGGCCCCCCGAAGCCCGGCTCCTGGAAGAAGCCCGCGCTTTGGACCGCGCCGGCCTTCCCGCCCCGCGCTAAATTTGGCAGAATCGTCCTCATGAAAAGATCATTGGCCTTCGCCTTTCTTCTCCTTTCGTCCTCTTTGGCCGGCGCCACCCCCTACATGGATTTCGAAACCCAGGTCCGCGACGGGCTGATCAAGCCCTTCGCCCTGGATCTGGGCGGCCTCTTGGGCTCCCTCGGCTTCTACACCGGGCGCTCCCTGGGAATGCCGGGCTTTGAATTCGGAGGCACGGCGGCGTTCCAGACCAAGCCGGACAAGAACGACCTGGTCATGCGCAACGCGGGCGTGCGGGGTTTCGGTTTGCCGGCCGCGTACGCGGCGGTGGGCCTGCCGTTGAAATTCGACCTCGCCGCGCACGGGATGAAGGCCCAGGGGGTCTCCTTGGTCGGCGGCGGTCTGCGCTATTGCGCTTTCAAGACCGGCCTGGCCACAAAATTCCTCCCGTCGGTCGGCTTCTCGGCCTTCGGAGACCGGGTCACGCATGAAGATTTCACCGCCGACCATGTGGGCCTCAACGCCCAGGCCTCCTGGGACCTGCCCTTCGTGGATCCCTGGGTCGGAGCGGGCCTGGACTCCACGCGGGTGAAGGTGCGCAACGCCACCTTCCCGGGCGTGTCCGGCCTCTCGGCCTCCGCCACCGGCTCGCGTTTCGCCGCGGGCCTGGAGGTCACGCCGTTTCCCTTCCTGCGGATCGACGCGGCCTACCTCGTCCTCCACGGCGTCCCCGGCGGCCGGATCTCGGCCGGCGTCAAGTTCTGAAGATCTACACCCGGACCGGAGACGACGGGCGCACCGGCCTATTCGGCGGGGCCCGGGTTTCCAAGCATGAACCCCGGGTCGCGGCCTACGGAGAGGTCGACGAACTCAATTCCGCCGTCGGCGCGGCCCTGGCCTGGATCACCAAGGACGGCCGGCTCGGCCCCCTCCGCGCGCGCCTGAGCGTGATTCAGGAAGAGCTATTCGTCCTGGGAGCCTTGCTGGCCACCCCGCGGGCCCATCTCAAAAAACTCGGCCCGGAGTTCGGCACGGCGATGCCGCCCCAGGCCGCCGCGCGCCTGGAACGGGAAATCGACGACATGGCCGCCGATCTTCCGGCCATGAAGCACTTCATCATGCCGGGGGGCTCGGTCCCGGGCTCCCTTCTGCATCTCTCCCGGGCCGTCTGCCGCCGGGCGGAGCGGGCCTCCCGGGCGCTGGAGGAAAGTTCCCGCCTTCCGGATGGGATTCTGGTCTATCTCAACCGTCTTTCCGATTTCCTGTTCACCGCCGCGCGCTGGGCCAACGCCCGGCTCGGGGCCAAGGAGGTCCCATGGCGGGGTCGAAAGAAGTAGCGGTTTCCCTGGAGAACCTCTCCCACGAATATCCGGCCCGGGGGAAATCCCCCGCCCGGAAGGCCTTGAGCGGGGTGTCCCTCACGGTGGGCTCGGGAGAGGTCTTCGGACTCCTCGGCCCCAACGGCGGAGGCAAAACCACCCTGTTTAAAATCCTCTCCACTTATTTCGCCCCCACCTCGGGCCGCGCGGTGCTGTTGGGTTTGGACGCCGCGACCCAGGCCGCGAGCCTGCGCCCCCGCATCGGCGTGGTTTTTCAGAACCCCAGCCTGGACCGCAAGCTGACCGTCCGGGAAAACCTGGTCCATCAGGGCCGCCTCTACGGCCTTTCCGGGGAAGCGCTGGGCAAGCGGGTGGACGGCCTTCTGGAGCGCTACCAGCTTTCCGCCCGCGCCGGGGAATTCGCGGAGCATCTCTCGGGAGGAATGAAACGCCGCGTCGAGCTGGCCAAGGGCCTTTTGCACAAGCCGGAGATCCTGATCCTGGACGAACCCTCCACCGGCCTGGACCCGGGCGCCCGCAAGACCCTTTGGGATCATCTGAAGGAACTGCGCGCCTCGGACGCCGTCACCGTCCTGGTCACCACCCATTTGATGGAAGAGGCCGAACGCTGCGACCGCCTGGCCATCATGGACCAGGGCAAGGTCGCGGCGCTCGGCAGTCCCGACGCGCTCAAGGCCGAAATCGGCGGGGACGTCATCTCCATCGATTCCCCGGAGCCCGCGCGGTTGAAAGCCGACCTCAAGGCCCGCTTCGGCGCCGAGGCGGACCTGGTGGACTGCACCCTCCGCCTCGAACGACGCGAAGGCCACACCTTCATCCCCCAGCTCATCGAGGCTTTCCCGGGCGCGGTGCGCTCCGTGAGCCTGGGCAAGCCCACCCTGGAGGATGTCTTCATCCACCATACGGGGCGAAAATTCGCTCCGGCGGAGGCCGTGGAATGATTCTGGCCGCGGCGACGCTTTGCCAACGGGAACTGGTCCGCTTTTACCGGGACCGCGCCCGCCTCATCGGCGCCCTGACGCCGCCGATCGTCTTTTGGTTTTTGATCGGCTCGGGGCTGGGCTCCTCCCTGCGCCTGCCCGGGGCGCCGGAAGGCATGAGCTACCTGCAATATTTCTTCTCCGGGACCTTGGTCCTGATCGTCCTGTTCACCTCGGTCTTCTCCACCATCTCGGTGATCGAGGACCGCCGGGAAGGCTTCATGCAGTCGGTGCTGGTCGCGCCCATCCCAAGGATCGCTTTGGTGGCGGGCAAAGTCCTCGGAGCGTCCCTCGTGGGCTTTCTCCAAGGATTGACCTTCCTTCTCCTTGCCCCCGCGGCGGGGCTTCATGCCGGACCGGAAGGCTACGCGTTGGCGGCCCTCACCCTGCTCCTCGCTTCGCTCGGCCTGACGGGCCTGGGCTTTTGCCTGGCCTGGAGCCTCAATTCCACCCAGGGATTTCACGGGGTCATGAACCTCTTCCTCATCCCGATGTGGCTTTTGTCGGGCTCGCTGTTTCCGGCCTCCACCTCCCCCGCCTGGCTGCGCCTGGTCATCTCGATCAACCCCGTGACCTACTCGGTGGCGGGGCTCCAGCATGCCTTGTCTCCGGCGGGCGTGGTCCCGGCCGGGCTTCCCGGCGTCGGCCTCTGCCTCGCGGCCCAGGCGGCGTTCGCCGTCGCGACCTTGGCCGCCTCGGTCTGGATCGCGCGGGCCGCGCGGGACTAGAGTCCCCGTGCTCCCCGAGGAATTTTTCCGGGTCGGTCTTTTCATCGCCGCGGTGGGAAGCGTGTTCGGGGTCTGCGCCGCCACCCTCGGCGGCAGGCTTGCGGCGGCCGCGCGCGGGCTTCCCGCGCCTCCCCTCACCCGCCTGCGGCGATCGTTCCTCGTCCTAGGAGCGTTGGGCGCGCTTTGCGTTCTTTACGGACGGCTGGTCGAGCCCTTCTGGCCCGAGGTCGTGACCGTCCGCCTGGAGAGCCCCAAGCTCAAGCCCGGGAGCGGCCCGCTCCGGCTGGTTCTGCTGTCCGATCTCCATTGCGATCCCTCGCCCCGCCTGGAAAAACGCCTGCCCCAAATCGTGGCGGGGCTCAAGCCCCACGCGATCGTTTTCGCCGGGGACGCGCTCAATAGCCCCGAAGGGGCGGCGATCTTTAAGGAGTTGATGAAAAAACTTTCCGCCCTGGCCCCCACCTACGCGGTGTGGGGGAATTGGGATGCCTATTACCGGCCGGACATCGATAGGTATGAGGGCACGGGAGTCAAGCTGCTGGGGGAAAGGCCGGTAAAAATAGAAACAGGGAACGGAAGGATTTGGTTGGTCGGTGTAAATTTCGGAAAAGAACAATTTCTGGAAAAGAACATAAGACAAGCGCCCGCTGACGAACTGCGGGCGCTTGTTTATCATCTACCGGACCTCATTCCCGAAGGGATTCAACTCGGGGCGGATCTGTATCTGGCAGGACACACCCATGGAGGACAGGTGGCCCTTCCGTTTTATGGAGCCCTGGTCACCCTCTCCCGCTTCGGCAAGCGCTGGGAGGCCGGCTTATATAAGGAGGGCTCCACCTGGATTTACGTCAACCGGGGGATCGGGATGGAGGGCGGCTCCGCCCCCCGGGTCCGCTTTTGGGCCCGCCCGGAGGTCACCTTGATCGAGCTCGGGCCTGTGACCAAATAGGCCTTGATTTTTATCGCACATTGGGCTAAACTATGGCGAACCCGGACGCTCGGGACGATCTTCATTATTGTCAGGAGGTAGTATGAGACGGAGTTTTGCCGCCGCGATGGTTGGACTTTTCATGACCGTTTCCGCGAGCGCCCAGACCGGCGCCGCCCCGATGCCCGCCGCCGTTCCCGGCGCGGCCGCCCCCGGCGCCGCCAAGGCCCCGTTCCAGATGATGGCCTTCATCGGCGCCCTGGAAGGGCAGGCCGAAGTCCTGCTGGACGGCGTGGAGCCCTGGCAGCCCGCCAAGCTCTCCCAGCGCCTGACCGCCGGAACCCAGGTTCGGACCAAGGCCGCCTCCTCGGTCACCCTTGGCTTCACGGACGGCTCCAAGGTCCGCGTGGGACCCAACGCCAACTTCAAGTTGGAAGAGGTCCAGAACTCCAAGATCTCGGTCTACATCGGCATGGGAAAGCTCGAGTCCTGGGTCAAGAAGTGGGCCAAGCGCACCTTCCAGGCCCGCAACCCCGTGGCCGTGGCCAGCGTCCGCGGAACCGTCTTCGCCATGAACGTCAACAGCCCGACCGACGTCGTGGTTGACCTCTTCTCCGGCGGCCTCGCGGTCACCGACAACTTCGGCCGCACCACCCCGATGGTGGAAGGCCAGCGCATGTCGGCCGACGCCTCCGGCGGCGGCACGCCGCCCGTCAATCTGCCCCCCGACGTGACCGCCCCGGCCGAGCCGCCGACCAACGTCCCCGAGCTCGCCACCGCGGGCACCGGCACCACTCCCCTGGGAGAGGGTGACGCCACCACCACCGAAGAAGCCCCGGCCGAGGAAGTCCCCGCCGAGGAAACCACCACGACCCCGACCAGCACCAGCGGGAGCGTGACGCAGGAAACCTCGACTCTCAGCCCGACCACCCCGTAAGAGTTCTGTCGAGCCGCAAAAACAAGAACCCCGGCCGAAAGGCCGGGGTTCTTGTTTTATAGAATAGCCTCCCTTATGACGGCGGCATTCCCCCTCATCCTGGCGGCGGTTTCGGCCCTCCTCTTCACCCGGCGGCGGGCCGTCTACGCGCTGGGGCCCTCGGGGGCCTGGCTGGCCCCCGCCTTCCTTTGGTCGCTGTGGTACGCGTTTCTCTGGCTGGGACACTTGGCCGGCTCCCTGGCAGGAGCGGGAACCATCGCGGCTTTGCCCCTGGCGGCGTCGGCCTATTGGGCGATCCGCAAGACCCGGCCCCGGCGGATTTATTCCCGGGGCCTGACCGCGCCGGATTGGACGGCGACGACGCTGATCGCGGCCTGCTTGATTGCCCAGCCGACCTTCAATTTCGAGACCCACATACCGTTGATCGAAACCTACCTCCGGGGAAACGTCCCCCCTTGCGACTACAACGATCCGGCCGCGCCCCTCAATTACCATGCCCTCTACTCCGCCTCGGCCGCCCTATTCGCGAAAGCCTTCGGATTTTCCGCCGATTTCGCCCTCGACGCGGTTTCCATCGCCCTGCTTCCCGCTTTGCTCCTGAGCCTTCACGCCGCCGGGCGGGCTCTTTTCAAAACCGAGCGGGCCCGCCAGGCGGCCCGCCTGCTTTTCCTTTTCGGACTTGGACCGATTTACCTGAGACCGGGCCACCCGAATGAGGGCTACTGGTTCCTCCACGGCTGGAGCAACCAATCCTTCGTCGAGGCCGTGCTCCGCCCGACGGCCATGCTCAATCTTTGCGTTTTTTCTTTTCTTCTGGCCGCTCTTCTCCCCCGCCTCCCCTCGCGGGACATTCCCGGGACCGGCGCCCGCCGGGCTCCCGCCCCCCTCTGGCTGCTCCCGGCGGCCTTCATGCTTCCGCAAGCTTCGGAGGAACTGGCCGGCCTCACCGGCTTGGCGATCATCGGCCTCTGGCTGTCGGGGCGATTCCCGGGGACCTGGGCTTTAGGAGGGATCGCCTTGGCGGCGGGCTCCGCCGCGACCTCGGGAGTCGTAAGGGAAGTCCTCTTTCCGCGTCCGGGGGTTCCCCATCCGCAACTGTTCCTCCAATGGCCCCCCATCCTGCTTAGTTGGATGGGGGGCAACAAACCCCTCTTCTCCTGGGAGGCGGCCAAGATCCTGTTTTGGGAATGGGGGCCGGTCTACGCCGCGGCCCTTTGGGCTTGTAAAAATGACCCCCGCAGGCGGACCGGACCGCTCATTTTCGCCATTTGTTTCGGGACAGCCTCTTCCTTGGTTTTCGGAGGCGATTGGAGCCCGCAGGATCTGGATCGCTTGTTCTTCTACAGCACTCCGTTCGTTTTCATGCTCTCCGCCCTTTGGATTGAAAAACTCAAGCTCTCGCGGGCCCGCTCGTGGGCCTTGGTCCTCTTCTGCGTCCTCGGGCCGCTGGCCTGTTCATTGTTCCGGATCCACCACTTCTTCTCCCGCCCGGAGACCATCGCGCCGTTTTTGCGCCCTCCCCCCTCCCCCCTCATCGCGGCCCTCGCGGAAGTAGGCCCCCGGGAACAGCTTGTGACCGACAAGGCGATGGCCCGGCCCCTGCTGCTGGCCGGCTTCGTGGTGGCCAGCCCGCCGTTTTTTCACGAGAATAAAAATCTCCTGGAAAAATTCGAGGAGCACATGGCCGGTTTCCGGAGGCGCCCGACTTGGTACTTTCTCCCGGAAAATGATCCCCGCCTGGCCGGCCTGACGGCGACGGCCTCCTACAAAGGACGCATCCTGGCCAGAACCTCGCCATGAGCGAAAAAAAAGAACCGGGCCTACTTTGGACCGCGGCCGGCCTGGTTCTTCTTTCCGGCGCGGCGGCCCTCATCCTGGAAACCGTCTGGCTTCGGATGCTCTCCCGCGCCTTCGGCGTCACGGTCCACGCCGTTTCCACGGTGGTCTCGGTCTACATGGGCGGTCTGGCCCTGGGCGCGTGGGGCGCCTCCCGCCTGCTCAAAGGCCGCGATGGCCTGAAAATCTACGCTTGCCTTGAGGCCGGCGCCGCCCTGGCCGCCCTGGCCTGCACGTGGGCCATGCTCCGCCTTCCGGCGGCCCTGGCCGCCGCCGCCGGCGAGCAGGCGCTCAGTCCCGGCCTGCGCCTTTTGCTCTGCGTCCCGGTCCTGCTTCCCCCCACCGTCCTCTGGGGCGCCACCTTGCCCGCCCTCATCCGTTTTTTCGCCGGATCGGGCGGCGCCCCGGAAGCCGCCGGAAAACTTTACGGGGCCAACACCGTGGGAGCGGCCTTGGGCGCCGCGGCCGCGGGTTTCTGGCTCATCGGGGAATGGGGCGAAACCGCGACGGTCGCGGCCGGAGCCGGGCTGGGGTTGGCCGCGGCGTGCGGCGCTTGGATGATGCGGACCTCCGCCCGCGCAACGGCCGCCGCCCAAGCTCCCGACACGCAAGCCCCTGGAACCGGCAAGGGCGCGCCGGTGCTTTGGCTTTACGCCCTCTCGGGATTCTGCGCCCTGGGCTACGAAATCCTTTGGTCCCGCCAACTGACCTTGCTCCTGGGAAATTCGGTCTACGCGTTCTCCCTGGAGTTGGCGCTCATCCTGACCGGCATCGGACTGGGCAGCCTGGGGTGGCGCCGCCGCCTCTGGCTGGGCAAGTCGGCGATGGCCGAGTTCGGGGGACTGCAATTGGCCTTGGCGGCCGCCGCCGTTTGGAGCCTCCTGGCCTACCGTTGGCTCGGTTTGGCGGCCGATTCCCCGAACTACCTCTATTCCCCGCTGACCGGCCCCGCCGATTTCCTGCGCATGGGCTTTCAAGCCGCCGTGATGATCCTCCCCGCCTCGGTCACCATGGGCCTCTTGTTTCCGGCGGCCGCCGCCGCCCTGGCCCCCGCCGGCGGGCGGCCGGAGGCCCTCGTGGGCCGCCTTTACGCTTTCAACACGGTCGGAGCCATCCTCGGCTCGCTGGCGGCGGGATTTTTCGGAATCGAAGCATTGGGAACCCACGGCTGTTTTTTGGCCTTCGCGGCCCTGAACCTGGTCTCCGGCCTGACGGCTCTGCGTTTGGAGCCCGCCCGGGACCGGGCCCCGAATTTCGCCTCGGCGGCGCTGGCGGGACTAGCGGCCGTCTCGATCCTTTTTCTCCGGGAAGATCCGACCGTGCGGATCCTTTCCCGACGCCTCGTCCGGGACCTCGGCGCGTTTGAATTGATGTTCCACCGGGAATCGGCGGCGGCGACCGTCACCGGAATCGCGGTCGGTCCCAGGCGCACCTTGCTGATCAACGGGATAAAGACCGCCGGAAAAGGTTTCGAGGGGGCCTTGATGGCCGCCATCCCCAACGCTTTGTTGGAAAAAGTCGAATCAACCCTGGTGATCTGCTTCGGCGCCGGGAGCACCTACCGGACCGCCTCCCGCCTGGGCGGGGAGGTCCACGCCGTCGAGCTGGTGGGCGCCGTTGTGGAGGCCATGCCCTATTTCTGGGACGACGCCCTCCGGCACCTGCGCGGGCCGGGGCGGGCGCAATTCATAGAGGACGGCCGGCACCGCCTTTTGCGCTCCGCGCGGCGCTACGACATCATCGTGGTCGACACGAGCCCCCCTCTGTACAGCTCCGGCGCCGTCAATCTTTACACCAAGGAGTTCATGGAGCTGACCCGCTCCCGCCTGACGGAGGGAGGGATCTTCACGCTTTGGCTTCCCTTGGAGGCCTACGAGGCCGACTACTGGTCCATCCTCCGGTCCATGTCCGACACCTTCCCGTTCGTCTCGGTCTGGACCGCCCCGGAGTTCTCGGGAATCCTGTGCCTGGGGACGAACAAACCGTTGGAGCTGGACGAAAAAACCCTTGACCGAAGAATCCGGAGCCGAACAACCTTAAAATTGGTTCCATGGTTAAACGGGAAAGTCCTCCGGGATGGATTTGTTTTGGGACCGGAAGAGGTGCGGCGCCTGACGGCGCCGCATCAGCCCGTCACCGACGACCGGCCCCGGACCGAATTTCCCCTGAGGCGGATGCTGCGCGGGGAGCCGGTGGTCAAAGACGCCCGCTTCCTGGCTCGAGCCCGCGAAGGAAAGCGAACACCGCCTTCCGGCGGGGACGCTGATTAAAAAATAGCCTGGAATTTCCAGGGCTTTTAGAAGTTTACTTTCAGCGGTGAAAGAAAACCGAAATCCGTCCTACTCCGCCTGGGAGAGTTCCTTGGCTTTTTCCCGGGCCTCGCGGACCTCGCCCAGCATGGAGCTCTTGGGGTGGGCCTTTTCGAAGGAATCCAAGGCCAAAACGCCCTCCTCGGTCTTTCCCTCCATGATCAGGTCCACGGCCTTGGCGAATTCGGCCCGTTCCTTGCGCAGGACTGCGTCCTTGCGCGCTTTGCGGGACCCTTTCCATTCGGGCTGATTGGGGTCGGACTGCGTCTGGCTGTCCCCCCGCACGGCGGCGACGGCCGTGACCTTGGTCCGCTGGTAGCGGTGCTGGACGGAGGATTCGGAGAGGCCTTTTTTTAGGTGTTCGAACCAGGTTCTGAGGAGGGATTTTTTGGATTCAGGTTTGCTTTCGCTCTGAGGCTGGACGGGCGCGGTTTGAGCGAAAGAAAAAACGGAAACGGATGCGAGGACCAACAATGCGAGAAACAGTTTCATAGGAAAACCTCCGTTAACGGAACAGTTCATCGACAACGGGCGCAAGAACGGAATCGAGGGACACGGCTCGATCCCCGAATTCCTTCGCCTTCGCCGTGTCTTTTAATTTCAACGACGCCCTGGCCAAATTGAGCCAAATCGCCGGGTCGCCCGGGTCCGCCTCGGACGCTTTAAGGTATTGAGCCCGGGCTCCCGAAAAATCCCCGGCCAGGAAATCCAGGTTTCCCAGGTTGTTCAAGGCCGCGGCGTCCTTGGGGGCCGACTCCAGGGCCGCCATGAACTGGCCCCGCGCGGCGTCCTTGCGGCCGTGCTCGTGCTCCAAGAGGCCCAGTTGCACCCGGGCCTCGGCGTCCTTGGGATTGTCCTTGAGGCGGGCGTCCAGGGATTTCTTAATGAACGAGTAGCGTTCCTTGGCCAGCGCCCGGATTTCCTCCTGCGCGCGCGCGCGCAGGGCGTCGGCGGCGGGCAGGGCCGGGGCGCTTTCCCCCGAGGGAAGGGTGGCCGGTTCGAAGTCCTTCCACGCCCCGCGGATGTCGATGATCTTGACCTTGCCTTTTTCGTTCTCGGCCTTGTAGGCGCGGGCGGCCTGGCGCAGGGCCTCCGGGAAGGGCTTGCCCACCAAGGTGGCCTCCAACGGAACCCAAAGCGTGTCCTCGTGGCGGATCAGGAATTCCTCGGGCAGGCCGGCGTCGGCCGCCTCGGTTTCCCCCGTGTCGAACATCAGCGCCACATGGCCGGGATAGTCCAGCAAGGCCGTACGGACCCGCTGGCCTTCCAGAATGGAGGAGAAAAGAGTCACCAAGTCGCTGCATTGGCCGGTGCGGCCCTTTAACGTCTCGCGCGGAAAGCGCGTATAGTCCACCGGGAAATTCGGATCCTCGGAGACCGCCTCATAGGGGTTGGAGGGATTGGTGAGGTATTTGACTCCGGATTCGGACAAGGCGTCCCAGACGTGGAGCGCGGTCAACAGGGACGAATTGAGGACCGCGGATTCGGCCGCGGCGGGGGGATCGCGCAAAACGTCGCGCCCGAACTCCAGGACCGGCGGGTCCTTGGGCGTAATGAAGTTGGCGATGCGGCGGGGCTCGTCCCAAGTGATGGCGTTGCGCGAGTAGATGCGCAGGGGCTTGGTCAAAGACACCTTTTGGGCCTTGCCCTCCTCGAAATAGGTCAGGCTGATCTCCGCCTGAACGGGGGTGTCCTCGCTGACCTCCAGGATTTTATTATTGAGGGTGGCGATCAGCGGGACCTCGACCGATTGGCTGGGTCCCAGCGTCTTGATCTCGGTGTCGTAGCCGAAATCCATGAAATCAAGCAATCGGAAAGTCACTTTTACGTTTTGAAAAGTTTGATTGACGTTGTTGGAAACCACGGCCGTTCCGGCCGGGTTTTTCAGGTACCATTTGTAATTGGCCGAGAAGAGGTTGCCGATGGCCACGGTGGAGATTTCGATGGCGGCCCGGTTGAGGGAGGCGGGCACGAAGGCCTCCACGGGCGCCCCGGGATTGCCGGCGTCGCCGGTCTTGGCGACGGTGGCGACCCGGTAAAAATATTTCTGCAAGGCGGCCGCCTCGGCGTCCCGAAACGGCGGTTTGTCCGCCCGGCCCGCTTCGTTCCATGGGCCCGCCAGGGCCGTGGAGCGCAAAATCCGGTAGCCGGCGGCCCACGGGTCGGTGACCGGCTCCCAGGAGACCAGCACCGAGCCGTCCGCGACCTTGGTCGAGACCGCCGGAGGGGCGGCCAGGTAGGGATGCAGATCGTAGGACACGATCCGGTTTTTTCCCGGATCGGCGATGAGAAGCTTGGAGCCCAGGACCGCCAAGGAGGAGGGCTCGTCGAGCTCCCGCTCGTCGTCGCCTCCCGAGAGCAGGTCGGTCAGCCAGCGGCCTTCGCGGGTGTAGACCGAGACCCGGCGGAGTTCCTTGTCCAAGACATAGAGGTAGTGCTTTCCATCGAAAGCCACCGACACCGGCGAGCGGAATTGCCCGACCCCATCCCCCTCTCCTCCGACGGAGAGCGAGAGCGCCCCGGAGGGCGAGACCTTAAGCACCCGGCCCAGCCCTTTGTCGGCGATGTAAAGAAATCCCTCCGGATCCCACGCCAACGCCCAGGGCTCCTTGAGTTCGTAGCTTCCCACTTCCGGCCCGATGGCGAAGAGAAACGCCCCATCCGGGCTGAAAGCGTCCACCCGGCGGTTGCCGGCGTCGGCAACATAGACCGTGCCCTCGTCGTTGATCGCCACGCCCCGCGGGCTCTTGACCCGTCCTTCTTTGCCCCGGCCGTCGAAGAGGCCCTGGCTCTCGGCGAAGTTGGCCAGCCATTTCCCATCGACCGAGAAACGCTGGAGGCGGTGATTGGGCGTGTCCGAGGCGTAAAAGCCGAGCTTCTTGGAAGCCGCGAAGCCGTCCGAGTCCTTGGTCACCGAGGGACCCTTTCCGGATTTGCTTCCGAACCGCGACAATTCCGACCCACCGGCGTCCAGACGGACGAAGCTCCCCGCGTCCGGAAGATAGCCGAAAATTTCGTCTCCCGCGACCGACAGTCCCGAGGCCTTGAACTTCCAAGCCCCGGCCGGTCCCGAGACCGTCAGCTTGGCGGCGGGGTTGGCGGGCAGGACGGCGGTTTTCCGGCTATTGGGCACCGCCATCTTCTGGAGACGGCGGTTATCGGTGTCGGCCACGACCATCAGGTGGTCCGGGCCCAGGGCCAGCCCTTGCGGCTTGCGGAACTGGAAATCCCCCTTGCCGGAGCTTCCCAGCCGCCCCTGCTCGCTCCCGGAGGGGTCGAATTCCGTCACCTTGCCGGAACCGGAGTCCAAAACGTACAGATAGCCGAAGGCGTCCACGGCCATATCGTCGGCGGAGGAGGGCGTTTCCCGCAGGAACCGCGCCGCCGCGTCGAAGCGCTGGATGCGGCCGTTGCCGGAATCCAGGACGTAAATCCCGTCCGAGGGGTCCACGGCGATCTTGGTCGGTCCCGAGAATTGCCCCGGTTCCTTGCCCTTGGAGCCGAATCCGAAAAGGAAGACCCCTTCGCCCGTGAAAACCTGCACCCGGTTGTTGCCGGTGTCGGCCACGAAGACCCGGCCGTCGGAACCGACGGCCACGCCCTCGGGATCGGAGAGGGTCCCGGGGGCCGAACCCCCGCGGCCGAAGGACCAGAGGAACTTCCCCGACGCGTCAAGAATCTGGATTCGGGAATTGCCTTTATCGGCCACGAAGACCCGTCCGTCCGGGCCCAGGGCGACCCCGGAGGGGTCCCGAAATTCCGTTTTCCCGGAGCCCGTCTTGCCGACGGCGGCCTCCAGCACCCCGGTTCCGTCGAAGACCAGGACTAAGTCTTTCTTTTTATCGACTGCGTAAATTTTTCCGGAACCGACCGCCACCGCCACGGGCTGTTCCAGGGATTTGTTGTGGACCGGCGGCAGGAATTTAACGGTATCCCATGCTCTGGCCGTTCCGGCCAGGAGCAGCAAAGCCGTCATCAGGGCTTTCATTTCGAGACCTCTTCCTTAATCAGCTTGTTGACCAAGCCGGGGTTGGCCTTCCCCTTCGAAAGCTTCATCACCGCGCCCACGATGGACCCGATGGCACGGTCCTTGCCGCCCTTGAGGTCCGCCGCCGCCTGCGGGTTGGCCGCAAGGGCTTGGCGGACCCAGTCCCGCACCTGTCCGTCGTCGGAAACCTGCGCCAGGCCCAACTCCGAAACCAGAACCGCCGCCGGTTTTCCGGTCTCCCACATTTTAGAAAGGAGATCCTTGGCAAGTTTGCTCGAGATCGTTCCCTTCTCCAGAAGATCCACCAAACCGCCCAAATCCGCGGCACGGATCGGGGCCTCGGCCAGCCCTTTCCCATCGGCATTAAGCCGGCCGAGGAGTTCCGTAGTCATGAGATTGGCGACCGTCTTGGCCGAGGCCGCGCCCCGGCCCCCGGCGGCGGCCTCGAAATAATCCGCCAGCGCCCGGTCGGAAACCAGGACCTCGGCGTCATAGGCCGAAAGACCGTATTGGGAGGAGAACCGGGCGCGCCGAACGGCCGGTGCCTCGGGCAATTCGCCTTTCAGCCGGGCGATCCAAACGGGCGAGGCTTCCAAAGGCACCAGGTCCGGGTCCGGGAAATACCGGTAATCGTGCGCCTCTTCCTTGGAGCGCATCGCCCGCGTCTCCATCTGGGCCGCGTCCCACAGGCGGGTTTCCTGGACCACGCGCCCGCCCTGCTCGATGAGAGCCGTCTGGCGGCGGAACTCGTAATCCACGGCGTCGCGCACCGCGCGGAAGGAGTTGAGATTCTTGATCTCGGCCCGGGTGCCAAGCTTGGCCTCCCCCTTGCGGCGGACGGAGACGTTGGCGTCGCAGCGCAGCTCGCCTTTTTCCATGTCGCAGCGGGAGACCCCCGCGAACTGGATGGTCTGCTTGAGGGAGGTCAAATACGCGTAGGCTTCCTCGGAACTGCGGATCTCCGGCTGGCCCACGATCTCGATGAGGGCGATTCCGCTCCGGTTGAAATCCACCAGGGAACAGTCCATCTGTTGGGAGCCCATCGTGTGGATGAGCTTGCCCGCGTCTTCTTCCAGATGAATCCGGGTCAGGGGCACGCGGCGCGTCTCCCCGTCCTTGAGGACGAGCTCGACGGCCCCCCCCTGGGAAAAAGGCAGCTCGAACTGGGAAATCTGATAGGCCTTGGGCAGGTCCGGGTAGAAATAATTCTTCCGGGCGAACACCGAGGCCGGGGCGATCTCGGCCCCGAAGGCCAGGGCCGCCTTGAAGGCCAGTTCCACCGCCCCGCGGTTGAGGACGGGGAGCACCCCCGGCTGGCCGGTGCAGACCTGGCAGACGAAGGAATTGGCCGAAGCGCCGAAGCTGGCGGTCGAACAGCGGCAGAACAGCTTGGTGGCGGCGGCCAGCTGGCAGTGGACCTCCAGGCCGGCGACGAGCTCGTATTTGTCCAGCATCTTCTTATTTTAGAATTTTCCGGCCCGGCTATTCGCCGGATCTGCGAACCCGCCTTTCCACCAACCCCAACAATTCCATGTCGCTGGGATAGCGCAACCGCTTCCGGGCCCCGCCCGGCCCCGCCCACTTGGCCGCCAGCACCTCGTCCGGGTCGGGTTTGCCCGTCTTTTTTTTCGGCGCCATCCAATACCACAGCACCCGCTTGGAAATCGGCCGGCCGTCCCGCTTGAACCTGTAGCACGCCGTCATGGCCCGCCCCAAAATCCGGCATTTCCAGCCGGTCTCCTCTTCCACTTCCCGGAGGGCGGCTTTCCGGGGCGCTTCCCCTTTCTCCGGATGGCCCTTCGGGAAGGTCCAAAGCCTTTCCCCCGCAAGATTGCGGACCTGAATCAGGAGCATCTTGCCGTCGCGCAAAACGACGCCGCCCGCGGAAATTTCCTTCCCCTTCCCGTCGTTGTCCCTCACCGGGAGCCTAATTTGGGGAAGGGCCGCGCGGCCTCGTACGCCGACGCCGTGCGGAGCAGGACGGATTCCTGGAAGGGAGGCGTCAGAAGTTGCAGGCCCACCGGCAGGCCTTCCGAGGTCAGGCCGCACGGCACGGAAACGCCCCCGATGCCCGCCAGGTTGCAGGGGATGGTGAAGACGTCCGACAGGTACATGGTCATGGGGTCCGAGGTTTTCTCCCCCAACTTGAACGCGGGGGTCGGGGCCGTGGGGGTGGCCAGGATGTCGACGGACTTGAAGGCCTCCTCGAAATCGCGCTTGACCAAGGTTCGGACCCGCTGGGCCTTGCCGTAGTAGGCGTCGTAATAGCCGGCGCTCAAGGCGTAGGTCCCCAGCATGATCCGGCGCTTGACCTCGGGGCCGAAGCCCTCGCCCCGGGAGAACTCGTAGACCTCCTCCAGGGTCCGGGCCTCCACCGAGGAGCGGCCGTAGCGGATGCCGTCGAAGCGCGCCAGGTTGGAGGAGGCCTCCGACGGCGCCACGATGTAGTAGGTCGCCACCGCGGCTCCCGTGTGCGGCAGGGAGACTTCCCGGGTTTGCGCGCCCAGGCTTTTCAAGACTTCCACGGCCTCCAGCACGCGCTTCTCCACCTCCGGGTCCGTGCCCGGGATGAAGTATTCCTTTGGCAAACCGATGCGCAGACCCTTGAGATCCCCGCGACGAGCGGAAGATGCGTCGAAGGGCGCGCGGGAGGCGGAGGTCGAGTCGCGCGGGTCGTGGCCCGAAACGACCGACAGCGCCAGCGCCGCGTCCTCCACCGTCCGGGAGAACGGCCCGATCTGGTCCAAGGAAGAGGCGAAGGCCACCAGGCCGTAGCGCGAAACCGCGCCGTAGGTGGGCTTGAGCCCCACCACGCCGCAGAAAGACGCCGGCTGGCGGATGGAACCGCCGGTATCGGATCCAAAAGAGAGGGCGCACAGGCCCGCCGCGACGGCCGCGGCCGAGCCACCGCTGGACCCCCCCGGCACGCGCGAATGGTCCCAGGGATTGATCGTCTTGAAAAAAGCGGAGTTTTCCGTGGAGGAGCCCATGGCAAATTCGTCCAGATTGGTCTTGCCCACGATCACCGCGTCCGCGGCTTTGAGGCGCTCGGCGGCGCAGCCGTCGTAAGTGGCGCGGTAGCCCTCCAGGATTTTGGAGCCGCAGGTGGCGCCATGCCCGCGGACCAGCATGTTGTCCTTGAGCGCGACCGGCACGCCGGCCAGAGGTCCCAATTTCTCCCCGCGGGCGCGCTTGGCGTCCACGGCCCGGGCAGCGGCCAGGGCCTCGTCCTCCATGACGGAGAGAAAGGCCCGAAGGCGGGAGTCCTCGGAGCGGATGGCGTCCAGGTGGGCGCGGGTCACCTCCTCGGCTCCCAGTTTCCCGGAGGCCACGTCCCGGGCGATGCCGGCGGCGGTCAGCTCAAGGGTCTTCAATGGATGAACACCGCCTCATCCTGGCCCGAGTTTTCCACGGCCGGGGCGGGGATGTCTTCGCCGTCGTCCTCGGCGGGCTTGGAGCGGGCCTTGGGTTTCGGGGCCTCGGGCTCCTCCTCGTCCTCGGACATATGGGGCGCGGGCTTGGCCTTGGACCGAACTCCGGGGGAGTCCTCATCCTCGGGGGCCAGGTCGGCCGCCTTGGGGGACTCCTCATCGGCGGCCTCGGGCGCGCGCTTGCGGCGGGCGCCCCGCGGGACGGTGTCGTCGGGCTCCACGGCCTCGGCGGGAGCCTCGGCCTTCGCCGTTTTCCGGGCGGCCGGCTCATCGGAATCGGACCCATCCACCGGCTCGACCACGACCTCTTCCTGGAACGGCTCGGCCTCTTGGGCGACCGCCTTGGCCTTGCGAGACCGCGGCCGCTCCTCTTCTTCGGCCTTGGCCGCCATCAGGCGGTCGATGGCGGCCTGGATCTTCTCCTTGCGGGCCGGCTCCAGGTCCAGGGCCTTGCGCAGGTCGGCCAGGGCCCCCTTGCGGTCGCCCAACTGCATGCGAGCTTGGCCGCGGTTGGAATAGGCCAGGCCGCGCTTGGGATTGATCGCGAGCACCCGGTCCAAATCGGCGGCCGCGCCCCCGAAATCGCTCATCAGGTAGCGAACGTTGGACCGGAGGTAGAGGGCCTCCTCGTGTTCGGGCATCGCGTCGATGAATTCGTCGAAATCCTCCATGGCCTCCCGGTACTGCCGGAGTTCCCGCTTGCCGCGGGCCCGATAATAACGCGCCAAGTGAAACATCGGCGCGATCTCCAGGGCCTTATCGTAGTCGCGGACCGCGGCCTTGAAATCCTTAAGGCGGTCGAGGACGGTTCCCCTCAAAAGGTAGGCGACCGCGAAATCCGATTTTAGGCGGATCGCCTTGTCCAGGCTGGCCCGGGCCTCGGGAAGCTCGCCGCGGGCGCCCTGCACGCTGGCCAGGCCGTAATGGGGCTCCGGGGAATCCCCGTCCTCGGAGATGGAGCGGCGGAAATCCTCCTCGGCGGAGTCGTAATCCTTGCGGATCAAGGAGGCCATCCCCCGCGCGGCGTAGGATTCGGCGGAGTTGGGGCGCAGGCGGATGCCGACCGCGGCGTCCTCCCCGGCGCCCACGCGGTCGCCCATGACCCAACGGCACAATCCCCGGTAGGAAGTGGCGGTTTTCCACCCCGGGTGCAAAGCCAGGGCGGAATTGAATTTCTGGATGGAGCCCGTAAAATCCCCCCGCTGGAATTGAGAAACGGCCGCGGCGAAGGTTTTTCGGGCCTGGCGGCTGGGCATCAGGGCGGCTTGAACCGGCGCCGCGCCCAAGAGACCCGCCAGGAGCGCCGGAATCATTCCATGACCTTCGGCACCTTGTAATAGGGCCCATCCCGCCGGGGGGCGTTGGCCAAAAGGGGTTCCCGGTCCGGGCAGGGCAAAGGGGCGTCGTCGCGCATGACGTTGGAACTTCCAGTGACCGAGACGGTCGGAGGGACGGCGGAGGTGTCCAGCTTGGAGAGCTCTGCCATCGAATCGAGAATCTTCAGGAGCTGTCCCCGGTAAAGCTCCACTTCCTCGGGGCTCAGGCGGAGCTTGGCCAGGCGGGCGATCTTGAGCACCTCGTCCCGGGTGATCATCAGGCGGCCTCCAGGGGCGCGTAGCGCACCATGAGCTTGGCGGTGCGTCCGTTGTCGAAGCGGATCGTGACCTTGGCGGCCTCCCCGGTCCCGGACTTATCCATGACCGTGCCCGCGCCGAAGTCCGGGTGGCGGACGCGCATGCCGACTCGGACGCCGACGGTCCAAGCCCTCGGCGCCGTTTGCGCCCCATGGACCGGCGGTGCCGCGGGTTCGTTGCCGTTCCCCTTTCTTTGCTCCGTTGCGTTCCCGGATATCGTTCCGTTCCCGAAAGCCGTTTCTTCCGTTGGAATCCTTGCTTCCAAGATGAAGCGCGAGGGGAGATTGGAATACACGTTCCCGAACATCCGCCGCGTGGCCGCGTGCGTGAGGTACAACCGTTCCCGAGCCCGGGTAATGCCCACATAGCAGAGGCGGCGCTCCTCCTCCATGTCGGCCGGAGAGCCTCCGGCCCCGATCGGAAACAATCCCTCTTCCAACCCGGTCAAAAACACCACGGGAAACTCCAGGCCCTTGGCCAGGTGAACGGTCATCAAGGTCACCAAAGGCTGGGAGGAATCGAAGGAGTCGATGTCGCTCTGCAGGGAGACTTCCTCAAGGTAGCGGGACAGGTCCACGGGGAGACTGTCTCCGGTCCGGATGCGCTCCTCGTACTCCTTGGCGGCGTTGAGCAATTCCTGAAGGTTGCTGAGGCGCCCGGCCGCCTCGGGATCGGTCTCGATCTCGCCTTCCAGCCAGGTCCAATAACCGGATTCCTGCAGAACGCGGGTCAGCGCCTGCCCGGGGGGCATGCCCTCGGTCTCCGCGCGCAGGCGGTCGATCATCGCGACCAATTCCTCCACGGCCAAGCGGCTGGCGGTGGTAAGCTTGGGGATGCGGTCTTCCTGCCGGAAGGCCTCCATCAGGGAAATCCCCTCGGTCCGGGCGTGCTGTTGGAACAAATCCTGGCTGGTCTTGCCGATGCCCCGCGGCGGCACGTTCAAGATCCGGCCGAGGGCCGCCGAATCCCGGGGATTGACCACCACCCGGGCGTAGGCCAGAGCGTCCTTGATCTCCTTGCGCTCGTAGAAGCGGTGCGCTCCGACGATGACGTAAGGAATCCGGGCGGATCTAAGCGCTTCCTCGAAGGACCGGCTCTGGGCATTGGTGCGGTAGAACACCGCGAAATCGGAATAGGCCCTCCCGCGGGCGGACATTCCGCAGATGGTGTTGACCGTCCAGCGGGCCTCCTCGGTCTCGTTGGCCAACTCCCGGGCCTCCACCAACTCCCCCCCGGCCTGCTCGGTCCAAATGGTCTTGGCCTTGCGGGCCTTGTTGTTGTGGATGACCGAGGTCGCGGCCTCCAGGATCCGGGAAGTGGAGCGGTAGTTCTGCTCCAGCGTCACCACGCGGGTGTTGGGAAAATCCCGCTCGAACTCCAGGATGTTGCGGATGTTGGCTCCGCGCCAGGAATAGACGCTCTGGTCATCGTCGCCCACCACGCAGAGGTTGCGGTGCTTGTCGGCCAAGGTCTTGGTGAGGATGTATTGGGCGTGGTTGGTGTCCTGATACTCGTCCACCAAAACGTGGAGGAACATCTCCTGGTAGTACTGCCGGATCTCCGGCTTGGTCTTGAGCAGTTCGCAGGACTTCAAGAGCAGGTCCCCGAAATCCAGACAGCCGGCGGCGTCCAACCGCCGTTGATAGGAGGTGTAGATGCGGGCCGCGGTCTGCCGGAAGGGGTCCGGGGTGGTGGCGGCGTAAATGGCGTAGGAACCGGCGTCGAGGAGGTCGTCCTTGGCCCGGGAGATGACGGAGACGTACATCCCGGCCTTGTTTTTCTGGTCCTCCAGCCCCAGCTCTTTCATGGCCTCGACCACCGTCTTTTTCTGGTCGTCCTGGTCGTAGACGGTAAAGCGCGGGTTGAGGCCCAGGGCCTCGTGGTGCCGGCGCAGAAGGCGCGCGCCGAACGCGTGGAAGGTGTGGGCCCAAACGCGGGCGCCGGCCCCCGGCGACAGGGCGTCGATCCGTTTGCGCATCTCGGCGGCGGCCTTATTGGTGAAGGTCACCGCCAGGATGCGGTCGGCGGGAGCCCCGCCCTCGATCAGGCGCGCGATTCGATAGGTGATGACCCGGGTCTTTCCGGTCCCCGCCCCGGCCAACACCAGCAAGGGGCCGTCGCCATGGACGACGCCCGCGGCTTGCTCGGGATTGAGGACGGAAAGGTCTATTCGGTTTTGGGCGACGGAGGTGTCCACGATCCGATCATTTTATAAATTTTTTGGACGCCCTGCCGAGGTCAGGGAAAGCATTGCGCCGCGGCCGAAACGAACTCACCCGCCGAGGGATAGCGCCACCCGGGGTCGGGGGCCAGGGCCCTCTGAAAAATTCCGTCCAGGGTTTGAGGAAAACCGGGGACCTTGCGGGACAGAGGGGCGAAAGTCATCGACTTTTTCTGCTCCTGAATGTCCGGCCCGGGAAACGGCACCGACCCCGCCAATAGCTCGAAGGCCAGGACCGCGAAAGCGTATAGGTCGGACTCCCGGCTGGGGGGCGCATCCCCCTGCTCGGGCGCCATGTACAAGGGAGTGCCCCAGTTTTCCCCCACCCCTTGGTCGGTTTGGGAAACCTTGCGGGCCAATCCGAAATCCATGACCTTGGCCCGGCCTTCATTGGTCACCATGATATTGGCCGGCTTGAGGTCTCCGTGAATGATTCCCTTGGAATGGGCGAAATCCAGACCCGCCGCGATTTCCCCCAGAAGGTGGACCGCCTCGGCGGGCTCCAGGCGCCCCTTGCCGGTCAATAGCTTGTCGAGGGGCCGACCCGCCACGAACTCGAAGACCTGGTAGATTTGCCCGTCCTCCCTGAGGACGGCGAAAATCTCGACGATGTTGGGATTGCGCAATCCGGCCACCACCCGGGCCTCTTCAAGCAGGCGGTCGGCGTCCCCCGGCCTCCCCGGCCCGGCGAGCATTTTCTTGATGGCCACCTTGCGCTGGAGGGCCACGTCGAAGCCCTCGAACACCTGCCCCATGCCGCCCTCTCCGATGAGCTTTTCCACCCGGTAAGTCCCGCCCAGGACGAAGGGCTGGGAGCCGTCCCGGGAGCTGCGCCGCTTCCAAAACAGCCAGCCCAGAATGGGCACGACCACCACCGCGGCCAGCGCCAGGACCTGGGCCAACGGCAGGCCGGACCCGGCGGGGGTGGAATCCGATCCGACGGCCCCGACGGTTCCCACCTCGTCGGCGGTCTTGGAGCGCGCCGTCGCTTCCTGGTGGAAAGTCGAAAACACCGGTGACAGGCGCGCCGCGAATTCATACTCCTTGAGCGCCTCCGGACCGCGATTCAAGCCCTCCAGGGCCAGAGCGCGATTGAGGTGAGCCATGGGATCGGAGGGGAATTTGGCGATAACCGCCTCGGCTTCTTGCAAGGCCAGGAGGAATTGCCCTCGTCGAAAATAAAAGAGGGCTTGAATGTTGGGATCGGCCCCGTAGGCGGCCGGCGCGGCGGCCGGCGCGGCGGCGCCCGTGGTCGGAATCAGGCCCGGAATCTGGGCGGTGAGCCCGTCAATTTCCTGGGCGACCGCCCCCGCGTCGGGGATCGGGGCGGGAAGCCGGGGCGGCGCCCCCCCGGGCGGCGCGGAAGCGGCTTGGTCCATCTGCTGGGCCTTTTGGAGCATGCGCAGGGACTCGGCCACTTGCGGGGACAAATTCTGGCTCTTGAGCATCTCGTTGGTCCAACGGGTCATCTCGTCGGCCCCGACGGCCCCTTGGGCGGGCCGTTCCTGGGCGTCCCGCCGGACGGCGGGCTCGGCCGCCATGAGGGGCCGGATCAGAAACAGGACGGCAAATAGGGCGGATCGCATCCTAGTATTGAGTATGCCGCCTGGAACGGGACTAGTCAAGACTAAGGCAGGTTTTTTAACGATTTTTTATAGGCGGGGGAACTTGGGCCGGGGAGGCAAAAGACATCCGCTCGCCCTTGGCGTCGGTAGCCTCCGCCAAGGACGGAGCGAGAGGAAGAAGGACTGCGCTCGCCCTTGGCGTCGGTAGCCTCCGCCAAGGACGGAGCGAGAGGAAGAAGGACTGCGCTCGTCAGGAATCGAACCTGAATACCAAGCTTCGCAGGCTTGGACACTATCCGTTGTGTTACGAGCGCGAAAAGCGAAGGGCCATTATATCAATTCCTGCGCCGGAGCAGAACAACCGTCTCGACATGCTCGGTATGCGGGAACAGGTCCACCACCTCGCCCCGCTCAATGTCGTAACTGATGGAAAGCGTCTTGATATCCCGGGCCAAGGCCTCAGGATTGCAGGAGACGTAGACCAGAGTCCGCGGCGGGCGCAGGCAGAGAGCCTCGGCGGCCTTGGAATGAAGCCCTGCGCGGGGCGGGTCGACCACCGCCGCGTCCGGGTCCGCGGCGAGCATGGCCGTCAGACCCGCCTCCACGGCCATGCCGCGAAACTCCGCGTTGGAAATCCCGTTGAGGGCGGCGTTGACCTTGGCGTCGGCGATCGCGGCGGGATTGGTTTCGACTCCCAGCACGCTCCCGCAGAGATCGGCGATCGACAAAGCGATGCCCCCTCCCCCGCAGTAAAGATCCAGCGCCGTCGCGGGCCGCTCCGACGCCAGCCAACGCCGAATGATGCCGTAAAGGACCTCCGCCCCGCGGGTGTTGGTCTGGAAAAAGGAATACGGCGAGATTCGGAACTTGAGGTCACGCCCGGGAAATCTCAGCGTCTCCAGGATCGAGCCCTCGCCGGTCCACACCTCCAGCGAGTCGGCCAAGGCTGTATCTGCGACCTTGGCGTTGAGGCCCCGCAGGACGGTCGTGACGGGGTACGGTTCCAGGGCCCTCAGGAGAGATTCCCGAGGGAGTTCTCCCGGCGCGGTCACCAGCACCGCCATCCGCTGCGGCTCGTTCTTGGCCTCCCTCAAAATCAAATGCCGGAGCAGGCCGTTGTGCTTATGGGAGTTGTACGGCGCTACTTTTTCCCGCTCGGCCCACTCCCTCAGGCGGATCAACAAGGGCCCGGCCTCGGGCGAAAGAAGACGGCATTCGCGCAGGTCCACCACCGAATGCCAGCGCCCGCGCTCTTTGAGCCCGAGCTTGACCGTCGGCCCGCCCTCAACGGGCGGAAAAACGTCTCCGAAGGCGAACTCCATCTTGTTGCGGTAAAACCAAGCCTCGGGGGAGGGATTGACCTTGAGCTCCACCCGGACTCCTGCGGCGTCCAGCAGGCCCGAAACACGCTCGACTTTGAGACGCACCTGCTCCGGGTAGGGAACGTCCTGGAAGCGGCACCCGCCGCAAAGCCCGAAATGGGGACAGAGCTCCGTCCGGGTCCCTTCCTCAGGAAGAGAACTTAAAGAAACAGACATCCCCGTCCTGCATCATGTACTCCTTGCCTTCGGAACGGATGAGCCCCTTCTCGCGCAGGACCGACTCCTTTTCGTGGGCGTCGATGTCCTTGTAGGAATAGATGTCGGCCTTGATGAAGCCCGCCTCGAAATCCGTGTGGATGACGCCCGCGGCCTTGGGGGCCTTCCAGCCCTGGGTGACGGTCCAGGCCCGGACTTCGTCCTCTCCGGCGGTGAAAAAGCTCTGCTGGCGCAGGAGCCGATAGGCCGCCACGATGACGCGCTCCAGGCCGGGAGTCTCCAACCCCATCTCTTTAAGGAAGACCACCCGTTCCTCGGCGTCCAACTGGGAGATCTCAGCCTCCAACTTGCCGCACAAGGTAATGCAATGCGCCCCTCGCTCCTGGGCCAAGGCTTCCAGAGCCTTCACATGGGCGGGGTCCGGGGTCTCATCGGAGTTTCCCACGTAAAGCACGGGCTTGGCGGTCAAAAGAAAAAGAGGATCGATGTCCCTGGGATCGAGTCCCAGGGCGCGCGCGGGCTTGCCCGCGTCGAGGCCCGCCTTCACTTTCTCCAAGACAAGCAAGGCGGCCTGGGAAACCTTGTCCCCCGATTTCGCCTTTCCCTCCACCTTCTCGCGCTGGCGCTCGATGCTGGAAAGATCCGCCAAAATCAACTCGGTCTCGATGACCTCCACGTCCCGCCGCGGGTCCACCGTGCCCATGGTGTGGACCACGTCCGGGTCCTTGAAGAGGCGGACCATCTGGAGAATGGCGTCCACCTCCCGGATGTGGGAAAGAAACTGGTTGCCCAACCCCTCCCCTTGCGCCGCGCCCTTGACCAGACCGGCGATATCGACGAAGCGCACCATGGCGGGAATCGTCTTCTTGGGGTGGAACAACCCGGTCAGCCGCGCCAAGCGCTTGTCCGGAACGGCCACGGTTCCCACGTTGGGCTCGATGGTGCAGAACGGATAATTCGAGGCCGCGGCGTGTCCCGAGGTCAAAGCGTTAAAGATGGTGGATTTCCCGACGTTGGGCAACCCGACGATCCCGATTTCCATGGCTGAACATTCTATTAAGGATTGGTGCCAGGTATCCACTTTCTTAACTTTCTCCAAGGAATTTGAAGAATGTGAATGCCAGGCACCGATTCAGGGGATTTCCCGAAAGGCCTAGTTGGGGTTGGGACCTTTAACACCGCGGAATTGCCCCAAAGTCTCAAGGTGGGTTTCCGGTCAAGCGGTAGAATAGGCTCTCGGAATCCTTCGCAATTGGAGAACGCCATGAACAAGCCGCTTTTGAAGCTCCTCTCGATTTCCATCGTCGGCGCCCTGGTCCTACCCGGACCGGCCGCGGCCCAATCCATCCGGGTCCGCGTGGCCGCCCCCAACTCCCAAGGAGGATCGTTCTCCCCCGCCGCGGTTCGTCCGACTCTCGCTTCTCCTCTCGGCTCCTCTTCCTTTAGAAGCCCCCTCGGTGGATCGACCTTGAAGGGTTCCGCGGCTCCGAGGATCGGCGCTGCCCCCTCCGCGGCCCCCGCCGGCGTCTCGGCCCCCGTCTCCCTTCCCAATTCCGCTCTCGGCGCCATCGAGGCCGCGCCGGCCCCCGGCTCCGAGGCCCGCGCGCAAGGCCGGTCCTACGCTCCCCAAGCCGTCGAGGCCGCCGGAACCGCCGAAGACGCCGCCCCCGTCCTCCGGGACCGAACGGACGATCCGATGGACCCGAACCTCCCCTTGCAGCCCCGGCCCTCTCTCTTGAACCGAATGGTCAAGGCCGTGAAGGGCTGGCTGGCCCCGTCGGCCGACCTCGTGCCCTCCTACGGGACGGGGATGGGAATCCTCCCCACCCGCCCGCCGGTCCTGCCCAACGGCTCGCCCCTGGACGAGGCTCCCGTGGCCCCCGATCCCGCGGCGGTCTCCGGCATCTCCTTCAACTCCTTCGACGTCCCGGGCGCGGTCACGGCCGGCCCCTTCGACAACGGCCCCGTCGTTCTGCAGGCCGACCCCTCCAGCGAATCCTCCATCGAGACCGCCCTGCGCGCCATGGTCGACTCCAAGCCCACCCAATACGGCATTGCAAGCTCCGGGCTGACCACGGTCCATGTCCGCCGCGTCGCGGGCGTCGGCAATCAGGCCCCGACGATCTACGCCTACTTCCGCCAGCAGAGAAACAACGTGCCGGTCCACGGCTCCTACCTGAGCTTCACCGTCAAGGAAATCGGCGGCAAGGCCGTCCTCATGGCCTCCATGGCCAAGCTCTACCCCAGCATGGAGGTCGAGACCCAAGCCCGCTTCCCCGACGAGGAGCTTAAGCGCCGCGCCGAGGAGCGCATCGGCCTGCCGCCGAACTCCCAGAACGACCTCGAGTTCATCGAGCAGAAGATCATCTATTCCCGCGGAGGTTGGCACGCGGCCAACCTCTATTCCATGACGGGCATGCCCTTCATGATCGCCGTGGACGTCGCCACCGGCGAAGTCTTCGTCTGGGACGCCCGGCTCGGCGCCCAAGAGGACGGTGAAACCGCCGCCACCGTCAAAGGCCGCGTGGAGGGCAAAGGGGTGGCCACCGGCCCGACCCGCGACAACTCCACTTTGACCCAGGTTCCCATGCCGTATCTCACCGTCAGCGTCTCCGGCGGCAAGAGCGCGACCACCGATGTCACGGGCAAGTTCAGCGCCCCGTCGGCCTCCGGCAAGGTGGAAGCCACCGCCGTCCTGTCCGGAAAATTCGCCGTGGTGACCGACTCGGCCCGAAATCCCTTGAAGGTCCAATTGGTCCTGACCCCCTCCGGGGAAACGGTGGCGATTTTCGACCCGTCCTCGGTCCCCGCCGCCCAGCGCGAGCAAGCCATCGCCCAGGTCAACGCTTACGTCCAGGTCAACACCGTCCACGAATGGCTCAAGAACCGCGGGGTCCAGGATTCCCGCCTGGACAAGCCCATCCCGGTCAACACCAACATCGACGACGAGTGCAACGCCTACTACACGCCGGGACGGCCGAGCCTGAACTTCTTCAAGTCCAGCACGAACTGCTCCAACTCCGCCTACGACTCGGTGGTCTTCCACGAGTACGGCCACTTCGTCGACGACATGCTGGGCGGGATCGTGCACGGGGGACTCAGCGAAGGCTGGGGCGACATCCTCTCCATGTACATCACCGGCAACCCCATCGTCGGCGAGGGTTTCCTGAAGCAGGGCGAGCGCAACTACATCCGCGACGGCAAGAACGACTACCAGTACCAGGCCAACGACGAGGTCCACGACCAAGGCCAGGCCTGGATGGGTTTCGCGTGGAAGCTCCGCAAGTCCTTGATCGAGGCTCTGGGCGAGGCCGGGGCGGCCGTGGCCGAAGCCCTGGTCGTGCCGACGCTGTTCGCCAAGGCCGCCGACATCCCCGCGGCCATGGCCCAAGTCCTGCTCAACGCCATGGACAAGGAGGGCGTCATCCAGCACGAAGCCCTGATCCGCGCGGCCGCCAAGGCGCACGGCATCGAGCTTCCCAAGAGCCCCTCAGGCATCGCCAAGCTCGCGGCCGAGGGCTTCACCTCCGGCCTGACGGGCTTGGGCGGCCAGTCCTCGCCGGACGCCTAAACGATCCCAGGGCGAACCCCTCCGCGGGCCCAAAAGGGCCTTCGGAGGGGTTCCTCTTTAAGCAATATCCGGTGCCAGGTATCAACTTTGTTAACTTCGTTAACTTTGTTAACCGCCCCCTTTCGCGAGCAAGTTGAACATGTAAGAGATTCTAGCCCGCTTTTCCGGGGTCCGTGAGTTCAACTTCGAAGTGCAACACTCGACTTTGGGGCGTCCGGGCCGGTTTCGTCTTCGGGAAATCCCCCTCCAACCCCAAATGCGCCACGATCCGGTCCAATTCACCGTCCTCGGTGATCACCGCCACGGCCCTCACCGCGCGCGGCACCACACACGCCGCGCCCGACGCACCCTTCACCGACAGCCCCTCACGGATCAGGGCTTCCAAGCCCGCGGCGAACCCGATCGACAGAAGGCGGTTGGACAAATAGAAGGCCAGGCCAGCAGGAGAAGCTGTCTCAATGGGCGCCCCCGAAGGTTACTTCCCGACCGTCGCGTGGCACTTCGGGCACTTCAGCGCCGATGTTCGGAAACCGGATTTGCGCTCGATTCTCACCCCGCACTTGGGACAATCGCCCGCCCCGCGCCCGGAATGGTCGAAAGGATTGCCGCCGTGCTTCGGGAACTTGTCGTGTTTGGGTTTCATGGATTTTTCTTGGCTCCTGGGTGCGCCTGAGGACGCTGCAACGGTTTTTCTTTTTCGCGCCCATCGAAGATCTCGGGGACGAGCATCGTTACGAACCGGCCGATGACTTCCCCCAGCGTCATGTCCCCGGCGGCCCGCTCCCAGTCCGGACCCAGGAGCTCCACTGCGCGCTGGAAATTCTTCTGCCCCTCAAAGCGAACGAGGATCTTCGCCAGCTTCTTGCCCGCGACCTCGCGTCGGCCGGGAATTTTTCCTTCCCGCAGGCGGGTTTTGGTCATATGCTCGACGCGGTTGACCAGCGCCCGCGTGGCGGGCGTCACGAGGCTGATGGCCAGGCCGGCCTTGCCTCCGCGCGCGGTGCGCCCGATGCGGTGAACGTAGACGCCCGTTTCCCGGGGAATCGAGTAGTTGATCACGTGCGTGAGCTCTTTGACGTCCAGGCCGCGCGAGGCGACGTCGGTGCAGATCAGCAGGGCCGTCTTCTTGTCGCGGAAGGCGCGCATCGAGCGTTCGCGCTCGTCCTGCGATTTGTCGCCGTGCAGGCAGTCGACCTTGTAGCCGTTCTCCAGCAGGTAACGGGTGAGATTGACCACCAACTCCTTGGTCTGGCAGAAGACGAGGCCGTAGAAGTCGTCGGCCAGATCGATGAGCTTGCGGAGGATTTCCGGCTTATCGGCTTCGCGGACGATGTAATAGACCTGCTCGACGGTGCTCGACAACATTTCCGTTCGATTGACCTGGGCCAGCTTGGGGTTCTTGAGATACGCGTCGGCGACACGGCGCACGGGACCGCTCATCGTGGCCGAGAAGAGCCAGAATTGGCTGGTGTGCCGCGGCGTCGCCTTCAGGATCGTCTCCAATTCCTCCCGAAAACCCATGGAGATCATCTCGTCGGCCTCGTCCAAGATGATGACCTTCGCGTCCTTGAGGCTGAGGGATCCCCGCTCCAGGTGGTCGATGACGCGGCCCGGCGTCCCCACCACAATTTGCGCGCCGCGCTTGAGCCCTTCCAATTGCTCCCCGTAATCGGCGCCTCCGTATATCGGGAGCGCCTTGATCCCTTTGTATTTTCCCAGCAGATCCAGCTGCCCTGAGACTTGCAGCGCCAGTTCGCGGGTCGGGCAAAGAACCAGGCCTTGGACGCGCCGAGCGTGGGCGTCCACCTTCTCCAACAACGGGATGCCGAAGGCGGCCGTTTTTCCCGTGCCGGTGGCGGCCAGGCCGATGAAGTCGTGAGCGCCGTCCAGAAGCAACGGCAGGGCCTGCTCCTGGATCGGGGTGGGCTTGGCAAATCCCAACTCATGGAGGGCGCGAGACAACGGCGCACTGAGCTTGAGGTCGTCGAAGGTCATCAAGTCAGCGGCGGCCCCTTACACCCGGGCGGCTTCTTGGGCGCAGTGCTCCGCGAATTTTTTATAGACGGCGGGGAGATCGGCCTTTTTCATCGTGCGCTCCCAGCCGCAGAGGCACTTCAGCTTATTGCCTTTGGAGAAGAATTCGTATAAGTGGGATTTCATGGAGTCTTCTTTAAACACAAAACCCTCGGGGCCAAATCTCGCCCGAGGGTCGTTTCCCGCGTGTCTGGTTGCGGGTTGGAAAGCGACGTTCTTCATTGTAGCATTTTTTCCCAAGCTTGCCAAAGCCACGAGCCAGCTCCTCGCCGACCTTCATTTTCCAACCCGCCGGGCCGACGCCGCCTCGCGATCACCGCCACCGCCCCCATCGGGCCCCCGCATCCCCGGCATTTGCTAACATCCACCTCTAAAATGCGCCCACCAATCATACCGACGGCGCTCAAAGCCTTGGTTCGGGATGTAAGCCCCAGCCTCGCCCAGTGCAATCTGACCTTCCTAAGGCGAGAACCGATTGATATCGGCCTGGCCCGGTTGCAGCACTCCGGATACAAGCAAGTGCTCCGAGAACTTGGAGTGGGCCTCATCGAGCTGCCCAACGCCGAGGATTTTCCGGACGGGGTCTTCGTGGAAGACGCGGCGGTCATCGTCGATGAAGCGGCCGTCATCACCAGGCCGGGCGCCGAAAACCGGCGGGGCGAAACGAAAGGGCTCGAAAAGGTCCTGGCCCCGCATCGGCCGGTCCACCGGATGAAGGCGCCGGGCACACTGGACGGTGGGGACGCGCTGCGCGTGGAGAAGACGATATTCGTGGGACGCACCCGCCGGACCAACGGCGCCGGGATCGCGCAGTTGAAGGCTTTTCTTTCCCCCTACGGGTATCGGGTAGCAGCCGTGGAGGTGGCCGGCTGCCTGCATCTGAAATCCGCCTGTACCTATCTGGGCGGGGGCACCCTTCTGGTGAACGGTTCCTGGATTGACCCGGCGCCATTTCGGTCCCTGAAGCTCCTCAAGGTCGATCCCGCGGAACCCTTCGCGGCCAACGCCCTCCAAGTCGCCGGCCGATTGCTCTTCCCTTCCTGCTTTCCCAGGACGCGGGACAAAATCGCGAAGGGCGGATTCCAAGTGCTGGAAGTGGACAACTCGGAGCTCATGAAAGCCGAGTCGGCGCTGACCTGCATGAGCGTGATCTTCTCCCAGCTTCGACCGGCCGGATTAGACGCCCCATGACCCCGCCGCTCTTCGAGATCCTCTCCTATGACGACACCCCCCTGGGCCCGCTGCACCTGCGCCGCCGAGAGCTTCTTGCCGAGCCTGGGACGATCGTCACGGAAGTGTCCCTCAACAACGAGTTCCTGATGAGCAGCTACAATACCGCCTCGGAACGGGCCTTGGCCGGCCTGGCCCTGGAGAGGCATCCGGGCCGCGGCCTCGAGGTGCTCGTGGGAGGGCTCGGCCTGGGCTACACCGCGCGGGAGGCCTTGCTCAACGACCGGGTGGCCGGCGTCGAGGTCGTCGAATTTCTGCCTCAGGTCATAGGCTGGCTCGACCGAGGCCTGGTGCCTCTTGCCGCCGAACTCAAGGCCGACCGCCGCTTCAAGGTGGTCCAGGGCGACGTGTACCGCCGCCTCGCCGAACCGCCGTCCCGCCTCCACGATTTGATCCTCATCGATGTCGATCATTCTCCCGAAGATCGCTTGGCCCCGGCCAACGCCTCTTTCTACGGCGTCGAGGGATTGAAGCGGGCGAAAAGGCATTTAAAGCCCGGCGGGTGGCTCGGCGTGTGGTCCTATGATGAAAACGCGCCCTTCGCCGAAGCGCTTCGGGGGCAGTTTTCGGAGGTCCGCGTTGAGCCCGTCACCTTCAATAATAAATTCGCGGGGGAAGTTCAGACCGACTGGCTTTTCTTCGCCGGGGGAATCAAACGCGCGAATTTGGCCAGAAAATCGGCCGACGTGAATTCCACAACGCCGGCCAGGCCGTCATGACCCTTCTTAGGACAATAACGAAAGACGCCGTTCTTGTACGACAGCCGCTTTACCGATCCATGAGGCCGGGCCGTCAATTCCTCCAAGGCTTCCTCGGGAAGGACCCGGAGCCTCCTCATCCTGAGAAGAACTTTCCTCCTGATGAGACGGCTCAATTGCGTCAATTCGATCGGACCCGGCTAGGGGGCTTCGTGAAACCTGAGCACCCCCTCCCAGCGGGGCGGCAGCCCCGCTGTGCCGGCTTTCGATGGGGCTATCGGGACGGCCGGCCTAGCCGGCCCGGGATTACTTGATCGAGTCTTTCAACGCCTGAACCAGGCGCGTGCCCATGACGGGCTTGGGGAGGTAGCGGACGTCCAGGATCGAAGTCGTTATTGCCATCGATCCGCTACGGAGCCTGCCGCTTAATGTCTGGAACCAGCCGAGGGGTGAGTCGGGCGAACCTCCCGAAAACGCCGCTTATAAAACTCAAGGGCGGTTTCGACCATCTTTTCGTCTCCCCAAAACCTCACGTCCTGCTCCCCAAGTCGAACGCCTCGCTCCAGAAACTGGTGGGCCAAAGTGCCGGCCTCCTCTTTTTTGAGCCCCGCGATGGATGCCTCCAAAAAGCGGCGCGAGGCCTCCAGGTTTTCCTCGCGCCGGGAGAGCGAAGGCCGCGTTGCATTGTGGCGAACCATGAGCCGGATAAAATCCGGCCACCCCGCCCGCCAAGCGTCAAGCATGACGACCAGCGAAACCTGCATGGGATCGACGGGCTTTTCCCTAGCATCAAGCCGCTCAAGGCGTTGGCGAATGCCCTCCAGTTCCTTCAAGTATTCCCCAAACAGGCCGAAATCCGCCGTTGTCGGCTTTCCCCGCGTCTCTTCCATCCGCCCGAGAATCTCCTGGTTCCTGGCGACCAACTCACCCCTCTTTTGACGGCGTGAAAGCTCCGCGGTCACGGCCTTGTCCGGCCAACCCTTCAATCCGGCCAGGAACCGGGTTTCCCGCGCATAGGCCAGGATTTCACCTTCCGAGGTATTGACGATGTCGTCCCCCAAAACCCGCCGCTCAAGCGCATGGCAGATTTCATGGACATAGACGCCGACCGTCTCCAAGGCCAGGTTCCGGATTTTTTTATCGGAGGGGCAGGCTTCGGCGGGAAGCCGCTTGGCTAAAAATGCGCCTGACAGGTAAATGGTTTTCGTCTCCGGATCATACATGGCGGAACCCTCGGCCACGCGGATTCCGCTCGCCAGGCGAAAGGGGATCGCGAACTTTCCCTCGACGGCGGCCAGGATGTCGGAGACGTCCTGCTCGGGGCCCGCCGCGCGGAGCAACCGCCGGTACTCCGCTTCCATGCGCGGCGCGACCCGGCACGAGTCGAAGGAAACCTCGAGCAAGGCCCGGTAACGGCTCAGGAACTCGCGTTCTTCCCCCGTTAAGGCCCGGGCCGTTCCCGGCGGCGCCAGTAAACCCAGGACGGCCGCCAATATCGCGCTTAGCAGATGCCCCCCACCGCGCGACGCCTGGGGCGGGGCTCCGCGGCCTCGGTCCGGCATTGGCTACATGTACATTGGTAGAAATTGGCGCGGGCTAGTTCAGCCCGATTCCAAATCCTCCTTTCA
>CAYHPY010000024.1:0-42932 GCA_964358485.1 uncultured Elusimicrobia bacterium
TCCCGTGGCCGATGCGGTTGGCGTGGCACTGGGTGATGGCCTGCCAGATGGACTCCGGGCCGTAGGCCTCGCCGGCGTGGGCGGTCTTGCGCAGGAAATGGTCATGGGCGTACTGATAGGCGGCCGCGTGGTTGGCGGGAGGATAACCCGCCTCCTCTCCCGCGATGTCAAAACCGACCACCGGCAGGCCCTCGCGCGCCAGCTCCACGCCCGCCCGGGCCAGTTCCAACGAGGCCGCGGCGTAGGCCTCGTCCTTGGGGGAATGCTCCATCAGGCGCAGGAGGTCCGCGTAATAGGGAGACATCCCTTTTTTAAAGCGCCGCATGGCGCAGAGGATCATCCCGGAGTGAAAGGGAAGGTCCTCCCCGCTTTTGACGGCTTTCTTGGCGTTGTGGGCCTTGGCCCCGGCGGCCAGACCCGCGGCCACCGCGCGCACCACGTCGCGCACGCCGGTGGTCGGCGTCACGTGGAGCTGGGGCGCGAAGCGCACCTCGATGTAGCGCACCCCCTCGGCCGCGTTGTCCTCGACCAACTCCTGGGCCACCCGGGAGAGGTTCTCCAGGTCCTGAAGGACCGCGCAGGTGTACATGAAGCCGTGCAGGTACTCGGGCAGGTCCTTGTAGGAATCCTTGAACACGGTCTTGCGCAGGCCCGCCTCGGAATAGGACGGCAGTTTGATCTTGCCCTCGCGGGCCAGTTCGATGAGCGTTTTCAGGCGCAGGGACCCGTCCAGGTGCAGGTGCAGGTCGGTCTTGGGGATGGCGCGGATGAATTCGGGGGTTATTTTGGTCTTCACGAAGCTAGGTTACAACACTCGGGTCGGGCCCCGCCAGAGTCGACTGTGTTTAAACACAGTTGTCGAATAGGCCGCGAAGGTCCCATGGACCGCTGGGCCTTGTGCCGCCCCCTCTCTGCCCGGGGGGCCCAGGGCGAAAAGCCGTTCCCCGTCCATACTATGCCCATGCGGCGCATCCCCGCTTTATTGCTTATTTTTTCGTCGGTCCCGGCCGTCGCCGCCGGACCGGGCCGGTTGTCCGCGCCTCCGAAGGTCCGGCTGGGTCCCTCGTCCTATCCGCGCCGCTCGCCGCAGGCGCCTCCGCCTTCTCCGCTCGGAGCGCGCCGGCCTTGGGCTTCCCCCTTTCCGTCCTCCCAGGCGCGGCTGCGTCTGCCTTTCTCCCGGGAACCGAGGCTCCGTCGCCCAGCCAAAGCCCCAAGCTCATTGAAACCCTCTCGGCCGAAGCTCCGGACCTGGACCGCCTTCCCGCCTCCGGGGCCTCCGCCGCCGTGGAAGCCGATTTCAACGCCCGGGCCCAGCTCGGGCCCACCCGCTCCGCGGTCCCGATGGACGCCGAAGCGCTGGAAAACGATTTTCTGCCCGCCCTGATCTCGGGCGAACTCGACCGGGCCGCCGAGCGCCTTCTGGGCGCCCCCCTTCCCCCCGAGAAGAAGGCCGCCGTCCTGGCCGAAACCTCGGTCAAGCGCATCCGGTGGTTTCACCATGTCTTCAACGACACCCTCCCCGTGCCCGACGGGGTGACCTACGAGGACAGCCGCATCAGCCTAAGCCTGCGCCCGGGCTGGAAAAAATATCCCTCGGTGGAGGACCATTTCCGGGTGCTGATGACCCACGAATACGTCCACCGCCTCCAGAACGAGGGCGTCTACACCCGGGCCTTCGGGTCCGAGATTCCGGCCGTGGCCGCCGAGCTTTTGCGCGCGATCGAACTGGCGGGCTTGGAGCGGCTCAAGGCGGGGCACATCAAGTTCATCGGGGAAGGCGTGCTGGGGAGCTTCGAGGAGGGCCGCGCCTGGGCCCGGGGCGAACGCTCCTACGCCGTCGGGTTTTACTTCAAGGGTTTCCTGGCGGGGGCGGCCTATGAACTTGCCCAAATGACCGGACGCCCCAATGACGCCTGGAAGTTTCTAAGAAAAACGGCCGCCCCCGCGAACAAAGAAACACCGAAAGAAATTTTCGAACGGATCCTTACTTCCCCGGACTGACCAGTGCCTGGCGCTTGTCGGAAATGGTTTTCAGCAAACTATCGTAGGAATCCGAGAAGGACTTCACCCCGTCGAGCTCCAGCTTCCGAGTGGCGTCCTTGAGCGAAAATCCCGCTTTTTCCAAAGCCGCCAGGACTTCCTTGGGGTTGCCTTCCATCAAGGAGGCGCGGACCTTCCCGTGGTCGCGGAAGGCGTCGATGGTGGCGGGGGGCAAAGTGTTGACGGTGTCGCGGTCGATGAGCTCCTCGACATAAATCACGTCCCGGTAGCGGGGATTCTTGGTGCTGGTGCTGGCCCAAAGCGGGCGCTGGACCTTGGCCCCCTTGCGTGACAACTCCTTGTACCGCGGCGCCTGGATGGTTTCCTGGAACAACCGGTAGGCCGCCCGGGCGTTGGCGATGGCGGCCTTGCCCAGGAGCCCCTCAAGCAAGGGGCGGTCGGCGGCGGAGGTGGACTTGAGCTTGGCCTCGATCTCCCCGTCGAGCAGGCTGTCCAGGCGGCTGATGAAAAAGCTGGCCACGGAGTGGATTTTCCCCAGGTCCCGGCCGGCCTTAGCGGCGGCTTCCAGGCCCGCCTGCCAGGCGTCGAGCACGGCCTGATAGCGCTCCAAGGAGAAGATCAAGGTCACGTTGACGTTGAGGCCCTCGGCCAACGCCCCGGTGATGGCGGGAAGTCCCGCCAAGGTCGCGGGGATCTTGATCATGAGATTGGGGCGGCTCACGGCTTTCCAGAGATGGCGGGCCTCTTCCAGAGTCCCCTTGGCGTCCATGGCCAGGTGGGGATTGACCTCCAGCGAGACGAAGCCGTCGGTTCCTCCCGTTTTTCGGAACACCCCGGTGAAGCGGTCGCAGGCCCCCTGGATGTCCTCGACGGCGAGCGCCTCGAAGACTTGCGGGGCCGACAAGCCCTTGCGGGAAAGCTCCCCAATGGACGCGTCGTAGTCGGTCGAACCTTGGATGGCTTTTTGAAAGATCGTCGGGTTGGAGGTGACGCCCCGCAGGCCGTCGTTTTCGATCATTTTCTCCAAGGAGCCGTCCTTGAGCAGGCTCCGGGTGATGAAATCCAGCCACACCGCCTGCCCCTGCCGCTCCAGCTCTTTCAATGGATTCATCCCGGCTCCCCCTTAGCCCCGCCGTCCCGGCCGGGCCGAAAAGATAATTACCATTTAGGAGGGCCGGCGGGCCAGAACGATCAGCCGAAAAGTGTCCTTCCCGTGAGCCCGACCGTCGAACCCGCCCCAGGCGCGCCGGAACTCCAGGCCCGCGCCGTCCAGGAGTCCGCGCAGGTCCCGAAGGTCGTAGACCTTGAACTTCAAAAAGGTCTCACGCTTGCCGCCTCCTTTAAGATGCAAAGTCCTCCGGTTGGAAAGCCGGCTGGACTTGGGCTCAAACGACAGGCGGTTGAACGCCCTGAGCACTTCCCCCTCCGGGGTTTTCTGCCAAAAAGTCGGGGTGAAATGCCGCAACAGCCAAGCCCTGTTGAGCACATCGATGAGAAAGACCCCGCCGGGTTTAAGCGCCCGGCGCACGCCCCGCAGGACGCGCAGGTCCTCGGCCGCGGTGTCGAAGTAGCCGAAGGAGGTGAAGAGATTGATGACGGCGTCAAAGCGCCCCCGGAATTTCAACCGCCGCATGTCCCCTTGGACGAACCGCGCCGGGACCCCCGCGGCCCGCGCCCCGCGGGCGGCCGAGGCCACGAGGCTCGCCGAGTAGTCCAGGCCCGTGACCTGATGGCCCAGGGCGGCCAAGCCCAGGCTGTGGCGCCCCGCCCCGCAGCCCAAATCCAGGATCTCGGCGGGCCCCCGAAGGCCCAAGAGGCGGGCGGCCCCGCGCACCTCGCGGGCGGTCTTGGCGGGCAAGCCGTAGCCTTCCAGGGACGCGGCGTTGAAATGGGTCTTCCACCAATCCTGAGCGCCCGCGCCGGTCGCAATAGTCATCGGGGAGACATTTTATTAGAATCGGGCATGGTCCGCCATCCCCGCCGCTCGGTCGCCCTGGTCAGCGGCGGCGTGGAAAGCGCCGCGTTGGTGGCGCGTCTTCTGCGCCGGGGCGACCGGGTCACCCCGATCTACGTCCGCAGCGGCTACCGCTGGGAGAAAACCGAGCTCCGCCGGCTGGGCCGGCTTTTGGAGGCCTTGAAAGCCCCACGCCTAAAACCCCTCGTGGTCCTTCCCGCCCCGGCCCGTCATCTTTGCGGGGCGGAGCATTGGGGGTTCACGGGGCGGCGCGTGCCGGGCGCGGCCAGCCAAGACGCGGCGGTGTATCTCCCGGGGCGCAATCTCCTCCTTCTTTCCGCGGCCGCGGTCTACTGTGCGCGAAACCGGATCGAGGCCGTCGCCCTCGGCACCTTGCGCGGCAACCCGTTTCCCGACGCCCGGCCCGGATTTTTTTCCTCAATGGAACGGGCATTGACCTCGGGGTTGGGCCGAAAGCTTTCCATCGAGACGCCCTTTCGAAGGCTGAGCAAGCGCCAGGTCATCCGGGCCGCCGGGAAGCTTCCGTGGGAGTTGACCTTCTCCTGCATCGCGCCGGCCCGGGGGCGCGCCTGCGGACGCTGCAACAAGTGCGCGGAACGCCGCAAGGCTCTTAGAACCGTTTGAGCTGGGCGGCCGTGAAGGTCCACTCCGGGGTTTCCAGCTCCCCGGTGAAATCCGCCGAATACCAGGGGCTCAGGGCCGGGTCGGAGGGATTCTTGAGGATGTGAACCTCCTGGGCGGGCATATAGCTCTGGGCCAGCAAGAAGACCTTGCGCCCGTCGCCGGGCCGACGGGCCGCGTCCACGACGATCACGGCGTGGCCGGGATAGCCGCCCTTGATGAAGACGTCGCCGAGCTCGAGCTCCGCGGGAGAACCCACCCGCCGAAGCTCGCGGGAAAGAGACGCCGAGCCCGCGTAATTGAAAACCCGTTCCAGATAGGCCCGCAGGCGGGCGTAGGAAAAATCCCCCTTGGCCCAGGCCGCGAAGGACAGGGGCTTGCCGTCGCTCATGTTGAATTTTATCTCCGCTTCTTTTCCACGGGAGTACAAATATTCGGCCCTCAGGCGCATGACCGCGTCGGCGCATTGCTGAAGGTCCTTGCGCCCGACGTCCAGATCGACGACCGCCGCGTGGGCGTCCTGGCGCGCCTTGAGCCGGCCGTCGAACAATCGCACGGGCGGGCGGCCCGAGCGCAAGGGCAAGCCTCGAAGCCAGGCCGCGAAGCTCCCGGCGGGGGTGGGCGCGCGCTCAAAGCCTTCCGGCGGGCTGATCCTCCGGGAAATCGAGTCCTCCGGACGGGCCGAGGGCTGCCACGGATAGGCCCGCCGGGGGGCGGGCTCGGCGAAGGCCGAAACCGCCGCCAGAAGCAGAATCCCCGCCGCGGCCTTCATGAGTTGCAATCGCGGAAGGCGCGGCCGTACTCGCCGTGCTCGAAATGAAAACGAAATTTGTCGTCGTCGCCGTAAACGGGCGAGACCGTCACCGCGTCGGATTCCGACCCGCAGTTGAGGCCCTTGGGCGCCTTGAAGATGAACCAGAGGGCGGGCGTCACCAAACCGCCGCCGATCAGGGAAAGCGTGATCTGCGTGACCGACGGCGCCATTCCCGGGGGATGCAGGCTCAGCAAGGCGACGAAGGCGCACACGCCCCCGATTCCGCCGACCAGCCAAGCCCGGTACCAGGCATGGGCGTGCTTGGCGCAAAAATGGCAGTACGGAAACTCCCATGTGGTGATGGTCTTGGAGCCGAAATTCTGGCGCTCGGCCTGGGTCGGACGGGTGGTCTCGGCGGGGCCCAGGCAGCAGCAGCAGCACGACGGCTGTTGGATGGCCGTGCCGCAAACCGCGACAACAACCGGCTCCCCCGGAGGGATTCCTCCGCTTGGCGCCATGGAGCCTCCGGTCCGCCCAGCCGCGGGAACGGGCATTGAAGGCAAAGCGGGCGGGGTGATGCCCAAGGCGCTGGACTTGCTCTTAAGGATCTCCCCGCACAGTTCGCAAATGGCGGCGCTGGGAGCCGATTGCTCCGCCCCGCATTTCTGGCACTTCACCCTTAATATTTAACAGGCAAACCGCTCTCCGTCAACCCCGCGCGGACGCCAATGCTATAATAGGAACGCCCCCATGCCAGCCCCCATCCCCCCGGCCGTCCGCCAGTTCCGCGCCCAATACCGGGCCAACCGCGTTCCGTGGTTTTACTTCGGGGAAATCCACCTGCTTTTCACGGCGGCGGTCCTGCTGGGCACGATCGGCTGGCATCTTTCCCGGGTTTCCGCCCCCGGCTGGCTCGATTTCCTGGTCTTGGCGGCCACCTTGCTCATGGGCAACGGAGCCGAATACTTCATTCACCGCTACCCGCTTCATCAGGTCTACCCGCTTTTCAAGCCGCTCTACAAGATCCACAGCCTGGAGCACCACCGCTTCTATGTCTACGAAGCCATGGAGTTCGAGAGCTTCAAGGATTTCATGATGGTCCTGTTTCCCCCGTGGGCGCCGGTGCTGACGGCCCTCTTCACCTCCGCCGCCGGGGCCTGGCTCATCGCGCCGTTTTTGGGTTCGGGCGCGGGCCATTTTTTCGCGGCGGGCGGGACGGGGACCTTGGCCCTTTACGAGATTCTCCACGGCCTGGCCCATTGCTCGGACGACGGCTGGGCGGGCAAACTCCCACTGGTCCAGGGCATCCGCAACCATCACCGCCTGCACCACGACCCCCGGCTCATGAGCCGCTACAACTTCAACATCACCTTCCCGGTTTTCGATTTTCTCCTGGGGACCGGCATTGGCAAGCGTCCGGCGGCCCTCCGGGAACCGGCGGCGGCGGAATTGACGGTCCGGTAAAATTCAGGCGCCCGGCCCGCCCGATCCGTAATACTTGAATATTAACTTGCAATATTAAATATTCAGGGTTATACGCCCGCCCTCGGCTTCGCCGAGGACAGGGCGCGACGTCAACGGAAACGATTTACGCGCCCGTAGCTCAGTTGGTCAGAGCACCCCGCTCATAACGGGAGGGTCGCTGGTTCAAGTCCAGCCGGGCGCACGTTTTTTTCCTCACGCCCGGTCCCGGACGGCCCTACTGGATCCGGGAGGGGCCGGGCGCAAGTTTTATTCCTTTTTCAACCGCCCCACGATCCGGCTAAGCGCCACCGGAGTGATCCCCAGATAAGACGCGATCTGATACTGCGGCAGGCGCGCGGCCAGCTTGGGCTGTTCCCGCAGGAAATTTTTATAGCGCTCGGCGGCCGATTGCTGGAGAAACTCAAACTCCCGGCGCTCCTTGGCGATGAAGTACTGCTCGGCCGACAGACGCCCGACCTCCAGCCAGCAGGGGTGGCGCCGGTAAAGCGCCTTCCAGTCCTCGTGGCGGCCCACTAAAAGCTCGCATTCTTCCAGAGCCTCGACATGGCTTCGGGAGGGGATGCCCAAAAGCATCTCCGGGTAGGCCGCCGCCAGTTCGTAGGCCCCGCGAAAGGCCTTCGTGGCCTCCTTGCCCGCCCGGTCGATGTAATAAAAGCGCAGAAGGCCCGACACCACCAAGGCGAAGGTCCGAGCCGGCTCGCCGGGGCGGATGAAAAAATCTCCCTTGCGCAGGCGGACCGGGCGCAACATCGCCTCGAATCTTCGCCATTCGGCTTCCGGAATCCGGGGAAGAGAGGCGGGAGCGGCCAAGAGGCCCCCGTAGGTCGCGACCCGAAGCAGGAATTTTTTCTTTTGCGCGGCGGTTAACATATGTTAACGACTCCACCGGGCCGCGCCCGGTAAAATATCCCCATGGACATCAACCTCTACGCCGTCACGACCCCGCTCATCCTGTCGATCATCGCCTGCGAACTGGCCTATTGTCTTGCCCAAGGAAACGAATATTACCAATTCGAGGATTCGGTCGCGAATCTGGGCACCGCCTTCATCAACCAGGCCGTCAACGTCCCGGTCCACTGGGCGGCTTTTCAAGCCTACGCCGCGCTCCACGCGCGCCTGGCTCTTTTCACCTGGGACGACGGCTGGTTCTCCTGGCTGGTTCTTTTCGTCGGGATCGACTTCCTGTTTTATTGGTTCCACCGCTTCGGCCACCAAAACCCGATTCTCTGGGCCGCGCACGCCCCGCATCACTCCAGCGAGGAGCTCAACTACACCGTGGGCGCTCGCGCCAGCGTGACCCAGCGGGCCGCGTCCTTTCTTTTCTACTGGCCCATGGTGGTCCTCGGCTTTCCCGCCGAAAAGGTCCTTCCGGCGGTGGCCCTGCACCTGATCTGGCAGTTGTGGCCCCACACCCGCGCCATCCGGCGCCTGCCGGGGTGGTTCGAGGCCGCGTTCAACAGCCCCACCCACCACCGGGTCCACCACGCGATCAACGACCGCTACCTGGACAAGAACTTCGCGGGCGCCCCGATCCTTTGGGACAAGCTCTTCGGCACCTACGCCCCGGAAACCGAGGAGCCCCGCTACGGAGTCCGCCAACCGCTGCGCAGTTGGAGCCCGATCAAGGCGAATTTGCAATACTGGGCCGAACTCATCGGCCGCCCCCTGACGCCCAAGGGTCCGGCTCCTTGCGGGAAATACCGGCTGGGGGTCGGCAAGCCCCTGCGGGCCTACCTGCTGGCGCAATTGGCAGCCGCCGTGCCTTTGATGATGCTGATCACCCGGGACGAGTCCCCTTTGACCGCCCCCGAAAAAGCGGTCGCCGCAATCGCTCTTTCGGCGGCCGCGGTCGCCTGGGCGGGAATGATGGAAAAAAAATCCTGGGCGCGCCCCCTGGAAGCCCTCCGTCTGGCGGCCACTGCCTTGCTGGGATGGGCGTTCTGGAAATCCGGGACCGGACCGGCCGGGGCGGCGCTTTTCATCGCCGGCTCGGCGGTGGCCTCAGCCGCCTGCCTGGAGCTCGGGGCCGGGGCCTTGGCGGGAACCTGGGCCGCCGCTGAGAGCCGGGCATGAGCGTCCGGATTCCGACGCCCCTGCCGCCGGGATGTCCCTGGAGCGGCTGGGCCCTTCCCGATCTCAAGCACTGCGAGGACAACGTCTGCGGCTGGATCACGGCTCCGGCCGACACCTGGTCCAACCTGGCCTATATCGCCGTCGGCCTCTGGCTCTGGTCGCGGGCCAAGCGGGAAGCCCCGGGGCCTTTGCGCTGGTTCGGCCCGACGGCGGTCCTGGCGGGCGCCACCTCCTTCGCCTTTCACGCCTCCTTCACCTTCTTTTTCCAGTTCTTCGACTATGTCGGGATGTTCTCCTTCATCTGCCTGGCGGCGGCGCTCAACTTGCAACGCATGAAAGTTTTGCCCGACTCGAAGGTCGGCGCGTTCTACGGCGGCTCCATCGCCTTAAGCTGCGCCCTTCTGCTGGGCCTGCGGGCGCTCGGCTGGAATGTTCAGCCGCTGTTTATCGCGCAGGTCCTGGGAGTCGTCGCCTCGGAGCTTTGGCTGGCCCGGACGGGTCCGCCCCCAAGCTACACCGACGCCTGGCGCACCCTGGGACTTTTCGGGGCGGCGGTGGCCTTCTGGGTGTTGGACTTCTCGCGCCTGGCCTGCGACCCGGCCAATCACTGGCTCCAGGGCCACGCCGCCTGGCATATCTTGAGCGCCCCCGCCTTCATTACCGCGCTGGCTTATCACCGCCAGTTTCGTCCCGCCGCCGAACGGTTGTAAATTATAGAATGGCGCCCGAGGGCCGGGCCGTCCGCCCTCGGGAGGTCTCTCCGTGAAACCGCGCACTTTTTGGGCCGCTTGGGCGGCCGCACTTTCCCTGGCCTGCGCCGCGCCCGCCTGGGCCGCGGGCGGCAGGACGATCGGGAAATGGGACCGCCTTTGGGCGGACGTCGACGGCATCGATCCCGAGGTCTACGTCATGATGGCCGAGGCCGACCGCCTCATGACGGACCTGACCCGCGCCGCCTCGATCATCTCCAAGAGCGAGGACGGCTCCCAGGATGAGCTCAAGCAAAAGCTGGATGAGAATCTCCGCGAGCGCCTCACCGAAGACATGCTGGGCTTGGTCGGAGCCGGGGGCGTGGCCCTGCCGCTCAAGGGCCTTTATGGGGCCGCCGCAAACGGAACCAAGTCCTGGCTGGACTGGAGCCTGCGCAAGCAGGTGGCCCGCTACTACGCGGCCTACGCGGCCGCCCTCAAGAGCACCGGGGACCCGGCCGAGGCGTTGAAAGCGGCCGACCGTTGGCTGGAGGAACGCATCGAAGAGTCCGCCAACGACCGGCTCAGCCGGGCCTGGACCGCCATGAAGGACAATTTGGCCTTCCTGCATATCTATGTTTACGGATCGCACAAAGCCTTCCATCCCATGGACTACGAGAATTTGCGGCCGAAGGCCACGCCGCCCCCCGCCCAGGATGCCCGGCAACCCGCCGGCGACAAACTCCTGCACGGCCATTCGGAATATCCGAGCGGCAAGCCCTGGGCGAAATGGACCTATCTCGTAAAGGATGGGCAACAATTGAAGGAAGGACTCTACACCGAGGTGTATGAGAGCGGAAAAAAGAAGCTTCAGGGGACCTACAAAAACGGACTTCAAGAAGGGACCGTAACGGCCTGGTACGAAAGCGGGCAGGTCAATTTCATCTATCAGTACAGCCAAGGCCGCCTCGTCAGCTCCGAGAATTATTCGCCGGAAGGCCGGAAATACTGAGCCGCCAATGACTCCCGAGCGGGCGGCCCGACGCTTCGCCGTGCCCGGACGCCTGGTGAGCGTGCTCCCGGCCGGTGACGGCAACGTCAACGACACCTACCAGGCCGTCTTTCGCACCGCCTTCGACGAATCCCGCTTCATCCTCCAGCGCCTCAACACCCGGGTCTTCACCCGTCCCGACCGGATCATGTCCAACCTCCGCGTCCTCACCGACCATGTCATCCGCCGCCTGGACCGGGAGGCCCCCCGCGAGGACCGAATCTGGCAGCTGCCGCGCATCATCCCGTGCCGCGACGGCCGGGATTACTTCAACAACGCCAGCGGCGCCTGGCGGGCCATCACCTTGATCGCCTCGGCCAAGGCCTTCGACCGGGCCCAAAGCCCCGGCCACGCGCGGGAGACGGGGGCGGTGCTGGGGCAATTTCACCGGCTGGTCTCGGATTTAAACCCCGCCCGCGTCCAAGTGACCCTGCCGGGATTTCATGTCACCCCGCTTTATCTCAAGCGCTATGACGCTACCGCCCGGACCCCGGGCGCCAAGCGCCGCCTCAAGGCGCCTGAAGCCGCGCGCCTGGCTGAATTCATCGAGGCCCGCCGAAGCCTGGCCGGGGTTCTGGAGGAAGCGCGCCGCCGGGGCGAGCTTATCCCGCGCCTGATTCACGGAGATCCCAAGGTCAGCAATATCATGATCGATGAGCTGACGGGCAAGGGGACCAGCATCGTGGACCTGGACACCGTCCAGCCGGGCCTGATCCACTACGATTTCGGCGACGCCCTGCGCTCCATCGCCAATCCCGCCGGGGAAGAGGCCGCCGACCTCTCCCGAGTGCGCTTCGACCTCTCTCTGTGCCGGGCCTTCGTGAAGGGATACCTCTCCCGGGCCCGGGATTTTCTGACCAAGGCCGACCGCGGCTACCTCTACGCCTCGGTCCAGCTGATCGCCTTCGAGCTGGGCCTGCGCTTCTTCGAGGACCATCTGGCCGGGGACGTCTATTTCAAGGTACGCCGCCCCGGCCAGAACCTGCTCCGGGCCCGGGTTCAGCTCAAGCTGGCCGCCGACATCGAGCGCCGCGAGAAGGAAATCCGCCGCGCCCTGTCCGCCGGGTAGCGGGCTGGCTAAAGGGCTGTTTTTGGGCTATATTTTTAGGTGACAGGCCCGGCCATGCCCAGAGAAGACGTCGTTTCCTACCTGCAGATGAACCTGAAGACGCACCAGGTGGACGTCCTGCGCAAACAACTGGCCTCCGAGGGGGTCACGGACGCGGAATTCGACGAGGCTCTCAAGGTCGCCATACGCTCCCCCAAGCCCGCCGGGCGCAAACCTTCCGGGGGCGCCATCATCCTCGGGGTGGGCGCCCTGGTCGGGATGATCGCGGGGGTCGTCATCATGGGCGGCAAACCGGCCGAGGACCCGGCCGCCGCCGCCAAGCCCGCCAAGGAGCACGACGCCTCGGCCTTCCTCGGGCATTACGGCTATTTGGTCCGCCTGCCCACCGGCTACGAAGCCGCTTCGGGCTTCAAGGAAACCCAGAAAGGGGTGGAAGTCGTTCACTTTTTCCCCAAGGGGACCGACCCGACCAATTTCACGCACGAAGGGCTCTTCGGCCAACTGGGCATCGTCCGCCTGGAGGTCCGCCCCTACCCCTTGGCCGGGCAAATCAACGGGTTGGAGACGCTGACGCGAATGCGGGAGGCGGCGCTCCAGCAGGGCAATGAGAAATTTTCCACCAAGCCCATCAAGGTTCCCCCCATGTCGGGAAGCCAATTTTTCGTGGAGTCCCCCTTCCCGCGGGTCGAGGCTTATGTGTTGGGGGAGAAGAACCTGTATTCCTTCACCGCCGGGCAGGACGACGAGATCTTCCGGGAGATTCTTTCCAGCCTTCGAGACACCTTGGCGGAGATGTAGGCCCCCCCCTTGAAAAATCCGGGTTTGGGGTCTACACTATGAGGTCGGCGCCGAGATCCATTCCAAGAAGTCATCGGAGGCAGAATGGCCCAACGCAAGACAAAACGCACCGCCGCCCCAGCGCCCGCGCGCCGCAAGACGACGCGCGCCAAGAAAACGCCGGACATGACGCCGGAAGAGGTCACCGAGTTGGAACTGCAGTCCGTCCGCCAGAAGCGGGCGGAGAATTCCTGGCTCAACATGACGCAGACCCAACCGGAAGCGGACCCATGGGGCGAGGTGGAAGAGCATCTTCTCTCCAAGGACAACGGCCGGGACCACTCGGACCGGCGTTGGAAATACTTCTCGAAATAGGCGACCGGAGACTCGCCGCCCAGGCTGCCCCCCGGAGCCCCCGGGGGGCGGCCCTTTTTTAGGAATGATCATGAAACCCATGCGCCGCCCGCCGCCCATGCCCCGGTCCGCCAAGACCACCTTGATTTTCCTGGGATTGGGGCTGGCGGTGGCCGGGACCTTGGCGGCCTACGGCCTCTGGGTCTGGTCCTGGATGAGCCCGCCGATCAGCCCCCCGGCCGCGCCGGCCAAGGCTCTTCCCCGCCAGACCGAGGCCCTGCTCACCGCGCGCCTGCGCCTGCGCGACCGTTTTTTAGACGTGCACAACCACCTGCGGCTGGCCGAGGCCCTCTACCGGCAGGGCTCGCCCGTGGACGCTTTTTACGTCATGGCCAACGCCCGGTCCTTTTTCGGGGAGGCGGAATTTCTGCGATCGCACTCCTTCGTGACGCTATACCGGGAAGCGCATTTTCTGGCGGGCGGGGAGTTCGAGGCCTCCGCCGCCTCCGAGGAGCGCCTCAAGCTCCGCCTGCGGGACGATCCCGACAATCCCGGGACGCTGATCTATTTGGCCCACCTGGCCAATCTGCGGGGAGACTCCAAGGAAGCCCAGCGCTTGGCCGACCATGGCCTGGCGGCCAATCCCGATCACGCGGGCCTGCTGGCCGCGCGGGCCAAGTTCTCGTCCCCGGAGGACTCCCTCCGATTTCTAGCGCGTTTGGCGGCCTTCCAACGGGACACCTTCGAGGGACGCAGCGCCTTGGACGAATTGGGCAAGGTCGCCCAGGGCGCCGGGGGGAAAACCGAGTCCGCCCTTCTGGCGCGGGAAACCCTGGAGGAGCTCAACCGGAAATTCCCGCAGGACCCCCGGATTTTCTCGACCTTGGCCATGTCCACCTGGGGCCGGGGGGACATTCCCGCGGTGCGCTCCATGGTGGCGCAGGCCCTCTCCCGCGGGCCGGTGAACCCGGGGGCCTATCAAGTGCAGGGAACCTTGGACCTGCTCGACAAGCGTCCCGAGAACGCCCTGCGCAGCTTCACGGCCGCCTGGGAGAAAAACTCCGAGGACCTTTACAGCGCCGAGAAGCTGGCCCAGCTCTACGATAAACAGCGGTCCGATTCCGAGGCGGCGCTTCCTTATTACATCGCCCTCTACCGCATGAACCCCCGCTACGAGGACTCCGAGCCCCTGGAAATCCGGATCCGCCGCATCCTGGACGTCCGCCGGGAACAGCTCCTCAAGGACGTCAACGCCGAGCGCCTGCCGCGCTTTTTGCGCTCCGAGGACGCCTCTTTGCGGGCCCAAGCCTGCGTGCGGGCGGCCGAGCTCGGCGACCCGCGCTTCATCGAAACCCTCGCGGAGTTGCTGGACGACGACGCCGAGATCGTCCGGCACAACGCCGATTACGCCTTGTTCAAGCTCTCGGCCACGAGCGCCGACGCCCTGCTCATGCGCCGCTTGGAGTGGATCAATTCCCCAAAGCCTCTGGTCCGGGCGCGGGCCCTGAACTTGTTCGCCGACATGGACCCCCGGGACACCCTTCCCCTGGCCTCGCGCGCCCTCTACGATCCCAACCCGGCGGTCCGCCTGCTGGTGCGCCTCTTGGTCTTCGACCACTATTACCGCGACACCCCCCAGGCCCGCCAGGCCGCCGAGGAATCCCTGCGGCAGGAAAAAGACCCCGTGGTCCTCTCGCTCTACCACCGCTTCGCGGCCGCCCTCCCCCCGCCGGAACCCGCCCCTCCCGGCCCCCGAACCCGACGAGGCCGCCGGTGAGCGTGGAATTTTTCGACACCCACGCCCATCTGGGAGACGCGCAATTTTCCGCCGACCGGGCCGAGGTCATCGACCGCGCGCGCGCCGCCGGGGTGGCGCGGATCGTGGAAATCGCCGATTCTCCCGCCGAATGGGACGCCGCCATCGCCCTAAGCCGCGCGCGGCCGTTCATCCGGGCGTCGCTTGGGGTGCATCCTTATCATGCCGATCAGTTCCAAGAGGAACTGATCGGCGTCCTCTCTCGTAAAGTTCTGTTGCCCGAAGTCGTTTCCGTAGGCGAAATCGGCCTCGACTATGTTAAAGCCCAAACCCCCCCTCCCCTTCAGCGGGAGGTCTTTATCCGTTTATTAAGCGCCTCCATCTCTTGGGACAAACCCGCCGTCGTCCATTGCCGCGGCGCCTACGACGACCTCATTCCCATCATAAAAGAGATCACGCCTGCCCCCCGCTCCGCGGGGGGCTATTGGGGCGTGATCCACTGCTTCTCGGGGACCCCCGGCCAGGCCGTCGAGCTTGCTTCCCTCGGCTGGGCCTTGGGCGCCGACGGGCCGATCACCTATCCCAAGAACGATCCCTTGCGGGAAGCCTTCCGCGCGGCGGGAGCGGCGTGCGCGGTTCTGGAGACCGACTGCCCCTATCTTCCCCCGCAAAGCTGGCGCGGCAAGCGCAACGAGCCCGGCAAATTGCCGGAGATCGGCGCGCGGCTGGCCCAGGTGTACGGCATCGAGACGGAGGAACTGGCCCGGGTCACGACGGAAAACGCCCTCCAGCTCTTCCGCCTCCAGGCCTGATGCTCGACCATCGCAATATATCCTAATTTATAATAAATTAGGATATTGACATATGCCACAAAGTATGTTATCCTATTATTTAATAAATTAGGATAACATAGGATGAAAGTCCCCGAAGAACCCCCCGATTACAAAGAAATAGTCTTTAAAGATCCAGCAAAATTTTTTAAATCGCTGGATCTCCCCGGCGCCCAGGAATTGCTCCAAAGGACCATGCGCCACTACCCCTATTGGGATAAACTCAAATATTGGCCAATGCCGCCCGGAATTTCGCCCGAATATGCCTGGGCGTTTAGAGAGTGGACATCGCAAGCAAAGCGGACACGCCTCCCACTGATGGATACGTCCAAGAAGTTATTTTCCTACTGGCTTCCCGATTCCACGCAAGAATGGCTGCATCGCATTGATCGAAACGCGCCGGGACAACTCCTGATTGAGGAAGGCGCCCCCTCCGCGCATGCGCGCGACCGCTACATCGCAAGCTCCTTGATGGAAGAGGCGATCGCTTCGAGCCAGATCGAAGGGGCGGCAACCACGCGCAGGGTCGCCAAGGAAATGCTTCGCAGCGGGCGCGAGCCCGCGAATAAGTCGGAAAAAATGATCCTCAACAATTACCGGGCGATCGAACGACTGCGGAATTTCAAGGACGCGCCGCTGACGATCGAGATGCTTCACGAGCTGCATTCGATTCTAACCGAAGGAACTCTTGACGAACCGGGCGCTGCGGGAAGGCTTCGGCAAAGCCCGCAGGATGACGACATTCATGTCTACGCGAGCGGTTCAGAGCCGACCGTCCTCCATGTTCCCCCGAAGGGCGCGGAGTTGCCCGAACGGCTGAAAATTTTTCTCGAATTCGCCAATGACGCACACCCCGGGCCGTTCATTCACCCGGTCATCAAGGCCATCCTGCTTCATTTTTGGATCGGATATGACCACCCCTATGTTGATGGGAACGGCCGCGTCGCGCGCGCGGTTTTTTACTGGTACCTGCTGAAGAAAGGTTACTGGCTTTTCGAATACGTTTCCCTTTCCCGAATGGTCCTTCGCGCTTCCGGCCAATACTATCGAGCCTATCTCTATTCGGAACGAGGAGATAATGACGCCACCTATTTCCTTATGTTCAATCTCAAAGCCATCCAGCTCGCCATCGAGGACGTGCAGAAATATATCGCGCACAAGCAGGCGGAAATCCGTCAATCCGTCGCTCTTCTGCGGAAGGTTCCGGATATAAACGGAAGGCAACGAGAACTGCTGTCAAACGCGCTTAAGAAGCCGGATCGAATATATACGATTTACGGCCATCAACAAGTCCAACAAATCTCCTATCAGACGGCGAGAAACGACTTATTTGGATTGGCGGACAAAAAATTTCTATCGGTTTCAAAATCCGGAAAAACCTTCCAATTCCTGCCGGTGGAAAAACTTCCGCAAATGCTGAAGGCGAACGATTCGCCCGAGATGGGCTAGGAACAGCCTAGGCGGCGGCGAGAGGTCAGTCCTGGGAGATGAAAACGTTCTTGACCTCGCTGTAGAGGTCCATCGCCTTCATCCCCAGCTCGCGCCCCAGGCCCGAGGCCTTGAAGCCCCCGAACGGCGCCTCCAAATGCACGCTGGAGGCGGAGTTGACGCTGAGAACCCCGGTGCGAATGCCCTTGGCCACGCGCAGGGCGCGGCCGATGTCGCGGGTCCACAAAGAGCCCGAGAGGCCGTAGGGCGAATCGTTGGCCAAGGCCACGGCTTCCTCCTCGGTTTTGAAGGGCAGCACGCAGAGAACGGGGCCGAAGATCTCCTCCTGGACGATCCGCATCTTGGGGCGGCAGTCGGAGTACACGGCGGGGTTGATGTAGGCGCCGGCGGCCAGGCCGTTTTTCTTGGGGATCTCGCCGCCGCAGACCAAGGTGGCCTTCTCCTGGCGGCCCAGCTCGATGTATTTGGCCACGGAATCGCGCTGTTTGATGGAGATCATCGGCCCGATCTCGGTGGCCTTGTCCATGGGGTCGCCCACCTTCAGGGCCTTGGTGCGGGCGGCGAACTTCTCCAGGAACTTGTCGTAGACCTTGTAGTGCACGATCGCCCGGGAGCGCGCGCAGCAATCCTGGCCGGCGTTGGAGAACACCGAAAAGACGGACTTTTCGACGCAGAAATCGAGATCCGCGTCGTCGAAAACCACATTCGCGGATTTTCCCCCCAGCTCCAGGGAGACGCGCTTGATGGTGGCCGCTCCCGCCCGCTGGATGCGGGCGCCCGTGCCGGTCTCGCCGGTGAAGGAGATCTTGGCGATCTTGGGATGGGCGGCCAGACCCTCGCCCACCACGCCGCCGGGGCCGGGGACCACGTTGATGACGCCCTCGGGAATGCCGGCCTCGGCGCAGAGCTCGGCCAAGCGCAGGGCCGAGAGCGGCGTGTAGCTGGCGGGCTTGATGACCACGGTGTTGCCGCAGGCCAAGGCCGGGGCCAGCTTCCAGGTCGTGATCGTCATGGGGTAGTTCCACGGAACGATCAGCCCGCAGACGCCGACGGGTTCGCGCAGGGTGAAATCCAGGCCCCGGGCGCCCACGGGAATGGTTTCGCCGAAAAACTTGCCGATGGCCCCGGCGTAATACTCCAAAGTGTCGGCGACCCCCGCCGCCTCGTCGCGCGAGTCGGCCATGGGCTTGCCGGTGTTGCGGGTTTCCAGCAGGGCCAGCTCCTCTTGCGCCTCGCGGACCCGGGCCGCGGCCTTAAACATCAAGCGCGCCCGCTCGCGCGGGGAGAGCTTGCCCCAGGGGCCCGAAAGGGCCGCCTCGGCGGCGTCGACCGCCGCGTCCAGATCATCGGCGCCGCCCTCGGACACCAGGGCGATGGTTTCGCCGTCGGCCGGGTTGACGACCGGGAAGGTCTTGCCGGAGCGGGCTTTCTCCTTGCGGCCTCCGATCCAAAGGGGGGCGCTTTGCGGCGCGGCGGCGGTTTTCGTCATCGAGGTGACCTCTTAGAAATAATTGGACGTGATCCCGCCGTCAGCGACGATCGCGGCGCCGTTGGTCCAGCTCGATTCGTCCGAAGCCAGATAAAGCGCCAGATTGACGATGTCGGCGGTTTTCCCGAAGCGGCCCATCGGGATGCGGTTGAGGCGCTTGGCTTTCTCGGCCGGCTCCTTGAGCAGCCACTCCATGAGAAGGGGCGTCTCGATGGGCCCCGGGCAGATGGCGTTGGAGCGCACGCCCTTGGGGCCGAACTGGACGGCCAAGGATTTGGTCAGGGCGATCACGGCGCCTTTGGAGGCGGTGTAGGCGTCCTGAGGCACCGAACAGCCGACCAGGGCCACGAAGGAGGCGACGTTGATGACCGAGCCCCCGCCGGCCTTGACCAGTTCCGGGATGCCGTGCTTGCAGACGAAAGCCACGCCCTTGACGTTGACGGCCAGGACCTTGTCCCAGACGGCTTCCTCGGTGTCGGTGACCGAATGGTCGTCGTTGGGAAAGATTCCGGCGTTGTTGTAGAGGACGTCCAAACGGCCGAACATCTTAACGGTTTGGGCGACGGCATGACGAACGTCGGATTCCTTGGCGACGTCGCCCGGGAAGATCAGGGATTTTCCCCCCGCCCCCGCGACCATGGCCTGGGTGGCCTTGAGGCCTTCCTCCCGGACGTCGAGCAGGGCCAACTTCGCCCCCTCCGCGCAGAAGCGCACGGCCGCCTCCCGGCCCATGCCGGAGCCGGCGCCGGTGATCAGGCAGACCTTATCCTTGAGGCGCATTCGGATTTCCTAGAGAACGATGAGTCCCGCAGCCTCAACGGCGGTCTGCAGGCCGCTTTGCTCGAGGTCGGTGCCGCCCGCGCCGTGGTGGGTCATGACGGTCACCCCGCGCACGACCCGGGACCGGCCCTGCAGGCGTCCGACCAATGCCGCGATGTCCTTGGCCGCCATAGTCGCGTTGGTCACGTTGCCGCCGGCGAACCACTTGATCCGGCTGGTGCCCATCTTCTTGCTGGGCAAAAGCTTCAAGGTGAGCGTCGTCTCGGTGACGAAAAGGTCACCCACTTCCTGCTGCGTCTCTCGTTTTCCGGCCATGCTGGCCTCCTTCTCGGCCCTACGATCCTATCATACCTGCTTTTTAGGGCGCAAACGCGGGTTGGAGGATCCAGCCCCGATCCCGGGCGATCCGGCCCAGGGCTTCGTCCCCCCGGTCCAACACCACGCGAAGCCCCGCGCCGAAGGCCAACAGCTCGATGTCCGCGGCCGCGGCCCCGATTACGAAAACCGGCGGGCGTCCAAGCGCGGAAGAAACCGTCGAAGCCTTCCCCCCCCGAAACGGAAAGGGGTCCAGGACGTCCCCGGTGGCCTTGAGGGTCTGGGAACTGAAATCGACTTGAGCCCCCATCGTGCGCTCACCCGGAAGGCCGAATTCTTCGGACACCGCGGCGGCGAATTCCCGAGGCTCGTCGCCCAAAAGCCAGACCTCGAAACCGTGCGCGGATAGTTTTTGAACCAGGTCCCCCATTTCCGGAACGACCCGCAGGCCGGTCCGGATCGCCACGGGGTCCTTGTCCCCGGGACGCGCCTCGACCAGTTCCGGCCCGAAGGCGCCCCCGATCTCCTCCTTAATAAGGGTTTTGGCCAAAGAGGCAAGCTCCTCGCGGGTGAATCCCCGAAGCAGGCGCGAGAGCCACATCCGGCATTCCTTGCGGCCCTGCCGGGCGCACATGTCCCGGTAGGCCTTAAGAAATCCTTTCCGGTATTGTCGGTACGAGCCCTGCTCCCGCCAAACCGAGACCGGAAGCGGGAAGAAATTTTCGTAGGCCGCCCGGACCGGAATTCTTCCATGGATGATCGGAAAAATCCGCCAAAATTCATCGTCAAATTTAAAATCGGCCCGCTCCACCATTTTGCGAAGGACGGCTTCGCCCAGATCATGCTCTAGCCCGCAATCACTCAGCACGATCACCGCGGCCGGGGGAGATTTCGCGTCATAGGCCGCCGAGCCGATTCCCTTTTCGCGGATGAACGCGTCAATGGCCCCTAGAACCTCCGGCGACCAGCGGCCGGCGGCCAGGATCGGCGGCGGCGGCTTGGGGGCCGAGGCAGCCGCGGTCGGCGTCGCCGCGGGGGCCGCGCGGCGGGCGCGCCTGTAATTGCGGCGGCGCGGAGCGGCGGCGGATTCGAAGGCCGCGCAAAAAACAAGGGCGGCAACGGAAAAAATAAAAAATAATTTCTTCATTTCGCCGATTTCAATGCAAAACACCGTCGTAATGTTATAAAATATTCACTTCGCGAACAGTTGATGCTCACGCCGGCCTACGGGCCGGCGTGAAATTTGGGGTGACAACATGCAGAACGGAAAGAAGTCGGCCTTGCTGAAGGATACGGTTGAGCATTTCGACATCACCAAGCACGACACGGTCTCCATGGTCGAGGCGATGTCCAAAATGGCCTTCAGCGCCCGTGATTTGGCGCGCGCCAGCGACATCTACGACAAGATGATCGCCGACAAGGACTGCGCGATCTTCCTCTGCCTGGCGGGCTCGCTGATCTCGGCGGGGCTCAAGAAAGTCGTTCTGGACATGGTCTCCAATAACATGGTCGACGGCATCATCTCCACGGGCGCCAACATCGTGGACCAGGATTTCTTCGAGGCCCTGGGCTTTAAGCACTACCGCGGCACCAAGTGGGTCGACGACCACGCCCTGCGCGACAACCGCGTGGACCGGATCTACGACACCTTCATCGACGAAGACGAACTCGGCCAGTGCGACAACACGATCTCCGACATCGCCGGGACCCTCAAGCCCCGCCCTTACTCCTCCCGCGAATTCGTCGAGGAAATGGGCAAATACCTGGTCAAAAACGCCAAGAACAAGGATTCCATCGTCCTGGCCTCCTACAAAAAGGGCGTTCCGATCTTCATCCCGGCCTTCTCCGACTGCTCGGCGGGATTCGGCCTGCTGCACCACCAGTGGCACAACCCCGACGAGCACGTCACCATAGACTCCGCCAAGGACTTCCGGGAGCTCGTGCGCCTCAAGCTCGCCTCCAAGGAGACCGGTCTGCTCATGATCGGCGGAGGCGTTCCCAAGAACTTCGCCCAAGACATGACCGTCGGCCCTGAGATGCTCGGCCTGGACACCCGCATGCACCGCTACGCCGTTCAGATCACCGTGGCCGACGAGCGCGACGGCGCCCTCTCCGGCTCGACCTTGCGCGAGGCCTGCTCCTGGGGCAAGGTGGACACCGTCTACGAACAGATGGTGTACTCCGAGGCCAGCATGTCCTTCCCCATTCTGGCGGCCTACGCCTACCACAAGGGGAACTGGAAGACCCGCAAGGCCCGCAAGCTCAACGCCATCCTCAACGACGAAACCGCCAAGGTTCCGGCGGCGCTGAGGTAATCGTCCGGGCCGGGGGAGCCAGATGAAACGGCCCGCGCGCCCCCTGCCCTGCGCCGAAGAGGCGGTCGACGGCCAGTTCATGGGCGTCCGGGCGTCCGAGAAGGACGCCCGTTTTCTGGTCTGGCCCCTGCCGTACGAGAAGACGACCTCCTATAAAAAGGGGACGCGCCGGGGGCCCGAAGCCCTGATCGACGGTTCCTGGGGCGTGGAGCTTTGGGACGAGGAGCTCGACCGCCAAACTTATCTGGCCGGCATCCACACCTTGCCGGCGCCCTCGATGCCGGACCGCGAGCCCGCCGAGAAAATCTTCCCCCGCCTGGAACGCGAGGCCGCGCGCCTGGCGGCCATGACCGGCAAAACGGTCTTCTCCATCGGCGGCGAGCACTCCCTCTCCCAGGCCGTCATCCCTCCTTTCATCCGCCGCCACCCCGGACTCTCGATCCTGCATTTCGACGCGCACGCCGACCTGCGCCCGACCTACGACGGCAGCCCCCACAACCACGCCTGCGCGATGTATCCCATCTCCAAGCTGGCGAAAATCGTCCAAGTGGGCATCCGCTCCATCGCCGAGGAGGAGGCGCACCTGGTCGACGCGGGGAAAGTCGTCACCTATCCCATTTTCGAGAACCGCGACATGAAGCGCCTGATCCCCAAGGTTCTCAAGCACTTGGGTCCCAAGGTCTACATCTCCATCGACCTGGACGGGTTCGACCCGGCGGTCATCCCCGGGGTGGGCACGCCCCAACCCGGCGGCTACGGGTGGTTTGAGACCATCGATCTCCTGCGCACGGTCATCGCCGCCAGGACCGTCGTGGGGGTCGACATCATGGAGCTTTGCCCCCTCAAGGACACGGTGACCTCGGAACTGGCCGCGGCCAAGCTCGTCTATAAAATGATGGGCTTTCTTTTGGAAAAGGACGCGCGCTCCGGCCGCCGCTAGTGCCCTGCCCCGTCTTCAGCGACCCGGCCGTCGCCGCCTACCGCTGGCCGGGCCATCCCGAGGCGCCCGAACGGGTGGTCAAGTCCCGGGAGCGCCTGCTGGCGGCCGGACACGCGGTGGGACTTCCGCCGACTCCCGCCGAGGAAAAAGACGTTCTGCTCCTTCACACCCCGCGCCACGCCGCTTCCGTGAAAACCGGGGACTACGAAGACCCGGACACCCCCCACCAGCCCGGAATGGACAAAATCGCCCTGATCAGCCTTTCGGGCGCGCTTTGCGCGGCCGACTCCGCGGCGGCGGGAACGCCGGCGTTCTCCCTGATGCGGCCGCCCGGCCACCACGCCGGGCGCGAGCGGGTGGCGGGGTTTTGCTATTTCAACAACCTTGCTCTCGCCTGCGAGCGCCTCCTGAAAAAAGGCGCGGCACGGCGCATTGCCATCCTGGACATCGACGTCCATCATGGCGACGGCACCCAGGCCCTGCTCCAGGGCCGCGAGGGGATTCACTTTACTTCCCTGCACCAGGCGCCGCTGTATCCGGGGACGGGGCTTGAGTCCAAGGACAATTGCTTCAACTATCCGCTGCCCCCGCTGACGGGGGAAACGGCATACCTGAAAACATTTGAAACGGCCCTGGGGAAAGCTTTGGATTTCAAACCGGAAATCCTGGCGATCTCGGCCGGGTTTGATACCTACAAAGAATGCGCCATCGCCCAACTAAAACTGGAAAAGAAAACTTACCGCCGCCTCGGAGGAATGCTCGCGGAAACAAATCTTCCCCGCTTCGCGGTACTGGAAGGCGGCTACACCGATGCCATGCCCCTATTGATCGAGAATTTCCTGGAAGGCTTCTTCGCGTGAGCCTGCAAGCGGTTTTTTTGGACATGGACGGAGTCATCGTCGACAGCGAGCTTCAATTCAAGCGCCTGGAGGGGCCGCTGTTCCGGCGCCTGATGCCCGATTGGCGCGACGAATACCACAAGCGCATCGTGGGCATGGGGGTGGGAGACCTCCACGGCTACCTGGCCCGGGAACATGGGCTTAAAACCGGCCGGCATGAATTCCTTCAACTCTGCCGGGAGCTGGCGGGGCAGGTCTACAACAGCCATGTCTCCCTGGCCGAGGGCCTGACCGAATTTTTGGATGAGCTGGCCCTCCACAAGATTCCGGCCGGGGTGGCCTCGTCCTCGCCCAAGGAAGGGATCCGGATGGTCCTGCGCCGCTTCGGGCTGGAAGGGCGTTTTGCCGTCGTTTCCAGCGCCGACGACACCGGGGTGAGCAAGCCCGATCCAGCCATCTACATATTGGCGGCAAAACTGGCGGGGGCCGACCCGAAAAACTGCGTCGCGGTGGAAGACTCCGAGACCGGCCTTCGCTCGGCCCTGGCCGCCGGTATGCACTGCCTGGCCTACCGGAACGGCTTCAACGACGAGCAAGATCTTTCCTTGGCCCACGGCGAAATCCGGGGCTTCAAGGAACTCGGCGTCGCCCGCCTCTCCCGCCTAGTCTCCCGATAAACGCCTGAATAGGTGCCTGGCATTCATATTCTTCAAATTCTTTGGCCGACTCGTTGCAAGAGCTTCCTCCGCAGACACCAGGAGGATTTTATGGCCGCCCCTTTTCCCCATCGCTACGAAACCAGCCTGACATGGAAGGACGGCTCCCGCGGCATCCTCTCCTCAGGCCCCCGTCCCCAAATCGAAGGAGGTCCCCCTCCTCAATTCGATGGGGCCGAGACCTGGTGGAGCCCGGAACACCTGCTTCTGGCCTCGGCCGAGCTTTGTTTCATGACCACCTTCCTCTCGGTGGCCCGAAAATCCAAGATCGAGCCGATCCGCTACTCGAGCCGGTCGGAGGGAGTGCTTGAGAAAACCCCCGAGGGGCTTCGCTTTACCGAGATCACGCTCCATGTGACCGTCGCCGTCCCGGCTCAGGACGCCGACAAGACCCGCGGGCTGATGGATTTAGCCAAGAAATACTGCATCATCTCCAACAGTCTCAAGCGGGCGCCGACCTTGGTCGCGACCGTCGAAGGCGTCCCGACGGCGAGCGCGGTTTAAAGCGCGGGCGGCGGGGCGGCCCGCCGTTTGGCGTTGTGGGAGAGGCGCATTTGCAGGATTTCCACGGCCAAGGCAAATCCCATCGGCAGGTAGATATAGCCCTTGGGAACGTGCCCCCCAAAGCCTTCCGCGCACAAGGTCACGCCGATCGTGACCAAAAAGCTCAGCGCCAGAATTTTCAACGCGGCGTTGGCCTGGACGAAGGCCGCGATCTTCTGGGAGAAGATCAGCACCGCTCCAAAAGAGACCACGACGGCGGCGTAAATGACCCAAAGCACATCCGTCAGCCCCACGGCCGTGATGACGGAATCGATCGAGAAGACGATGTCGAGCAGAAGGATCTGGGTGATGGCGGCGCCCATCGTGGCCGAGGCCGCCGCCGCGTGGTGCTCCTGCCCGGCGGTTTCGACCACGTGATGGATCTCCTTGACGGCCTTGAACAGCAAAAAGCCCCCTCCTCCCAGCAAGATCAGGTCTTTCCAAGAAAAGCGTCCGAGAACCGGGGAGCTCAACGCCAGCAGGTGAGCCGCCCCCAATAGGAGCAGGCATCGGGCCCCCAGGGCCAAGCTCAGCCCCATGATCCGGGCCTTGTTGCGCTCATCCTTGGGAAGCCGGTCGGTGACGATCGATATAAGAAGGATGTTGTCGATCCCGAGGACGATCTCAAGACCGACCAGCAGGCAAAAAGTGGCGACAAGGTTTAGGTCCATGGCGGATTAGAGGTTACCTAATAGAAGGATATTCCCTCAAGAGACCTATGCCGGCGGGGACCGGAAGGCCCTCGCCCCGGCCCGGCGCTGGAGCCATAATCAAGCATGGCCCTTTTTGGGTTTTTTCTGGTTATGGCCTCCGGCCTGCAGGCCGCCCCCGGGCGTTTTACCCCGGCCCGGCCCGCGCCGACGCCGGTCGCCCTATCCTGTCCGGCCTCCCCGCGACTGATACTGCCCGCTTCCCTGCGGCCGGCCCTTCCGGCGCCCGCGCCCCTGGAAGCACCCCGGGTTTCCCCCTCCCCCCAAACGGCTCCGGCTCCCGGGGCCGCTCCGTCGCTCTTGGAAGGCCTCTCGTCCAAGGTCGACTCCGCCGATCTCGCCCAACCGGGCGCCGAGGAGGCCCTCTCCCGAAAAATCTATGGAGAAACCCTGGAAGAGGGCGAAGCCGTCTACCCGGGCCTGGTCTCCCTGGAGAACATGGCTGAGAAGGACCGGAAATTGGCCGACCGCCGGAAACTGCTTTACGCCGCCGTCCGGGAAGTCCTGCCGGCGCTTGAGCAAAGCGTGGGCCTGGGCGATTGGAACGGCCCCGGAACCACCCTCGACAAGCCCTGCTGCGGAGACGCCTCCCCGAAGCTCGCCTTTCTTCTACGCGCCCAGGGCATGGCCGTCAACGTGGTGGAGGCGGAATTCCATTATTACCTGACCCAGGACCTGGAGCACGGCCGCTTGTTCGTGGACCCCTCCATCCGGCAGTTCTTCGGAGGAAGCCGGGCTCCGCCCGAAATCCCGAAGATCTTCGTGGGCTCCGTCGAGGACCTGCACGCCCTTTTCCGCCGGCACGCGGCCGCCAAGACGACGAGCTACGGGGTGGAACGGATTTACTTCAACGCCGCCCGAGTCAAAAACGAAAGGCTCCGCTCTCTCGAGGCGGCCGTGGCCGCGCCGGACCTCTCCGCCGAACACCGGGCGCTCTTGCCTTCCCCCTCGACCCACTAACGCCCGCAAGGCAAGTAAGTCAAGCAAGTCAACCACCGGCACCGATTATGGGTCGGGGTTTAGGCCGACATCGGGGGATTTTTTGGGGGCGGTTTTCTCCTCCAGGCGGGCCATCTTGCCTGAGAGGGAAAGTTGGGCCAGGGCCGCGGCGGCCAGCAGGACGCCCAGGATCGCGAAACCCGCCCAATCCGAGGTGGTGACGGCAAAGATCAGGCCCACCAAAAGCTTGATGGCCGTGGAGGCGATGCTGCCGGTGAAGCGCAGAAGGCCCATCACGGAGGATTCCTCCCCCTGCGGGATTCGGGACTGGATCACCGAGGCCAAAGACAAGCGCGTCAACACGTTGCCCAGCGCGAAGGCGAAGAAGGTTCCCAACATGACGGCAAAGTTTCCGGGCAACCAGCCCAGGGCCAGCACCGCCAACCCCGCGGCCCCCCACTTGAGCCAAGCCGCCGTGCTCATCTTCCGGTGGAGCTTGTGATAAACCAGAGCCGCCACCCCCCCGCCCAAGCCGCAGGCGGCGGCCAGCCAGGGAGTCATGTGATCGTTGCCTAGGAAGGAGCCCGCGAAAAACGCCGGAATCAGGCCGCGCAAAGAGAAGAGGTTGAAGGCGATGGCTCCCACGAAGGCGGCCCAGAGCATGCGGTCGGTCTTGAGGGCGCGCAGGGCGCCCCAGGCCAGCAGGCCCGGACGGGGCTTGGCTTGCGGCTGAGCGGGCGCGGGCGCCGCCCCCGGATTTTCCGGGGATTTGGGCATGAACAGAAAGGCCGCGGCCGTGGCGACAAAGGCCAGGGGCACCACCCACGCGGCCGCTGCTTTGCCCAGGAAAAGCAGTCCGCCGACGACCAGCGGCCCCACCACGCTTCCGGTTTCCATCGCCGCCTGGATGCGGGCGTTCATGCCGTCGAGCGACTGCTTGGATTTTCCGACCAGAGCCATCGGCGCGGTGTTGGCCGCGGTGTCGGCCACGCCCCGGGCCAGGGAATCGGCCGCGTACACCGCCCCGGCCAGGGGCACGGTGAGGACCCCGAAGGCCAAGGCGGCCGGGATGAGCGCCAAGGCGGCCGCGCGGACCAGGTTGGCGCCGATGAGCAGGGCCCGCGGGGAGAATTTTCGCCCCAGGCGGCCGCCGATCAAGGTGCCCACCGCGTCCATGCCCGTGGCCACCGCCGAAACGAACGAGACCGCGCTCAACGAAGAAGTGATCTGCATGAGCACCAGCGGGAGCGTGACCATGAGCCCGCCGTGGGAGAGCTGGGTCATAAAGGACCCGGCAAGGTAGGCGCCGAGCTTTCCTTTTTCGGGCGGTCCCCGGGGGGTTTCCCCCCCCTTCGTTAAACCGGACCGGCCGGAGGATTCCGGGGCTTCTCCCCCCGGGACGACCGGCGCGTCGGTTCCCAGTCGGCCCGGGCCGTGGACGGTGAAATCCACCCGGCCCGCGTCGGATTCCAAGGACCCCGGGCGCGCCGCAACCTCGACCGCGTCCAGGCCGGCGCTTTCCAGAATCACGGACGGGGCCGCCCCGGCTTCGACCGGCCGGGAGGGAGCGGCGGGGGCAAAAACGCGGGCGGACGCCTCGACGACTCCGGGCGCTTCATGGGCGAGAGTCGCCTGAGCGGCCTCGCCGGCCGAAGCCGCCGATTGATCCACCGTCGGCGCGCCGAGCGCCGGACGAAGGCCCTTGGGAGCCAGGCCGGGAGCGCTCGCGGGGAGGGTTTTAAATTCCGAGCCGGGAAGGGAAAGTGCCGGGCGGGCCGAGGGAGAATTTCGGGAAAGGGAGACCCGTGCGACCTGGGCCCAGACTTCGGACCCGGGCAGCGTCAAGAGGTAAAGGGCGGCGACCAGTCCCCGAGCGCGCACTATGAGGTAATTCTAACACAGGCCGGAGGGCCGCCAAGATTAATTGGCGGTAAAAATTACGATGGAATTTCCTGGGTCTTTAGCCCTAGTGCTCCCACCGGCCCATAATGACCGTTTTCGCCGGTCGATTTTGGGCAAAGGCAAGGAGCGATGAGCGAGCAGACTCAACGTCTGTGAGCGAAGAGCGACGCCGCCTTAGCCCAAAAGCGATCGGCCCCGCTATTAAGGAAAATCTCAAACTAAAACCAGTGATTACTTTATGAGCGGGGAGGCCCGGCTTTGACCGGCTGCCGCGTTGCTCAGCGCTCAGATACCTACAGGTATCTGAGCGCCTCGCGCCTTGCCGCCGGTTCAAATCCGGGCCTCCAAAACGGTCATTATGGGCCGGTGGGAGCACTAGACGGCTAAATCCGCTCGAAATTGCGCTCGCGCTCCCAGCAGGTGACGGCCCGATCGAAAGCCGCCTGCTCGGCGCGCGCCGTCAACAGGTAGTGCTCGATGACCTGATCCCCGAAAATTTTTCGGGCGGCCTTGGAGGATTCCAGGCACGCGACGGCCTCGTGCAGGGAGCGGGGGACCGACGCCATGTTCTGCTCGTAGGCGTTGCCCTTGGTCTCGGCGGGCGGTTCGATCTTGTGCTCGATGCCGTAAAGGCCGGCGGCGATGGTGGCGGCGAAGGCCAGGTAAGGATTGGCGTCGGCGCCGGGGATGCGGTTCTCGATTCTATATGAGGAGCCCGCTCCCACCACGCGGAAACCGCAGGTGCGGTTGTCGCCGGCCCAGGCGATTCGGGTCGGGGCGAAGGTCGCGGACTGATAACGCTTGTAGGAATTGACCGTCGGCGCGAAAAAGCAGGAGAACTCCCGGGCCAGCGCCATCTGCCCTCCCAAAAAGTGGCGGAATTTCGCGCTGGGTTTTCCCCCCTCCCAAAACAAGGCGGTCCGGCCGGTTTTGTCCCAGAGGCTGGCGTGGATGTGGCAGGAGGAGCCCGCGAGCTTGGCGTCGTATTTGGCCATAAAGGTCAGGCTCACGCCTTTTTGCATGGCGATTTCCTTGGCGCCGTGTTTGTAGACCGTGTGCCAATCGGCCATCTCCAGCGGTCCGGAGTAGCCGAGGTTGATCTCGTGCTGGCCGGGCCCCCACTCGCCCTTGGAAGTCTCAACGGGAATGCCGGCCGCCTCCATTTGATTCCGGATTTCTCCGACGAGAAATTCCTCGCGGGTCCCCTGGAGGATGTGGTAGTCCTCGATGTAGGACCCATGGAGCTCAAGCCCATGCCAGCCTTTGCGCTGGGCGGATTCGAAGGTTTCGCGGAAAAGATAAAACTCGAGCTCCGAGGCCATCTTCAGGGAAAAGCCCTTGGCCGCGGCCCTGGCGATTTGCTCCTTGAGAATTTGGCGCGGCGCCACGGGAATCGGCGCGCCCTTCATGTCGGAAAGGTCGCACACGACCAGCGCGGTCTCCGGTAGCCAGGGCAGGCGGCGGACCGTGCCGGGGTCCGGAACCAATTCAAAATCCTGGTAGCCCCGCCCCCACGAAGTCAGGGCGTAGCCCGGCACCGGATCCATTTCCATGTCGACGGTCAACAAGTAGGCGCAGGCATGCGTGCCGTGCGCGGCCACGGTCTGCGCGAAGTGGCGGCCGGTGGCGCGCTTGCCGATCCAACGCCCCTGCATGTCCGGAAAAGCGAGAATCACCGTCTTGATTTGACCGGCGCGGATGTCGCGGAGGAGCTCGTTGATTGAACTTTTTGAATTGAAGGATTTCATCACGAGATTCTATTTCAATCAGGCCCCCTTTGCAACGACAGGGTTTTGCGTGCTAATATATGATATTAAACAATGCTTATTAACTTGTTTTACTAACTAATAATATCTAAAAACACATAACAACACTATAGAACTTATTTTTTTCCACAGAACTTGACACAAAACATCTCCTGTGCTAAAATTATCCAGAAATCAGGGATATTTAGACCACAAAAATGGTTTTCACAGAGAACGCTCCATCTGGAAACAACGATAAGAAAGAATCTTCGAATCTGCCCCCAATTCTCGATCACAAGAGCATCTCCCCGGAGTACATTACCGGTCTATGCGAGGGGGAGGCATCCTTCACATACATCCGAAACGGCCGCCATGTTAACCTCCGTTTCGGCATAAAACTCCCGGAAACAGACAAAAATCTAATTTTTCTCCTCCAGGGCTACTTTCACGCCGGGAATCTATACCGGATTGAAGACGGGGGGGGATCCTGGTACTTTTGCGTCACAAAACTCGATGAAATAGGGAATATTGTCCAACATTTCGACAAATTCCCGCTTTTAGGGAGGAAATCCGTCGCCTTTCAGATTTGGCGGCAAATGTACCAACTAAAAGTTGCTGATTCGACGGGAAATCGTGAAGTTTTGAACGGGTTGGCGGAGCGGCTCTCGGGATTATCGCGAAAAGGCCGCCGGAGGCAGGCAAATGGCTGAAGTTATTGCCGTAGCAAACCAAAAAGGGGGGGTTGGAAAGACGACCACGGTCATAAACCTATCAGCCGCCCTCTCCAGCATGGGATTCAAAATCCTAGTAATCGACAGCGACCCCCAAGGAAATACCACTTCCGGCCTTGGTTTCGACAAAAGAACTTTCACCCCAAACCTCTACAATGTACTCGTGGATTTGATGCCTCTGGAAAAAACCATCAAAGAACCGGCACTCAAAAACATGCACCTTGCGGGGGCAAATTCCGACCTTACCGGGGCGGAAGTCGAATTAGTTTCAGCTTTGGCACGGGAAAGCCGCCTGCGAGGAGCGCTTGGCGCCAAGCGCAATGACTTCGATTTCGTCATTATAGACTGCCCTCCATCCCTGGGTTTACTAACTTTAAACGCTTTAAACGCCGCGGATAAGATAATTATCCCCATCCAGGGGGAATACTACGCAATGGAGGGGTTAGCCCAGTTCATCGAGGCTGTCCAACGAATCAAGGGTTCCTTAAATCCGAAGCTCTCCATCGAGGGGGGGGTCCTTACCATGTTTGACGCCCGTATGACCCTTTCGAATCAGGTCAAAGAAGAAGTCGGAAAATTCTTCGGCCCCGCCATGTTTCAAACCATCATCCCCCGCAACATCCGGCTGGCCGAGGCCCCTGGATTCGGGCAGAGCATTTTCCAATACGACGCAAAGTCCCGCGGCGCCGAGGCTTACCTGGCCTTGGCCCAGGAATTTATCGCCCGCCGGGGACTGCCGCCCCGGACCCAATCACCCGAACCGGCCCAAGCGCCGGCCGAAACACCCGCCGCAATGGAGAACCCGTCATGAGACAAGCCCTAGGCCGCGGCCTCGAAGCCCTGATTCCAAAAACTCCTGAGGCGGCGCAAACGCCCCCCAAGCCCACCCGCGTCCCATTGGACAAAATCCGCCCGAATCATCTTCAGCCCCGCAAGAACTTCGATCCCGAAAGGCTTGGGGAATTGGCCGCCTCCATCAAAGAGCACGGCCTGGCCCAGCCCATCGTCGTCTCCTTCGACGCCCAAACGCAAACCTATGAGCTCATCGCGGGAGAGCGCCGCATGCGCGCCACCGAACTGGCCGGGCTCAAGGAAATCGAGGTAGTCGTGCGCGCCCCGGCCGACGACCGCGAGCGGCTCGCCATCGCGATGGTCGAGAATCTCCAACGCGAGGATCTCAATCCGATCGAGGAGGCGCTCGGCTATCTCCGCCTCATGAAGGAATTCCAGGTCAGCCAATCCCAGCTGGCCCAGGTCATGAGCAAATCAAAATCCGTCATCTCCAACACGCTCCGACTCCTGGACCTTCCGGAGGAAATGCAGAAGGCCCTGCAGTTTGGAACCATCACCGAGGGCCATGCCCGCGCTCTGCTGATGATTGAAAATCCGCTGGAAAAACAAAGACTTTTTAAGATGATCACCGAGCAAAAGCTCTCCGTTCGGATGGTGGAGGACCTCGCGCGAAAAATTTCCGAAGGGCTCAACATGCCGGACCTGGAGCCGGAAGAGCGCCTGCGCAAGCCGGCGTCCGAAAAGCCCGCCGACATCCGGGATTTGGAAGCCAACCTCCAACAGCAGCTCGGAACCAAGGTCGACATCCGCACCAAAAAGGATCCGTCCCAAGGAACGGTGACGATCCATTTTTACTCGCTTCAGGATTTCGACCGGATCGTCTCCAGGATCAAGAGCTGATGCTGACGGCGCTGATCATCCTGCTGGCCGCCGGGGCGGGGGCCCAACCGCTCCCGTCGTCCTCGACGAGCACGATCCTTCCGGCCTATGTGGCCTTGGGCCCAAACCTCAACGACTTCGACCGCTTCGCCGACGGCGGCCCCGACGCCAACTGGTACGTCGGCTACAACAACGCCTGGATCGTGCGCCTGCCCCCGGCCCCGGCCGGGGATTTTCCGCGCGCCTTCATCGGGGCCAAGATCGGCCGGGCCAAGACCCGGCCGAACCCGAAAAAACCCTGGCTCCGGGAATTGATCCCCGGGAAAATCTACATCGGCGTGTCCCAAAATCCCTGGTTCTCCACCGAGCAAAGTTTTTTTCTGGCCGAAACGGCGGACATTCCGCTGGAGGCCAACCCGACCTCTTATACCCCCGGGACCGGCGCGTCGGAATGGTTTTGGGCCGAGGTTCCGGCCGCCCTGATCAGCTCCTCCAAGGACAACTACCTCGCGGTCTGGTCGCCGACGACTTATTTTCAAAGCGCGTCAAGCTCACCGATCCTGGCCGCCGCCTCGGCCGATCCCGACGACGCCGGCTCCCGGGAAACCCGGGCCTGGAACAACCGCTCGGTCTCGGGCGTCGGGCCCCGCCGCGGCGCCAAAAACCTCGAAACGCCCATCAACAACATCAACCCGGCCCTGGCCATCAAGCTCATCCCTCCGGGCCAGGACGAGGTCCTCGTCTCGGAATTCACCCTCAACCGCTCGGGCAAGCGGGTGATCGCTTCCTTTTCGGCGGGGGGGGAAAACCTGGGCGAGGCCTGGGTGGAGGTTTCCCCCGACCAACTGGATTGGGTCCGCCTGACCAAGCCCCTGCGCCACCCACCCTTTCAGTTCACGCTTCCCGCCGACAAACTGCCCTCCGGGGGCTACCTGCGCGGGGCGGCGCGCGACGTCACGGGCTCCATGGGATTCAGCGAGCCTTACCGGCTGCCTTATGTCAGGTAAACTTCGCGTCGGGGTGGTGGGGGCGACGGGGATTGTAGGAACGGAACTATTGGGACAACTCGAAAAGAGAAAATTTCCGACAACGGAAATTTTAGCTTATTCGTCGGGGAAAACGAACGCGTCCGTCCGCTTTCGCGGACGGACGCTAAAAACACCCGCCCCCGACCTCCGGACACTCCGCTCCTGCGCCCTGATATTTTTCGTCAGCTCGGATGAGGTGTCCAAAAAGTTCGCCCCCGGGCTGGCCGCCCGGGGAATATGGATCATCGACGACAGCGCGGCCTTCCGCCTGGACCCCGCGGTGCCCCTGGTCATTCCGGAGGTCAACGGCGACGCCCTCAAACCCTCCACGCGCCTCATCGCCGGCCCCAACTGCACCATGACGGGCCTTGCCGTGGCGGGCTACCCCCTGCACCGCGCGGCCGAGGTCACGGCCGTGCGGGTGGCCTCCTACCAGGCGGTCTCCGGCGCGGGTAAGGCGGCCCTGGAGGAGTTCTTCGGGCAGATCCGCAGGCTCGCGCCGGGCCTCAAAAAATCCGCCGAGGGCCGAGCTCCCCTGATCCCGAGCCAACCGCACTCGGCCTTGCCCCGGGCCATCGCCATGAACGTGATCCCGCAGGTGGGGCGCTTCGACGACGCGGGCTGTTCGGGCGAGGAAACGAAAGTCTCCGCCGAACTGCGCAAAATTTGGTCGGCGCCCAAGCTCAAGGTCAGCGTCACCGCGGTCCGGGTTCCCGTTGTCCGCGGACATTCCCTCTCCGCCTGGCTGACTCTCAAACGGCCGTTAAGCCCCCGGCGGGCCGCCGCGCTCCTCTCCAAGGCTCCCGGCCTCGTGTTCTCGGCCGACGGGGACTACCCCACGCCCTTGTCGGCGGCGGGGGAAAATCCGGTCTTCGCGGGGCGTCTGCGGGGGGGAACCGGGCCCGAGGAACTCGCCCTCTGGATCGTATCCGACAACCTCCTCAAGGGGGCGGCCTTGAATTCCATCCAGATCGCCGAAACCCTCCTGGCCAAGCGGTGGCTTTGACCGTCCCCCGCCCCTCCTTTGTCGGCCCCTGGGTGGACGGCTTGGCGTTGGGCGGCCTGTCCATCATCGCGTTTCCGCTGATGCTTCTGCTCTCCGCGGTCCTGGCCCCGTCGACCCTGGAGGCCGTCATGCTGGGCTCGATGGTGTGGGTCGTCAACGGGGTCCACTTCTCGGCCACCAACTACCGCCTCTACAGCCACCGCTCCAACGTCGCCCAATACCCCCTGACCGCGGCCCTCGTGCCGCTGGTGATCCTGGCGGGGGCGGGGGCGGCCCTGGCGTCTCCTGAAGAGATCGCGCCCTATTTCGTCAAGCTCTTCCTCCTTTGGTCTCCATATCACTATAGCGGCCAAACCCTCGGAATCTCCTTGGTCTGCGGCCGCCGCCATGGCTTTGATTTCGGCGTTTGGGAAAGAAGGACCTTGGCGGGATTCATCTTCGGAAGCTTCGTGGCCTCCGCCGCCCGCAGCGAGGCGGGCATCCGCCCGATAGAATTTTTCGGGATCGTCTCGCCCTCCCTCGGAATCCCCCCGGTGTTGGCCCAGGCCGCCGTCCTGTTCATGGCCGCCTGCGGAGCGGCCTTCGCCGTCCTGGCCCTGCGTTGGTCCAAAAAAACCAGAAGACCGGTTCCGCTCATGGCGGTTCTGCCGGCGACGGCGCAATTTGTCTGGTTCATCCCGGGGCCGGGCGTGCCCGCCTACTTCGAGATGGTTCCCTTCTTCCACGGCCTGCAATACCTGCTCATCGCCTGGTTCATGCAGCTTCGGGAGCGCCGGACGCCGGCCGCCGAACCGGCCCCGAACTTCATCACCGTGGAATCGCTCAAATGGGGAATCGGCAATCTCCTGGGCTACGGAGCGCTCTTTTACGCTTTTCCCCAGGCGCTGGCGGCCCTCTCCGGAAAACCGATTTTGTTCGCCGCGCCGATCGCCATCGCCGCCGTCCAAATCCACCACTTCTTCGTCGACGGCGTGATCTGGAAACTGCGCCGGGCCCCGGTGGGAGAGGCCCTGGAGGGATCTCTCGCGTGAAGGCGGCCCTCCTGATTTTTCTGCTCTCCCGCCCCGCCCTGGGCGCGACGCCCAAGGTCGGCCCGGAACGGATCGTTCTCCAAACCCCGGCCGGCGACATCGTCGTGGCGCTCTACCCGGAGACGGCCCCCGCCCACGCCGCAAAATTCCTTTCCCTGGTGCGCTCGGGCGCCTATGACGGAACCAAGCTCCTCAAGGCGCGCACCCCGGTCTATCTCCATTTCTCCGGGGTGGGCGCGCGCCGGGTCCCGCTGACGGCCGAACAACTGGCGGCCATCCCCGCCCTCAAGCCCGCTCCCGGAAAGGCCCCGCCCAAAACCGGGGTCCTGGCCATGGCCCGGGCCAAGGACGACCCCGACGAAACCGGAACTTCGTTTTTAATCCTCCTGGCCGACATTCCAGGCCTCGGATCGTCCTTCACGATTTTCGGGGAGGTCCGCGGGGGCATGGAGGTCGCCTGGGCCCTGGCCAACGCCCCCCTGGACGCCAAGAGCCGCCCGCGCGCGCGGGTTGAGATTCTCCGCGCCTTCGCCGTGGGCTCGGCCAAGGAGTTGGAGGCGGTCGCGCTCAAGCCCGTGGATTTCCCCGCGCTCAAGGCCCTGCCGCAGGAGGGGGGAACTCCCCCGCTCGGCGGCTTGGGCGCTTTCCTGGGCGCCGCGGGGCTTGCCCTGTTTTTCTTGAAATCCCGGCGGGGAACGGCCGCCTCGGTCGGGCTCCTGCTGGCCCTGGCCGGTTTTTTTCTTGCCCTGGTGGCATTGGCGCCCTCCGCAAATTCGACCCGCTGGGCCGGCTCCCTATTGATGATCCTGGCCATCGCCGTTTTTTGGCTCATGGGGCGTTTTGAATCCTACGTCGGCGTGAGGCTCTAGGAATGCCGGTCGCGGTCCGATTCGTCCTGGTCCGCCCCGCCAACGCCCTCAACATCGGGGCGGTCGCGCGCGCCATGGCCAATTTCGGATTGCAGGACCTGGCTGCGGTCGCGCCCGCGGAGGAGCGCTGGCGCCAGGCCCAATCGGCCATCTACGGCTCGGAAATCCTCTCAAAAGCCCGGCTGGCAACCCTGGAGGAAGCCATCGCGGACTGCCACCTGGTTTTGGGTACGGCCTCGGCCCACAACCGGGTCCCGCGCCGCGCGACGGTCACCCTTCCCTCTCTAAGGGGCTGGCTCAAGCGCCGCCTGCCCAAGGGGGGGAAAGTCGCGGTGCTTTTTGGCTCCGAAAAAAACGGCTTGGAAAACGCCGAACTCTCCCATTGCCACGCCCTTCTGCGCATCCCGACCCTGCCCGAGGCCCCCTCCATGAATCTCGGCCAAGCCGCGGCCCTGCTGGCCTACGAACTCTCCAAGCCCCTGCTCAAACGCTCCGCCTTGGAGCCGGAGACGGACCTGCTCGACAGCCGACAGGTGGAGGGCCTGGCGGACACCGCCATGGAGGCCATGGCCAAGGTCAAGGTCAACGCCCACATGACTCCCGCCTACCGCCGCGATAAATTGCGCCGGGGGCTGCTCCGCTGGCGCATGAGCCGCGGCGACGCCTCGTGGCTGAGGGGTCTGCTGGCCCTGCTCTCCAAGGAATACAAGTAAAACGAAGCGCCTCCGGCCCGCGGCCGGAGGCGCTTTTTTTCGATGGTCGCCGCGCTCAGCCTTGGACGCTGGCCGCCTTCGAGGCGTCCCGGGACGGGCAATGCCTGCCGCACAGGTAGCCGCCGATGGTTCCAGCCACCAAGAGCGCGATGGCCGCCAAGGCCTTGCCCCCGCAGCACTTGCTCTTGGAGCAGCAGCCCTTGCCTTCTTCGGATCCTTCCTTCTTTTCGTTTTCCATGTCCGCCTCCTTTAATTTTAAATATACTTCTGATTAAGAATAGTTCGTATTCCGAAGTATTTACGGCAAAAAAAATCAAGCCTTCTTCTTTTCCGCCTTGATCCGCTCCGAAATCTTGCCGAACAAGCCCAAGAGCGCCTCCTGCTCCGAGGCGCTCAGGGCCTTGAGGACCCCTTGGGCGAAATCCACGCGCCCTTCCAGGGCGGCCTCGTTAAGCTCCCTGCCTTCGTCGGTCAATTCCACCTGCACCACGCGCCGGTCCGAAGTGGAGCGGTCCCGCCGCACCAGCTTCTTGGAGACCAACCGGTCGATCAAGCCCGTTACGGTGCTTAAGGAAAGGCAGATCGCGTCGGCGATGCCGCTCATGATGCAGCAATCCTGGCGGCTGATGGCGCGCAGGACCCGGACTTCCTGGGAACTAAGCTTTTCCCGAACGGCCGCGTTCTTTCGATCCACGGCTTCGGCCTCCTCCAGGACGGTCTGGAGGTGGTGGGTCAGGCGACGCGCCTTCTCTTCTTGGTTCATTTATTCGTAATCCGAATACTTCGGTATTCGAAGTATATCAGACCCCCTTCTTTTTGTCAAGAGAACGCCCGCCTCCTGTAATTTTCTGGAGGCGGGCGTTCTTGGGCCAAAAGTCGGCTCGGCGGTCAGTCCCCGGCTTGCTTGGCGTCCCGCTTCTTCTTAAACAGGTAGGCTCCGACCCCTCCCAACACCAGCGCCGCCATCGCGATCAGGCCCTTGCCGCCCCAGCATTTCTTCTCCGAAGAACAACAACCCTCCGACTCCTGCGCCCCTTCTTCCTTGTTTTCCATATTCGCCTCCGTGCCCCGGTAGTATAGCAGGCGCGCGGGCCGGCGTCACTAGGAACCGCGGCACTTCATTGAGAGGTCACGGCTCCCGAGATCTTGACCCCCTTGACCGCGGTGCTCTCGATGGTAAACTTCTCGGCCAGCTTGCGCGGGGCCGACGCCGCCGACTTGTCGTGGAGGAGCCTAAGCGGCCGCAATGGTCCCGGCCCCGAAATAGGGAACCAGGGCTTTGGGGACCCGAACCGAGCCGTCGGCCTGCTGGAAGTTCTCCAGGATCGCGGCCATCAGGCGCCCCACGGCCACGCCGGAGCCGTTGAGGGTATGCACCAATTCGGGCGCCCCTTGCGCCCCGCGCCGAAATCGCGCGTTCATCCGGCGGGCTTGGAAGTCGCCGCAATCGGAACACGAGGAAATTTCCCGATAGCGGCCTTCCGCGGGCATCCAGACCTCCAGGTCGTAGGTCTTGCGCGAGGCGAACCCGATGTCGGCCGCGCAGAGCTCGATGACCCGCCACGGCAGTTCCATGGCCTCGAGCACCGCCTGGGCGTCGCGGGTCAGGGTCTCGAGGGCGGCCAGGGAATCCTCCGGCCTGGCGATCCACACCAGCTCCACTTTATCGAACTGGTGGTTGCGGATCAGTCCTCGAACGTCCTTGCCGTAGGAGCCCGCTTCCTGGCGAAAGCACGGGGTGTAGGCCGTCATCTTCATGGGAAGCTTTTCTTCCGCCAAAATCTCGTCCCGGACGATGTTGGTCAGGGGGACCTCGGCGGTCGGAATCAGGTACAGGGGGTGGGATTTCTCGCCTTCATTGCTCGCCGTGGCGTAGAGATCCTGCGCGAATTTCGGGAGCTGGCCCGTGCCTTCCAGGATTTCCGGCCGGACCAGGTAGGGCGGCCAAATTTCCACGTAGCCTTTCCCGGAATGCAGGTCGAGCTGGAAATTAATGATGGCCCGCTCCAGCCGGGCTCCCGCTCCCTTGAGAAGGGAAAATCGGGAACCTCCGAGCTTGGCCCCCGCGGCGAAATCCAGGATGCCCAGCCTTTCTCCGACCGCCTGATGGTCCAGCGCCTTGAACGCAAGGGGCTTGGGCTCCAATCCCGTGCGGATGACCGGGTTGTCGGCCTCGCTTTTGCCTTTCGGGACCGATTCATGGGGAAGGTTCGGAAAACCCAGCCCGAGGTCCTTGACGGCCTTGGCGGCGGCGTTGAGCTCCGCTTCTTTGGCGGGAAGCTCGGTCTTGAGATTGGCGACTTCAGCCATCAGGGCGGCGGCGGCGGCTTCGTCCTTGGCGGCCTTGGCCTTGCCGATGGCCTGGGAGGCGGCGTTGCGCTTGGAGCGCAGGGCCTCCACCTCGGCCAACAGACGACGATGCTCGGCGTCCGCTTTGACGAGCTCATCGAAGGCGGCCGCCAGGCGAGAGTTCCGGCTTTCGAGCGCGGCGCGTACTTTTTCGGGCTCTCCCCGAAGGAGCTTGGGGTCGATCACCGGGTCAGGGGCAGGACGCTCTCCAGGACCTTGATGGTGCGCTCCTTGGCCGCCTGGAGGGGCTCCACCATGACCTGGAGCTTGAGCTGGTCCGGAAAGAAGCCCGCGCGGTTCATCTTGCGCAGATAGGGCTTGATGAGGGCGTTGGAGTCCAGAGCCACCTCTTGGCGCTGGTTGGCGCCGAGAAAAGGCACGCGCCTCTGCTCCACCATGAGCGGAACGGCCCAGGCGCCCTCGCCCTTGCCGGCCACCGTGGTCAGCCGCGGCGTGATGCTGTAGCGCAGGACGATGCCTTCCTCGGCCTGGTTGCCCCGGTTGTAGAGCTTGAGCTGGGCCCGCAGGACTCCCTTGAATAGGCCGTCGGTGGCCTTCAGGTCCGCGACGTCCTCGAACTTGCGCGCGGGGATGGCCCGGGAGACCTGCCACCGAATGGACTCCAATTCGATCTCGGCCGCGGCGGGAACGGCCGCCGGGCCCAGGAGCAACAGCAGCGCCGCGGTTTTAAGCCTCACGGCTTGGGGGGCTCGCCTTCCGGGGGCAAGGCCGGGACCACCGCCGGCTCCAGGGCGACGGGGGCCACGCGGGCCACCTTGTCGCCTTCGTCCAGCTTGACCAGGCGCACGCCCTGGGTATTGCGGGAGATTTCCTTGATGTCCTTGCAGCGCAGGCGGATGGCCTTGCCCTGTTCGGTCATCACCATAAGATCGTCATCGTTGGTGACGAGCTTTAGGCCCACCACCGAGCCGTTGCGATCCGTGGCCTTGATCGTGATCACGCCGCCGCCGCCGCGGTGCTGGCCGCGGTATTCCGACAGCTCCGTGCGCTTGCCGTAGCCGTTCTCGCAGACGGTCAAGAGGGACTTTTTCTCATGGGCGGGCCAGGACTCCATCCCGATGACCTGGTCGTCCTTGTCCAAGCGGATGCCCCGCACGCCCATGGCGGTGCGGCCCATGGAGCGGACGTCGGTTTCCGGAAAACGGATGGACATGCCTTCCTTGGTCCCGATCAGCAGTTCGTCGGCGCCGGAGGTGTGCTGGACCTCGACCAAGACGTCGCCCTCGTCCAGCGAGATCGCCCCGATGCCGGAACGCCGGATGTTCTCGAAGTCCCGCAAGGGGCACTTCTTGACGGTTCCGTTTCTCGTGCACATGACGAGATAGGTTTCCTTGCCTTTTTTCTCCTCGAAGGAGCGGATGGCGATGGCCGAGGTGATCTTCTCCTCGTTGGGCAGGGCCAGAAGGTTGACGGCCGCCTTGCCGCGCGAGGTGCGGTTGCCTTCCGGGATTTCGTAGGCCCGCAGGGCGTACACGCGCCCCCGGGAGGTGAACATGAGCATCGTCGCGTGGGTATCGGTGACGAAGAAGTGCTCAATGAAGTCCTCTTCCTTCACATCGGCGCCCATGATCCCCTTGCCGCCGCGGCCCTGAGCCTGATAGACGGAAATGGGGGTCCGCTTGACGTAGCCGGAGTTGGAGAGAGACACGATCACCTCTTCCTTGGTGATCAGATCCTCCAGCGTCATTTCGGCGGCCTCGGTGGTGATCTGGGTGCGTCGCGCCTGCCCGAACTTCTCCTTGACGGCTTCCAATTCCTTGACGATGATGGCCATGACCTTCTTGATGTCGCCCAGGATGCTTTTAAGGTCGGCGATCTTTTTCTGGAGCTCGTCGTATTCGGCGCGCAGTTCGTCGACGGACAGCTTGGTCAACTGGGCCAGGCGCATGTCCAGGATGGATTGGGCCTGGGCCTTGGAGAGGTCGAACTCCTCGATGAGTTTTATTCGGGCCGATTCGGTGTCCTCGGCGCCGCGGATGATCTTGATCACCCGGTCGAGGTGCTTGAGGGCGATGAGGAAGCCCTCTAAAATATGAGCGCGGTCCAGCGCCTTGCGCAGCTGGAACTTGGTCCGCCGGATCACCACGACTTTTCGGTGCTGGACGTAATGCCCGAGCATGTCGCGCACGCCCAGGACCCGGGGGCGGCCGTCCACCAAGGACAGCAGAATCACCCCGAAGGAGGACTCCATGGTGGTGTGCTTGAAAAGCTGGTTCAAGACGACGTTGGCGTTGCCGTCGCGCTTGACCTCAATGACGACCCGCATGCCCTTGCGGTCGCTTTCATCCCGGATATCGGAGATATCCGGGATCTTCTTGTCTCTCACCAGGTCCGCGATCGTTTCCAGCAACGTCGACTTATTAACCTGGTAAGGCAGTTCCGTTACGATAATCGCTTGTCGATTGCCCTTGATGTCTTCTATTTCCGTAACGGCTTGAACGCGGATCGAACCCCGGCCCGTCTCGAAATAATCCCTGATGCCGGATTTTCCCCGGAGGATGCCGCCGGTCGGAAAATCCGGCCCCTTCATAATTTTAAGAAGTTCCTTGGTCTCGATCTTGGGGTCCTTAATCACCGCCATGACCCCATCGCAGGTCTCCGCCAGGTTGTGCGGGGGGATGTTGGTGGCCATGCCGACGGCGATGCCCGAGGAACCGTTGACGATGAGATTGGGAACGCGCGAGGGAAGAACCGTGGGCTCCGTGGTCGTCCCGTCGAAGTTGGCCGTGAAATCCACGGTCTCCTGGTCGATGTCGGCCAGGACTTCCTCGGCGACCTTGGACAGGCGCGCCTCGGTGTAGCGGTAGGCCGCGGCCGGGTCCCCGTCGACCGAGCCGAAGTTGCCCTGCCCGTCCACGAGGGGATGAAGCAGGGAGAAGGTCTGAACCATGCGCACCAGGGCGTCGTAGACGGCGGAGTCGCCGTGCGGGTGGTATTTTTTAAGCACCTCGCCGACGACGCCGGCGCACTTGGAATATTTCTTATTGGACGCCAGGCCCTCGGAGTGCATCGCGTACAGGATGCGCCGATGGACGGGCTTGAGCCCGTCGCGGATGTCGGGCAGAGCGCGCCCCACGATGACCGACATCGAGTAGTCGATGTAGGAGGCCTTCATCTCCGCGCTCAAGTCGCGCGGAATGATGCTGGAGAGCGGCTCGGGCGTGAGTTCCGGTTGATTGGTCATGGGTTCATTCTCAGATGTCGAGGTTCTTGACTTCCTTGGCGTGTTTCTCGATGAAGGCGCGGCGCGGCTCGACCTTGTCGCCCATCAAAGTCGTGAAGGCGAGCTCCGCCTCGGCGGGCTCATCGATGACGACTTTCAGGAGCTTGCGGCGCTTGGGATCCATGGTGGTCTCCCATAGCTGTTCCGGGTTCATCTCCCCGAGGCCTTTGTAC
>CAYHPY010000025.1:0-42758 GCA_964358485.1 uncultured Elusimicrobia bacterium
CCGCACTTGACGCATTTGCTAACATCCACCCCAAAGATGCGCCCAAGGCATGCCGCCCAACTTCGCGCCGCCCGGCTCACCGCTCGCGCCGCTTTCGCCGCTTCCCCCACAACGCCCGTCACCGCCAGCCCCGAACGGATCAGCTGAAAATTAGCCCGTTCCCGCGCCGCCTGCGTCACGGCCCGCCTTAAAGGCGAGCGCGGGGCCAAGGCTCCGTGGTAACGAACCAAATGGACGCGCGCAGGGGGAATCAAACGCGCGAATTTCGCCAGGAAATCAGTCGGCTTGAATTCCACAACGCCGGCCAGGCCGTCATGACCCTTCTTCGGCCAATAACGAACGACGCCGTTCTTGTAAGACAGCCTTTTTACCGATATCGCGGGCCTGGTGATATAACCCAGAAGCCTTCCAAGGCCCTCCCGGTCCCCCGCCTCGATGCGGACGGAACCGTCCAGCGAGAACCCCCCATGCGGCCGGGTCGTCAATTCCTCCAAGGCTTCCTCGGGAAGGACCCGGAGCCTCCTCATCCGGAGAAGAACTTTCCTCCTGATGAGACGGCTCAATTGCGCCAATTCGATCAGACCGGGCTGGGGGGCTTCGTGGAACCTGAGCGCCCCCTCCGCCAAAGAAAAGGCCCCATCGGAGACCACGGCGTGGACGTGAACATGGAGATTGACCCGGGAGCCGAAGCGCTGGATGGAGTGCATTTGCGCCGGGACCGCGCCGGCCACGGCCTTTCCGGCGTAAAAGCGGGTCAACTGGGCCGCCAGAATTCGCGAGAGTTCCCCCGGGAGGCGCTTGTCGCGATTAATGAAATAGCGCAGGCGTTTGGGAATCACCAGAACCCATTGACGATATGGAACTTCCGGAAGCAGATCCGCGAGCGCTCGGGCACTTTCCAGGGCGGAGCGTTTGGCGTCGCAGGAGGGACAAGATGAGCGGCGTTTGCAGGAGAACGGCACGAAGAGGCTGTCCCCGCATTTTCCGCAAAGGTAACGGGCCACCCCGAAGCGGTGGACCCCGCAGGCCAGGAAGGCTCTTAGGGAATCCTCCGCGCAAGGCTCCGGGCCGGGCGCCGGATTGCCCCGCAGGTCCGCCACCCAACTCTCCAATTCATCCAGGACGATCCGGTATAGGGGGCTTTGCCGCGCCCGGCGGGGCTCGTAGGCCCGCGCGGAGGCGGGCGGGGAATAGAGATTCACTCCCCCTTAATACGATTGAACCCCCGGATTTGTTCCAGCCCTTGGGCGGGGAGCCGGGCGCGCGATAACGGGCCGACTAGCCGGCCGGATTTACTTGATCGAGTCTTTCAACGCCTGAACCAGGCGCGTGCCCATGACGGGCTTGGGGAGGTAGCGGACCTCCATGGACAGCAGTTCCTTGCGCTCACGATCGTCCAAAACCCGCGCTGAGAGGGCGAAGATGGGGGTTTTGGCGTGCAGGGGATTGGCGCGCAGGCTTTTGATGACCGAAAAGCCGTTCATGTGGGGCATCATCAGATCGAGCACGACCGCGTCATAGCTTTCCTTGCTCAGACGCTCAAGGGCCTCCACCGGGTTGTTGCAAATGGAAATGTCAAAGCCCTTGATCCCCAGGATGGCCCCGACCAGATCGGTCATTTCGATCTCATCGTCCAAAAGAAACACCCTTTTCTTGGCGGGAAGGCTCATGGATGCCTCAATTATATGACAAAACGGCCGCATGCGCCGGAACCGGCTCGAATTCGCGTCAAAATGATAAACTGGCCCCCATGAAATCCTTTTATTTATTCTTTCTTCTATTACCGCTCTCGCTTTCCCCGAGGCGGGCGGAGGGCCGAATGGTGTCCCCCGAGCAGAGAAAGGACGCCATCCGGCGGGGCCGCCTCTGGCAAGCCGTCGATGTCACCGCCATGGACACCCTCAACGGCCCCGTCGGGGGAGGCTCCTACAAACTTTCCGAGGAAATCCCCTGCCGCTACGAAGAGCGGGACCCCAAGAAGCCCATCGGCGGGCACTCCCCCAAATTCCCCTGCCACGACGCGGCGGGAAACCGTTTGAAGGTCAAATACGGGGCGGGCAATCCCGAGGTTTACGGCGAGGTGGCGGCCACTCGCCTGTTCTGGGCCTTGGGCTTTTACGCCGAGCGGATGTATTCCGTGAAAATCCTCTGCGACAATTGCCCCGTGGACCCCTTTGTTTCGAGTTCTACCCCGCGCGCCTTGCGGACTTTCGAGCCCGCCACCGTCCAAAAGCGCTTGGCCGGCGAGGAACTGTCCGAGACCAAGGACGAGGGCTGGACCTTCGATGAATTGGAGTGGGTGGACGAGACAGCCGGAGGGGCACCCAAGGCCCACGTGGACGCATTCAAGCTCCTGGCCGCGATGGTCAACCACGGGGACAACACCCCCAACCAGCAGAGGATTCTTTGCCTGGAAGACGATCCGGATTGTCGGCGGCCCGTCCTTTACGCCACCGACCTCGGTTCCACCTTCGGGGGCCGGGATTTCATGACCTCCTACCGCCATTGGTCCAAGAAAAAATCCGTTTGGAAGGACGCCGCCAAGTGCGTGGCGGACTTCCAAGGCAGCACCTCCTTTCGGGATCCCAAAATCTCCGAGGCCGGCCGAAAATTCCTGTCCGACCTCCTGGAACGCCTCTCGGAGGCCCAGATCCGGGACCTCTTCCGGGGAGCGCGCCTGGACCTCCTCGGCAAGCAGGAACGGCCCGTCCCCGGCCCCGATGGGAAGGTCCGACCGGTCGGCGTCGACGATTGGGTCAGGGTCTTTCTCAAGAAACGCGAGCAGATCCGGTCCGCCCGGTGTCCTTCCTAACCGCCCTATTCCTCATGGGGGGCGCCTGGGGAGAGGCGGCTCGGCTCCCCAAGCCGCAAAGTTGGGCGTGCTTCTACGGGGCCCACCTTTCCAGCGCGGCCTGGCGCTCCCTGGAATTGATCATCGCCGATCCCGACAATCTTCGCGCTCCCTCCGAGGCCGGCCCCCTGCGCCTGGCCTATGTCAGCGCCGGAGAGGCCGATGAACGCCGCTGGTTCTGGCCGCAAGTCCAAGGCAAGGACTATCTCATCGAGCCCAACCCGGATTGGGCCGGAGCGCACCGCGTGGACCTCCGATCCCCCGATTGGCGGGCCCTGCTCATCAGCACCGTCATCCCGGCCGCCCTGGCCCGGGGCTGGCAGGGCGTCATGCTGGACACCTTGGACACCGCCGAATATTTCGAGTCCAGCGCCCCCGCGCGATTTCCGGGCTCCATCGAGGCCGCGGCGGGATTTGTCCGGGACCTGCGGGCGGCCCACCCGGAGATCATCATCGTGGTCAACAACGCCTTTCCGGTCTTAGAAAGAGCCGAGGAGGCCATTGATGGAGTCTTGGTCGAGGATCTTTACACCCGCTGCGCGCCCGATAAAGCCTGCGTCCGGCCGCCCAAGGATGAGGCCCGGCGGCGGGAAGAATACATGAAAAAATTCAAGGCCAGGACCGGCAAGCCGGTCCTGGTAATAATCTACGCCCAGCCGGGGGAAATGAAATCCCGCTTAGTCGCCGATTCGGTCAAGCGCGCACGAAAGGCGGGGTTTTCCCCTTATGTCGGCGGCCCGACGCTGGAGCGCCTGGGGCTGGTCCGCCCATGACGCTCCTGGCGGCTCTGTTTATTTGGGTCGCGCCCGTCTTGGCCGCGGACTCCCTGATCCCCCGGAAAATCCTGGCCCTCTACGACCCCGCCCAGATTCCCGGAGGTTCCCGGGACATCGCATTCCACCCGGTCCATCAACACGCGGAGGTGGTCCTCAATTATCTGGGCCTGGCCGTGGAATACCTGGACGTCACCAAGCCCCTTCCCGCCCCGGCCGCCCTCTCGGAGGTTCGCGGAATCCTCTCCTGGGCCCCGGCCTTGGCCGCCTACGATGATCCGCGCCCCATTTGCCGCTGGCTGGATTCGGCGATGAAAGCCGGGGTCCGCGTGGCACTGGTCGGCCAGGTCGGACTCTTCCCGCGCAAAGGCTCCCACGGGCGGCTCGAGCCCGAGTGCGAGGCCGCCCTGAAAACCCTGGGGGCCGAGACCCGGGACAATCTCCGGGTGGATCCCCTCACGGTCAAGATCGATAGGCAGGACAAAAAAACGGTCGGAATGGAACGCCAGCCCGACATCACGGAACGGGGCGTCGTCCCCGTCCTCAAGCTGGAACCCGGCTCGGTCTCCCACCTGAGTCTGGCCTTGAATTTCGGAGCCGTCCGTCGGACCGATCCGGTGGCCACGACCCCGCGCGGCGGAATCTCCCTCGACCCCTTTTTCATGTTCTCCTCCGAAGAGGTCGAACCCAAGCAATACTTTTGGATCACCGATCCATTCGCATTTTTCGAACGCGCCTTCGCGACCGCCGGTCTGCCCCGGCCCGACCCGACGACGCTGAGCGGGCGCCGCCTCTTCCTGAACCGGATCGATGGAGACGGCTTCTTCAACCGCAGCGAACTGGACCGAAGGATGACCAGCGGGGAAATATTCGAACGGGAGATCCTGGAGCGCCACCCGGATTTACCCATGACGATTTCCCTGATCGCCGGCTATTACGACCTGGCCCTTTACAACGACCCCGCCTCCCTCAAGCTGACCCGGCGCATCCTGGCCCGGACCAACGTCGAGCCCGCTTCCCACGCGTACGCCCACCCTCTCGTCTGGAAGACCGGAGCGGTTGCCCTCCAAATCCCGAAATACACCATGAATCCCCGCAAGGAAATCGTCGGCTCCGGGAAAATGATCGAAGAGCGTCTGCTTCCCCCCGGGAGACGGATCCGGTTGTTCCAATGGACCGGGGACTGCCTTCCCTCCGAAGGGGACCTGCGCCTGGCCCGGGAAGCGGGCCTCCTGCAGATCAACGGCGGGGGCGGGCGTTTCGATCGGCGCTTTCCCAGCTACGCCCATCTCTATCCGCTGAGCCGTTCCGTCGGGGCCGAGCGCCAGATCTACGCCCCGACCTCCAACGAGAACGATTTCACCAATCTTTGGAGCGGACCGTATTACGGCTACCGGGAAGTCGTGGAAACCTTCGAGCGGACCGGGTCCCCCCGCCGGATCAAGCCCGTGGATCTTTATTACCACTTCTACAGCGCGGAGAAATTCGCCGCGCTCGACGCCGTCAAGAAGGCGCACGATTGGGCGGCCGCCCGGCCCCTCATCCCGATCTGGAGCGGTCGCTACGCCGAGATCGTCGAAGGTTTTTTTCAAATAAAAATCCATCGGCCCGCCCCGGGCCGTTTCCGGCTGGAAGGCGGCGCCTCCCTGCGGACGATTCGATTCGACGAGGCGGCTGGATGGCCGGACCTGGGCGCGTCCAAAGGGGTCATCGGCTACAAACGCGAGGTCGGCAGTCTCTACGTCTCTTTGGCCGAAACGGCCCCGCGGGAGCTCGTCCTGTCTCCCGCCCCCGGCCCGGAGGTGCGCTTGGAGGAGGCCGATTTCGAGGTCTTCGGCTGGAATCCCGCCTCGGGGGGCGTGGATTTCAGGCGCGACGCGCGGCGCCCCGGGGAATGCGTCCTGGGCGGACTCTCCCCGGGCCGCTCCTACCGCGCCCGCGCCCCGGGCCTGGACGCGCTGATTCCCGCCGACGCCCGGGGCCTTCTGCGCCTGCGCCTGCCCGCCGCCACAGGGGGACTTGTCCAAGTCGAGGTCCGCCCCGCGTGACGGTCTTTTCCTGGACCGAGACGAGCTTGTTTTTGGCCGCGACGGCGGCGGTGGGCGGGCTCCTTTATCCCAGCGAGTACACCCGGGGGATCATGCACCGCGACACCGGGGACCGGACCAAGGCCGTGTCTTTTCTGGAAGATTTCCTCCGGCGCAACCCGCATCACAAGGGAGCGGTCCTGGCTCTCGGGCAAGCCTACGAGGCCGGAGGCCGCCCCGAGGAGGCGGTCGCGCCCCTGCTCGCTTTTTACCGCCACCGCCGCGGGGACTTGGAGGCCGGCCGAGAACTCCTGGGCCTGATGGACCGGGCCGGCCTCATGGAAAAATCCGACGCCTTCCGCTGGGAGCTCATTTCGGACCTCCGCGCCCTGCCGTCTCCCCCCGTCCCGGAACTCAACGCCATGCTTTACCAGGCCTTTCAGACGGCGGCCGCGCGCCAGGATGATGAGGGGACGACCAAGGCCTTGTCCCTTCTGGCCGAGGTCTCGAGCGATTCGGAGGGTTACCGAAGCCTCATGGTCCGCCTTCTCCTGGAACGAGGCCGGTTGGACGCCGCGGTGAAGCTCCTCGGCGACGCCGCGAAACGCTCTCCCCTCAACCCGGAACTGCGCCGCACCGTCGCCCACCTGCACGGACTCCGGGGCGACGAGGCCGCGGCCCTCGCCGAGCTCGACGACGCCGCCCGGCTCATGCCTCTGGAGCCCGGGCTCCTGGCCGACCGCGGCGAGCTTCACACCCGTGGGCGCCGTTGGGCAAAGGCCGAAGCCGATTTTCGACGCCTGGTGGAGCTCCAACCGGCGGAGCCCGCCTGGAGCCGGGAACTGGCCCGCGCCCTCCTGGAGCTGGGACGCTTCCCGGAGGCCGTCCGACTCTACGAGGGCTTGGTCCGAGCCCGGCCCCAGGAACGCGAGCGCTGGTGGAACTTGATCTACGCCCATTCCGATCGGAAGCTCCATGACGGGGCGGCGCGTTGGTTGAAGGAATATCTGGCCCAATTTCCCGGGGATGACGAGGCCGCGGCCTTGCTGGTGCACGAATTCGAATCCGCCGGCCGTCTGGACGAGGCTATCCGGGCCCTCCAGGACCGGGTGAACCTCGACCCCCGAAACGCCGCCCGCCGAAAGAACCTGGTGAACCTCCTCATGGAGGAGGAACGCTTCGAGGAAGCCGCCGAGGAGTACTTCCTGCTCGCCGCCCTGGAACCCGCCGACCGGGAGCATTGGATGACCTTGGCCTACGTTTTGGAGACGCTCGGAAGACAACGCGAGGCCGCCGCGGCCCTCGAAGGCTACTTGGCCCGCTTTCCCCGCGACGGCAAGGCGGCGGAACAGCTGGCCGGGCTCTATTTGGAATTGGGCGAAAAACAAAAATCCATCGCGGTCCTCCGCCGGTATTTCAAAGGACGCGACGCGGGGAAAACGGCCCCATGACCTGGATTCTTCTGATTTATTTCGCGGCGCCGGGGTTCGGCCAAACGACCTCCGCCTCCGCGGCTCTGGCCACGGATGACCGGAGGCGGGCTCTGCTTTTGACGGACCTCTTGATCGAGGAAAACAACCTCGGCGAAGCCGAGGACATGATCCGCAAGGGAATCGCCGAGGACCCGGAACCGGCCGATTGGGATTTGAGGCTGGCTCGAATTCGAAACCGGCAGGAACGCCACGGGGAAGCCGCCCGGTTATATAAAATAATACTGAAAGCCCGGGCGAGCGACCCGGGCTTGATGTTGACCCTCGCCCAGGAGTGGCTGGCCGCCGGCGAGCCGAAGGAAGCGTCCGAAGTCCTGCTCAAGGCGCGCGGCGTGTCCCAGGACCCGCGCGTCCCGCATCTTTTGTCCGAGCTGGCCTTTTCGCGCGGCGACGATCCGGAAGGCCGCCGCCTGGCCCGCGAGGCGCTCAAAATGTTGGGGACACCGATCGATTCGCCGGGCAAACGCCTCCAGCTGAAACTGCGTTCCCGCCTGGGCTGGGAAGACTCGATGGACGCGGAGTACGGGAAACTCTTCGACTCCGAGCCCAAGGACCCGGAGACCTTGGCGGACTGGGCTTCCGTTCACTTAAGAAACGGACGCCCGGAGGGGGCCGAGGAACCGCTGAATCTGCTGAGGGAGCGCTTCCCGGTGCAAGAACGGAATTGGCGGCGTCTAGAAACGGAAAGGCTGAAAATGATCGGGGATCTGACGGCCCTCACATCGCATGTCGAAGAAAGTCTGAACAAGTTTCCGGAAGAAAAATCCCTCCGCCTTGCGGCGGGAGAAGTCCACCTCAAGCAAAGGCGGTGGCCCCTGGCGGAGGAGAATCTTGTCGCCGCGCGGACCTCGCCGCTACTGCGAAAATCGGCCGATGAACTCCTGATGGAGGTCCGAGAGCAGTCCCATCAACACGCCGGGCCGATATTCCGGTGGCGAAGCTCGGACAGCTCGGAGGCCTTCGAGAGCGGCGCGCGGTATTACGGCCATGCCGGGCCCGCCGTCCGGTTGGACGCGGAGATCGAGCGCGGGGCCTACCGCCGCCGCTCCACCGGCGCCAAGCACTCGCTGACGGGAGGACGGGCTGCCGTCGGCTGGGAACGGGGCCCCTGGACGGCCGGAGGAGATTTCGACCTTCGCTCCGGGACCGCCGGAACCTCCGCCTCTCCGGGGATTTTTGGACGCTGGGAGCCCGGCGAGCGCTTCCACGCCAAGGCCGCGGCCTGGGCGCGCCGGGCCTGGCTGGACTCCACCGAGGGCGTGGCGGTCGGGGCGAGGGCCGACGAGGCGTCTTTTTCCGTCCGCGTCCGGCCCTGGGCCCGATTCTCCCTGGGGGGCCAAGCCAAGCTCAGCCGCCTGACCGTCGAAGACGGGGGCGACGGCGCCCAATGGGTCGCGGCCCCGGAAATCACGGCGACGATTTTGGAAAGACCCTTTTACTCGGCCCTGAGCTACCGTTTCGTCGGGATCGGGGCGTCCGGCGCGGACTCGTTTTTCGCGCGGCTTCCGCTCCTGCGGCAATCCCGCATACATTACGCGGTGCTCTCCGCGGGCAAGCAGTGGCTGGGCGGCCGTCTGCGCGCCGACGGCTACGTCTACAACGGACACGAACCCGACCGCGGCCGCCGGTTCGGCACGGAAGCCCTCGTCGGCTGGGGCGCCAACCTTCAATGGGTCGGCGACCGGCTGGGGGCCGGCTTGAGCTTTGAGACGTCCCAGGAGCACGCCCAAGGCGTCGGCGGAGCCAGCAAGAGCCTCCACGGCGGCCTGTCCTGGCGCTGGGCGCCGAATTTTATTTCCGATCGAGGAACGAAATGACCGAACCGAACCCGCCCGCCGCTCCGCGCTCTAAAATCCGGAGCTGGTCCTATGAAATCCCGATTTTCTACGCCGCCCTATTCGCGGCCCAAAGAGTCCTGTTCCCCGACGACCCCGGCTTCCGGGGGTTCAATCCCAGCCCATTGTGGCTGGGCATTCTGTTGTTTTCCCTACGCTATGGAATGCCGGCCGGGGTCGCCTCGGGAGCAATGTCGGCGGCCCTACTGATCGCGGGCACGCGTTCCGCGGGCCAGACCTTCCGCCTGGAAGACGCGGACTTCTACCTCCTGCCCGGGCTTTATTTGATGGTCGGCGGGGCGCTCGGAGGAGTCGCGGACCGCTTCGCTCACCGCTTGGACGCCCTCGCGCGCAGAATCGAGGAGCTGCTGGAGCGCATCCGAGGCCTGCAAAATCAAATCTCGGCCCAGCAACGCGCCCTGAGAGCCATCGAACAGCAGGTCGTCTCCCAAATGTCCTCGGTGGTGACCCTTTATCACGGCTCCCGGGAGCTGGGGACTTTGGACCGAGCCTCTTTGCTTCCCGCGATCCTGGATTTCTTTACGCGCGCGCTTCAGGCCGCCAAGACCGGGCTCTACGTTCCTAGTCCCGAGGGCTGGACGCTCATGGACTCCAAGGGCTGGAAGGAAAACGAATACCCGCGCGAGCTTCGCCGGGGAGAAGGCCTGGTGGGACGCGCCGGAGCCGAGCGCAAGGTGGTCAGCCTCCGGGATTTTCTTTCCGCCGAGATCTTGGGGGACGATCCCCAAAATCCCCGCCCCGAAGCCATTATGGCGGCCCCGCTTCTTTCGCCCAAAGGCGAGGTCGTGGCGGTCTTCGCCGTTCAGGCCATGCCGTTTTTGCGCTTCAACAGCGCCAGCGTCAACCTCCTGGCTTTGCTTTCCGAATGGGGCTCGGAGTCCTTGGCCAAGTGCATGAAGGTGGAGGACCTGCAGTCGCGCTCCCTTCTCGACGAGGAACTGGGAGTGCACAGCTCGCTCTACTTCGGCCAGCGCCTCCGCCAGGAATTCGACCGGAGCCGGCACTACGCCCTTCCCTTTTCATTGATCCTGGTATCCATCGACGAGGGCGCGGTCCCGCCGGAACGTTCCGCCTCCTTGAAGCGGGCCGTGGCCCGGGTCCTGCGGGAGGCCGTTCGTGGCATGGACATCGTGGCCCGCGCGCCCTACCAGGACGCGAGTTTCGCGGTTCTGCTCATCACCGCGCCCAAGGAACAAGCCCTGGCCGTCCGCGAACGGGCTATGGCCACTTTCAACGACGCCGGCATCGGGGGAGCGGTCAAAATTTCGGTGGGCGCCTACAACCATGAAATGAAGGAAGTGGAGGAGCTTGTTGAACAAGCCTGGGCCCAACTTCGAAATTAACGCGGCGTCCATCGCGATCTGGGCCGCGGCCGGGGTCCTGGAGGCGCCGGTCTTGGCTCTGATCGCCGGAATTTCGACCCCGGTCCCGCTTTACGCGGCGGCGGGCCTCCACGCCCTTTCGGCCGCCGCGGTTTTCCTCGCCCCGCCCCGGGAACGCGGCTGGTTTCAGCCCACGCGGCATTGGGGGGAAAGCTTGTCCCTCTTGGCATTGGCCCTGCCGGGATTGGGCTGGGCGTTGGCGGGCTGGACGCTTTTCCTTCACGCCGGAGCGCCCGCCGCCAAGGACGCCTACCGCTTTGAAAAAGAAGGCGACGACGACGCCGGTCCCCAGGCCGCGATGGGCACCACCGAGGCGATCAAAAAAGAATTGGCCGACGCCCTGGACGTGCTTCCGGCCGTGGACGCCCTCCTGGGAAGCGCGGGGGCCCTCAAGCGCGGGGCCATCGAAGCGCTCTCCCGGATCAAGACCCACGAGGCCATCGAGTGGATCTTCCGCGTCCGCGCCGACCCGGACCCCGAAGTCCGCTTCTACGCCACCTCGGCGCTGACGCGCCTCAAGCGTGATTTCGAGACCGCCATTCAAGCCGCCGAGAGGGAAGTCTACAAGCATCCGGCGGACCTGGCCCCTCAACTGGCCCTGCACCGCATCCGCTACGAGTACGCCTCCTCGGGAATGCTGGACGACGCCGCGCGCGTCGCGGTTCTGGAGGAATGCCGGGAAAAATTGGGCCCCGCCGCCGAGCGCAAGACCGAGGCCGCGCGGCTTTTGTACCTGATCGAACGGATGCTGAACCCCGAGCGCGCCCTGGGCTGGCTCGACCGTCTCGAGGCCGGGGAGCCCGAGCGCCGCCGCCGTTGGCTTCGGGAACGAGTCGAACTCCTTTTCGACCTGGGCCGCCACCGGGAGGTCCGGGAGCTTCTGCGCGCCCGCAAGACCGAGGTGGCCGACCCCGACGCCACCCTCGGCGTGGAGCGCGAGTGGCAAACCGCGGTGTTTTGGTGGTCCGATGATTGAGCTCGACGAGCAGGAATTCTCCTTCCTCAACGAAATCGAACGCTACGACGCGTTTTTGCGCCTCTACCGCTCCCCGGACCCGGAGGATGAGCAGACCCTGCGTCGTTTGTGCCGCAGCCGCAACCCGCTGGTCCCCTTGATCCTCCTCCAATATCTGGAGGAAATCCCGGAAAAACCCGCCGTCGAGGCCATCCTGGAGCTCATCGAGGGCGACGCCGAGGTCGTGGCGCGTTCCGCCATGACCGCCTACGCGCGGAACCACTACACGGGAAAGGCTCGGTTGCTCAAGCAACTGGTCCTTTCCTCCGCTCCTCTGGCCTGCCGTTTCGCCGTCCGCACCCTCTCCCGCGCGGGCTTCATGGAAATCCTCCCCTTGATCCTGCGCGAGCTCTCGGACCGCCAGGGCGCGGTCCGAACCGAGATGATCGGCGCCCTGCGCTTTTTGCCCAACCGCCGCTCGATCCCCGCGCTGTCGGCCATCGTCCGCTCGCCCCGGGAGGATGAGCCGACCCGCTATCTTGCCCTGCATGTGTTGACGGCGCTCCAACAACGGCTCAACGCCTTGCCGATCCGTTTTTTCGTGGCGATGAGCCGGGATGAATCCGAGCGCATCCGCCGCCTGGCCATCGAGGCCCTGCAGAGGTTCCCCTCGAAATCCGTGGCGCCCATGCTCCTGGAGACCGCGCTCAAGGCGGGGGAACCCGAGGAGTCCCGGGTCCGGGCCATCCGCGCCATGGCCTCCTTCGCCTCCGAAGCTTGGCTCCGACCCCTGGTGGAAGCTTCCGCAAACGGCGACACCCAGACCCTCCGACTGGCGGCGGAAATCTCCATACGCTCCTTCCCCCTAAAAATCCTGCGCGGAGGTCTCCCGCCCCTGCTCCATGACCCCGAGCCTTCCGTGCGCCAGCAAGCCGGGGTCCTCCTGGCCGAATTTCTAGGAGAAGATCCCGCCGTCGAACGCGCCTTGCTCGACTCTTGGCGGGGCGGCGGGGAAGAGCGCAAAATGGAACTCATCGACGCCCTCCGGGCCCTCGGGAGTCCTTCGGTCGAGGAAATCCTGGCCGAGTCCGCTTTAAAAAAGGGAGTGCTCTCCTATTCCAGCGCGGCGGCCCTGGCGCACCTGCGGGGGCCGGGAAAAGCCGCCGCCCGGCTCCTCAAGGGGAGCGCCTTGCCGGCCCTCAACCGGCAGGTCCTTCTCGGGCGCTTCGCCCGCCGAAGCCCCATGGAATCGGTCCGAATGGAACTGCTTCCCGTTCTGATGGCGGACCTGCAAAGCCCCATCGTCAACATCCGCTATCTCGCCGTTCAGGCCCTATCGTGGTACCGTGTCGACGACATTCTGCTCCCGCTGACGGCGCTCCTCGACCACGAAGAGGATGGGGAGGTGGCCCGCACCGCCTCCCGGCTCATCCTGAAGGGCTTGAAATCCGACCCCCGGCCCTTCATGACGGTCCTAAAAAACCGCCGCCGCGAAAGCGCGGCCATGATCCGCGCCTGCCGAATTCTAGGAGGGGCCCGCTGGGATCCGGCCTTCGCGGTGGAAATCACCAAGGACCTGGCCGCCTTCCTGGAGGGACATCCGCGCCTGCTGGCCGCGACCTTGGTCCGTTTCCTGGAACAGGGAACCCTCCCCTTGGAGCACCTCTGGCCGATTCTCATCGGAAAAGAAGGGCTTTTCCTGAGACTCCTGGCTTCCGGCATGCGGAGTCCGCGCCGGCGCTTTCCCCCGCTTCCCCATGATTTCCTGACCCGGAAACTTTTCCAGGCCGCCGCGCCCTTGCGCCGCCTGCATTACGAACTGCTGGCGGCCGAAGGCACTCCCCGGGCCATCGAGGAACTGGCCGGCGCCCTGGTCCGGGAGCAGGACCAGGAAAACCGGAGGCTGGGATCGGCGCATCTCAAAAAACTTTTTCTGGAGCCCATGAAGTGACCGACATCTGCCTGCTTCTGGAAGGCACCTATCCCTTCACGGCCGGGGGCGTCTCCACCTGGATTCACCAGTTGATCAGCGCCATGCCCGACCTTCGCTTCTCCATTCTCCACATCGCCCCCCTGCCCAACCCCAATCGGGAATACAAGTACAAACTCCCGGGCAATGTGGTGGACATCCAGGACCTCTTTCTCCACGACGTGAAGATCGAGGGCCCCCTCTCCCCTCGCGCCAAAAGATTGGAAGCTTTGGAACGCCTGGCCAACCTGCATCTTGATCTTTTCAACGGCCGCCTGGAGGGCTTCAAGGACGCCCTGCCCTACTTGCGGGATCCGAAGTTGGGCCTGACCTTGCCGGACATGTTCCGTTCCGAGGAAGCCTGGCACCTGCTCGTGAAAATATATCAGCAACGCGCGGAGGACGTCTCCTTCCTGGACTTCTTCTGGTCCTGGCGCTCCATCTATGTCCCCCTTCTCAAGACCTTGCAGTGCCCGCTTCCCGCCGCCCGGCTGTATCACACCGTCTCCACGGGTTACGCCGGATTATTGTCGTCGATCGCCCACCTCACCCAGGATTCCCAGGTGCTGCTCACCGAGCACGGGGTCTACACCCACGAGCGTCTCCTGGAAATTTCCCAGGCCACCTGGATCTACTCTCCCCACCGGGAACGCTTCCGCGTCCAACGCGAGCTTTCCTTTTTCAAGCGTCTCTGGCTCGGCTTCTTCGACGTCCTGGGCAAGCTCACTTATCAAAACGCCGACCGCATCATAACCTTGTTCGAGGGAAACAAGGCCAAGCAAATCGCCTCGGGGGCCCCGGCCGACAAGATCAGCCTCATCCCCAACGGCATCGACGTCGAGCACTACGCGAAGCTGGCCGCCGCCCGCGGCAAGACCGACGCCCCCACCGTGGCCTTCATCGGCCGGGTGGTGCCCATCAAAGACGTAAAAACCTTCCTCCACGCCGCCAAGATGGTAAAGGCCGCCATCCCCGCGGCACGGTTCATCCTCCTGGGCCCCACCGATGAGGAAGCAGAATACACCCAGGAGTGCAAAGACCTTTGCCGCGCCACGGGATTGGACGGCTCGGTGAAATTCCTGGGGAAGGCGGACATGAAGGAGTGGTACCCGAAAATCGATTTGGTCGTGCTCACCAGCCTTTCCGAAGCCCAACCCTATGTTCTTTTGGAAGCCAACGCCGCCGGCATCCCGGTGGTGGCCACCGACGTCGGCGCCTGCCGTGAAATGCTGGAAGGCCGAACCTCGGAAGACCGGCGCCTGGGCCCCAGCGGACTGCTGACCGGAGTGGCCCACCCCGAGGGCACGGCGGCGGCGATCACCCGCTTGTTGACCGACCGCGGCCTCTGGACGGCCATGGCCGAAGCCGGACAGAGCCGGGTCCGGCGCTATTACGACCAGACCGATTTGATCAGCCGGTATTTGAACCTCTACGAAAAGATGATGCGCTAATGGCCGGAATCGGATTCAAGCTTCAAAAGCTTCTCAGCGGCGACGACTACACGAGCGCCGTGAAAGCCTTCGGCTTTTCCACGCTGATCACGGCGGGGCCCTTCCTGCTGACCATCATCCTGGTGGTCTTCGTCCAAACCATCACGCGGGAGACCTTGACCGACCGGAGCATGGCCTACATGCAATCCTTGATTACCTACGCCTTCGCCTTCTCGCTGATGACGGTGGGCCCTTCCTACTTGGTCCTCACCCGCTACACCGCCGATGAATTTTACCGGGGCCATGTCACCAGCTTTACGGCTTCCTTCTTTTCGGCCTATTCGATCAACCTCCTGGTCTGGGGGCCGCTGGTCTTCTGGTTTTTTTCGGGGCTCACCGCCGACTGGAGCATCAAACTCAACGCCTTCCTGCTCTTCGCGATCGCCGTCGGGATGTGGCTTTCGATGATCTTCCTTTCGGCCGCCCAAAACTACTGGCTGGTGAGCCGCGCCTTCCTGATCGGCTTGGCGGTCAGCCTGCCCGCCTCCTATTTCCTGGGGCGCGCCCAAGGCATGGGAGGCTATTTCGCGGGCTTCGTGGCGGGCCAAGCGGTGGTCCTGTTGAATCTGATCGGGGCGCTGATCCGGGAGTTCGGCTATTGGGAACCCCGGGATCACAATTGGCTGGGCTATTTTCGCCTCTATCCCAGGCTCGCGGGAATCGGCCTTCTTTACAACGTCGGCATCTGGGTGGACAAGTTCCTATTCTGGGCCTCGGCCGAAGGCGACTGGCTGGACGCCCGCCTGCGCTACTGCTCCATCTACGACACGCCGATGTTCTTGGCGTACATGAGCATCCTGCCCGCCCTGGTCTATTTCTTCCTGCTGGTCGAGACCGACTTCTTCGGCAAGTACCATGATTACTATGTCGCCATTTCCCGGCAGGAGGGCTACTCGGTTCTGGAGCGCCGCCGCCAGTCCATCATCGGCTCCCTGCGCTTGAACCTCACCCGGGTCTTGTTGGTCCAGGGGCTCTTTTCGGGCGCGGCCCTTTTGACCGCCCCGTGGATCTTGCAGGCCGCGGGCCTGCCCATCATCCATTTGAGCGTCCTGCGGCTGGGCATCTATTCCGCCTTCCTCCAAGCCGGAACCATGATCATCATGAACATCCTTCTTTATTTCGACCATCAACCCGAGGCCCTCAAGGTCACGGGGCTCTTCTGCCTGCTCAACGCCCTATTCACCGAAGCCAGCATTCGCCTGGGTCTGGTGGCCTACGGCTACGGGGTGGGTTTGGCCTGCCTGTTCACTCTCGCGCTGGGACTTTACTACCTCAACGAGCGGCTCCGTCTCCTCCATTACTGGACCTTCACCCGGCAAGCCTTTCCCGAACCGACCCTTTCCGATGAAGGGGAGCTGGAGCCGCTGTGAGCCCCACGGCCTCCTCACGAAGGGCCGTGGCCGCCCTTTGCTTTTGCCAAACGATCCTCTCCCTGGGGCTGGGCCTCTCTTTTCCGTTTTTCGCGGTCTACCTCCACTCCGAGCGGGGAATGCCCATGCTCTCGGTGGGAGCCTGGCTTTCGATCTCGGTCCTGGCCACGGCCGTGGGCCAAGGCATCGGGGGCGAACTCTCCGACCGAATCGGGCGAAGGCGGGTCATGGTCCTCTCGCTATGGTTGCGGACGGCCACCGTCGCGGGCTTGGCCGCCGCCATCAAAGGCGATTGGGGCATTCCGGAGATAGTGGGGTTTCACCTCGTTTCGAGTTTTGTCGCCCACTTTTTCGAACCGGCCGCCCGCGGCTGGGTGGCCGACCACGCCGGGATCAAGGACCGCCACCGCGCCTACGGTTGGCTTCGAACCTCCACCCATGGAGGCTTCGCCGCCGGGCCCGCCCTGGGCGGCCTCATCGCTGGGAAATCGTATCCCCTCTTGTTCGGCGCCACCGCCGCCGTTTGCGCCCTTTGCGCGTTCGCCGCCTCGATCCTTCTTGAGGACGACCGCCGCCACCCCCGGGAAAAATCCGGCGACGAAGGCTGGAGCGTGCTCGCGGTCAAGGACAAACGATTCCGCCGTCTTTGCGCGCTCAATGCCCTGTTGGCCGTCGCCATGGCCCAACTCGTCGTACCCTTGTCGCTTTACGCCACGAATTTTTTATCCCTGAACGAAGCGCAGATCGGGCTGGTGCTGTCGCTCAACGGGGCCCTCATCGTCCTTCTGCAGGTCCCCGCCACGCACCTTCTCACCGGAGCCCCTCTTTCCGCCGCCTTGGCCGGCGGCGCCGCCATGTACGCCTTCGGCTACGCGTGGGTCGGCCGGTCCCTGGGCCTGGAAGGGTTGCTGGGCGCCGTCGCGTTGGTGAGCCTGGGAGAAATCACCGTTCCCGCCGCCGTCCATGCCCTCTCGGCCAACATGGCCCCGGAACGCCTCCGCGGGCGCTACATGGGCATGCTCGGCCTCTCCCGCCAGTTGGGCTCGGCTATCGGACCCGTGGCGGGCTGCGCCAGTCTTCAACTGGCCGTCGGCCGCTCCCCCGCCCTGCACTGGTACGCCGTCAGCGCCATCGCCGCCCTCTCGGCCCTCGGCTTCTTTCTTCTGGGGAAAGACCTCAAACCTTCCGAACAAGGAATCACCGAACCCGCCCTGGCCGACGAAGGCCTCGACCAATCCACCCCCGGCGCCTGATTTGCGGCGCTCAGGAATCGTAGCGCTTCAACAACCAACCGGCCAAAACACCGAAGATGGCGTTGGCCGCCCAGGCGGCGGCAACCGGGGGCAGGCGTCCGCCGTTGCCGAGAGCCCGGCCCATCTCGAACAGCCAAAGGTAAAGGAAGGAAATTCCAAGCGCCGCCGAAAAGCTGACCACGCGCGCGGCCGCGCCCAGGCGCAGGGCAACCGGTATTCCCAAGGCGCAAATGATGATGTTGGTGAAGGGATAAGCCACCTTGGCATGAGCCGCGGTCCGGTATTCGCTCATGGATGCCCCGAGGTGGCGGACTTGTCCGGAATAGGCCCTAAGTTCCTTCAGGCTCATTTCCTCGGGGCTCCGCGCGCGGGGAATCAACTTATTGGGGGGAACGACCAATCTCGACTCGAACCTTTTGAATGGAATTTCCCGCGCGGCCCCCTTGTCAAAAATACGTTGTACTCCATCGTGGAAAACCCAGCGCGCGGGTCCGGCCTCCCAGAGCGCCAATTTCGCGTCCAACTGCATTTCCAGGCCGTCGTCGCCGACTTCTTCGTAGACCGGCCGCTCCATTCTCCCCAACTTGGACAAGAATTCCGAGGCGGAGACGAATTGCCCAGGCTCCCCGATCATCACGATGTTGAGAAATTTTTCGTACTCCCACTGGGGATTGATCTTCTCCTGCCAGATTTGGCGGGACAGCCGGTAGCAGACCGGCAGGACCGTCTCCTGCGCCCCGAAGCTGAATAACCCGACTAAAACCGAGCAGAACAAAACGGGAACCCAGAATTCCCGAACCCGAAAGCCGCAGGACTGCGCCGCGATCCACTCCCCCGACTGCACAAATCCCGTGATGGCGATCAAGGTCGCCAGCAAGGTGGCCATGGGAATGATCCGAACCGACCAATAAGGAACCTCGAGCCAAAGATACTGCAAAATCGTCCCGAGAGAGGCTTTCGATCTCACCAGATACGGCATCCGGTCGAACATGTCCCCCATGAAAATCAGGAGAGCGAAAAGCCCGAGGCCGTAAAAAAAAGGCCGGAAAAACCTTCCCATCATGTAGCGGGTGAAGATCTTCATTGGGAGGCCACCCGCCGCGTCAGGAAAGCCCCCACCAACAATCCCGCCCCGTCGGCGATGAAGGGAGCGTACAGGGCGACGTCCTCGTTGCGCCGCCCCAACCCGATTCCCAAGGCCAACAAGCCGTAAAATCCGAAAAGAATTCCCAAGCTCAGGGCGAAGCCCACGCCCCGACTATTGCGCCCCAAGCGCATCGCCAGCGGAGCGCCGATCCAGAAGAAAACAAAGGGTGAGAAGGCCCCGGCGCTGCGCACCGCCATTTCGACCTTGTATTCGGTCCGATGTTGCGCGGAGGTTCCGGGGTCTTGGATGCGCCGCCATAAGCCGCGGGTGTTGATCTCCTGGATGTCCGGCCTGCGGTCGGCCCGCGCCACGCCCGCCAGCGGCACGAAAATCCGGTAGCGGCGGAATCTGGCCGTGGTGAATTTGTCGGGGGTCCGATTGGCGAGTTGCAGATCCCCGTCCTCGAAATCCAAATGCACCCCCACGCCCTTTTGAAGCGTCAACTGTCCACGGGGCGCGCTCACCCGGGCTCCCCGGTCGACCCCCGGCTTGATCAAATAGGCTCCTTCCAGTCGCCCGGTCGCGGGGTCGGCCGCCTCCGCGAACAGCCGCCAGGGTCCGACCTTCATGAAAGTTCCCGGAGCCACCTCCAAACGGGCGACTTTCTGGGCCGCGTAAGTCTGCTGAATTTTGAAAGAGTGAAATCCCTCGGGGCTGGCCTTGTGGTTGACCAGCAGTAGCGCTCCCGAAAGAAGCACGCCCAGGATCAAAAACGGACGGGTCATCTCCCCGAATGAGAATCCGGAGGCCCGGAGCGCCATGACCTCCCCGCTTTCCGAAAGGCGGCCCAAAGTCAGCAAGAGGGCCACAAGAAAGGCCATGGGCACGCAGAGGCTCATGACATACGGGGAAAGCCGGGCAAAGCACGTTAGAATCCAAAACAACGAAATGCCTTTCAGGATCGCCACATGGAAAAGGCGAATGAAATAATTCATGAAAATAACGCACCCGAAAATCCCCAAGCACAGGGCGAAGATGGGGAGGTAGAGCCCAAGGAAATAACGGCTAAGGATTCGCAAGGAATGATTTTACAACATACGGAATTGTACAATGGCGCAATGAACATCTCCGCGGCCCTGAACGAAGCCGGAAAAAGAAAAGAGGAATTTCGCGAGGATCTAAAGGTCCTCGCGAAAATACCGAGCGTCAGCTTCCCAGGCTTCGATCCGAAAACCGTCGTCGCGTCCGCCGAGGCGGTCGCCGCCCTCATGACGCGGCGCGGCCTGGAGCATGTGGAAATCCTGCGCCTGCCCGGAGCGCATCCCTATGTCTACGGCGACTGGCTTCACGCCCCGGGAAAACCAACTCTGCTCCTCTATGCCCACCATGATGTCCAACCCGCCGGCCGTGAGGAGTTATGGGAATCCCCCCCTTTCCAGCCGACGGAACGCGGCGGCCGCCTCTATGGGCGCGGGACCGCCGACGATAAGGCCGGAGCCGTCATCCACACCAGCGCCGTGGCCTCCTGGCTGAAAGCCGGGGGCGGTCTTCCCCTGAACGTCAAGGTCATCATCGAGGGGGAGGAAGAGATCGGCTCCGAGCATCTGGAAACCTTCCTTAAAAAATACGCCAAGAAAATGTCGGCCGACGCCATGGTCCTGACCGACACGGGCAATTACGACGTGGGCGTTCCTTCGATCACCACCTCCCTGCGGGGCATGGCGGCCCTGGATGTCACGGTCCGCGCCGCGGACCACCCCCTGCATTCCGGCATGTGGGGAGGTCCCATTCCCGATCCCGTCCAGGCCCTGTCCAAGATGATCTCCTCGGTGACCGACTTGGCCGGAAACATCGCCATCCCCGGCATCCTCAAGGGGGCCCGCCCCCCGGGGGCCGCGGAGCTCCGCAGCATGGCCTCCCTCCGCTACACCGAAGCCGCCCTTCGCAAGCAAAGCGGCGTACTCCCGAATTCTCGGCTCCTGGGAAAGGGCCCGCTCCTGCGCCGGCTTTGGCGCGAACCGTCTTTTTCGGTCAACGCCATCCAGGCCTCAAACAAGAAAGATTGCGCCAACATCATCAATGAGGCCGCCTGGTGCCACATGGGAATCCGCCTGGTTCCAGGAATGGACCCGAAAAATTCCATGCGCCTGCTCAAAGCCCACCTGCTGGAAAACGCCCCCTGGGGCGTGAAGGTGGAGTTCTCCAAAGAAACCACCAACCCCGCCTGGACGACCTCCCCGGACGCGCCCGCCTTCCAGGCCGCCGCCCGCGCCCTGGGCCGGGGTTTCGGCCGCGAGGCCGTCTTCATCGGCTGCGGCGGGTCCATCCCTTTCGTCGGCCCGTTCTCCCGGGTCCTGGGGGGCGTCCCCGCCCTGCTCATCGGCGTGGAAGATCCCTACACCAACCCCCACAGCGAAAACGAAAGCCTCCACTTGGGGGATTTCCAAAAGTCCATCCTCTCGGCCGTCCACCTCTACTCCGAACTCGCCGCCACTCTCTAAAGACCTATTTGGGGACACCCCCCATTTTTACCATATGATGGTAAAAATGGGGGGTGTCCCCAATTAAAAAGTAGTGTGTCCCCCTATGGTTTGGCTTTGAGGGCTTTTTCGACGTCGGACTTGTAGAACCAGCTGGGGTTGACGCGGAGGGTGACGCGGCCGTAGGGGTCGATGACGAAAAGCTCCGGGATGCCGCGGACCTTGAAGGCGGAGAAGGCCTTGCGCCCGGGATCGAGACCGATCCAGGCCTTCATGGGATGGGTCTTCAAAAACTCCCGCACCGTGGCTTCGTCCTCTTCGGTCACCGAGATGAATTTGACCGGCCGGCCCGCGAAGGCGTCCACCATCTTGTTCATGTGCGGCAGCTTTTCCACGCAGGGTCCGCACCAGGTGGCCCAGAACTCCAGAATCACCACGCTTCCTTTTAGTTCCGACAGAGACCGCAAGGAGCCCGCCGGCGCCTGCAGGAGCTTCTCGATACCCACTTCCGGGGCCGGCAGAAGGGGTTTCGGGGGCCGGCACGCGCCGGCCCCGAGCAGGAAGAGGGCCGCCAGCGCCCGGAGCCTCATTCGGCAGGACAACGAGACCAACTCTCCTGGACGAAAGCCGGTTCCAGGCGCCTAAGAACGTTGTTGGCGGCGCAATGCCCCCGAAAGAGGGCTTCCTCGAAAGTCGGGGTCCCGATGTTGTTGTTGGCGAACAGCACCCTTCCCACCGAGCGGCGAAGGGTCTTGGCCAAGCGCGAGAAATGCCCCGGACGGACGATGTGGATGGAATACGGCCAGCGGTTAGTCTCCACCTTCCTTACCTCGATCCGGGTTTCGTGGGTCTTCTGAAGATAAGGATTGAAGACGGCCAGCATGCGGGTCACGGCGCCCCGGGCCAGGGCCTCGGCGTCGGAGTTCTTGTACCCTTGGCCCACGAGGCCGAGTTTCAGGGGATGGTAGATGGTCATGACCCCCTCGGCGTCCTTGGGTGCTTTCTGAAAGTTCCGCATCCCCTCGTAAGCGTTGATCTTGGGGTCCATCCAGCGCCCCAAGATGACGTCGGTGGGATCGTCTTCGGTGTAGTCCGAGGCCCGAAACCAAGTGTCGAAGCTCGCCCGATAGGGATGGCCTTTGACGAAAACCGCGTGAACCGAGAAATTGGCGTAGGTTAGAGTTTCAATGGCGGCCGTCTTCTCGGAATCGGCCGCCGCCAAGCCCGCGATGATGCGGGGGGCGAACTTCAGTTGGGAGGCGAAGACCGCGTAGCGCGCTCGCGCCGAACGCAGGCGCCCATTGGAGACATAGGTCGCTTCCACCCCGTCGGCGTTCTGGGAGAGGCCCACCGCGGGGGAGCGCAGGGCGATGCGGACCCCCTTGCGCTTGCGCAAAAGGGCCTCCAGCTTGCGCGCCGCGGCGCCGGTTCCCAGGGGCGTGGTGTAGCGCGTCTCGATCTCGGAAATATAGAAATTGGCGAAGGCCGCCGCCGAGAGTTGATGCGTCGTGGTCCCCAAAGCGGAACGGCAGAAGATGTCCAGGAAATCGATGACGGCCTCCATCGGCTCGGAGCGCCCGACGGCGGGGTCGGAAAAAAACCGCTCATAGACCGCCTTGGAGACGGCGTCCTGGCGCATGGCGGCCTGGGCCGGCATGCGGCGGATCCAATCCACGGCGGTCATGGAGTCCAGTTCCAGGTTTCCTTCCTCCAAGGGCTGGTTCATGATGAGCTTGGCCTTATCGGCGTGGAGCAGTTCGGATTTGAACAGGGCGAAGCTGGCCGGAAGGCGGGCCAGGGCTTCATGCTCCCAAATCCCCTCGTAAAGAGTTCCCTTCCAAAGATAGCTGTCGATCGGCTCCGGGATGGCGTGGTGTTTTTCATATTCCCCCATGCCGACGTGCTCCAGGATCTTCTGCTCTTCCTCGTAAGCACGGGTCCAGTAGGCCGCCCCCCGGTTGTAATTGATTCCTTTGGGGCCCTCTCCCCCGAAGGCCAGCCCCCCCAAGGCGGCCTCCTTCTCCAGGATCAGGACCTTCTTGCCGTGGTCCGAGAGATACAAGGCGGCGGTCATGCCCGCCAGCCCGCCCCCCACCACCACCGCGTCAAAGACCCCCGCGTCCTTAAGGGGCTTGCCCTTGACGACCGGGGTGAAGGACGCCTCGTCCCCCCCTCGGACTTTGACCGGAAAGGCCGGGGCCCCAAGGACCCGGACCGGAAAAGCCGCCCCCGAAAGAAGGAGGGAAAGAAGCAGGGAAGGAAGTCGTTTTCGCATGGGAGCAATTTTAATATACTTTCGCCGTCATTACACCGCCGCTTCCCGGGAGGGGCCATGGGCAACACCGACGTCATCGACTATAAAATCATCGGAGACGACATGCAGGCCGTCATCATCACCCTTGATCAGGGCGAGGCGGTGAGGGCCGAGGCCGGGGCCATGCTCTTCATGTCGGACGGCATCGAAATGGAAACCAGCACCGGCGGCGGGGTCATGGCGGGACTCAAGCGCGCCATCGCCGGAGAGAGTTTTTTCATCACCACCTTCAAAAGCGCGACGCCAAAATCCGAGGTCGCCTTCGCCGCCCCTTACCCGGGAAAGATCATCCCGCTCGATCTCCGGGCGCTGGGCGGGACCATGCTCTGCCAGCGGGATTCCTACCTCTGCTCGGCCAAGGGCATCGAAGTCTCGGTCGCCTTCACCAAGCGCCTGGGCGCGGGCTTTTTCGGCGGCGAGGGCTTCATCCTCCAGAAGCTCTCCGGCGACGGCCTGGCGTTCGTCCACGCCGGCGGCGCCATCCACAAGCTCACCTTGGGACCGGGCCAATCCCTCCGGGTGGACACCGGCTGCTTGGTGGCCTTTCAGCCGAGCGTCGGCTACGACATCCAGCTCGTCGGGGGCATCAAAACCGCCCTCTTCGGCGGGGAAGGCCTGTTCTTCGCCCGCATGACCGGCCCCGGCGACGTCTGGGTGCAGACCTTGCCCTTCTCCCGAATGGCCGACCGGGTCATGGCGGCCTCCAAGTTCGGAGGGCAACGGGAGGAAGTCACCCGGCTTCCGGGCATGCTCGGCGGCCTGCTGGGTGGAGACGACTGAGCGCCGGACCTCAGTAGAGGTTGACCAGGTCCACCCGCGCCGAAAGGCGCTTGCCGCCCCGAAGATAGACGACCTTGACGGCGTCCCCGGGCTTGTAGCCGTCCAAGGTGTTGTATAGATCGTCGTAGCTGTTGACGCCCTTGTCATCGACGGCGATGATGATGTCGCCCAGGATCAGCCGTCCGGTTTGGTCCTGGCGGATGCCCCTTAGGCCGGCCCGGTGAGCGGGCGAGCCGGGGTACGCCTCCCGAATCACCGCGCCCTTGACCTGGCCCAAGAGAGAATACTTCTGCTCCGTGGTCAAAATCGAGACCCCGATCCCCGGCTGGCTGACCTTCCCGGTTTTGATCAATTGGGGCACGATCCGCTTGACGAAGGTCACCGGCACCGCGAAGCCGATCCCGGCGCTGGCCCCCGATTGGCTGTAGATCATGGTATTCATCCCGATCAGCCGGCCCTCGGAATCCAACAGCGGCCCGCCCGAATTTCCGGGGTTGATGGCCGCGTCGGTCTGGATCATGTCGCGAATCGTCACGCCCCCCGCGCCCTGCACCTGCCGGCCCAAGGCGCTGATGATCCCCGTGGTCAAGGTGTTGTCCAGGCCGAAGGGGTTTCCGATGGCGATCGTTTTCTGGCCCACGATCAAAGATTCCGACGCCCCCAGCCTGATCGGGATGAGCTTATCGACGGGCCCGGTCACCTTCAGGACCGCGATGTCCTTGCGCGGCTCGGCTCCCACGAAACGGGCCGCGAGCTCGGTGTGGTCCTTGAGGGTGACCATGAAGCGGTCTCCCCCCGCCACGACGTGGTAATTGGTCACGATGTAGCCCGACCGATCCCAGATGAAGCCCGAGCCGCTTCCCTGGGGAATGGCGAACTCGTCCATGTAGAAATTGCGCTCGACGGAGATATTGGTGACGAACACGACCGAAGGGGAGGCCTCCCTAAAGACCTTGATCGTGTTTTCCTCGTCCGCAAGCAAGGCGGGGGCCGGAGCCGCCGCGGACAGGAGGACCGCCAACAGGCCCGCGCCGAATGATCTTTTCATGTTTTCAGGGAAGGGTCGGCCGACGCTCGAGATGGGAGGAAAAAACCGGGAACTTCGGCCGGTGGGCTTTGAGAAGCTTCTTAATCTCGCCCAGGGCGCGCTCCAACTGGAGGTCCTTGGCCGCGGCATGATCCTGGGGCCGCAGGACCACTTCGATGTCGGGCTTGGCCCCGAAGTTCTCAATTCCAAAGCCCTCATCCTCGAACCAAAAGGGAAATTCGGGCTGGGTGGTCACGCCGCCGTCCGCCAGCGGAAAGCGCGGATGAATCCCGATCACCCCGCCCCAGGTCCGGGTGCCCACCAAGGGCCCGAGCTTGAGGCGCTTGAACGCGTGGGAGAACACGTCGCCGTCGGAACCGGCCGACTCGTTGGTCAATGCCACCATGGGCCCGGCCGGCGCGTCGATGGGATAAGACCGGGTCCCGTCGGAGCGGCTCAAAGTGTAGGCCAGGCGCTTTCGCGCCAACTTTTCGAGGATCAACTCCGAGACGTGCCCGCCCCCGTTGTAGCGGACGTCGATGATGAGCCCCTCGCGCTCGACTTCCGTGAGAAAAGCCCGGTGGAATTCCGCGTAACCCACGGGACCCATGTCCGGAATGTGCACGTAGCCGCACCGCCCCCCGGTGGCCGCCCGCACCGCGGCGCGGTTTCGTTCCACCCATTGACGGTAACGGCCCGCAGTCTCCGAGGACAGGCACCGAACGGTAACGACCCGGGGCTTGTCCTTGCCGGAGACGATGGAAACCTCCACCTGGGTCCCGGCCCGGTTGACCAGAAGGCTTTCAGGCGGCGCCTTGGGTCCCAGCGGCCGCCCCCCGATCGAAAGCAGGACGTCGCCCTCTTTGATCCCGAGGCCCGGGGCGTTGAGCGGGGAATCCTGGTTCCGCTCCCAACTGTCGGCCCGCACGATGGAGGCGATTTTCCAGCCCTTCAAAGCCGGCTCGTAAACGAAATCGGCTCCCAGGAAACCCTGGAGATAGACGGGGTATCGTCGGTAATCCCCCCCGAAAACGTAGGCGTGGGAAGTGCCGAGCTCCCCCTGCATTTCCGCGATCAGGTCGGTCAATTCCCAACGGGAAGCGACTTTATCCAGCAACGCCGCGTAGCGCCGGTAGACGGCCTTCCAATCGAAGGACGCGCGCTCCGGGGACCAGAACAAATCCCTTTGAAGCCGCCAAGCGTCGGAATAGATTTGGCGCCATTCCGACGGGGGGTCCACGCCCAACTGCGCGCGGTCTAAATCCAGGCGGCCGGACTTGCGGCCGGGGCCATCCCCGTCCCGAGTGAGGTCCACCTTTTCTCCGGCCTTATTGACCCGGACCGAGCGCCCGACCTGGATCCCCATCGCCGTCCCATCGGAGGACAGGTCGAAAAAGGTGATCCCTTTGATGACGGTTTCCCGGGACAAATCGTTGAAGGAATAGGATTCCAAAAGACCCTTGGCCGCGGGCTCGCCGGGGAACCAATTCCGGTGCCGGCTTCCCTCGATGGGAAGGGAGGAGAACAGAACTTTATCCTTGAGCCCCGCGATTTGGAAATACCGGCCTTCCGGCACGGGAAACGCCAGGACCCGGTCGGAGATCCCATCCAAATCCACCTGGAGGCCTTTGGGCTTTTCCTCTTTAGCTTTGTCCTTTTTGTCCTTATCCACCTTGGCCGCCGCCGATTCGGATTCCTTGAAGGGACGGGGAACCGGGATGAACGGAGACGGGAGATCCTTCCTCAAGGTGACCAGATACGGCCGGACGCCCCGGGGAAATCCCAGGTCGAAATGCATGCTGTCGTAGACGGGATCGAAGTCCCGGTAGGAGAGAAAATACAGGAATTTCCCGTCGGGATCGAACGCCGGGGAAACGTCCATCAGCACCGGCCGCGTGACGGCATGCGTTTTCCCGCTCTCGCCGTCCCAAAGCTTGATCGTCGCGGTTTTTGGGGACTCCCGCAGAGAATAGGCCACCCAGCGTCCGTCGGGCGACCAGCAGGCCCCCATCACCGTCCCATGCTCGCTCCGGTCCACGCGCTGAAGCTTGCCGTCGGCCAGGTCCACGACCAAAAGCTCGTTGCGGTGATTGGAGATGAGCGCCTGATCCTTGACCGGAGAAACCGTCAAATCGTGGGCCCGACCCAGGTCCAGGCCCTCCAGGCGCCGGACCGGCGCCCCGTCTTCGGAGGCCGAATGAACCTCCAGAGCTTCCTCGCCGCCCGCGTCGGAGAGCGCCACGAGGCGCTTGCCGTCGGAAAGCCACCGAGGCAGGCGGTAGCGGACCCCGTCGGCCGTCCCGCGCTGGACCGCCGCCCCTTCCCAGAGGCCCATGGTGAACAGTCGCCCTCGCGAGACCAGGGCGATGGATTGCCCCTTGGGGTGAAGCTGCCAGTCCTCCAAGCCCGAGGAACCGGAGACGAATTTGCGGGAGCGCTCGGTCCGGGGGGAACGCAAGTCGATTTCCACCACGGAGGCGCGTCCGGTCGCCGGATCGTAAAGGTGGATTTGGGCGCCGGCTTGAAAAACAATCCGCGCCCCGTCGGTGGCGGGGTTCCGGGCGAAAAACTCCCGGTGGCCGGCGTGGCGTTTAAGCCCCTTGCCCGAAGGAAGGCAGGAGTAGAGATCCCCATGCCCGTCATGGTCGGACACGAAGTAAATCCGCCCCCCCACCCAGAGCGGAAAGGCGAGGTTTCCCTTCAACGAAATCAGTTTCCGGAAATGCCCCTTTCCGGAAGGGTCCACCCAAAGTTCCCCCGCCGTGCCCCCTCGATAGCCGCGCCACATCGCGGGCTCATGGAAGTGCCGCCCGATGACCACGGCGCCCCCGGGACCGAAGGAAATCGCGCTGGCGGGGCCATAGGGAAGCTTGCGGGCCGGGCCGCCGTCGGCGGGGACCGCGAACAGTTCGGTCCGGGACCAAAACGGCTGGGCCGAATTGGAGGAGAAGACGATTTCCCTGCCTCCCGGCATCCAGCCCAACACCCGGGCGACCGCTCCCTGCCAGGTCAGGCGCCGAGGCGCGCCGCCGGCGGCGGGCATGACATAGACCTCGGGGTGCCCTTCGTCCCGGCCCGTGAAGGCCAGCCAAAGCCCATTCGGAGAGAGCGCCGGATTGCCGGCGCGCGAAAGCCCGCAGGTCAAACGCCGGGCCGTGCCCCCGGAAACCGGGACCGTCCAAAGATCTTCCTCGCTGACGAAAGCCAGGACGTCCCCTTGGATGCTGGGTTGCTGAAAATAGCCCGGGACCGGTTCCGTTTTCATGGGAACCGATTTTAGCAGTTAAACTCTAGGTCAATGAAGGCCGGTCTTGGAAAAGTCCCGGGATTCGGACTTCGCGGGTTCGCCAGGACGGGATAAGACGGGGCGGCGGAAGGCGGCGTTGAAGGCGGCGACGAAGCGGGAGATGACCGCGTTGCCCACCAGGACGCCGACCCCGAAGAGGCTGGAGAAGATGAGCACATACCACGCCGCGGCGGGAACGAGTTCGTATCCCGCGGAGGTGGAATAGAAGAAGCCCACCAGCCCCAGGATCGGGAGAACCCAATACTTCCAAGTCTTCAGATGCAGGGGCTCTCCGGTTTGGTCGGACTTGCGAGCCTGGCCGATGAAGTCCAGGGCCATCCAGAGGAGGGGCATGCCGAAGAAGATGTAACCATCGGAGAAATTCATTCGGCCGTGCCCGAAGGGGATGAAGTCAACGACCTTTCCGTTGAGCAGGCCTTCCACCCCGTTGCCCAAGGCGGCGGCGACCAGGCCGGCCGAGAGAATTCCGGCCAAAGCCAGAACCTTGCCGACGATCGGGTACTTTTTCGGGAGGTCCCCGGCGTAACGCTTTTCGCCGAGCCCCACCGGGAAAGTGAGGATGCTGAGGGCGATGTAGAGGGGCCAGCCCAAGATGGGATGATTCTTCCGGAACTTCAAAAGATTCTCAAGCGGGGGCTTCTCGGAATGCGCCAGGCTGAGGAAGTAGCCCGCCGCGATCACGTTCAAGGGAATGGCGGCGGCCATGATCATCAGGCGGCCGGGCTCCAGGAAGTGGTAGACGAAGGGAAGGCCGAGGCTGGCGAAGAGAAACTTGGAACCCCAATCCAACAGGAGGAAGAGCACGCTCATGGCCGCGACGCTGGGCAGCCACTTTTTCAAGGAGTGCGAACCCGCCGCCGGAGGCGCCTGGGAATTCGGCAGAAAGCCCCCATGGGTGCGATAATGGCCCCGAATCAGATAGGCCAGAACGCCCCCCACGGCAAGCACCGCCGGGACGATCCACCAAGCCGGAAGCCAGCCGAGCAGGGCCGCCAGGCCGGGAACGACTCCCAGCCAGGCCCCGCCGCCCATCGTGGCGCGGAAGGTTCCCGGCCGGTCGGCGCGGATGACGAAATTCTTGCCGTCGTGGTCGGCCTCGACCTTGTCGCCGGCCTTGATCGTCCCGTTGAGCTCGGCCTCGACCAAAGCGTCCTCCAGATCGTTCTCGACGGCCTGCTTCAAGGGCCGCGCGCCGTAGGGGACGTTTTCCGGCAAGGTGGCCTGGTCGATGAGGGACTTCTTGGCTTCGGGAGTGAGGGTGACCGTCATCTCCTTGGCCTTGAGGCGGTCGTTGAGCGCGGCGATCTGGATGTCGAGAATCGCCGTCAGCTGTTCCCGCCCGAGCTCGTTGAAAACGATGACCCGGCGCTTGCCGATGCGGTTGAAAAACTCGGGCCGGACGGCGCCCTTGAAGGCGTTGAGGTAGTGGTTTTGGCGGTCTTCCTGGCGCTTGGCGAGCTGTTCCGGGGTGGCGCCGGCGGGCAACGGCGCCTTGCTGACGCTGCCGCCCTTGTTGGAGGTGAGGATGATGACGGTGTTGGAGAAATCCACGGTGCGGCCCTGGGAGTCGGTGAGGCGGCCGTCCTCGACCACCTGAAGAAGAAGGTCCAAAACCTCCGGCGCGGCCTTCTCGATCTCGTCCAAAAGGACCACGCTGTGCGGGTTGCGCCGCACCGGCTCGGTGAGCTGGCCGGCGTCCTCGTAGCCGACGAAACCGGGGTTGGCTCCGATCAGGCGGCTGACGGCGCTCTTGTCCTGGTACTCGGACATGTCGATGCGGACCATGCTCTTCTCGGAGCGGAAAAGGTGTCCCGCCAAAACGCGGGCAAGCTCGGTCTTGCCGACCCCGGTGGGGCCCAGGGCCACGAACACCCCGACGGGCTGCTTGGCTTCCTTGTAACCCAAGCGGCCACGACGGATGGCGCGGACCACGCCGTCCACCGCGCCGTCCTGGCCCACCAACTTCTTCTTGAGTTCGTCCGGGAGGGACTTGAGAAGTTCCAGATCGTCGGAGGTGACCTTGCCGGCGGGGATGCCGGTGCGCAAGGCGATCTCAAAGGAGATGTCGTCGGGGGTAACAGCCGGAACGGCTGATGGAACGGAACCTTCGCCGACGGAATTAACGGCAACGGAACCATCCGACGCCGCCGAGGCTTCGGACGTTTTCAACTCGACCTCGGCGGCGGCATCGTCCATCAAATCCAGGGCCGAATCCGGCAAATTCCGGTCGGTGACGTAGCGCGCGCCCATCTCCACGGCGGCCCGAACGGTCTCTTCGGGTATGGAGACCTTGTGCTTGGCCTCGTAGCGGGTTTTGGCGCCCAACAAGATCCTAAAGGCCTCGTCCTTGGAGGGAGCCTCGAGCTTGACGGCGTTGAAGCGGCGCGCCAGGGCGCCGTCTTTTTCGATGGCGCGGAATTCCTGCATGGTGGTCGCGCCGATCACGGAAATTTCGCCGCCGGATAGGGCGTTCTTGAGCGCCTGGGAGGCGTCGTTGGCCCCCTCGGCTCCGCCCAGGCCCAGCAAGGTGTGGATTTCGTCGATGAATAGGATCGCCTTGCCCTGGGACCGGCGGGCCTCCTCGATGATTTTCTGGAGGCGTTCCTCGAACTCGCCGCGGTACTTGGTCCCGGCCACAAGCTTGGTCAAATCCAACTGGATGATGTTCTTGCCCTGAAGTTGGGGCAGTTTACCCTCCACCAACAGGCGCGCCATGCCCCGCACGATGGCGGTCTTGCCCACGCCTTTCTCGCCGATCACCAGAGGATTGTTCTTCTCCACCCGGAGCAAGGTTTTGACCATCTGGCGGATCTCTTTTTCCCGGCCGATGAAGGGGGGAAGAATCCCCTCCGCCGCCTGGGCGGTGAGATTGACCCCGTATTCGTTGAGGGTCGAGTAGTCCCGGTCGTCCTTGGAAATGAGCGGATAGGGAGACTTGGGGCCCACGCCGGGAACCAGGGCCAATTCTCGCCCGGTCCTGCCGTCGCCGCCGGGCAGGGCCCTGGCGGAGTCGGCACCCATAAACGAGAAGAAATCCCGGGCGGCTTTCATTCCGGAAACGATTTCGGGGGAGCCCGGTTGGGACCGGTCGTAGCGGTCGGGATCGAGGCGGCGGAGCAGGTGCGAGGCGTAGGCGGCCGCTTCCTCGGGCATGGGCGAGGGCTCGCCCTCGGAGGTATAGACCGCGGTCCTCAGCCATTTCTGGACGACGCGGCCCTCAGGGGACTGGTCCGAGTACTCATCCGAGCGCAGGGAAAGGACCGCGGCCAAGTAGGAAAGGGCGGCATTGTCGCGGAGAACCTCGACGTCCCCCCGGCCCGGGGCTTCCCGGCCGGTTTCCGCCTTCATGCGGACCAGAAGCTCGGCGGAACGGTTCAGAAGATAGAGGGCTTGCGCGGTTTTGGCGACCCGTTCGGCCGGGGAGTCCATCCGGCTTTCATTCAACAGCTTGAGTCCCCGGGCGGCCTGGCGGTTGATTTCCTTGAAAACCACGTTGTCGGAGGTGGCGATGGCGCGCGGTCCCGCCTCGGTGCGCAGCATGATCCCATTGGTGAGGATCGCCAGCCGCCCAGTCCGGGCCAGCCGCTCGATGAGCCGCTCCCCGGCGTTCGAATCCGCCCCGATCTCGGTGAAAATCGCGTCCCGGGCCTCCCCGGTCAGAACCTGTCCCGGCTTGACCCGCGCGGCGACCTGGCCGACGAATTCGCGAAAGAGCTCATCGCCCGCCTGGGAATCTCCGGGGGTGAGGTCTCCGCCGGGAGCGGAGAGCAGGGAGGGCATCCCGGGAATCGGGCCTTGCAGGGCGGAAACCGCCGAGCCCCCGGGCGCGGAGCGGCCCGAGAAGGGAACCGCGGCGCCGTCCCTGGCGCCGTCGGCCGGAAGATCTTTATTAAGGAGGGCGGGAGCGGCCTCGGCCGCGGCGGCGGCCTTCAGGAGAATCGTCGCCCCGGGAGCGGGGGCCCGGGATGCCGCCTCGGAGGCCATGGGGCCGGAAGGAAGCGCCATCGGGGCGGAACCGGAAAGCGAAGGCGCCAAGCCGGCAGGCGCCAAGCCAGAACGAAAGGACCCCAGACCGGAGACGACCGTCAACCGGGTCGGCGCGGAGGAGCCGGGCAAGGTCGACGCGCCGGAACGAACGGGGGCGGAGCGGACGACCTGCGCGAAAAGGCGGTAGCTCTCCAGGCCGGGAGAGCCGGCGACGAGGGAAATCGCGGCCGACAAAGAAATTACGGCCCGGAGGGGGTGGCATGCCATGGGTAGATCATACCCCCTGCGCTAAAATTCCGGATGGGACCTAAAGGAAAAATAAAGAGAAATTAAGGCCCGGGTCTCCCTGGGCCCATGGGCCCAGAGGGGCGGACGGCGAATTGCTATAATCCCTCCTCCCGTGCCCAAGCCCGCCTCTCGATTTACCCCCGAAATCAGCGATTCCAACGGAGAAGATCCACGCTGCCCGTCCTGCGGCTCCGACAATTTTGAAACGGCCTTCGAAGCGCTGGAGCCCGGCTTCACCGTTCGGAAGTGCGTCCTGTGCGGCTTGGGCCGAACCTGGCCCCAGGTCCCGTCTTCGGAAATCGGGAAATGGTATCCCGAGACCTATTACGGCAAGGAAAATGTCCGCTTCAACCCTCTGTTCGAGGTCCTAACCCGGCTATTTCGCAAACGCCGCGCCTCCGTCGTCTATACGAAGGCTCCCAAGGGGAAGGTGTTGGATGTCGGCTGCGGACGAGGCCTGCTGCTGAGCTACCTCCGAGACCTCGGCTACGAGGCGCATGGGATGGAATTCTCCGAGACCGCGGCCTGGCACGCCCGCAACGCCCTGGGCTTGGACGTCGAGACCGGCGACTTTTTAAATTCCAAGCATGAAACCGACGCGTACAACGCCGTGATCCTGTGGCACTCCCTGGAGCATCTGATCCGGCCCGTGGAAGCGGTGACGCGCGCCCACGAACTACTCAAGCCCGGCGGCCTGTTGGCGATCGCCGTTCCCAATTACGGCAGCCTCCAAGCCAGAATCTTCGGACGGATGTGGTTCCACCTGGACGTGCCCCGGCATTACTGGCATTTCAGCGTGGAGTCCCTGGAAGGCGTCCTCAAGCGGCACCGCTTCGAGATCATCAAGACCGACCACTTCAGCTTTGAGCAGAATCCCTACGGTTGGGTTCAAAGCATCTTTAACTCGTTGGGCTTTGAACCCAACTTTCTCTATTCTCTTTTAAAAAATCCTTCCGCCCGCGAGCATGAGATTCGCAGCCGTCCCGTTCAAGCCGTTTTAACGGCCGTCCTTTTCCCGATCGTTCTGTTCTTCTCCCTGGTCCTCACCCTCGCCGAAACCGCCCTTCGCTCCGGGGGCACCATCGAGGTTTACGCCATCAAGCGATGACCGAATTCCTCCGCCGCCGTGGGCTGATCCTGGCGACTCTGTTCGCCCTTTCAGTCCTCCCCCACCTCAAGGGAATCACCTCGCCCATGCTGGACTATCACTATCACCGGCAGTGCAACACCGCGGCGATCGCCCGCAACTATTCCGAGAACGGATTGAGATTCTTCACGCCCCAACTTGACTGGGAGGGCAACTACCGCGGGCGAGGCGCGACGGAATTTCCGCTCTACATGTACCTGATCGGTCTTCTCTGGCCGCTGGGGGGGCTGGGGGACATGTGGGGGCGGATTCTGGCGATCCTATTCTCGGCCGGGACGGCCATGGTCCTGTTCCTCCTATTGGACCGCAAAGTGGAGCGGGAGGCCGCCTTCCTGGGTTCGGCCCTCTTCTGCTTCATCCCTCTGGAGATCTATTTCGGCCGGACCGTCCAACCCGAGGCCATAGCCCTGCTTACCACGACTGCTTCCCTCTACTTCTGGGACCGTTCCCTGGAACCCGAACGACGCCTGGGCTTCTGGGGCGCCGCCATCCTCCTGGCCTTCCTGGGAATCTCCCACAAATTGCCCTACGCCTTCATCCTGGGACCTTTGGCCTACCTCAGTTGGCGTCGACTCGGGCTTTCGGGGGCCCTGACCGACGCCCGGACCCTCTCAGCCCCCGTCCTGGCCCTCGGGCTGACCTACGCTTGGTACAAATACGCCAGCTACGGCGCCTATGTGGTCCCCTCCAATCCCAACGAATTCATGAGCTTGCTGGATTACTCCAGAAGCCTTTATTACATTTGGTTCCAATTCGGGTCCCGCTTTCCTGAACTGTCGGCCACCTACGGGGGCGTCGTCCTGATCGCGATCGGGGCCCTGGAACTGCGACGCCGCCGGGGAAAGGACGCCGACTACCTCCCCGGCGCGCCGCGCGACCCGCTGTTTTTCGCCGCCTGGTGGGGATCCGTGGCCGGGTCCTTGATCTTGGGTGGCGCCTACACCTTCCAGCACGAGTACACCTCCCTGCCCTTCACCCCCGTCAACGGCGCGTTGATGGGCGTCGGCCTATGGACGCTCTGGAAAAAAAGCCATGAGGCCTCGGAAACCGACGGCCGGCGGCTGCGCGCGCTCGCGGTCGTCCTGGCCTTAGCGGTTCCCGTTCACGCGGCCTTTCGCATCAAGCATTGGTACAAGGTCAACTTCCAGTTCCTCAAGGACGCCCAAAAGGCCGCCGACGCGGTCAGCGCCCCGGATGACTTGTTCCTCTGCAACGAGCGCGGCTCCTCCGTTTACCTTTATTACATGCACCGCCGGGGCTGGTCCTGGGACATGGCGGAGGCGGGGGAGAAACGCCTGGGGGAGATCGACGGGAAAATCGCCGCCGGGGCGAAATATTATTTCACCGACAACAAGCCCTACCTGCAGGACAAAACGAGCCCCTACGCCCGCTACCTGGCGAAATTTCCCCTGATCTACGATAAGGATGGAATCCTCATCTTCCGGCTTTGGCCCGAACCGAAGAAGGCGAGTCCGGCCAGACACGCGCGAAGCTGAGCAGTTCCAGGGCTCAAATCAAAAGGGGACACCGCCCTCATTTCCATTATGCCGGCCTCAATTCCTTGGCGGCCGGGAGCGTGGCCGTCACGAAGGCCAAACCGGCCGCCGCCGCGCCCATAAAGACGTAATCGCGGGCCCAGCCGCCATAAACGACGTTGATCACCATCGCGAGGGTGAACAGCGCCAAGGGCATGGCCCGGGTCAGGGCGAAATCGCGGTCCATCACCCGAGCCACGTGCAGGCCGAGCAACGGCAGGGAGAGCGCCCCGGAAACGGCCATGGCCGCCCCGACGCCCAAATCCCCTTGAAAGCCCAGCACCGCGTAGTTGACGAAAAACACGGAGTAATTCAGGGCCAAGAGCAGGAAATGCCACCAACGGAATGCGTCCAAGCGGCCCGGGAACCGGAGTTCGCCCAGATACCAGAACCCCGCCCCGAAGAGAAAGACCCCAAACCCGACCAGCTTGAAAAGGCGGAAGACCTGTCCCATCGGGCTTTGCGCCTCCGGTAGTTCCACGATGATCGGGCGCGCGGAAACCAGGTTACGCGTGTTCCAATCCCATTTTCGCCCCGTTCCCGCCGTCGGCTTGAGCCCATGATCGGGAATCAAAGAGGACGGGGCGCCCGCCGCGTCCAGGGAGACCTTAAGAAACCGTGTCCGCCGCGAGGGCGGCAACCTCCAAAGAAAGCGGTCCCCTCCGAGAGCAGTAAACCGCGCTTCGGCGCGCAAAGGGCGGCCGTCGAGCACGGCGCCGGTCCAGCGGATTCCTTCTCCGGAATAAACGACCTCCGCGGGTTCGCGGCGGGAACCGTCCGGGGATAGGAACTCAAGGGAAACGTCCCGCGCCTCGATGGTCCCTTCCGGAAACGGGATATCCAGCAGGACCGGGCCTCCGCCGGGAGGAGGGACCACGACAAACCGGCCTTCGAACGCGGCATCAAAGCGCGTGACGATCTCCATCCCCGACCGCTGTTGTTCCGACGCCAAGGTTAGACGCATATCGGCCGTTTCATAGAGAGGAAGCGCGCCTCGCGGCCGCTCTGGCTTGACGTCCGTAGCAGGAGACTTAATGTCCGCCGCCGCCGCGGCCTCCCGCGCCGCCCGCCGGGACTTCTGCGCGAGCTTCATGAACTGGGGCACGGCGATCGAGGACAGAACCCCGATGATCCCCACGACCACCATCAACTCGATGAGCGTAAATCCCGTGCGGCCGTTGCCATGCATCTTCATGAAGGCCTCCCGGCGCGAGGCGGGGGTGGACGCCCGGCGGCCTGGCCCTCAGTATGACCGGATCGCCTGAATTATGAGTGAGCGAATTCTGTTCGCCTTGTGAATTGGCGAAATTGGGGACACCCCCCATTTTTACCAAAATTCACGGCTGCTCACTTTCTCCCTTTGGTAAAAATGGTGGATGTCCCCAATTGTTTCAGGGCGCGGGAGGACCATTGGGCCTCGAAGCGGGCCTGGGAGACGTCAATCGCGGCTTTGAGGGGGCCGGACTCGAGCATGCGGCGGTCGGAAGTGGGAAGGAGCTTGCCCAGCGCGCTCCGGCCTCCGGGGAAAACCTCAAGGATTCCCGCCAGCGCCCGGGCGTAGCCCGCAGGTCCGTGAAGGCGGGTCCAGCCGTCCAAGAGGGCGCGGACCACCTCGGCCACCTCCTCCCGGGAGAGGACGGGGTGGCGAGCGACGGCGCGGCCCCAATCGTCGAAAAAGGGTCCGACCGGGATGAGAAAATCCGCGCTCTTGCGCAAGCCCCGGGCGGCGCGAAGAGGATAGTGGCGGTGGTTGTCGGCGGTGAGAAACCGCTTGTTCAATTCCCCGGCCAGGCCCAGAAGCCCCCCAAAAAGCCTCGAGCCGGGCTTGGCGGCGTCATAGAGCGCCCGCTTCATCGGGTCATCCTCGGGCAACAACCACTGATCGGCCACCCGGTCCAGATCTCCGAAATTGTGCGCGACCAGGGCGCAGGATTTCAGGAGACCCACCCCGTCCTTTTCCCGGACCAGGCGCTCAAAAAAGACGGCCTCCCGTCGCGCCTCCCCGATCATCGCCTCCAAGACCAACGCGGCCGTCTTGGGTTTGCGCGTCCTGCACGCGGCATAGGCGCCGACCGCCACCGAGAACCAGGTTCCCTCATGGGTGGACAAGAGTTCCCCCTTCCCCCGAACTAATCGACCGGTCACGGTCGAATAATCCCAAGCAAGGGATTTGAGCACGAGCCCGGCGCAGGCCTCGGCCAGATCCGGCCCCGAATCCTGCCATAATCGCCACCGGATCGCGTTGTCGACGTCCGTGGGCACGAAAGTCCCGGCGGTCGCCCAGTGCGCGGCCAGGCACAATTCGTAATAATCCGAGCGGGACAAGTCCTGGCCATTATAATCTCGCAGCAAGCGAAGAAAGCGGCGCGGGCCATCGAGGGGCGCGGGCTCGCCCTCGAAAAGAAACGGAGCCGTGTTTCGAACCAAATCCAGCAGCTGTCCGGGGGCGATCACCGCGACAGGATAGCACGAGACGGCGGCAAAATTCCATAATCAATTCCATGGAAACTCATTTTGTCGAGGCCGGCGATCCCGGCGGCATGCCCGTGGTCTTTATCCACGGTTTTCCTTTCAGCCACGCCATGTGGCAGGCCCAGCTTTCGGCGTTGGGCTCCGGACGCCGATTGGTGGCCTATGACGTGAGGGGCCACGGAGACACGCCGCCGGGTGACGGCCTATACACCATCGACCTTTTCGTCGACGACCTCCTGGCTTTGCTGGACCATCTGGACATCAAATCCGCGATCCTCTGCGGCCTCTCCATGGGGGGCTATATCGCCTTAAGAGCGGCCAACAGAGCGCCTGCTCGAGTTCGGGGGCTCATCCTGGCCGACACCCGGGCCGAGGCCGACGCCAACCAAGGGAAATTCGCCCGGGTCGCCGCGGCAAAGACAATCGCCGATAGGGGAATGGACGCCTTTGCCTTTGAATTCGCCCACAACCTTTTCTCTCCAAAGAGCGCGGGCAAGGCTTGCGTGGGAGATATCCACCGGCTCATGGCCGCCACGGACCCGCTGGGAGCCCGCGGGGCCCTGCTGGCCCTGGCCGCCCGGCCCGACGCGACCCCCTGGCTTCCCTTGATCAAGGTCCCGACCTTGGTGGTGGTGGGAGAAGACGACGCATTGACGCCTCCCGCCCTTTCCCAAACCTTGGCCGCGTCCATCCCCGGAGCGCGCCTGGCCGTAATCGCCGCCGCCGGACACCTCAGCCCGGCCGAGAATCCTGAGGAGTTCAATCGCCTTGCGGAGGAGTTTCTCTCGGACCTTCGGTAAAAATGGTGGGTGTCCCCATTTTTACTAAAAGGGGAAGAGGACGCCGCGGTCGCGGAGTTTTTCGAAGCGGGCGGCTGAGAATTCGAAGAGTTGGGCGGGGCGGGGGAGGCCTTCGGCGCGGAATTCCTTGGTGGGCTTGAGGACCTCGAGGCTCAGGACCTTGCGGCGGAAATTGCGCTTGTCGATGGGGCGCTTAAGAACCGCTTCATAGACCTTCTGGAGTTCGGTCAGAGTGAAGCGCGCCGGCAGGAGCGCGAAGGCGGCGGTCGTCCATTCCAACTTCCAGCGCAGGCGCTGGCGGGCGTAGTCCAAGATCTCGGAGTGATCAAAGGCCAGGTCCGGGGGCTCATGGGCGTCGAACCAGGACGCGGCTTGGGCATCGCCCCCCGCGGCGGGGGTCAAGCCGCGGTCCGGCGGGACCAAGGCCATGTAGCAAACAGACAGCACTCTCCCGCGCGGGTCGCGGCGAGGGGCCCCGAAAGTGCATAGCTGCTCCAGGTAGACCCCCGAAACGCCGGTTTCCTCCTTCAGCTCTCGGCGCGCGGCGGCCTCGAGGTCCTCGGCTTCCTGTAAAAATCCGCCGGGAATGGCGATCCTCCCCTCGAACGGCGGGATTCCCCGCTTGACCAGCAAGACTTTCAGCCGCCCTTCTCGAACGGCAAAAATGACGATGTCGACGGCCACGCTAACCGGATTTTTCATCGCACCGGGAGAATATGAAGAATATGAATGCCAGGCACCTAGATGGTAGTTTATAAATAGCCGCCCCCGGCGCGCCACCGGGGGCGACTTTTTCAATGGTAAAAATGGGGGGTGTCCCCATTTTACCGTCAGGGAGCCCCGAATCCCCCCACCGAGGTCTTGGAGAAGCTTCCGGCGCTCTGGCTCGCCCGCAAGGCCGACTGCGAGAAAACCTGAAACGCCCGCCGGATGTCGCCGGCTCCGCTGCCCGGCGTGAGAATCCAACGGTCCTCGATGCCCATCTCCCGAAAGACCTCCCGGAAGTCGGTGCTCCCGTCATCGACCCCCATCGCGGCCACGATGTGCCGCTCCGCTTTAAGCATGTCCGTGACCAGGACCTTCACGTCCGCCGCCCGGGACCGGACCGACCCGGCGTCCGCCCCGTCGGTGATGATCAAGGTCACCGTCCGCGCCGGAACTCCGGCCGCCGCGAATTGCCGCGTCTTGGCCAGCACCGTCCCCAAAAGGACGACGGACTGGTCGTAGAGCGGCGTGCCGCCGTTGGGATCGAAGTTCCGGGAGTCCATCCGCAGGGCTCCGCCCAGCCCGCAGTACGGATAGAGCACGTTGCCGTTCAAGTACCGGGTGTGCGCCAGCACCCCGTCCTTCTGCTTGGACGCCGCCAGCGCGTCCAAGACCAGGTTGTGCCCGTCCCGGACCGCCTGGGCGTTGGACCCGAAACGGATCGAACCGGAGTCGTCGGGCATCATCGTCACGAGCACGACCTCGCTGGCCGGCACGTCGTCGGGATGCACCCCGAGCCCGGCCTGGATCTGCGCCCCCAGGTCCGGGATGGAAAGGGCCGCCATCGCCGCGTCCGATAACTCCCCGTCCTCCTGGGCCGCCGCCAACAGCTTCTTGGGATCTTCCATGGCATTCCTCCTTAAAGGTCGATGCCCGACCAGGACGGCATCGGGTCCGTCGATTTCACCAGATGCATCCCGGCGTCGGCGAAGCGCTGGAACGCCGCATCCGCCTGCGGCGTGAAGTCCGCCACGAACCCGCCCTTGCCGTCCGGGATGGTCACCGCCGACATGCAGTCGGTCAGGATGTAGACCTTCTTGGCCAGGGCCGGGTCCTGCGCGAGGATTTCTCCCAACAGGTCGTCGATGGAGCTCTTCACGCAATGGCTGGCGGCCTGCCCCGCGATGACGACGGCGTCCGAGGACAGGAGCGTCTTGAGAAACAGCGAGTTTCTCTGCGCCAACGGCGCCCCATCGTGCCGGGTCAGAACCTCCGGCCGCAGGACGGAGTAGTTCTCCGTGAGCGGATTGCCCCCCTTGACCTCCACCCAGGACTGCGCCCCCCGGACGAAGGAGTGAAACAGCCGCGCCTCGTGCAAAAGCCCCACCAAGGCGTGGCCGTCGGAACCCAAGAGGCAATGCGGGGGCCACAGGAACAGCTTGTACTTGCCCGCCTTCTCGAGCTCCGCGCAGTAATGGATGGTCTGCTTGACCAGCCAGGAGTAATTCCCCCCGCACAGCCACTTGGCCACGTTCGGGTTGGGGCGGACCTCTCCCCGGGCCACCTCGTCGGCCGACAGCTCGCGAAACGGCGCGAGCGGCCGGTCGTTTTTATCCAGCCAGAAAGACGGAAAGAATATCTGGTAGGCGAAGTGCGTGTCCATCGTGGTCGTGACGTTAGTGATGCTTCCCAGGTTCCGGTACAGGAACTCCGAGATCTTGCGGCTGTCGTCGATGGCCCCCTGCCCCGAGCGCCCCCCGACATACAGGGTTCCGCCCGGAAAGCAGAAGTCTTTCTGGACGTCGATCAGGAGCACATGGACCGACCGGCGATCCGAGGCCGACGGCTGGATCGAATGGTCTTTGCGCCACTCCGCGGCCGCGGCGAAGACCTTGAGCTGGTCCGGACGAAACTCCCACTTCCCGGCGTTGGCCGGATCGTAGAAGGGCGGCAACGGCAGCTGCAGCGGCGTTTGAACTTTCATATGCGTGCCTCCTGTTTGATGGATAGCTTCAGAATTTCCCGAGGGCCGGCGACGATGAGCCCGTCTCCCGCCGCCGCCAGCCTCGATCCCGCGTCCACGAACGGCTCCGTCTCCGAATATTCGGTCGTCTGGGTCAAAGTTTCATCCACGCGGACGATCCCCTGGTCGGTCGGGACGAACAGATGCGCCCCGGCCGCGCAGGCCCCGTGGATGGACTCAAGCCACGCCGGGGCGTCCACCGCCGCGCGGATTTTTCCGTCCCGGGAGACCACCACGCACCGCCGGAAGACGCGCCCTCCGGTTTCTAGTTCCAGGAAAAGCCACGCCCGCCCTTCCCCGAACACGCAGTCGGCGTCCAGGACCCGCCCCCGCAGAGGCGGCAGGGGAATGCCGTCCAGGATTCCGCGGCGGACGGCGTCGAAGACGAAGGCGACGGTCACCCCGCCCGCCCGGTAGAAACCGAACCCAAACTCCGGTCCCGCCCAAAGCCGGGTCTGCCCCGCCAAAACCTCTCCCACCCGCTCGTCGCCGAGGGGGCCCTCGCGCCAGAGGGCGCCGTCGCGCTCCCAAAAGGCCTTGCCCCCGGCGCAGGCGTAGGCCTCCCCCCGGCGGACCGCCACGGCCCCGCGGCCGTGCAAAAGATAACGGGTCCCGGGCCGCAGCGCGCCGCGCAAGGCCCGGGACCCGTCCTCTCTTTTGAACTCCCCTCCTTCAAACGCCAACCACCCCTCCGGACCGACGGCCACGATTTCTCCTTCGGTCTTGAAAAGCACCGTCGCCGTCACCCGCCCCCGGACCGTGACCAGCAACCGCCGCTGGACGCTCCCCGGCAGGGCGCAGGCCGGGCAAAGGTCCCGGGCGTGGACGGTTTTGCAATCCTCGCAGCGGGTCCACCGGATGCTCTCCAAGAGCGGCCGGGGAAAGGCGCTCCGTTGGTCCCGATGAAAGGTCTCGTAAAATCTCTGAAGCAGCTCATCGGGCAGAACCTTCCAGGCGATGGACGCCTTCGGGGCGCGGACCCGGGTGTCGAGGACCGTGACGCGCCGCAACGCCCGCTCGGACGGCCGCCCCCCTGCCCCCGGGAGCACGCCCCCATAAGGATGGACGAGGAGCAGGGATTGGAAGAGCATCACCTCGAAGGCGTACCAATCTCCGGCCGAGTCATGGGGCCGGACCGGGCGAAGCTCATCGGGCGCGCAACAGAGCGGATCCACAAAACGCTCCGTATAGGCCATGCAGGGATAGCGCCCGAATTGGAAGCTGTCGGCGTCGATCAGATAGGCCGCGCCCCCCGACACCAGCACGTTGAGATCGTTGAAATCCCCGACCACCGCCCCGGCCTCGTGCACCCGGGACAGCGTCCCATGAAGATCCAGGAAGAGCGGCGCGACCAGGGCCGGGGGCACCGCGCGGCGGTAGACGGGCTCGG
>CAYHPY010000026.1:0-38776 GCA_964358485.1 uncultured Elusimicrobia bacterium
CGGGCCTCTTAACCCGGGGGGGGGCGCGGGGGGTTTTGCCCGGGCGGGCCCCGGGCCCGGGCGGGGGGCCCCCGGCCGGGCCAAGCCCGGCGTGGGCTTTCTGGCGAGGGCCACCGGGGCGCCGGTCCTGCCCGCCCGGATTCTCAATACCGACGGCTTCTCGCGGTTTCGGCCCATCGAGGTCCGGTTCGGGGAGTGCCTGCGGTTTCCGGAGTCGGTTCCGGAGGCCGACGCCCGGCGGGAGTGTCAGGCGTTCTCCGATTCAGTGATGAAGGCCGTGTTCGATTTGTGATGACGGCGTAAAAGGGGCGAATACCATGGAAACGACCAAAGCGCAGAAAAATCAACCCGGAGGGGGAGAGCCCGCGGGCGGGGACGGGCAGGAGGAGGGGATGGAATCCCTTCTGGCGCAGCAAGCCCAGCTCCAGGAGAAACTCTCGGGCCGCAAGGTGGCCTGGGTGAAGGTGATCTCCATCGTCAAGGACCAAGTTTTGGTGGACATCGGCGACAAGCGCGACGGAGTCGTCGCGGTCGCCGAGTTCGGCGCGACCCCGCCGGCCCCCGGCCAGCGCGTGCCCGTCGTCATGCTCGGCTCCTCCCGCGGGGACGGGCCGGCCGCGTTGTCGCACACCCGCGCCCGGCAGGAACTGGCGTGGGATGCGGCGGGCAAGGCCTTCGCCGAGAAATCCCGGGTCCGCGGGCAGGTCACCTCGTCGGTCAAGGGCGGGTTCATGGTGGACGTCGGGGGCATCTCGGGCTTTTTGCCCGCGTCCCTGGCCGATCTTCACCCCGTCCGCAATCCGGCCCGCATGCTGAAAACCGGCGTGCGCTGCTACATCATCGAGCTCAACGCCGGGAAAAAACAGCTGGTGCTCTCACGCAAGGCGGTGCTCGAGGAGGAGTCGGCCAAGCGCAAGGAGAAGCTTCTCGAGGAGCTCCGCGTGGGCGAAGTGCGCATCGGCCGCGTGGTCAGCGTCGGCCCGGCCGGAGTCCTGGTGGACATCGGGGGCGCCGAAGGCTTCGTAAAGGCCGCCGACGTCGCCTGGGGGGCTCCGAAGGCGCCCTTCGGCATCGAGCGGGGCGCCAAGCTCCGGGTCAAGGTTTTGTCCAAGCCCGTCTCGCCGGCGGCTCCGGCGCCCGCTCCGGCCGCGGGAACTCCCGCCCCGTCCGCCAACGCCGAATCCAAGGGCGGCCGGGACGGCTCCCCTGCCGGGTCGACCGCCGCCCCGTCGGCCCCCGCGCCCGCCCCCGCTCCGGCGGCGGCCGAGCGGATCGGCCTCGGGATCAAGCAGTTGTCCCAGAATCCCGCGGATCTCCTGAAGAAGAAATATCCTCCCCGCTCCGTGGTTCACGGAACCGTGGCGGCCTCGGGGCCCGACGGCGTCCGGGTCAAGCTCGGCGACGGGCGCATGGCGCATTGCCCGCTCTCCGAGACCGATCCCGAGGCTCCCGTCAAGGAAGGGCAGTCGGTGTCGGCGATCGTCATCGGAGTGGACCAGACGCGCCTGGAGCCGACGGTGTCCTTGACCAAATACAGCGACATCCAGGACCGCAAGCGGATGGCGCAGTACATGAAGGCCCCGCCCCCGCTGACCTTGGGCCAGCTTCTCTCTCCGGCGACCGACGCCCCCGAGGCTCCGACCAAGGAATGACGAAGGCGGCCGAAGAGCCGTCCCGCATCCGGGTTCCGACGAGGCCCCTGGTTCTGGGGCCTCGCCAGCGCCTATTGGCGATCGGGGGCGTGACCGTTCTTTCGATCCTGCTGGCGGTCTCCGGCTATTGGAGCTTTCGGGACGCCGAGACCGTCCCCCGGCATGAGGTGGGCTTCCCGCCGCCCCCGCGGCTGGAGGAGTCCATCGGGGAATCCCTCCAAAGGCTGAAGGAGAACCCCCAGGACATCGGGGCCCTGGTGGAACTCGGGATGCTCCAATTCCAGAAGGGCAAGGAGTTCTACCCGGATGCCATCAACGCTTTGGAAGAAGCGCGCGACCTCGGCGCGCTGGATTCCCGGGTCTTCTATTGCCTGGGACTGATGTATCAGGAAGCGGGGCTTCCGGGCTTCGCGGTGGAGGAGTACCGGCGCTATTTGCGCAATCATCCCGACGACAAAGAAATCCGGATGCTTCTGGCCAAGCTGCTCTACCAGCAGGGCCGCTATCAGGAGGCGGTCAGCGAATACGAGCGCTTGAAATTCCATTTCCCCAAGGACAGCCTCATTGAGGAGAACCTGGGCTTGAGCCTCTGGGGCGCCAAGTTGACCGATCGCGCCCTGGAATCCTTCGTCGTCCTGCGTTCCTACGGCGCCGATCCCGCGTCGCGGGCGGAATTCTACATGGGGCAGATCGCCTTCGAGCAGATGCGGTTCAACGTGGCCTTGGAGCACATCACGCGCGCCCTCCCTCCGGAGGGGCGGGAGCTCCCGGGCCTGCCGCCCGAGCGAATTTATTCCACCTTGGCCCTGACCCACCAGAAGCTCAACCAGCCCGAGGAGGCCCGCAAGTCCTGGGAAGAACTCCTGCGGCGGGTCCCCGGCGACGCCAAGGCCCAGGCGGCCCTGAAGGACTTGAACCGCCGCTTTCCCGTCAAGAAGGCCAAGCCTTCCGCCTCCAAGCGGTGAACCCCCCCGTGGGCTTGAAGCTCGAAGGCCTCCCCGCCCAAGACCTGGCCCGGCGTTTCGGAACTCCCCTTTACGTCTACTCTAAGCGCGCCGTCCTGGAGCGTTTGTGGACCTTGAAAGCGGCCTTCCGGCAAAGGCCCCCGTTGGTCTGCTACGCCCTGAAGGCGAACTCCACCCGTGGCCTGTGCCGGATTCTGGCCCGGGAAGGGGCCGGGGCCGAGGTGGTGTCGGGGGGAGAACTCGCCCGCGCCTTGGCGGCGGGCTTTGAGTCCGGAAAAATCGTATTTTCGGGCGTGGGAAAAACCCAAGAAGAGCTGGCGTTCGCCGTCCGAAAAAAGATCCTCTCGATCAATATCGAGTCCCGGGAAGAGCTGGAAGCCCTGGAGAAGATCGCGGGACGCCTGAAGAAAAACGCCCGGATTTCCGTTCGGTTGAATCCAAACGTGGACCCCCACACCCACGCCCACATCACGACGGGACTTTCGGACAACAAGTTCGGGGTGGAGCGGCGCGAGGCGCTGGCGCTTTATGAAAAGGCCAAGAAGAGCCTCCACCTGCGGCCGGTCGGCATTCAATGCCACATCGGTTCCCAGATCGCGACGATCAGGCCTTACGCCGAGGCCGTGGAGGAAGTGGCCGCCGTCATGAAGGAATTGGACCGTCGCGGCGTTCGTTTGGAACTGGTGGACCTGGGGGGCGGGCTCGGCATCGCCGATGGGGGCGCGCCCGCCCTGGACCTGGGGGCCTGGGCCAAGACCATCTCGCGGGTCCTCGGGTCCTGGCCGAAGGCGCGCCTTGTCGTCGAGCCGGGACGCTACCTCGTCGCGGAGGCCGGCTGGCTTTTAACCACGGTGCTCTACCGCAAGGAAACCTCCACGCGGCGTTTTATCGTTGTGGACGCCGGCATGAACGATCTGGCGCGCCCCGCCCTCTACGGAGCCCGCCATCCCGTCGCCGCCGCGGTTCCCCGCCCGGGGACCATGAAGACGGTGGACGTCGTCGGTCCGGTCTGCGAATCAGGCGATTTTCTGGCCCGCCGGGCCCGTTTAGGCCCTTGCCGGCCCGGAGACGCCCTGGTCGTGGGCAATTGCGGCGCCTACGGGTGGGCCATGAGCTCCCAATACAATTCCCGGCCCAGGGCCGCCGAAGTCCTCGTGGACGGCGTAAAAGCCCGGGTAATCCGTCGCCGGGAGGTCCTGGCGGACCTGGTCCGGCTGGAGCGGTGAAAAAACCACCAAAGGGGATGTTGTGAGCACCACGCTCTAAGGGATATAATCCACTTATGGGACGAAAGAACAAGAAGAAAGGTCTTCCGGCCTCTCAAAGCCCCTCCGAGGGGGGGGAAGAGGTTTCTTCCGACGACATCAGCTCCCGGGGTAAGAAGGTGATCGGGGGGGGAATCGGTTTTATCGTCCTTGGTTTCTTTCTCCTGTCTTTTACGGATCCCCTGGGTCAAAATTGGGCATCCGTGGTCTCCCCCTTCCTCATCATAGGGGGCTATGTCATGGTTGGGTGGGGGATCTTCATCCCTGATCCAGAGCCCCCCGTTTCCCAGCCGGGCCCTCCCCCGGCTTCCACGGTCTCTTAGTCCCCCCTAAAAAAACCATCAGGCATTAAGCGGCCTTTTGGCCGCAATCTTTCGTGGTCTTTTTTTACTCCCCCCGCCGACATCTTCCTTTCTTGGTTTTTTTTAAAAAGGGCATTTTGAGGGGTCATTTATCGGGCCTCAGACCCTGGGTCTGAGGCCCGAGTTTAATGGTCTTTTTAGCCCCCCCGATCCCGGGTCCGGGCTCCCCGCAGCTGCCGACTTTTTGGCCGATTTTTTGGCTGGTCCGGGTCCTGCCCCCGGTTGGGGGGTGGGGGGCGGCCGGCCTTCTTTCTTGGTCTTTTTGGCATGCCCGGGACCGGGGTCTTGAGCTGGATCTTCCCGGAAATCTTGCCAACAATTTTGTTATTTCTAAATAGAAACAATGGAAGTTTCCCGGCTGGCGCCGGGAAAATGAACTGCTAACTTTGAAAATCTAACAGAATGTCGCGAACGGATAAAAAAGAACCAACGGCACCGACGGAAAATGGGGTGAATCTAAGAAACAGTCGAGGGCTGTCCAGTCATCGCTCCGCGATAACTAGGCAACATAATATTGATTATCATTACTATGGTTCGGCGGGAATTCCGCCCCCCATTTCCGGGCCGTTCCGGCCCGGCTTCTCGTCGTAGAACGCCCCGTTTTATTTGATCAGAGCCACTTCGTCTTCGGACCCTTATGGAGCATTCGAAGCCCTGCCCTGCTTTTTGTTGGATTTCCGGCATTCCCTCATCCCTTTAAGGCGAGGTTTTCGTTCCGGCCGGTTTTTAGAAAAAGTACTTATTTTTTAACGATATGGACTGGCCGTCCGGCGAGCCGGTTTTTTAGCTTGGCCGGCCCGTAATGGTGGCCGTCATTCGGCTGGCCAGGAGGCAGGCTTTTAGGCGCCCCGGGGCGGTGAGCTCGTAGCGCCGGGCGCGGCGGGATCCGGAGGACAGGATTTCGCCCTTCTGGACCCCATCCTGGAGGGCCCGATCCACCCTAAGGATTGGGTAGCCGGAGGCCCGGAGCCACTTGGCCAGCTGGGCCGCGGTCGGCTTGGGCAAATTCAGCAGCTTTTCCGCGGCCGCCACCAGTACTAAACACGCGTCTTTTTCGGCCTTTTCCCCGGTCAATTTGGTCCGCAATTGCAGCCCGGCGCCCTTGGCCTCGGTGACGGTTTCCCAGGCCACTCGGGGCATCTCCGCAGCCTCCTGTTCGGTCATGGCGGCGGGCCGGGCGCGGCCGGCCAGGAACTCCAGGCGCTCGGCCCTCACGAACTCCGCGCTGCCCTCGGCCTCCAACTCGGAGCCGTCGGCCAGCTTGATCCGGATTCGGTGCGGCCGCTCCTCGGGCATGGCGCTAGTTTGGCATAAAATTTAAATAGCGTCAATCACTTGTTGATAACCCCGGATTAGCTATTTAAATCCCCTTTCCGTTGTCTCAAATGTTGCCGTTATTATGTTTTTTAAGTTTTTTAAGTCCCGTTTAAGTCAAACACCTGTGGATAACTCCAGGGATAACTTGTCCTCGGGGAGGTTTACTTCCGACGGCAATGCCGAATATACGCGACCTGGATCAGGTCGGGGGAGGGGCGCTTGTAGACGATTCGAAAAAGGCCGACCACGGAACTCCGGTAACCGGCGAAAGGACCCACCATGGGGGCCCCTAAATCGGGGTAGCGGCGCAGGGCTCCAAGGCGTTTTAGGACCCGGGCCAAAAGGGGGTGTTCAATCCCCCCCAAATCCTCCTGGGCCTGGGGGAGGAGGACGACCTTCAAGGGCGGGGCGCTCGGTCGGCCATCCAGGATTCCAGGCTCTTGCCCTGGCCGGCCGCGGACTCCTTTTCAGCCCGGGCCAGGCGCTTTTTCCAGTCGGGATAGGACATCTCGTCACGGGTGGCTTGGAGGCCGGCGAACTCCTCGTAGGAAACCAGCACCGCCGCCGGGCGGCCCCGCTGGGTTATGACGACGGGCTCGTCGGTGTCGCGGACCAGATCCACGTACTTCTTGGCCCGGATTTGAAGTTGGCTGATAGGTATGATTTCAGACATATATCCAAGTATATGTCAAAAATCATAAAAAAACAAGGCCTAGAACTTGCCCGAAACCTCGATCATGTACTTGCGGGAGTTGCCCCGGCTGACATTGGAGGCCGTCCCGGCCGTAAATAGGGCCGTGGTGGCCGCTATGGAAAGGATGTCGCGGACGTTATAACGCAGGCGGAAGTCCCACTCCCAGCCCAAGGTTCGGGAGCCGGTGCGAACCCGGTCGGCATGGAACAGGAAATAATCGATGTCCAGGGCGATTCCCCGGTAGGCCGGGGGGGTGAACCCGGCCCCGACCGTAATAATGCCGCTGAGGCCGTCCTTGAGCCCGCTGGCGGTGCCTGTGGAGTAGTTCCCCCCCAGGGCGTCGTAGGGGGTGGCCCCGAAGAAATCCCCGAATCCGGCCCGTTCCAGGCCGGAATAGCGGTGCCCCAGGCTGGGGAAGAAGGCCTCGTCCACATCGGTGGTGCCGGGATTGTCTCCGGAGCCCCGGGCCACCACCATCCGGGCGATGCCCTCTCCCGTCCGGTAAAGGTTCTGCTTCCACTTGGCCTTGAGGACCTGGGCGTTGCCGTCATAGCTCACGATCCGGGGCGAGGCCGGAGTCAGGCTGGTCAGATGCGCCACCCCCCTCTGCATGGCCACCTCTCCATCGAAGATCAGGGGCCCGTAGTTGATCTGGTAACGGGCGCTGGAGAACAGGCGCAGGGTGTTGTTGGCCTGACAGCCCCCCGGGGGCATGCCGGGGTAGGAACAGCCGTAGATCTGCTGCATCCGCCGGTCGGTCTCGAAGAGTTGGGAAAACTGCCAGTGCCCTTCTCCGGGCACGTCCAAGGTCAGGCCGAAGAGGCCCAGGGAATTAGGCCCGACCTGGGAGTTCTTGCCCGAGAAGACGAAGGCCCCTGTTTTCATATCCCACCAGGGGAGCTCTCCCGCCGTGGACGCCCCCGTCAGGCCCGCCCCGTCGTCGTCCAGGAGCAGGCCCCCGCCCAGGCGGAAGTTCTGGCGGCCCACCACCGTCTCCACGGGCAGGCCGAATGTATTGTGCAGGGACAGGTAGGCGTTCTCCAGGAAGGGCACGAAGCTTGAGTCCGGGTAAAGGTCGGCGGCGCGGTTGAAGGGGGCCTGGTGGGCGGTCGTCGAACCCGCCACGCCCAGGGCGTGGAAGGCCACCCCCACGTCCATGCTCATCTCCTCGCCGCGGAAGGTGTCCAGGTAGATCTTTCGGACGAAGAGCCCCAGCCGGGCGTCCTGGGAGACGAAGGAGTGGTAGTTCTTGTCGGCCGAGTCCAGGTTTAGGTTGGTGTAGGCGATCCCGCGCATGCGGTAGCCGGCATTGACGTCCAGGCTGGCCGCCCAGGCGTGGCCGGCGAGGAAAAAAAGCGCCGCGAGGGCCTTGATAAAAGTCACGGAAGGGAGTGTAGCGGGAAGGCCGGGGTTTGTCAAGGACGAGGGGGTCGGCCGGGGTGGGAGTCTTTGGATTTTCAGGGATCGTTTTGAAGGCTTTTTCGAATAAGGGCCAGCTTGTTCAAGACCCGGGCCTGCCGGCAGGACTCCATCAGCAGGACTTCGTCCAGGGAGGGGCCTTGGACCTCCAAAATCGCCTTGGCGTCGAAGTAGTCGATCCCGCCCCCGGCCAACAGCTTCATGGCCACCATGTCCTCGGGGCGCGCTGCGGGTATGGACCAGCCCTCGAGTTCAACCGGCTACGCTCGGGCGATGACGGCGCGGTCGAAGGCGTTCGCGGCTTTTATGATGTCGACCTCAGGCAGGTTCTTCTTTCCATCCGAGGTCAACTTCAGGACGCCCGCGACCGGATCGTCGACTCCCGGCGCGCGCCACTCGATGGAATAGCCCAACTCTTCAGCCAGGCCTTTGAATTTCTCCAACGGGGCGCGGTTGAATACCGCGATGAAATCAATGTCCTTGGTCGCCCGAATGGTGCCCCAGGCGATCGCCGCCCAGCCGCCGATAAGGGCGTGGGCTACCCCTGCGGACTTGAGGGCATCGTGGAGCGCCTTTCGCTGGCGAAGGGCTCTAGGGGTTTCTGGCATGCCCTCGACGCCAGACAGCGAGAGCCTCGGTGCGGGAGAAGCCCCGGGTCTTCATGCCGGCCAGGAACAGGACTTTCGCGGCAACCTGGAGCTCCGCGGCGGCTTTCATCCTTTGCCCGGGCGACAGCGCCGCATCCCTGAGCAGGGAGGTTTGGCGTTTCCAGCGTCGAAGATTTGAATCTGACATCGCGGTCCTCCCCGCTATTGTAGCCCCGGTTCCCCGGTCTGTCAACCACCACCTACTGGGGGCTGGCGATCCCCATCCAGACCATAAACAACCCGGTCGATCTCGGACCAATCTTCGGGCTTGTAGGGCCGGGTGGCTCTTCGGGTCTTGGTTCTCCCCAATCGGAAGATGAAATCGTTCGGGAGCGGCAGGCCGTTGGTGGGGTGGGCGATGGGCCGTGGTTTCTTCTTCATATTAAGATTGTGCGGCCGCGCAATGGAAAAGTCAAGAGCCCGATTCCAGAAGGCGGCGAAAGGCGGCGGGGGCCTCGATTTCAAAGTATCGTCGGACGGCCCGCCAGGGCTCGGGTTTGAGGGGTGCGGGGTCGGGCTCGGTCTCCGCGTCGTCGAAGTAGGCCAGCGCGCGGGCGGCTTGGAAGAGGAAATCCTCGGAGTCCGGGAATTTCATTTTACCCATCGGCAGGAGCTTCGCCAGGCCGATTTCCCGGCAGATTTCCCGCAGGTCGCGAAAATCCCGGCGGGAACCGCGGCCGATGATCGCTCCGATCTTCATGAGTCCGATGTCTTCGATGGAGGCCACGGCCAGTCCTTGCCAGTCCTGGGTCGGGGCCAGGAGGGGGTAGGGGTAGCGCAGAAAGCTGGTCTCGATGCCGCCGATCACCGTGTGGAGCGTCCCGTCTCCCTCGCTTCGAACCTGGAAGCCCGGCATTCCCGATAAGAGGTCTTTGATGGGGAGGGTTCCAGCCTCGCCTTTCGCGAACTCCGCTGAAAAAAAATCAAAGTCCTTGGACTTGCGGTGGCCCAGGCGCAGGGCCAGCGCGGTTCCTCCGGCTAAATAAAAGCGTTTCATCTCCGGCAGGCGCCCCAGGGCCGCCGCCAGTTCGGCCGCGCCGGAAAGCAGGACCTCGGGGTGCCAACTCACAGGCCCGCCCCCCCCCACTCTCGGCCCTTGCTCCGGGCCGCGGGGGTCTCGGCGTGAGGCAAGCCGAAATAAAGCCCCCAAAAGCGCAGGGAGCGGCGGTCCAGGTCCCGGGGCCCCCGTTCCACCACGAATCGCTTGATGGCGGCCTCCCCAAAGTACGCGATGGCCCAACGCAGGCGGCCGGGGCCGCCTTTGGACAGGATGCGGGAGAGGATGAGGTTTCGATGCGCCCTGGGGCGCAGGACGCCGGAACCGTACTCAGGGAAGAGCTCCGCCACGATCTCTGGAACCCCCGGGGGAGGGGCCGGGGCGGCGGCCAACAGCCATTCGCCCAGGAACTTTCCAACCGCGACCGCTTTGCCGTCCTTCATGTCCCGGTAGATCTGCCGCCGGGATTTTCCCCACTCCCGGCAAAGGTCCTTCAGGGTCCAGACCGGCTCGACCCGCCGCACGAGGGAGCCGTCCGGGGCAAGTTCCTCGGCGGCCAAGGGGCGGCCATCGCGGAACCGGATTTGCCAGTCATAACTCATGTCGCATAGTATGACATAAGTTCTGGAAATTGTCAAGGCCCGGTCTTCCGCTGAAAACGAAAACCCCCCCGGCCTTTCGGCCGGAGGGGTTTTGTTCCCGTGAGGCTTGCTTGGTTAGAAGCGAACCTTCACGTCGCCGTAGGCGAGGACCGCGGAGTTGAACGCCACGCGGGTGCCCGACCCCGCAACAGCAGCGTCCGACGCGTCCCGGATGATGCTCTGAATGTATTTGCCGGGCTTGAAGCTGGCAACACCCGCGCCCAACGTGACGTTGTCGGAGTGCTTCCAGGTCAGGTCCAAGTCCAACTCGGACCCGATGTGCTTATTGCCCTGACCGGTACCCCAGTCCTTGCCCACGTTCCCGTTGTGAATGGCCACGGGGACGTTGAAGGAAGGAATGTTGTTTCCGACGCAGGCGACGCCACCGACCGCGCAGGTGCCGTAGCCGTCATCGGTGACCCGCTGGAAGCTGAAGCTCCAGTAGGAAACCGCCACGGTCAACTGGTTGGCCGCCGCGGGGGTGGTCTTGAGGCCCAAGCCCCAGATCACGCGGTTGTCGAGACCCGCTTGACCGAGAGGAACCTGGTTCCAGACGCCGGTGTTGCCGGCGGCTCCGGTGAGGTTGGTACAGCCCGGGACCAGAGAGTTACAAGGAATCCCGGTTCCCAAGCCGAGAGAACCGGTGTTCGAGAAGCGCCCGTAGATGGTGCCGGGGCGATAGTCGGACGCGATGCTCTTGAATCCCTCGTTCTGGTTATCCCGCAGACCGCCGCGGCCCGAACCCCAACCGAAATGCAGCCACGGGGTGAAGGACGCGACGTCCTCGATGTCCGCCTTGTAGGAGGCATCGAGCTTCCAGGCGAAACCCTGATAAAGGGCGTCCGCCGCGTAAACGTTGTCGCTGGTGGCCGCGCCGCCGGTGTTGTCACCGTCGCCGTCGCCGTCGCGGGTAAGAGCGTCGACGCCCGCCGGGGTCCGGTTCTCGCCGCCGTTCTTGGCGACTTCGAGAGACGCGGTGAAGCCCGACATGGCAACCTTGCCCTTCACGCCGTAGACGTACAGGTTGTCGTTGCCGCCCGATTCGCTGCCCAGGGCCGCGACCGAGTGGGTGAGCTGGTTGTAGATGTCCGCGGCGCCGTTGCCGCCTTCCAAACCCATCCCCCCGTTGTTGAGCCCGCGCCCGTCCCCGCCCGCGTCAGCCGCCGCAACACCCGCCGCGGCCTTGAGGCCGCCGTCGGTGGTCTTGCCGGCGATGCCGGTGATGCTCAGCATGTCGCCGACCTTGGCATCCGCCCGAACCGCGTCGATGGCGGTGATCGGGAGGCCGTAGAGGTTCTGCTTGGGGCCGTAGTAGACCACGAGGTCTCCGGGCTGGCCGTAGAACTGGCGCCCGAAGGTGCCGTCCACGGATCCGAAGATCTTGTCGATCTTGAAGTAGGCCTCGTCGATGTAGACGTTGGCTTCCGCCGTTCCGCCGCCGGCGACGCCGGTTCCCAAAGTCTGGGAGACGGTGCCCGCGCGGGCGGTTCCGGCCTGAATGCCGTAGGTCCGGTCGTTCTTGGCCAAGCTCAGGCGCGAGTGCACGTCATCGAGCCAGTCCCAGTCCATGCTCAGCATGATCCGGGTCTGAGCCGAGTTGACCCGGTCGTTGAACACAGGCCGGATGTTGCCGACGTCCGCCGCGCGCTCGTCGCGCCGCGTCACGAAGTCCGACACGTTGCGGGTCGCGTCCGTCTGTACGTCGATTCCGCCGCTCAATTTAAAGTTCTTGAGCAGTTCGGCGCTAGCCTGGCCAGGAGGAATAATCATAGCCAGGGCGAGCGTCAATCCCAGGAGCTTCTTCATTCTTTGCTACCTCCCTATGTCTATCTCGCAAGCCCCGCCCGTGGCGGGGATACATGCTTTACTTCATACCCCGCAACCGGCGGGGCCTACGCTAACTACCTGCCTGGAGACTGGCGGCCACGGGCCGCTCCCGATTAAGCCCTTTCCAGCGGCCTTTCGGGAACTCCTTCGCAGGGTGGTGATTCTAACTAAACGGCCTCTTTTTTGTCAACAACTATTTTGTGTCATCGAGTGCTGACGGGTTCCAGGCTTGTCCGACTCGCCTTTCTCCGACGACAGACGCACAAAAAAAGAGGCCCAGGCGCCCCAGGCTGGGGCGCGCTCGGCGCGTGAGGCAGGAGTTTAACAGGGGTCATGGAACCTGTCAAGGCCTAAAAAAGGCCTATTTGCTTTGGAGGTGCGCCTGGGCCTGGGAGGCCCACGGGGTCTCGGGGTACTGGAGGGTGATCTTTTGCCAGGTCACCTTGGCCTGCTCGCCTTGGCCGGAGGCCTGGAGGTTGCGGGCCAGGGCGGTGTGGACCTGGGGCGCCAGAAAGTGGTCGGGGTGGGCGTCCAAAAAGCGCTGGGCGGTCCCGGCGGCTTCGGCGGCAAGGCCTGCCGCTTCCTGGGCCGAGACCGTGCCGGCCAGGGCCAAGGGGGTCAGTTCCTTGGAGTTTCCCCCCTCCAACAATTGAGCGTAGGAGGCGACGGCTTCCTTATAAGAACCCTGCCGGTACTGGAGGTCCCCCGCGAAAAGGCGGGCGTAGCCGGAGGCCGCGGTGGCGCCGAAGTCCCGGGAAAGCTCGGAAATCTGCTGAATGGAGTCCGCCGGGCGGCCGCCGTAGGCGTAGGCCTGGGCCATGGAAAGGCGGTTCCAGGCCTCTTCCCGCTTGGAGTTCGTGCGGTGGGCCAGAAGAATCCCCCCCACCACCAGCGCGGCTAGGGCCAGAATCGCCCCCCCGGCGATCTGGCGGTTGGCCGTGATCCAAACCAAGCCGCCGTCCACCGCGTCCTGGAGCTCGTTGCGGCGGACTTCATGTTTGACCCATTGCTTGCTCATGGCGCTTAGATTATAAAATTTCCCCTTCCTCGTTCCACTAGGGTTTTAAATGAGGAATCGGTTCCCGATCGGCGGTTCCTGGGAGCTTTTCCAATTAAATGCCCGGCTCATGAAAGTCAGCCAAGAAACGGCCGCGTCCAAGTCGCCGCGCCGATCCGCCGCGAGGCTTGCCTTGGTCAGTTCCTCGAACTGAGCGCGCAAGGCCGGGGAGGCGGCCATTTCCAGCATGTCGCGTTTTTCTTCTTCGCTCAGCATCACTCGAACCTTTCCCGAAGCTCTTTAAAGTCGTCCGTCATGCCGAAGAGTCCGTAAAACTCCTCGATCCTCTTCCAGTCCAAGGGGGATTGCGCCGCAAGAAGGGCTTGGATGTCGGCCGTATCCTTGGCCCGCCGCTTCGGATTGTTCGCGATCGCCTGGATTTTGAGGCCGATGACGTCCTCGGGTTGAAGGACGCGCACCTGCCTGGTTCCGGCCAGGAAGGGCTTGATCAGGGCTCGGTCCAACATCGCAAGACCCAATGGCCGAAAAGCGTGTTGAAAATCCAGGGTGCCCCACAGGGCAGTCTCCCCTTCGTACTGGGAAAAGTTTTCATTTCTCAGAATCCTCCGGAATTTTAAGGCGGAAAGCAGGTGGTCCAGGGCCTCCAGATCATCTCGGTGAATCATGAAGTCGAGGTCTTTCGTGGCCCGGGGGGCGCCCAAGGCGGCGAGGGCGAAACCGCCGATAGCCGCGTAGCGGAGTTTGAGGCGGTCGAATCCTTCCAGGAGTTGTTTTAGGACGAAATCAAAGTCGATCGGGATGTCCTCCAAACCAAGCCTAAATCTGCCCCGAGAGGGAATCGAACCCCCATCTTCTCCTTAGGACGGAGTAGCTCTATCCATTGAGCTATCGGGGCTTGGGCCAGCCGGCTTGACCGGCTGGCCTAAGCCCCCGTAGCGTACGAAACCGAGGCTATCGGGGCGAATGACTCTATTTTACAAAGATCGCGAGCCCCACACCACAAACAGTCTATTTTCGCGTCTGTGGTGCAAAGCCGTGTTTCGAAAGAACTGCCCGTTCGAGCGGCTGCAGGTGGACGCAGAATCGCACGGGGCTCGCAATGCGGACATTTATACCCCTCTCTCGCACCGTGATCGAGTCTTTGAGCAGCATGTCCATGAACCTGAGAGGGATGGCCTTCAATCCGAGCGGCGGCACGGGCCACGCGCTCTCGTCGCCGCGTCCTCTTTCCGGAGTCAGGAACTCGAGTTTGAGTTCGGGATGTTCGAAAAAGGTCGAGCCAATATTCGTCGAGGCGCTCCGGAATCCGAGATTCTTGAGCCGCTCAGCCAAGTTGACGGCTTCCCGCCGCGGGTAGGGCCTAGGGACAAGAAAGTCGATGTCCTGCGTTCGAAGCGGCAGCTTGCGGACGCCGAGATGCCGTTGGTACAGCAGGAAGGACCAGCTGCCCACCAACTCGACGCCGTCCTTCCACAGGCCGGCCTCCTCAAAGGCGCCCAGGATGTTCTCGAATAAATCGGGCAATTCTTCAGCCTCTCTTCACTATGCGCAGGAGACGGAGGTTTCGTTCGACCTCCCTGAGCTGCCGTCGGAGCAGCCGGCGTTCTTTTATTGCCTCCTCGAGTCCTTCTGGCGGCTTCTTTCCCAGATACTTGGAAAGGACCCGGTTGCCTCGCCGCAGTTTTAAGTAGTAGTAATCTTGCCGGCCGAGGCGCCGGTGAAGGATGCTTCCTTCGGGCAACTTTGAAAGACGCGCTTTTAGACGGCGTTCGAGGCCGCGGTAGTAGCTGACGTTTTCTCCAAGAACGCTCTGCAGGCTTGCCATGCTTAATCTTACACCACAAACATTAAAAAGTCAATATTGTGGTGTAAGAGTGGGGGGGGGATTTTGGGAGGCGAATGACCATATTTTGCAAACAAAGACCTCCCTGTTCCGGGGGCGAGTCGTCAAATATAACACATAACCCCCGTATCCGCCCGGAAACGCCCGTTCAGTGTCGGTGGTGGGTGTCCGGCCAGTGGACGTGCGCGTGGGTCGTCTCAGCGTGCGTGTGATGGTGCTCGTGCCTCGGCGCGTCCAAGTGAGGCGCTTGGTGCCCGTGCGCGTGATGCTCGTCGTCATGCGCGTGCGGGTGCCGATGCGCGAGGGGCTCGTGGGTGTGGGCGTGGCCGTGGCGCTCGCGGCTCAAGATAAATAGACCCGCGGCGATGCTTCCGGCGGCCCACCAATGCACGACGGCGGGACGCTCTCCAAGCAGGGCCACCGAGGCCAGGGCCCCGAATAGCGGCGCGGCCGAGAAATAGACCGCCGCGCGCGCCGAACCAAGGGCCCGGAGCGCCTCGATAAACAACACCAGGCTCAGGCCGTAGCAGACGGCCCCGAGGGCCAAGCCCCCGGCCGCTTGGCCAAGCCCGAAGGCTCCCTGGCCGAGGGCAATGGCCAGGGCGAGGTTGAACGAGCCTCCGACGATCCCTTTTAGCGCGGCGAGCGCGGTCGATGAGATTTCATCGATATCCCGTGTCAGGTTGTTGTCGATCCCCCACAGGACGCAGGCGGCCGCGGCTAGGAGCCCCGCGGTCGAGAACGCGCCGCCGCCGGAATCGAGCGTCAGGGCCAGCGCCCCGGCCAGGACGAAGCTCTGGGAGAGCCATACGCGCGCCCCGACGTGCTCCTTGAAGACGAGCCAGGCGATAATCGTGGTGGCCGTCGTCTCCAGGTTGAGCAGCAACGAGACCTCGAACGCGGAAGCTCTTTGGACGGCGTAGATCAGGCAGATGGGCGCGAGGATTCCCCCGGCCGCGACGGCGCCCGCCACCTTGAGCCGATGGCCCGGGGAAAGCCCGCCAAGCTCGCGCGTCAGCCGGCGTCCCTGATAAAGCAGGAGCAGTTCCAGCCCGATGAACGCGCCCAGGTAGAGCAATCCCGCCAGGAAGATTGGAGACGAATCGCCCAAGATCAGTTTGGCCAGAGGCGGCGACAGGCCGAACAAGACGGCCGAAGCCAGGGCCGACCCGGGCCCGGGGCGGAGAATGCCCGACGCCTTCTTCATCGTCCCGGTTCCGCCTCCTCTTCTTCTTCCCGGCGCCCCACGGACCATTGATAGATGATCGGAAGCACGACCAGGGTCAGCAGGGTGGAGGTCAGAATGCCTCCGATCACGACCGTCGCCAGCGGCCTCTGGACCTCGGCTCCGATCCCGGTATTGAGGGCCATGGGCACAAATCCCAGGCTGGCCACGAGCGCGGTCATGATCACGGGACGCAATCGGACCAGGGCGCCTTCCCGCGCCGCCTCAAGCGGCGAGGCTCCCTTGGCCCGCAGTTGGTTGAAAAAAGTCACGAGGACCATGCCGTTCAGGATCGCGATGCCCATGAGCGCGATGAATCCCACCGCGGCCGAGACGCTCAGCGGGATGCCCCTGAGGGCGAGCGAGAATATCCCGCCCGTCATCGCCAAGGGAATGGTGATAAAGACCAGCAGGGCCTGCCGGAGGCTCTCGAAGGCCTGCCAGAGGATGATGAGAATCGTCAATAGGATCAGGGGCACGATCAGGGCCAATCGCCTGCGGGCCCGCTCCAGGTTCTTGAACTGGCCGCCCCAGCTGAGGGTGTAGCCTTCCGGAAGCTTAAGGTTCTCCGAAATGGCCCGGCGCGCCTCCGAGACGAAGCCGGCGATGTCCCGCCCGGATAGGAACACCGCCACGGCCGCGTAGCGCTGCGAGAAGTCATGCGAGATGGTCGTGACCTCGTCCGTGGTCTGAAAGCCCGCGACCTTGTGCAAGGGGATGCTTCCCCCGTCGATGCCCACCGGCAGGGACTTGATCGTTTCGACGTCCTCCCGCTGTTTTTCCGCCACCCTGAGCACGATCGGGAATCGCCATTGTTGTTCGTAGAAGCTGCCCACTTCCATGCCGGCCATGGCGGCCTCCAGAAGATCGTTGACCTGGTGGATGTTCAAGCCGTAGCGGGCGATGGCCGAATAATCGAGCCGGGCGCTGAGGACCGGGCTTTTGCGCAGGGCGGTCAAGGCGTCCATTTCCACCTCTGAGGCTCCCGGGATTTTCTCCAAGATGGGAATGGCCTTTTCGATGAGATCAGTCAGCACCCCCAGATCCTTGCCGTAAATGCGCAGAGTCACGTCGGCGCGGCTGCCCTCGAGAATCTCGCTGACGCGCATCTCGATGGGCTGATTCTCGCTGATCTCCTGGCTGGGAGCGTCGCGTTCGAGGGCCTCTTTGATGGCCCCGTAGAGCTCTTTCTTGGTCCGCCGCCGGCCGTCGGTCCCGAGGGGCCACTGGGAAAGATCCCTTTTGAGGATCACGAAGGTGTCCGACAGGTGGACCCCCATCGCGTCCATCGCGGCTTCGGCCGTCCCGACGCGTGAGTAGACGGTCTCCACCTCCGGAAACTTCGCGATCACCCGGTCGCTCGCCATCTGCGTCCGGATGGAAGCGTCCACCCCGATGTCCGAGGACCGGGTCAGGTTGATGACGAAATCTCCCTCGTCCAAAGGCGGCATGAAGTCCGCGCCCATGCGGCCATACGCGAGCAAGGCAAGGGCCATCAGGACGGCGGCGGGGGCCAAGGCGGCGAGCGGGCGCCGGAGGCTGAAGTCCAAGACGGGCTCGTAAAGCCTCCTCAGGAGCAAGAACACCCGGGTCTCCGCCCGCGCTCCGATCTTCGGGGGGCGCAGGACGATGTAGCCGAGGACGGGCACCAAGAGCACCGCCACCAGGAGCGAGGCGCCCAAGGCCATGAGCACGGTGACGGCCATGGGATGGTAGAGCTTGCCCTCGATCCCCTCCAAGGACAGGATGGGCACGTAGACCAGCATGATGATCAAAAGGCCCAGACACACCGGCTTGACGACTTCCACGGCGGAGTCCAGGATCAGGGACAATCGGCGTTCCGGGGAGAGCTCCCCGGGATGCTCCTCCAGACGCCGGAGCGCGTTCTCGATCATCACGACGGCCCCGTCTACCAGCAGGCCGAAGTCGATGGCCCCCAAGCTCATGAGGTTGGCGGAAAGCCCCAACCACCGCATGCCGACGGCCCCGAAGAGCATGGAGAGCGGGATGGCCAAAGAGACGAGCAGGGCCGCCCGGACGTTGCCCAGGATCACGAGGAGGATGACGACGATCAACGCCGCCCCTTCGGCGAGGCTCTTGGCCACGGTCTTGAGGGTGGCGTTGACCAGAGTGCTCCGGCTGTAGACGAGTTTGACCCGCACGTCGGGGGGCAGGGGGGCTCCCTGGAGCGCTTCCTCCGCGTCCATGGCCACCTGCCGGGAATTGGCTCCGGCCAGCATCAAGACAAATCCCAACACCGTCTGCTCGCCGTTGTAGGTCGCTCCGCCGACCCGCTGGGAATAGCCCTCGCGCACGTCCGCCACCTCGGACAGGGCCACGGGCTTGCCGCGCACGTCCAGCTTGACCGGAATGCCGCGGATCTCCTCGAGGTTCTCCACGCGGCCGGAGGTCCTGACGATCACCTGCTTGCCCTGGGGCTGGATGTAGCCGCCCCCGAAGTTTTCCCCCAACGCCTTCAGGCGTTCTCCGACGGCCTCGATGGTGAGGCCGTGGCGTTCCAGCCTGTTGGGATGGACGTCGATGTGGATCTCCTTCTGGTAGCCTCCGATGGAGTCCACCCCCGCCACGTTCTTGACCGAGCGTTTAATGTAGGGCGCGATGACGAAGTCGTGGATCGTCCGAAGGTAGAGCAGGCGTTCTTTTTCCGGCTTAAGAGCCAGGGGGCTTCCGGGCCTGGCCGTCACCACGTACATGGCCACCTCGCCCAAGCCCGTCGTGATGGGCGCAAGCGCCGGAGAAAGCCCCCCGGGAAGCTCGCCCCGGACGCTCTGAAGCCTCTCGGCGACCTGCTGGCGCGCCCAGTAGATGTCGGTCCCGTCCTCGAAATTGATGACCACCTGGGAGAGGCCGTACTTGGAGAGCGAGCGCACTTCCTTCACCCGGGCGATGCCGCTCATCTCGGTCTCGATGGGGAAGGTGACGGTCTTCTCGATCTGCTCCGGATCCAGGGCCTTGGTGTCCGTGTTGACCATCACCTGCACCGGAGTGATGTCCGGGACCGCGTCCACGGACATGCCGGAGACGGCGTACAACCCGAGGCCCGCGCCCAGGGTGAAGAAAAGAACGACCGTGGCCCTGTTCTTGAACGCCCACTCCAGAATGCGTGTCATGTCATTTCTCCTAGATGTTTTCAGCTTCCTCGGCACATCTGTGTCGGGTCCGAAGGATCCCGACCTAGAACGAACCGAGCCGGGCCAGCGCGTCCTGCTCGCCGGCGGCGATGAAGAGCTCGGCGGCCTTGGCCGCCAGGTCCAGTTGCGCGTCGAGGACGCGCCCGTAGGTCTCCGCCGCCGAATCGTCCAACTCCAGGAAGGTCAAAAGGTCCACCTGTCCCTTGCGAAAGCCCTCCTCGGCCTCCTGGAGCTGAGCCTCCAGTTCGGGGAGGATGCTCTGCGGGTACTTGGCGATGACCCGGCGCGCCGCCTCGTACTCCACGAGGGCGCGGGGAATCTCGGCCTTGAGCCTGGCCTGGGCAAAGCCCAGCAATCGCTCCTCGGCCAGGCGCTTTTGCTCCGCGCTCCTGATCCCGGACCGGTTGCGGTTCCAAGCGGGCAACGCGAGGCTCAAACCCAGGCCGAAGTTCCTTTCCATTTCGGCGAGCCGGCCTTGGTCGTAGGAGGCGATCAACGACGGGTCCGGCAGGCCCTCCCGGGAGGCCAAGGTCCTTTCCAATCCGGCGCTCTGAACGACGAGCCTTTGGACGCGAAGATCGGGGTTGTTCTCCAGGCCGCGGGCCAGCCACTCTTTCTCGTCGAGGCCGGTGGCTCCCGCGAACCAGGGGACTTCGATGTCCGGATATTTCCCCGGCTCAAGCGGCACGAACGCTTTCAATTTCTCCAACGAGGCTTTGAAGCCCGCTTGGTTTTGGATCGCGTCGGAGGCGATGATCTTCAGCCGGTTCTGGACGATGCGGCTTTCGGCCTTGCGCTGGGGCGTCGGGAACGCGCGCCCCGCCAGGTAAGCCTGGATGAGATCGAAGCGCTGCTGGCGCTTCTCCACGAAGGCGGCTTTGCGGCGGTCGGCGGCGTACTCGTAGGCCAGTTGGACGACGCTCAAGGTGACCGATAGCCGGGAGGCACGGCGCTGGACCCGCCAGGATTCGGATTCGAGGTCCAGGAGGCCGCCCCGCAGGCCGGGCTTTCCGAGCAACGGCAGAGGCTGCGCCAGGGCCAACTCGTAGCGCGGACCGCTGACCTCAGCTTCCCTCCGGCGGCCGACCTGGAAGTCCAGGGAAGACCCCTGCCACACGCGGGCTTGCGCGGCGGAAAGGCGTTTCTCCTCGATGCGGGCGTCCTGCGAGCCGAGAATCTGGGTGTTTTGAATCGCAAGGTCGACAAGTTTCGCGAGAGTAAATTTTTCCTCCGGGAGCGGGGACGCGGGCTGTCCCAGCGCTTGCTGGGCGCACAGGAGGGCGGGGAGGCAGAGCGCGATCCTCCCTGACCGGATGCGGCGTGCATAATCAAACATGAGTTCTCCTTTGATGGCATTGGGCGAAATGGAGCGACGGTCTAGGAAAAAGAAGACCAAGGGCGGCGAAAAAATTCCGCCGCGTTAGGCGGGAGGCGCCCGGTCGGCGGGCTTGCGCGAGAGAAGCAGGCGGGGCGGCTGAAGCGAAGGTCCAGTGTCGGCAAGTCCGGCAAGGGCCGACGCGAAGCCGTCAAGAGAGGGGGCCGCGAAAAAATTGACGAGCGATCTTCGGCCGGTCTGGACCGGGTCGAGCGATGGGGCGTTGGTGAGCGTCGCGGGGGTTGCCTGGGCTTGATGGAACTCATGGCGGTGGGAGTCCCCCTCATGCTCGTGACCGGTCGTCGCGCCCTCGTGGCCGTGGTGGTGGGCGTCCGAAATCGCGTGGATGGCGGTCAGCATCAGGGCGGGTCCGAACGGGCCCGACAGAACCAGGGCGAGGGCGCAACCGCCCGCGAGAGTTTTTAGGGTGGCCTTCATGCGGAAAGTTAAGTCTAGCAGAATGTCCGCCGCGTTTCCCAGCTCCCTCCCTCCGACTGATCGCGCGGCCCCTCCTCTCTTTATATAATCCCCCCATGCTCAAGAACCGGACGGCCGTCGTGACGGGATCGACCAGCGGGATCGGTTGGGGGGTGGCCAAGGCGCTGGCCAAGGCCGGCGCGAAGGTCATGCTCAACGGCTTCGGGTCTCCCGAAGAGATCGAGCGCCTGCGCTCGGAGTTGGAGCGCGAGGCCGCAACGACCGTCCTCCATCATCCGGCCGACATGAGCAAGCCCGCGGAAATCGCCGCCCTCATCGCCGAGACCCGCCGCGCCTTCGGCTCGGCCGACATCCTGGTCAACAACGCCGGGATCCAGCATGTGTCCCCCATCGAGAGCTTTCCCCCGGAGCGCTGGGACCAGATCCTGGCGATCAACCTCTCCTCCAGCTTCCATTCGATCCGCGCCGCCCTGCCGGGCATGCGGGAGCGCGGCTGGGGGCGCATCGTCAACATCGCCTCCGCCCACGGCCTGGTGGCCTCGGTCCACAAGGCCGCCTACGTCGCGGCCAAGCACGGGTTGGTCGGGCTGACCAAGGTCGTGGCCCTGGAGACCGCCGCCACTGCGATCACCTGCAACGCCGTCTGCCCCGGCTGGGTGCTGACCCCGCTGGTCCAGAAACAAATCGAGGCCTTGGCCGAGCGGGAACGCCTGCCTTTGGAGGACGCCAAGCGGCGCCTGCTGGCCGAGAAGCAGCCCTCCATGGAATTCGCCTCCCCGGAGCAGATCGGGGCGATCGCGGTCTTCCTTTGTTCCCCGGCCGCGGACCAAATCCGGGGAGCGTCGCTTTCCGTCGACGGCGGCTGGACGGCCCAGTAGTGGCAGGATGGGCGCCATGAACGCTTCGGGGGGCGCGCGGTGAGGCCGATCCGCAAGAAAATTCAGGACTGGTTCGTGCCCTTGGCGTGCCGGGAGGCCACCTTGGGCCAGGCCTACGAATCCATGCGGGCCATCAACGCCAAGCCCCTCTCCGTTCCCCTCATCATCCGGCTGGTGGAGAACCCCGAGTTCGACCTGCCGGGCTTCGACGTGTTCCACGGCTCGACCTCCTTGGAAACCCACGACTACATCCACATCCTCCTCGGCCGCGGGGTCCTGCCCAAGGACGAGGCCTTCGTCATCGGGTTTACGATGGGCAGCACGGACCTGGTGACGGCGACCGAGGAAAAGCTCTTCGGGATGATTTCGAAGTACCTCTATCCCAAGGTTTACAAATTCAACGACGACGACCTGCGGGTGTTTCGCGACGCCGTGAGGCTGGGATTTGTTTCGGATTGCCGCTCCCTGGCCGGCGTCGATTACCGGGCGCTCCTGGACAAGCCCCTGGGCGAAATCCGCCCGGCCCTGGGCATCGAGGAGGACCTCCTGCGGGCCTATTACGCCATCGAGAAGCGGCGCTTTCCGGACGCGCCCGAAAGCCGGCGCCTGTTGGACCCGTCCGTGCCGTTGCGGGCGTAAACCCCGCCGAGATTGCTAGCGCGCCGCCAGGCGCTCGAACTCCTCATGGGCGCGGGGCATGAGCGGCGGGATGAAGTCGAAGGACTCCCGGTTGGTGTCGATGTGGGAGGCGTCTTCCACGACCACGAGGCGGTGGAGGTTCTCCCGGCCGCGGGCCGCGACCAAATCCCGGTAGGCCAGGGCGTGCTCCCGGCAGGAGATCAAATAGTCCCGCCCTCCGGCGACGGAAACCAGGGGAATCTTTAAATCGCCCGTGTGCCCGAACTCGGCGATCGCCTCCCGCACCGAGGCCGGGCGGGCGTCCAGGTCGTAGTCCTCGACGGCGCCGTCGTAGGCGGGGTCCAGGTCCTGGATGAACAAGTGCAGGACGGCCCGCCAATAGACTTGGCGGTAGAGCGCCAGGACCGGGCTCCAGCGCCCGTCTCCGTTCGGAAAGCCCGCCCGGGCGAGGGCCGCGGGGTCGGCGGATTTTCCCTCGGTCGCCCGCAAGGCGGCCGGAAGTTGCCGCAGGAGATTTCGCTCCCCGGTCCACAGCACGCCCGAGACCTCCAGGGCCGCGTCGAAAAGGCCGGAGCCCGACTCGGCGGCCTTGCGCGCCAGGTGGCCCCCGTTGGAAAGCCCCACGGCGTAGGTCCGCTCGGGCTTGCGGCCGTAAAACGCCGACGCCGCCTCCACCGAAAAACGCGCCAAAGCTTCCAGGCGGGAGTACCAGCGGCGCACCCCGCTTTCGGGCACCATCGGCATGAGCACCGTGTCTCCGTCCAGCACGGTTCGGCGCACGCCTTTGTCGGTGGCCGCGAAGGCGTAGCCGCGCGTCAGGAAATAATCCGAGAAATAGAGATCGTAGGTCCGCTCGTCGGTGATGCCCGAGGCGGCCGCGACGACGAGCCGCCCGTTCCACTTCTTGGGCAGGCGCAGGATAAAGCGCGCGTAATGGTCGTCGGGAAGCGTGCCTTCGATCAGGCGCCCCGGGACGGGTCCGTTGAGCGGGGTCCAAAAGGACTTGGGGGCCATCACATGCAGGGCGTCGGCGCCCAGGCTCCCCCCCTCGCGTCCGGCGCGGGTGGTCAGGTCCGCGGAATCGGACTCCTTGCGGACCGGTTGGCGCGGCATGTCAAAGCGCAGGCCCAGGGCGCGCAGGGAGTTCATCGGCTCAGGAGGCGGTCCACGGCCCCGGGGTCCTTGAGCGGGACATAATGATCCCCCGCCACGACCACGGCGCGCACGACGCCGTCCCGGCTCTCAAGCACGGTCCCGGCGGGCGGCGCCGTCTCCGGCGCGGCCACGCCCAGGTGCTCCAAGAAGAGCTTGGAAACCGACCACGGGATGATCTGATCCTCGGCGGAGACCACGACCGAAATCCGGACGCCCAAGGCGGCCAGGCGGGAGATATCGGCGGGCTGGGCCTCCAGGAGCGCCCCGTCGTTGACCCGCCGCACCAAGGCCTCCTGCCAGCCGTCGTCATGGGCGTTGGCCTCCAGGCGGCGGACGGCCGCCCGCCGGGTCTCCTCCACCTCGGGAGCCCAGGGGCCCTTCAGGTGCTCGCGCAATTGCTCGACGACGGGCTTGGCGGCCGCGTCCAGGGCCTGCCTGCGGTTGAGCTCCCAGGCGGCCAACCAAATCCGGGCCGTGCCGTAGTAGGGGTTGAGGACCGGGATTTGCCGCCACAGCCGGGCGGTCTCGTCCATCATGTCGAGCCAGGAGACGAAGAGGGCCGTGGCCCGGGTCATCTTCTCGTATTCGGGCCCGGCGGCCGACTCGCTTCCCTTAAAATGGGTCGTTCCGTTGAGGATGAAAATCCGCGAGCCGCGCAGAAGTTCCAGGGCCTCCCGCACTTCCGGCTCATCGAGCTGAACCATGCGCTGAAGGACCAGGCTGGCGTAGGAGTGCAGGCTCAACTCCACTTGCGACGAGCCCGAGTCCCGGGCGGCCGTGACGATCATCCGGGCCAGGTCCCGCGCGTCGGCGTCCAACGGGTGGCGGGCGGGCGCCCACGCCGAGGGCTGATGTCCCCTCAGCCAGAGAAAGATCTGCTCCGAGCGCGCCGGGGCCGCGGCGAAGAGGGCGTCGAAGCTTTCGGCCAGCCCCAGTCCCCCGACGAAGACCATGGGCGGCCGCGCCTTCCGCGTTTGGGCCGCGCGCCTTCGAAAATGAAGAAGCGCCCCGTCCACGGGGCTCTCGAAGGAGCCCGGGCTCCAACCCCCGGAGTCCCCCCCGCCCGGCTGGGCGGAGACCGGCGGGGGCCCGTCCGCGTTGGCGCGGGAGCTTCGGCCGTCGAAGCGAATTCCGGCCTCGACGCTCATCCCCTCCAAGGGGGCGGCGTCCCGCGCCCAGGCCCCGCCGTCCAGCAGGGATCCCGGCATGGACGGTGCCAGGAGCGGAGACAGACTCGGTGCGAGGCTCTGAGCCAAACTCGGCGCCAAGCTTGGCGCAAGCGACGGCGCCGCGGAAATCGAGGGACGGGCTGAGAACGCCGGCGAGATTCCGACCCCGGCGGCACGGACCGGCCCGGCTCCCCGGGCGGCGACGGCGCGCGGGGCGGCCGAGCGGGTCAGCGGCAAATGGGCGGCGGAAGCGGGGAGGACGGCCAGGCAAACCAGCGCCGCGAGCGGGATGCGCACGGCTTATTCTAGCACGGCCCCGGCGGCCTTCGAGCGGGTCTTTAGGCCCCCCGAGTCCCCCGGTCCAAAGGACCACCGGCCACGGGCGACGGGCGCGGTGGCGAAGGCATCCGGATGGCGAAAAGGGAAACAAGGGAGCGCGAACTCGGTCCTGGACCGAGTTCTACAAGCCTGGCACTTGGCGGAAAAAACTTGACGCTCGGCCAAACCCCCGCTATACTCCCGCCATGAGCCTGATCAAGCCGGTTCCCTTCTCCAAGTCCCTCCGCCTCAAGGATTATTCCACCGACGACACCGGGCCGTTCAAGAACAAAAAAGACGGCCTGGAAGCCCTGGCCAAAAACCTCAAGAAACTCGATGAGCTCCAGGAGAAATTTTTCGCCGACGACCGCCGCGCGATCCTCCTGGTGTTCCAGGGCATGGACACGAGCGGCAAGGGCGGCGCGATCGAGCGCATCGTTGGCGCCTTTGACCCCCAAGGTACCCGGATCGCTTCCTTCAAGGCTCCGACCAAGGATGAGCTTTCCCATGATTTCCTATGGAGAATCCACCGGGAGCTTCCCGCCAAGGGCATGATCGGGGTCTTCGACCGTTCCCATTACGAGGACGTCCTGATCGTGCGGGTGAAAAATCTGGTTTCGGAGGAAGTCTGGCGGGGGCGCTACGCCCACATCCGCAACTTCGAGCGCGTGGCCGCCGACGGCGGGACCGTCATCCTCAAGTTCTTCCTGCACATCTCCAAGGCGGAGCAGAAGCGCCGGCTGGAGGCCCGCCTGGAGGAGCCGGCCAAGCGGTGGAAATTCAATCCCGGAGATCTCGTCGAGCGCAAGCTCTGGCCCAAATACCAGGAGGCCTACGAAGAGGCCCTTGCACAGACCAGCCGTAAGCGGGCGCCCTGGTTCGTCGTGCCCGCCGACCACAAATGGTTCCGGGACCTCGCGATCTCCCGGGTGATCATCAAGACCTTGGAAGGCCTGGACCTGCGCTTTCCCCCCTCCCCTCCCGGCTGGGAGAAGATCAAGATCCGCTAGCCCTGCTTCTTCTTCCCGGAGGCCTTGGCGGGGGGCTCGACGAACTCGCCCTTGGCCTGATCGGCTTCGGCGAAGGAGGCCGACTGGGCCCGCCCTTCCATCAGCCATGAGCGCAGGTACGCCACGCGCTCGCGTTGCGAAACCGACAGGGGCACCAGACGCTTGAGGGCGGCCAGGATGTCCTTGGTTTCGAACTCGCGCTTCTCGGCGAAGGCGGCGTACATCGCGTCGGTCACCGCCTGCTCGAGCTCGGCCCCGACATAGCCCGGAGAGGCCTCGGCCAGGTCCTGGATCTTGAAGGCCTCCGGCTTGCGCCCCCGCTTGCGGATGTGGACCGCGAAGATCGCCTTGCGCTCCTCGCGGGTCGGAAGGTCCAGGAAAAAAATCTCGTCGAAGCGGCCCCGCCGCAGGAGTTCCGGGGGCAGGGCGGAGATGTCGTTGGCCGTGGCCACCACGAAGCAGGGAGAGCGCTTTTCGGACATCCAGGTCAAAATGGAGCCGAAGACCCGGGTGCTGGTCCCCGAATCGTTGCCGCCGTGGGCCAAAGCTTTTTCCATCTCGTCGATCCACAGCACGCAGGGGGACACCGCCTCGGCCAGGCGCAGGGCCTTGCGGGTCCGCTCCTCGGATTCTCCCACGAAGCTGCCGAAGAGCGCGCCCACGTCGAAGCGGACCAGGGGCAGGCCCCAGAGGTTTCCGACCATCTTGGCCGACAGGGTTTTCCCTGTTCCCGGAATCCCGATGAGGGCGATGCCCTTGGGCACGGGAAGGCCGTATTTTTTGGCCTCGTCTCCGAAGGCGCCGGCGCGGGAGCCGAGCCAGCGCTTGAGGACCTCCAAGCCCCCCACGTCGGCGGGCGCGGCCTGCGCGGGATAGAATTCCAGGGATTTGCTCTCGCGGATGAGGTCTTTTTTCTCCTGGACGACCGCCTCCACGTCCTCGTCGCCGAGGGCGCCGTCGGAGACCAGGCCCTTGGCGAACACCCTCTGCGCCTGCGCCGTGGTCAGTCCCAGCGCGGCTTGCAGAAGGCGCGCGCGGCGCGCGGGTTCGACCTTGCTCTGGAGCTCGGGGGCGGTCAGGAGCTCGTCCAAGGCGCGGCCCAGCTCCGCCTCGTCGGGCAGGGGCAGGTGGAGCAGGACGGCGCGGTCCTTGAGTTCCTCCGGGACTTCCCCCGTCGGGCTGGTGACGATGATGGACCGCCGGGTGAAAACCAGTTCCTGGGCCACCGTCCGCAGCTTGCGCTTGACCTTCTTGTCGATCCAGGCGTCGTGGAAATCCCTCAACAGGTAGACCGCCTTGTCCGGGCCCTTGCGGATCTGCTCCAGGGCGGAGAGCGCGTCGGGGCCCGATTGCAGGGGAACGCTCCCCTCGCTGAGGGTGGTGAAGCCGTCCGCCAGGTCCCACGAGTAGCACGGACGTCCTTTTTTGGCGCACACGCTCCGAATGAGGTCGGCGGCGCGGGTCTCCTCGGAGGTGGCAAGGACGATCAGCGTGGCGCGGGCGCGCAGGAGCAAGTCCAGTTCGTCGGCGAGATTCATGCGGCGCGGTCCTCCTGGAGGGTCATGGGTTCCCCATCATGTTAAATTTCCCCCCGGGATGCAAATTCGCTTGACCGGGCCTTGAATTTCCTACAATATCCGGCGGTTTGAAAGGGCGTTCCCGGCGTTCCTTAAAGGAGATTTTTCCATGAAAGCTCAAGAGATCCGAGAAAGGCGCGGGCGGACGACGGCATTGTTGGCGGCGGCCTTTCTGGGCGCGGCGACCGCGGCCGAAAGCGCCGCCCCCCCCTCTCTGGCCGAAGCCGTCCGCGTCCCGGTCCAGGACTGCCCGTCGGCGGCCGTCGTGCAGGTTCCGATCATCACCTGGGGCGGCGACATCCCGACGATTTACGCCAACGGCTCCCAGGCGGGCACCGCCCCGGGAAGCCTCTTCGCCAAGGAAAGCCTCAACCTCAAGCTCGTCCGCGAGGACGTCTTCTCCAAGCAGTTGGAAGCCTACCTGAAATGCGAGTCGCCTTACCTTCGGGGCACGGCGGGCATGATCGCCATGGCCTCCGAGTCGGCCAACCGGGACCCCCGCACCAAGCCGGTCTCCGTTTATCAGCTCACCTGGTCGGCCGGCGGCGACGCTTTGGTGGTCAAGGGAGGCATCAATTCTCCCCGGGACCTCCGGGGCAAGACCATCGCCATCCAGTCCTACGGGCCCCACGTGGATTACCTCGGCAAGATTCTGGCCGACGCGGGCCTGTCCTTCTCCGACGTGAAGCTCCGATGGTGCAAGGACCTCACCGGGACCGACAAGACCCCCGGGGCGGCCTTTCACGGCGGGGACGTGGACGCCGCCACCGTCATCACCCCGGACGCCATGGCCCTGACTTCGGGCGGCAAGGTGGGCACGGGTTCCGAGGACTCGGTCAAAGGCGCCAGAATTCTCTTGACCACCAAATCGGCCAACCGGATCATCGCCGACCTTTACGCCGTCCGGGCGGACTACTTCGAGCGCAACCGCGACTCGGTCCAGGCCTTCGTGCGGGCGCTTTTCAAGGCCGAGGAAGAGGTCAAGGGAATGTTTAAGAACCGGCAGGCCCGGGCCGGGGACCTGTCCAAGTTGTTGTCGGCCTCGGGCCAGCTTCTGCTCGACAGCGCCGCGGCGACCAAGGACGCCGAGGGACTTTACGGGGACGCCGAGTTCGCGGGGCATGCCGGCAACGTCATGTTCTTCGCCAACCTGGCCTACCCCCGCCGCTTCGACAAGCTCCTCTCGGAGATCCAGGCCGGCTTCGTGCCGCTGGGCCTGCTGGGCGCCCGCCAAAACCTGGGGCACGCCCGCTGGGACTACTCCAACCTGAAAGGGGGCCTCAAGGAGGCCGCTTCCGCCCCGGCGCCGCGCTTTGACCAGGCCGAGGTGGCCCAGGTCGTCTCCAAGCGGCAAAAGCAGGGCTCCTTGGGCCAGAGCGGCTTGTTCTCCTTCGAGGTGTTCTTCAAGGCGAACCAATCGGACTTCCCCGCCAATTTGTACGAGGATTCCTTCAGCAAAGCCATCGACCTGGCCTCGACCTACGGGGGCGCGGTTTTGACCGTGGAGGGCCATTCCGATCCCCTCGGCTACCTGCGCAAGGTCAAGGACAACGAACCGGAGGTGGTCCTCAAGCGCGTGCGCCAGGGAGCGCAGAACCTGAGCCTTTCCCGGGCCAACGCCGTGCGCGACAGCCTGGTCAAATACGCCAAGGCCCAGGGCATCAGCCTGGACCCGTCTCAATTCGCCATCGTGGGCCACGGCATTTCCTCGCCCCGAAGCGGGATGTGCGGGGACATCCCTTGCGCCCCGAAGTCCGAGAAGGAGTGGCTCGACAACATGCGGGTTGAGTTTCGCATCATCTCGGTCGAGGCCGAGGAAGCGGTCTTCAAGCCCCTCTGAGAGCCCGATGAGCCCGAAAAAAAACCCCAACGAGAAATCCGGCTGCGGTTGTCTGATGGCATTGCTGTTGATCGTCGGCGCCAGTTGGCTGTTTTGGCCCAGCGGTCCTCAGCCGTCGCCGTCCGGCGGGACGCAGGCTCCTCCTCCGCCGCCGGTCCCGTCGACCGTCGGCCCCATGAAATTCGATTGGCCCCGGGGCGGGGCGGACGGCAAGACGGAGCTGGCCGCCAACCTGAGGATGGTGAATTATTACGTGGTCCTCGACGGCTCCGGGAGCATGTCCGACCGGGAGTGCGCGGGCGGCGCCACTAAAATGGAAGCCGCGAAGTCGGCCCTGGCCGAGTTCGCCAAGTCGGTGCCGGCCTCCGCCCAGTTGGGGTTGGCCGCCTTCGACGGGGCGGGAACCTCGGAGCGGGTGCCGTTGGGGACGGGCAACCGGGACCATTTCCTCTCGGCGGTCCGCGCGGTGTCGGCCAACGGCGGAACCCCCCTGCGGAGCTCGATCGGCCTGGGCATCGAGAAGCTGGAGGAGGCCGCCCGGCGCCAGCTCGGCTACGGGGATTACAACCTCGTGATCGTGACCGACGGGGCCGCCTCGCCCGGCGAGGACCCCGGCGGGGTCGTGGCCGAGGTCCTGGGCCGCTCGCCCGTGATCATCCACACCATCGGCTTCTGCATCGGCAAGGACCATTCGCTCAACCAACCCGGCCGGACCCTCTACCGGGCCGCGGACAATCCGGCCGAATTGCGGGCCGGACTGGGCGAGGTGCTGGCCGAGTCCCCGAAATTCGACGTTTCCGGTTTCTCCGCTCTGAAAGGGAGCGCCGCCCAAGAGTGAACGTCAGCCCGAAGGCCCTGTTCGCCGGCTTCATGGTCCTGGGCGCGGGAGGGATCCTGGGCGCCTACTTCGTCCTGCCCCGGCTCATGGAGAAACGCCAGCGGGAGACCTCCGACGCCAAGGACACCAAGGGGACCCTCCGGGTCGGCATGGACAACTGGGTCGGCTATTTCCCCCTCTGCAGTCCCGAGATGAAAAAACGGATGCGCGGGGCCAAGTACCTCATCCAGTGCGCCGACGACAACGCGGACACGGCCGGGAGGATGAAAAAGCTCCGCGCCGGGGAACTGGATTTCGCCGTGGCCACGGTGGATTCCTTCCTCATAAACGGGGCCCCGGAGCAGTACCCGGGGACCATCGTGGCGGTGCTTGACCAATCCAAGGGCGGCGACGCGATCGTGGCCGACAAGCGGAAGGTCAAGAGCATCGACGAGCTCAAAAACCGCGCGGGCCTCAAGATCGCCTTCACCCCCGCCTCTCCCAGCGAGCACCTGCTCAAATCCGTGGCCGTCCATTTCGACATTCCGACCCTGCGCAACCGCAAAGGCGCGTGGCGGGTGGAGGCGGAGGGTTCCTCCGACGCGCTCAAGAAGCTCGAGCGCGGCGAGGTGGACGCGGCCGTCCTGTGGGAGCCCGACGTGTCCCGCGCCACCTCCCGCAGCGAGGTCGTCAAGCTCCTGGGGACCGAGAACACCCGGCGGCTCATCGTGGACGTGCTGTTGGTCAACCGGGATTTCGCGGCGAAGGATCCCCAGGCGGTCAAGCTCCTTCTGGCGAACTATTTCCGGACGCTCAAAGCCTACCAGCAGGCCCCGGCGACGCTGACCGAGGACCTCGTCGAATCGGCCCGCCTGAGCACCAAGCAGGTGGAGGCCATGCTCCGCGGCGTGGAGTGGACGAGCCTGGCCGAAAACGCGTCGCGGTGGTACGGACTCTCCCTCGGGGCCGAGACCGGCGACGAGGGCTTGGTCGACACGATCGAATCCACCGTCCAGATTTTGATCGAAAGCGGGGATTTTCCCTCCACCCCGGTTCCCCAGGGAGATCCTTATCGACTGCTCAACAGCGCCTTCATCGAGGACCTCATGAAATCGGGAGGCTCCGAGGCCTTCGGCGACGCCGGCGCCTCCGCCAAGGGCGCCCCCTCCCTGGCCCGGGATTTCCCGGCGCTCAACGAGCGCGGCTGGGAGGCGCTTAAGGAAGTCGGGACCCTCAAGGTCCTGCCCATCACCTTCCAGAGCGGCACGGCCGACTTGAGCCTGGAGGGCAAAGGAGAACTCGACAAGGCGGCGGGCCACCTCCAGCATTATCCGGGCTTTCGCGTGGTGCTCAAGGGCCACACCGGACTCAACGGGGACGCCGGGCAGAACCAAATATTGTCCCGGGAGCGGGCGGAGGCGGTGCGCCGCTACCTGACGGTGGCCCACGGGATCGACGAGGACCGCCTGCGCGCCTTGGGCCTGGGTCCCAATAAGCCTCTCCCCCGCCAGGCGGGTGAATCGGACCGGGCCTTCAACTACCGCCTGCCGCGCGTGGAACTCTATCTGGTCATGGAGAGCCTGTAATGGCCGACCTGCGCGAATTCTCCCGGGAGGCCACCAAGAAGGCGGTGCTCAAGGCCGGCCTGGAGCATCCCGTCACCATGTTCTCGACCGGGGTCGGCGTCCTGGGGGCCCTGGCCGTGGGCCTGTTCGGGGCGGCCACCTTGCCCGTCGCGGCCACCGTCGGGGGCTTGGGCCTCGGGATGGGAAGCCTGCTCTATAACTATTTCGTGCGCGGCGGGACCCTGGCCGATCAGCACATCAAAAAAATCTACGAGGACCTGGCCAAGCAGAGGCTCAAGGTCATGCAGGCCTTGGAGAAAAATTTCAAGCGCCTGGGCGACAAGGCCCAAGGCGAGGTTGCCGAGCAGGCCGAACAGGGGGGCGAGCAATTCACCCAGGCCGTCGAACGGTTCGAGTCCCTCAAGAAAACGCTCGATGAAAAGCTGTCCCCGGGAGAACTCACCTACGGCCGCTACCTCGGGGCCGCGGAGCAGGTCTATCTTTCGGTGCTCGACAATCTCTCCATCATGGCGGCGCTGCTCCAGAGCGTGGCGGCCATCGACACCCGCTACATCGCCTCCCGCATGAAGGCCTTGCTGGCGATGTCTTCCCCCAAGCCGGCCGACAAGGAAGAGCTCAAGACCCTCGAGGAGCGCGAGCGCGTGGCCAAGGAGACGCTCGACAAGGTCAACGATCTGGTGACCCGCAACGAAGTGGCGATCACCCAAATGGACAAGCTCGGCGCCGCCCTGGCCGAGCTCCGGACGCTGCCGGGCGGCGCGTCGGTGGACCTGGACACCGCCATCCAGGAGATGGAAGAATTGGCCAAGCAGGCCTACCGGTACGGCCGAGATCAAGGAGGAAACGAGTGAGCCTAAAAACCGCGGATATTGAAGAAGTCAAGAAGGACCTGGAACTGGTGGAGCCCACCCAAACGGCCCTGGCCCCGGGGGACGACCCCAAGCTCGAGAAGAAGGCCGACCTGATCGTCAAGGAGCTCCTCAACCTCCAGGGCGACAAGGCGGAGTCCAAGCTCCGCAGTAAGACCACCATCGAAACCCTCGGCGGCGAGGTTCAGCGCAAAGCCGCGCTTCAAAGCGAGAAGCTCAAGGACCCCATCACGAAGCTGTCCGCCCGCTCGGCGGAGGGCGGCGGGGTGGCCAAGTCCCTCATCGATTTGCGCGAGCAGGTCGAGGACCTGGACCCGATGCGTTTCGACCTTGACGGCGGTTTCGCGACCCGGGTCATGGGCTACATCCCGGGCATCGGGAGCCCCCTCAAACGCTATTTCTCCCGCTATCACAGCGCGCAGACCGTCATCGACTCCGTGATCAAGTCCCTGGAGCTCGGCCGTGACCAGCTCAAGCGCGACAACGTCACCTTGGGCGAGGACCAAAAACGCATGACGGAGTATTCCGAGAAGCTCCTCACGGCGGTGCGCTTCGCCCAGCTTCTCGACATCCGCCTGCAGGCCAAAATGGACGCGCTCTCCGAGACCGACGAGCTCAAGGCCTTCATCGGCGAGGAGCTGATCTTTCCCCTGCGCCAGCGCATCATGGACCTCCAACAGCAGTTGGCGGTCAACCAGCAGGGCGTGCTGGCCATGGAGATCCTCATCCGCAACAACAAGGAGCTTATCCGGGGCGTGGACCGCGCGCTCAACGTGACGGTCAGCGCCCTGCAGGTGGCGGTCACCGTCGCGTTGGCCTTGGCCGACCAGCAGATCGTGCTCGACAAGGTCCAGGCCCTGTCCAAGACCACCACGGACCTCATCGCCGGCACGGCCGCCCGCCTCAAGACCCAGGGGGTCGAGATTCACAAGCAGGCCTCCCGGACCCAGTTGGACATGGAGACCCTCAAGAAGGCCTTCGCCGACATCAAGGACGCCATGGACGACGTCGCGCAATTCCGCAAGCTGGCCCTGCCCCAAATGGCCGACACGATCAAGGAGATGGACCACTTGACCGAGCAGGCCGGCCGGGCGGTGGAGAAGATGCAAAAAGGGACGAAGGCGGCCCCGGTCATTCCGTTGGACCTCGAATAAGAAAAGGAGACATGAAAATGAAAAGAACCAAAGTTCTGCTCGCCGCTTTCGCGGCGATGGCCCTGGGCGCCGTCCTGGCCCCGGCTCCGGCGGCCGCTGAAGCCGCGCCGAAGAAGTCCTTCGGAGTGGCCTGGTCCCACTACACCGGCTGGGAGCCGTGGGCCTACGCCGAGGAGTCGGGGATCCTCAAGAAGTGGGCGGACAAATACGGCATCGAGATCAAACTTTCGTTGATCAACGATTACGTCGAGTCCATCAACCTCTACACCTCGGGCAAGTTCGACGCCTGCGTGATGACCAACATGGACGCGCTGACCATCCCCGCCGTGGGCGGCGTGGATTCCACCGCGCTGATCGTCGGGGACTTCTCCAACGGCAACGACGGCATCGTGACCAAGAAAGGGAAGACGGTCAAGGACCTCAAGGGCCAAAGCCTCAAGCTGGTGGAGTTGTCGGTCTCGCACTACCTCCTCAGCCGCGGCCTTTCGATGAACGGCATGTCCGAGAAGGACGTGAAGCTCGTCAACACCAGCGACGCCGACATCGGCTCCGTGTTCGTCTCCGACCCGGCGGGCGCCGCGGTCACTTGGAACCCGACCCTGATGAAGGCGCGAAACGCCAAAGGGGCGACCTTGGTCTTCGACTCGTCCTCCATCCCGGGCGAGATCATGGACCTCATGGTCGTCAAGACCGGCGCTCCCGACGCCCTGAAAAAGGCCCTCACCGGCGCCTGGTATGAAACCATGGCCGTGATGTCGGGCCGGGGCAAGAAGAGCAACGAGGCCCTCGCCTCCATGGCCAAGACGGCCGGAGGGACGGTTGCGGAGTTCAAGGCCCAGCTTAAAACCACCCGGATGTTCTATACCGCCGCGGAAGCGGCGGACTTCGCCAAGGGCGCGGAGCTTAAGAAGACCATGGAATACGTCCGCACCTTCTCCTTCGACCACGGCCTCTACGGGGCCGGGGCGGCCTCCAAGGATCTGGTCGGCATCGAGTTCGCCGACGGCAGCGTCCTGGGGGACAAGAAGGTCCTCAAGCTCCGCTTCACCGACCGGTGGATGCGCATGGCGGCGGAAGGCAAGCTCTGAGCGCCGCGCCGGCCGGGGGGGTTCCCGGGGAACCGAAATTCTGGGGCATCCACGCGCGTCCAAGCGCGTGGATGCGCCGGGTCCTGGGAACCCTCCCGTTCTTTTTCGCCCTCCTCGTGTATTTGGCGGCCTCCAACGCCCGCCTGCGCGAGAACCCGATGGACAAGCTCCTGCCCTCCCCCGCCGGGATGACCGAGGCGGCCCGGCGCATGGCGCTGGAACCCGACCGCCGTTCCGGGTCCCGTCTGCTGTGGTTGGACACCGCCTCGAGCCTCAAGCGCCTGGGAATGGGCATTTCCTGCGGGGCCGCGGTCGGGTTTTTCCTGGGGCTCAACCTGGGGTTGTTGCCCGGCCTTTCGGCCCTGCTGCAGCCCTTCGTCACGGCGGTCTCCATCATCCCCCCCCTGGCGGTCCTGCCCATTCTCTTCATCGCCTTCGGGGTCGACGAGCTGGCCAAGGTGGTGCTCATTTTTGTCGGCACCTTTCCCGTGATCACCCGGGACATCATGCTGGCCGCCCGCAACACCCCCCGGGAGCAGGTGGTCAAGGCCCTGACCTTGGGGGCCTCGGAGCTGGAGGTGGTCTACCGCATCGTCCTGCCCCAGCTCATGCCCCGCCTGTTGGAGACCGTGCGCCTCAGCCTGGGCGCGGCCTGGCTGTTTCTGATCGCCTCCGAGGCCATCGCCGCCGAGTCGGGCCTGGGCTACCGGATTTTCCTCATGCGCCGCTACCTGGCCATGGACGTGATCCTTCCCTACACCGCTTGGATCACGATCCTCGGTTTCGGCGCGGACCTGGGGCTCAAGCAGATCATCCGCCGGGTCTATCCCTGGTATTCCTCGGAGGATGACTGATGGTCCCCCCCGCGCCCGCCGGCGGCCCCGCCGGCAAGGTCCTGCACATCGAGAACGTGGAGAAATCCTACGGCCCCAAGCTCATCTTGGACGACATCGACCTGTCGGTCCGGGCCGGGGAGTTCTGCGCCCTGGTGGGCCCCAGCGGCTGCGGAAAATCCACGCTTTTGCGCCTGATCCTGGGGGCCGAACGGCCGGACTGCGGACGTATACTTTTAGACGGCCAGCCCCTGGGCGCGCCGGACGCCCAGCGGGGGATCGTGTTCCAGAAATACTCCCTTTTCCCCCACCTGTCGATCTTGGACAACATTCTCCTGGGTCCCCGCATGAGCACGGGTTTCCTGGAGTGGGGCGGCAAGCGCCCGGCCTTCGTGGAGGAGGCGCGGGGCCTGCTCAAAACCGTGCGCCTGGAAGCCGACGCCCACAAATACCCTCATGAGCTCTCCGGGGGCATGCAGCAGCGGGTGGCCATCGCGCAGGCCCTGATCATGCGCCCCAAGGTCCTGCTCATGGACGAGCCCTTCGGGGCCTTGGACCCCAGCGTCCGCGAGGACCTGCAGGTTTTCATTCTGGAGACCTGGGAAAAACTCAAGATGACCATTTTCTTCGTGACCCACGACATCGGCGAGGCGGTGTTCTTGTCCACGCGCGTGATGGTGCTCTCCCAGCATTACCAGGACGTCCGTCCCGCTCCCCCGGAGCGCCACGGGGCCAAGATCGTGGCGGATTACCAAACCAAGAAGGGGGCCGGTTCCACGGAACTCAAACGCACGGCCGAGTTCGCGGACCTGGTCCAAACCATCCGCCGGGAGGGCTTTGAGCCCACGGTTCTGCGGAAGGTCGACGAGTTCAACCTGCACCACCCGGACTCCTGGCGGTCCCTGAGCGCGGAGGAGGGAGGCGGGGGCTAAGGGGGTCGAGGAAAACAACGACAAAGCTATGAAGTGGGAAGTGCTAAGGCAGGCGGGGTCTGGACAAAACCATGGGTGAACATAAACGGCCAAAACTGCGCGCGATCGAAGATTGGCTTCGTTCAGAATATGGAGGGTCGGCTTCCAGAACTCTCGACCATGTTTACTCAGAGGAATACCGCTTGCGATGGAAACCGAAAAAATCCCTAGAGGCCGACTACGTTAAGGAGATCAATGGGAAGATCGTCTACGTCGATGTTTTTGGGCCAAATGACGACTGGCGGACAATTTTGGGAAAGGCACTGTGCTATTCGGCCAATGCCGATCGTGCCGGTGGTGAGTATGAAGTATGGCTGGTGACCGATTTCGATGATGATGCGAAGACAGCCAGGCTCACCGGCGAGAAGCACAAGGCTCAGGTCGAAGGCTGGAAGATGTTCTATAGTGAGATGAAGGCTTTGATCGTCGAAACCATGCGGCCCGGCATCACCGGACGGGTGATGATCCTCCACGCCGCAACCTCTGGGGAGAGAAAAGTCTTGGAGCCCATAGGTTAACAGGAGTTGCCCGAAATGGTGGAAAAAGGATGGGAGAAGCTGGTAGACGAGTTGGCCAAGATCAGCCATGGGCGGTCAAGCCATAAACGCACCGGCGACAAGAACGATGCCTTCTTCGAAGGGTGGGAAAGGCCCTAGACTACGCGCTGACCGCGATTGCGGAGATTGAAGCCGTCAGGCAACCTCGACCGTCTACGAAACTCATATTTTGCTCAATGGAGGATGTCCAGCCCGAGAGTATCGTCGAGCGCCGCCCGGCGAACGAGGTTGTCGTGGCGACGGATGCTCGAATCGAACAGCTGCAGGCGACCTACTTTTTCATGGTCGAACTTAATATTTTGCTCGGTGATCCTGACAGGGCGGCCCGATGCGAAACCGATGCCAACCAGCTCTATGTGACCCATCGGCCGAAGTCTCTAAAAGCTGAAAAGATGGAGTCGGCACCCAAGGGGCTGATCGCCAGGTTCCTCGGTGGTGCGACCCAAAAACGGCGCACCTACGCCTCAGGATGCCGGGAGAAGTGGTCGGGACTGCTGGATCAGATGAAGTAGAGAGTCTCGAGGAAAAATCGCTGGGCAGCTGCTGCCTTGAGACCGCCTCCAGCGGGGAGGCTGCCTGTGGAAGCCGGAAATAGGAAAAGCTATGAGTGGAGAAGGGCGACAAACTCTTCCACGGTCATGCCTGATTTCCTGATGACGGCCCGCAGGGTTCCCTTGGCCAACTCGGGGTGATTTGGGACAACCAGGGTATTGGTGGAATGCCCGACGGTTTTTTGCATGACGACATGGCTTCCGGATTGGCGGACCCGCCGATAGCCCGCCTTCTCGAACGCCCGCAGGGCCTCCCTCGCGGAGATGCTCGGCAGGGACATGTCCTAGACTTTGACTTCTAGCGTCGTGATCAGCGGAGGCGAGCCCAGGGCGTTCTTTAGCTCGCTTTTGGATGCCGTTTGGAGGTAGAGCTGAACGGCTTCCTTGAGATTGCGCAGAGCCAACTCAATGGTGTGGCCTTGGCTGGCCACGTCCAACTCGGGACAAAGGGCGACGTACCATCGGCCTTCTTTCTCGACGACCGCGGAGAAGGTGTAACTCACAACTCCAGTATAACAGACGGTTTGGCCCCACGCAAGATCGAGACTTGTCCAATGCAAGATGAGCCTGTAACGGGCTCAGGCGGGGGGTGGATCGAAGCGATCCTCAAGCGGTTCGACCTTGACATCTAAAAGGCGCTTAAATCTTTCCGAAGACCATTTGTAAATTATGCTGGAAAAATCTTGAAGTGAACAGTCGGCGCCGACTGTTCAGATTGAGGAAATTCCAGTACTTTTTGATGATGGGAATGTGCCGCTTCACAGAGGCATGCGGCCTTGATGGCCGCGGGGCGTCGGGTCCGGACTTTGTTCCCGAGGCATGCGGCCCGGCGCAGCCGGGACGCATGCCCCGGCCACCCCACAACCGTCGTCGCCGAAATAGTTTTTTAGCCAAAAAAAACGATGGTTTTAAGTACCGAACATACAA
>CAYHPY010000026.1:38786-42676 GCA_964358485.1 uncultured Elusimicrobia bacterium
GGGCTTTGTGGGCGGGGGGGGGGGGGGGCGTTTTTTTGTCCCGGTGGCTGGGGCCCGGGCGCCGGGGGGCGGAATGCCCCGGCGACGACACTCCGGTCGTCGCCGAATTCGTTGTTTCGCCAAATCAACGGATGCTTTTACGTCCCGAACATCCAAAGGATGTTGGTTCGGGACGTCCCGGACCTGAGAACTTTGGATGTCTGGGTCGGGCTTCGGGATGATATTTCTGATCGAAGGTCGACGAGTTCACCCTGCTAAAGCCGGAACCGGTCCAACGCCCGCTCGGCCAGCGGGTTGAGCCAGCGGCGCTGGCGGGCGATGAGGTGGACCGGCTCGTGGACGCCCAAGGCCTTGATCGGAAGGGCGACGAGCTTTCCGGCGGCGATGGGGTCCTTGAGCGTCTCCCTGTTCAGGGGGACGACGCCGCGTCCGGCCATGGCCAGCCGGCGGGCCAGCTCCACGTCCTGAACCTCGGCCACCACGTCCGGCTTGATCTTCCAGCGGGCGAAGAGGTCCAGGACCTGGTGATAGACCTGGCTGGGCTGGGCGGGCAGGATCATGGGCGCGCCGTCGAGCCCCTTGGGCAGGGGGCCGAGCTTGCGGGCCAGGGCGGGGGCCGCGGCCAGGGCCACGGGGACCCGTCCGGCCAGGCGGGAGACGAATTCCTCCCCTTCCTGCCCCGCCGGAGGCGTGTCCGAGAGGATCAAGTCCAGCCGGTGGGCGCGCAGGCCCGCCGTGAGATCGGCCAGGTCGTCCTCCCGCACGGTCAGATGCGCCTTGGGGAAAGCCGAGTAGAGGTGGTCCGCCAGGGCCTGGGCGATGGCCCTCGGGGTTCCGGTCACCAGGCCGATCTGGACCCGCAAGCGCCCCTCCAGCGGCCGGTCCTTCAGGGCGTCCGTCATTTCGGTGCCCAGGTCGAAGATGCGCTCCGCGTAGCCCAGCACCAAGCGCCCCGCCTCGGTCAGGTGGAGGCGCTGTTTCTTGCGATCGAAAAGCGGGCGCCCGAGGGAGGCTTCCAGCTCCCGGAGCTGGCCGCTGATCGTCGGCTGGGCCAGCAGGAGCTTCTCCTTGGCCTTGACGATGCTGCCTTCCTTGGCCACGATGGAAAAATAGTAGAGATGGTGGTAGTTCAGCGGGATCATCGTAAAAGACGAACAAGTTATAACATATTATCTGTTTGACCGAACAACCATCCGGCGGGTATACTGTCGCCACCGATGCTTCCTTGGATCGTCTTCACCCTGCTGATCCTGGCCCTGCTCGCGCTGGACCTGGGGGTCTTTCACCGCAAGACCCACTCCGTCGGCGTGCGGGAGGCCCTGGGCTGGAGCGCCTTCTGGATTTCCTTGGCCATGCTCTTCAACGGCTGGCTGTACTGGGCCCGCGGGCCCCAGGCGGGCACGGAGTTTTTGGCGGGATACCTCATCGAGAAGTCCCTGAGCGTGGACAACATTTTCGTGTTTCTCACGCTCTTCTCCTATTTCAAGGTTCCCTCCCAATATCAGCACCGGGTCCTCTTTTGGGGCGTGTTGGGCGCGCTGGTCATGCGGGGCGCCATGATCGCGGCGGGGGCCGCTCTGCTGGACCGCTTCTCCTGGATCATCTACGCCTTCGGGGGTTTTCTCATCCTCACGGGCGTCCAAATGGCGCGCAAGACCGACCACGGGATGGATCCCGCCCGCAATCCGGTCGTGCGCCTGGTCCGCAAGCTCATGCCGGTGACGGATTCCTATCACGGGCGGAGTTTCCTGGTCCGGGTCAACGGGGCCTGGGCGGCCACTCCCCTGCTCCTGGTCGTCCTGGTGGTGGAGGTCACCGACGTCGTCTTCGCCGTGGACTCCATCCCCGCCATCTTCGCGGTCACGCAGGACCCCTTCCTGGTGTGGACCTCCAACGTCTTCGCCATCCTGGGCCTGCGGTCCCTGTATTTCGCCCTGGCGGGGGTCATGGACCGCTTCGTGTACCTCAAATACGGCCTGGCGGGAGTGCTGGTTTTCGTCGGAGGTAAGATGTGCGCCAGCGGGGTTTATCACATGTCCGCCTGGGTGTCCCTGGGCGTGATCGCGGCCCTGCTGGGAGGCTCCATCGCGGCGTCCTTCTCGGCGAGCCGGCCGCGGGCGGCGATGCCGGCGCGCGCGGGGAGCGCGGCATGAGGGCGGACGTCATCGGCTTCGTGCTCTGCTTGCTGGCGACCCTGGCCGCGGCGCGCTGGCTGCCGGGTTGGCTGGGTCTGCCGTCGGGCGTGGTGCAGGACCGGATTCTGATGGCCGCCCTGCCCCTGCTTGTGATTTTCATTTGGCGTTCGCGCTCGTCGCAACGAGTGGAGAAAAATGACTCCGGAGGTGCCTTGTCATGATCAAACGCGTCGCGCTCTTCCTGGCGGTCAATATCCTGGTGATGCTGACCATTTCCTTCGTGCTCCAGCTTCTGGGCGTGGGGCCGTACCTCACGGCCTACGGCCTGGACTATCGGTCCCTGGCGGCCTTCTGCCTGGTTTGGGGCATGGGCGGCGCCTTCGTCTCGTTGGCGTTGTCCCGGATCATGGCCAAGTGGATGATGGGCGTGAAAGTCATCCCCGCGCAAGGCGCCCCCGGCGAGCTGGGCGACCTGGTTCGCGCGGTCCATCGCCTGGCGGCCTCCGCGGGCCTGCCGGCCATGCCGGAGGTCGGAATTTACGAGAGCCCGGAGGTCAACGCCTTCGCCACGGGCCCGACCAAGGCGCGCGCGCTGGTGGCCGTCTCCACCGGCCTGCTGCAAAGGATGAACCGCCGCCAACTGGAGGGCGTCCTTGGGCACGAGATCGCCCACATCGCCAACGGGGACATGGTGACCATGACCTTGGTCCAAGGGGTCGTCAACGCCTTCGTGATGTTCCTGGCCCGGGTCATCGCCTTCGCGGTCAGCCAGAACGTGAAGGAGGAGTCCCGGCGGATGGTGAATTTCATGACCACCATGGTCCTGGAGATTTGCCTGAGCCTCCTGGGGGCGGTCGTGGTCGCGTCCTTCTCGCGGCGCCGCGAGTTCCGGGCCGACGAGGGCGGGGCGGCGCTGGCGGGCCGGTCCGGCATGATCGACGCGCTAAGGGCGCTTCAAACTTACACCCGGACCATCGGGTTGGAGGAACAGCCCGCGCTGGCGACGCTCAAGATCTCGGGAAAATCCGGGGGCTTTTTGGCCCTGCTTTCGACCCACCCCTCGTTGGAGGAGCGCATCGCGCGCTTGGAGGGGCGGCAAAGCCCGGGAATTTGAAGAATATGAATGCCAGGCACCTAACGGGGCGGGGGAAAGGTAAGAAAGTGGATACCTGGCACCTAATAGGTGATGAGGGAGTGGATTTTCTTTCCGGGGATTTTTTCCCGGCCGTTGAGAAAGCCCAGCTCGATGAGAAAGCACACGCCGGCCAAAGTCCCCCCAAGGGCCGCGATCAGCTCGCAAGCGGCCTTGGCGGTGCCGCCGGTGGCCAGGACGTCGTCGATGAGCAGGACCTTGTCCTTGGGGCCCAAGGCGTCGGAATGGGCCTCGATGGAGTCGGTGCCGTACTCCAGGGCGTAGGAGGCCTTGTGGACGGCGCGGGGGAGCTTCCCCTTTTTGCGGATGGGCACGACCCCGGCGCCCAGCCGGTAGGCCACCGGCGTGGCCAAAAGAAAGCCGCGGGACTCGATTCCCGCGACGACGGTTATCCCTTGCCCCAGGAAGGGAGCGGCCAGGTCGTCGATCACCTTCTTGAACCCCGCCGCGTCGGCCAAGAGCGGCGTGATGTCCTTGAAGACGATCCCCTTTTTCGGGAAATCGGGGACGTCCTTGATGAGGGCCTTGAGGTCCGGCGCGGCGGCGGGGGCCATGATCGTTATTTCCCCTTTCCGTTGTCTTTGTCGACCACCCGCGTGATC